>JAGWNF010000025.1 GCA_028871455.1 Alphaproteobacteria bacterium
GGAATGGGAGGGGGGCGCTGCCGACCTACCGCCCGACCACCTTCGCCGCCGGCGCCAGCGCCTCGAGCATCAGCGTGTAGGTCTTGTGCGCGGCGTCGTACTTGACGCTGTAGGCCGACGGATCGGCGCCCGGAAAGCTGTAGGCCGCCGGCCGCGCCACCGCCGCCGCGAAATCCGGCTGCGACTTCAGGTAGGCGATCGACACCATCGGCTCGAGGAAGGTGAGCTGCTTGTCGTAGTAGCCGTAGATGAAGGTCGCGGTGAAGGGCTGGCCGTGGAACTCGGGCCCCGCCGGATTGACCGCGTGCGCGCCCATCTGCGGCACCGCCGTGCCCGGCGGCATGACGTAGCCCGCCGGCACCAGCTCGGCCGGCGGCTGCTGCGCCGGGCTGCCGGAATCGTTCTCGCTCTTGAACTTCACCTTCATCTGCGCCGCGCGGCTCACCAGGTAGAAGTGGAAGTCGAAATGCGGCACGTCGTAGACGTGCGGCGGCGGATGGCCGTTCGCCTCCCAGTCCATCACCACGTGATTGACCGCGGTGCGCGGACCCTGGCGCGGCATCGCCAGCCGATAGGGGAAGTCGTCCTTGGTCTTGGTCGCGTGGGGCAGGCCGTCGAGCACGCCGGCGGTGAAGACGATGCCGATCGCCGTGGCGTGACCGGCGGCGTCGGTGACGACGACGGTGTGCGCCGTGCCGTGGCCGATGCGCACCGCCTTGCCGTCATAGGTCTTGCCCTGCGCCAGGGCCGGCGCCGCCGCCAGGACCGCCGCCGCGGCCAAGGCAAGGCAGCCCGCCGACAGGCGCGTGCGCGCCCGCGTGCTCACAAAAACCATACTGGATCTCCCCCCGATTAGCCGCACCCCGCGGCGTCGATTGACACTAGGACGCGTCCGCCATGCCGGCAAGCGCCGGCTGGACGCTCGCCCGCCGCGCCGTCGCGGGTGACTATCGTGTGATTCCGGCGCCGCCGCGGCGCAGACCTGCCACGCGCCGGTTCCCAAATCGCGCCGGCCGGATTATCTATGGTTTTGACCTGGATCAAGCCGGGTTGGCCCGAACGGGCCGATGATCGTTTCTCATTCCCGCAAGGTTCATCCATGACCGCACCGACCGACATCGTCATCGCCTCCGCCGTCCGCACGCCCATTGGCGCCTTCAACGGCGGACTCTCGAGCCTGCCGGCGCACGACCTCGGCAAGCTCGCCATATCCGAGGCCTTGAAGCGCGCGCATGTCGGGCCGGAAGAGGTCGGCGAGGTGGTGATGGGCCAGATCCTGCCGGCGGGCGAGGGCATGAACCCCGCGCGCCAGGCGTCGATGGCCGCCGGCGTGCCGAAGGAAGTGCCGGCCTACGGCGTCAACCAGGTCTGCGGCTCGGGCCTGCGCGCGGTGGTCATGGGCTATCAGGCGCTGAAGAACGGCGACGCCCAAATCTTCGTCGCCGGCGGCCAGGAAAGCATGAGCCAGTCGCGCCACTGCATCCATCTCCGCAACGGCCACAAGATGGGCGACACCGAGCTGGTCGACACCATGATCCGCGACGGCTTGTGGGACGTCTTCAACGGCTACCACATGGGCAACACCGCCGAGAACGTCGCCACCAAGTGGCAGATCACCCGCGAGCAGCAGGACAAGTTCGCGCTGACCTCGCAGCAGCGCGCCGAGGCCGCGCAGAAATCCGGCCGCTTCAAGGACGAGATCGTGCCGGTGACGGTCAAGACCAAGAAGGGCGACGTCGTCATCGACGCCGACGAGTATCTGCGCCACGGCACGACGATCGAGGCGCTGGCGAAGCTGCGCCCCGCCTTCGCCAAGGACGGCACGGTCACCGCCGGTAACGCCTCCGGCATCAACGACGGCGCCGCCGCGGTGGCGCTGATGAGCCGCGCCGCCGCCGAGAAGCACGGCGCCAAGCCGCTCGGCCGCATCGTGTCGTGGGCGTCGTGCGGCGTCGATCCGGCGCTGATGGGCTCGGGCCCGATCCCGGCGACGCGCCGCGCGCTCGAGAAGGCCGGCTGGAAGATTTCCGACCTCGACCTGGTCGAGGCCAACGAGGCCTTCGCGGCGCAGGCTTGCGCCGTCAACAAGGAGCTCGGTCTGGATCCGGCGAAGGTCAACGTCAACGGCGGCGCGATCGCGCTCGGCCATCCGATCGGCGCCTCGGGCACGCGCATCCTGGTCACGCTGCTGCACGAGATGGGCAAGCGCGGCGCCAAGAAGGGTCTCGCCACGCTCTGCATCGGCGGCGGCATGGGCATCGCCATGTGCGTCGAGCGCGACGCCTAGCCAAGGCCGCGCGGGCGCGCGGCCGTCTGGCGAAGTTGACGTCAAGAAGAATTCGAGGGGAGGAAGGAATGTCTCGGGTCGCAGTCGTCACCGGTGGAACCCGCGGCATCGGCCGCGCCATCTCGGAGGCGCTCAAGGGCGCCGGCTATACCGTCGCCGCGAATTACGCCACCAGCCACGAGCCGGCGAAGCAATTCACCGCCGAGACCGGCATTCGCGCCTTCTGCTTCGACGTCTCCGACTTCAAGTCGTGCGAGGCCGGCGTCAAGCGGATCGAGGCCGATCTCGGGCCCATCGATATTCTCGTCAACAACGCCGGCATCACCCGCGACGCCGTGCTCCATCGCATGACGCCGGAGCAGTGGCAGGCCGTCATCGCCTGCAACCTGACCTCGTGCTTCAACATGTGCCGGCTGGTCATCGAGGGCATGCGCACGCGCGGCTTCGGCCGCATCGTCAACATCGGCTCGATCAACGGCCAGGCCGGCCAGTACGGCCAGGCCAACTACGCCGCCGCCAAGTCGGGCATCCACGGCTTCACCAAGGCGCTGGCGCAGGAAAGCGCCGCCAAGGGCATCACGGTCAACGCCATCGCGCCCGGCTACATCGACACCGAAATGGTGCGCGCCGTGCCCGAGGACGTGCTGAAGAAAATCGTCGCGCGCATCCCCATCGGCCGCCTCGGCCACGCCGACGAGATCGCGCGCGGCGTGCTCTTCTTGGTCGCCGACGAAGCCACCTTCGTCACCGGCTCGACGCTGTCGATCAACGGCGGCCAGCATATGTATTGAGCGCGTCGCAAAGGCCGCGCAGGAGCGCGGCCGTCTTGCGAAGCCGATGTAAAAGGGGAGCGCGCCGATGGCGGGCGCGCTCGATGCGCTGACCAAGGAGATGATCTACGTCGCGGTCAGCGTCACCAACAACTGCGAATACTGCATCAACAGCCACACCGCCGCCGCGCGCAAGGCCGGCATGAGCGATGTCATGCTGGCCGAGCTCCTCGCCGTCGTCGGCATGGCAAATCAGACCAACCGCATTTCCGCTTTTGGGCCGCCACCACCACATCCGGTTGTGGGCCCACACGCCCCGGTTGACACGCTTCCGCATGTCCCCTAAGCAGGCGGGGGCCTGCCGCCCGGTCCAGGGGGATAAGCGTCCGGCGGCGGTCCAGGGGGAATTCGTGCTCGCCATCATCGGCATCGCCGTCATGCTGTCCGGCGTCGCCCTCGTCTTTGGCGCGCGGCTCAACGCGACGCGGCGGACGCAGCTCGAGCGCTGGGGCGGCAACATTTTCCTCGCCGGCATCGTCATCTGGGCGCTGCATTTCGTGCTCTAGACGCGCCGGCCGGCGTCTGCCCGCCGGCCGCTCAGCCGAGACGGCCGAGCTCGCCCGCTGTTCCGGCCGATCACCACATTCCGTGGCATACCCGCAGGCAAATCGCGCCGGCGGCAGGACGCTCAGCGCGCGGCCGGCTCCCAGCCCGCGGGCGCCAGCTCGAAGCCGGTGAAATCGAAAGGCGGCGCCACGGTGCAGCCCATCAGGCTCCACGCGCCGAGGCTCCGCGCCGCCTGCCAGCAGCGCGGCGGTACGACGATCTGCGGCCGCTCGCCGTGCGCGACGTCGCGGCCGAGGACGTGGCGCTGATGCGTCGCGCCGTCCGCCGACAGGCGCAGCTCGAGCGCCGCGCCGGCGTAGAAATGCCAGGTCTCGCTCGGCGCGATACGATGCCAGTGCGACGCCTCGCCGGCGCGCAGCAGGTAATAGATCGCGGTCGACGCCGCGTCGCGGAAGGTCTCGCGGAACCAGCCGCCTTCGGGATGGCGCTTGAGGTCGAGCGCGCGGATGACCGACTCAGCATCTGGCATTCGAAGCGCGCTCCAACTTAGCGCGCGCGATTGGGTTGGCCGGCGGCAATCGCGCGCGCGTACAGGCTTATGCCGGCGGCGGCACGGTCGCCTGCATCGACTTGCGCGAGGCGAAGGCGGCGTACCATTTCGCCAGGCCGACGTGCCGCTCACGCCAGCCTTCATTGGGATAGCGGAAGTCGAGATAGCCCAGCGCGCAGCCGACGGTGATCTGGCCGATGTTGAGCGAACCGCCGAGCGCGCCTTCGCCGGCCTTGCCGTCGAGCGCGGCGAGGCCGTTGCGGACCTTGCGCAGCTGGCCGGCGCTCCATTCCGCCCACTGCAATTCCTTCGGCCGCGTCACCGTCTCGTAGCGATTGAGCACGGCAGCATCGAGAATGCCGTCGCCCAGCGCCTGCTGCCGCAGCGCCACCCACCGCGCCATGCCCGCCGGCGGAAAAATCTTCGGCCCATTGTGCAGGCTGTCGAGATACTCGCAGATGACGCGGGAATCGAACAGCGGCTGGCCGTCGTCGGTCAGCAGCGTCGGCAGCTTCATCAGCGGATTCAGGTGCTCGAGGTCGTCGTTGGGCGTCACCGGCATGACCGTCGTCGCCACGCGCTCGATCCTGGCGTCGAGCCCGGTTTCGATCGCCACCACCATCACCTTGCGCACGAACGGCGACGTCGGCGAATAGCGGAGTTTCATGCGGTCACCTTACGACGTTCGGCGGTCTTCAAAAATTGTCCTTCGCCTTGCGGATCGCGGCGAAGGTCGCGACCGGATCGCCCGGCGCGCCCATCGCCTGTTGCAGCTCCGGCCGGTCGGCGCGCAGGAACGGATTGGTCGCGAGCTCCTCGGCCATGGTGCCCGGCACGGTCGATTGGCCGCGGGCGCGAAGCGCGTCGACGCGCTTGGCACGCGCGATCAGCTCGGCGTTCTGCGGCTCGACGGTGAGGGCGAAGCGCGCATTCGCCTGCGTGTATTCGTGGCCGCAATAGACCCGCGTCGCCGGCGGCAGCTTCTTCAATTTGCCGAGCGACGACCACATTTGCTGCGGCGTCCCCTCGAACAGGCGGCCGCAGCCCATCAGGAACAGCGTGTCGCCGCAGAACAGCGCCTGCGCGTCCTTGAACCAATAGGCGATGTGGCCGCGCGTGTGGCCGGGCACGTCGTAGACCGTCGCCGCTTCCTCGCCGAACTTGAAGATGTCGCCGTCGCCGACCGCGACGTCGATGCCCGGGATTCGTCCCCTGTCCGCAAGGGGCCCGACGACGATCGCTCCAGTCGCGGCTTTCAATTCGAGATTGCCGCCGGTGTGGTCGGGATGGTGATGGGTGTTGATGACGTGGGTGAGCTTCCAGCCGCGCTGCTGGAGCGCGGCGAGCACCGGCGCCGCGACCGACGGATCGACCGCGCCGACCGTGCCACTCTGGGGCTCGCGCAGCAGGTAGACATAGTTGTCGCGCAACGCCGGGATTTGCTGGATCTCGAGCGTCATCGGGCGGCTAGCGCAGCCGGGCGGAGCGGATCAGCAGCTGGCCGGCCCAGCAGGTCGCCAGTCCCGCCGACACCAGGGCGCCCTCGCGCCAGGTGACCGCATCCCACCACGGCGCGCCAAGATGGAGCGCGAGCAGCAGACGCGTAACCAACGTAACGCCGCCGACGCAGATCAGAACGCCGCCGGCCAGGCCGGCAAGCCAGCCGAATACCGAATACGGATCGCGGCGGCGCATGGCTCGCAGACTAACGCAAATTGCGGCCCGTGCTACACTCGAAACATGTTCGTCGATGTCGTCGATCTGCGCGATTTCTACGCGCGGCGGCTCGGCCGGGTGGCGCGGCAGATGATCCGTCGCCGGCTGCGTAAGCTGTGGCCTGACGTCAAGGGCCTGCGCGTTCTCGGCCTGGGGTTCGCGACGCCGTATCTGCGTCCGTTCCTCGGCGAGGCCGAGCGCATCGTGGCGCTGATGCCGGCGCCGCAGGGCGTGCTGCCCTGGCCGCGCCAGGAGCCGAACCGCGCCGCGCTCGCCGAGGAGGGCGAACTACCCTTGCCCAACTTCTCGATGGACCGCGTGCTGCTGATCCACGGCCTCGAGTTCAGCGAGCAGGTGCAGCCGATGCTCAAGGAAATCTGGCGCGCACTCGCCGCCGGCGGCCGCCTGGTGATCGTCGTGCCCAACCGTCGCGGCATCTGGGCGCGCTTCGATCACACGCCTTTCGGCCAGGGCAATCCCTACACCACCGGCCAGCTGAGCACGCTGCTGCGCGACGAAGGTTTCACGCCCGAGCACAACGCCGGCGCGCTCTTCGTGCCGCCGACGGCGAGCCGCTTCCTGCTGCGCTCGGCCGCGGTGTGGGAACGGCTCGGCGAGCTGTGGTTCGGCACCTTCGCCGGCGTCGTCGTCGTCGAGGCGACCAAGCAGATCTACGCCGCCAAGCCCAAGGGCGAGCGGCTGAAGCGCCGTGCCCACGTGCTGCTGCCGATGCCCGGTACGCCCAGCCCGGCGGGGCCGTGACGCCGCCTACTCGTCGCGGAATTTGATCGCGGCGTGGGTGCCGTCGCAGAACGGCTTGTTCTTCGATGCGCCGCAGCGGCAGAGCGTCACGCGGTTGCGCACCTCGTAGGCGAAGCCGTCGGCGGCGATCACGGCGATGCCGCCGCGCAGCCACAGCGGCCCGCTGCATTGCTGCGCCGGATCCTCGACGACGCCGATCGACACCGGCAGATCGGGTTCGCGCGCCGCTTTCGCCGCCTTGTCCCAGGCGACCAGCCGGCCCGCCGGGCAGTGCTCGACCTGGCGCACGAACAACGCGCGGGTCTGCGGACTGTCGGTGTGCCGCACCTGGTTCCACACCTTGCCGTGCGGATCGCAGAAGCGGCCGAAGGCGCACAACCGGTCGGCGTCGGTGAGGCGCATCGCCGGTCCGTCGAAGATCCGCGCCTGTTTCAGATAGGGCTCGCGGCTCGCGGTCTCGCTGCCGTCGAATTTCACCCGCGCGTGGCTGCCGTCGCAGAACGGCTTGTTGCGCGATCGGCCGCAGCGGCAGAGCGCGTACTCCGCCGCGGCCGGATAGGTATTGCCCTCGATCCATCGCTCCGAGCCGCCCTCGGCGTCGGTGCCGATGGTCTGCCGGCGCAACGGCACCGCGCCGCTGACGAGATAGGGGCCGTCTTTCGTCACCGTCACGCGCGCGTCGGATTGGGTTGTGCTCATGGGCGCGAATCCTTCCCGTGGCGCCACCGCGCGTTGCGACCGCGGTCAGTATGGGCCGCGCGGCGACGAGGCGGCAAGGCGAGGGGCCGCTGCGGCGGCGCGCGGCGCATGTGTCGCTATGTCTCGCCGCTTCCCCTGTTGCAACTGCAAATGACTTGCATTATCATAAGATTTCCGCAGTTTCGCGGGGCTTTGCGGGGTCGGTCATGGTCGAAACGAGGTCGCAAGCGTCGGCGGCGGGAGCCGGCCGATGAGCCTCAGTCGCCGGCATCTGCTCCGGCTCGGCGGCGCTACGGCGCTCGCTGCCGGCGTTGCCACGGTCGCCCGCGCGCAGCCGTCGCCGCCGCCCGCCGGCAAAGCGGACTACACCCTGCGCATCGGCACCGGCCTGGTCGAGCTCGATCCCGACACCGTCGTCTCGACCCGGCTCTACAACGGCCAGTTTCCCGGTCCGCTGCTGCGTCTCGATGAAGGCCGGCGCGTCGTCGTCGACATCCACAACGACACCGACACGCCGGAGCAGCTCCATTGGCACGGCCAGTTCCTGCCCGACGACGTCGACGGCGCGGTGGAGGAGGGCACGCCTTATATCCCGGCGCGCGGCCAGCGGCGCATCGTCTTCACGCCCGGTCCGGCCGGCTTCCGCTTCTATCACTCGCATCTGCGCGCCGGCCGCGATCTGTCACTCGGCCTCTATAGCGGCTTGGCCGGACCGGTTTATGTCGCGCCGCGCCGCGAGGCCGGCGCCTATGACCGCGAGATCTTCCTCGTGCTCAAGGAATTCGGTCCCTATTTGAGCCGCACCGAGATGGCGCTCGATTTCCTGTCGCCGACGGCGACCGTGCCGGCACTGCGCGCGGCGCAAAAGACCGCCGAGATCGCCTCGCTCGAGCGTGGCCTGAAGCCGGCCTACGACGTCGCCTACGAATTCGCCGCCATCAACGGCCGCAGGCTCGGCCACGGCGAGCCGATCCGCGTCAAACCGGGCGAGCGCGTGCTGTTCCATATCCTGAACGCCAGCGCCACCGCGATCCACAGCCTGGCGCTGCCCGGCCATGTCTTCCGCGTCGTCGCCCTCGATGGCAATCCGGTGCCGCGTCCGGCCGAGGTGCCGGTGTTGTGGCTCGGCAATGCCGAGCGCATCTCGGTTATCGTCGAGATGAAGACGCCCGGCGTCTGGGTGCTGGGCGAGACCGTCGACGACGACCGCCGCCGCGGCCTCGGCGTCGTCGTCGAATATGCCGGCGTCAAGGGCGCGCCGGTCTGGCGCAAGCCGGCGCCGTTCCGCTGGGACTATCGCCGCTTCGCCGCGCCGGGCGCCGTCGTGTCGCCGCCCGACGAAGTCATCGACATGACGATCGCCGCCCGCGACGGCGCCGCCGAGGGCTTCGACCAGTTCACCATCAACGGCATGCCATTCGACATGGAGAAGATGGCGCCGCGGTTCCGCCTGGCGCGCGGCCGGCGCTACCGCCTGCGGTTTCGCAACGCCACCGACGACATCCATCCCATCCATCTGCACCGCCACACTTTCGAGCTCACCAGCATCGCCGGCGCGCCGACGTCGGGCGTGCGGAAGGACGTGGCGATGCTCGGCGCCTTCCAGGAGATGACGGTCGACTTCACCGCCGACCAGCCGGGCCTCAGCCTCTTCCACTGCCACATGCAGGACCACATGGATTACGGTTTCATGGCGCTCTTCGACTGCGCGTGACCGGTCCGCCCGCGGCGGAGTAGATTCCGGCGGCAACCGGCAATCCGCGCTCCGGAGAGGTTCCGATGGACGTCGCCACCGCCGCGCTCTTCGCCCGCTATCGCGCCTGGGCCGACAAGCTCACCTACGATTCCGTCACTTCATTGCCGCCGGGCGAGGCGGAAAAGCCGCGCCAGACCCTGTTCAAGACCATTGTCGGCACGCTCAACCACAATTTGCTGATCGACCGCGTCTGGCAGGCGCATATCGAAGGCCGCGACCACGGCTTCAAGGCGCGCAATATCGTACTATTTCCCAATCTCGTCGCGCTCTGGCAGGCGCAGCAGGCGATGAACCAGTGGTGGATCGGCTGGTGCGCGACGCAGACCGACAACAGCCTCGAGGAGGCCGTGCCCTTCCGCTTCATCGACGGCGGCGACAGCGTCATGACGCGCGGCGCCATCCTGCTGCACGTCGTCAACCACGGCAGTTATCACCGCGGCTGGATCGCCGAGATGTTCTACGAAATGCCGCGCAAGCCGCCGGCGACGGATCTGCCGGTGTTTTTGAGAGAGAGCGGCGGCTGACGAATTTGCTCCTGCCCAAATTCTGGGAGCGGCGACAATCGCGCACCGCCACTTGCGCCTTACCGTTTGACGTGGTACGTTTTTGCCATGATCCGCTCCTGGCGTAATGCCGCCAGTCTCAAGGTCTGGCAGGGTGAGCGGCCCAATCAGCTTCGCGGCCTCGATTTCGATGCGGCCATCGATTTGCTCCTGGCGCTCAACGTCGCTAAGTCGCTCCGCGATCTGAGCCCCTTGAAGAGCGTCGGGCTTCACAAGCTGAAGGGCGATCGTCGGAATCAGTGGGCCATGACCGTGAATGCCCGGTGGCGCATCTGTTTCCAGTTTCGTAAGGGCGACGCCTTCGACGTCGAGATCGTCGACTATCACAGAGGATAAGAGCCATGCCTCCGATCGTGCATCCGGGACGTCTGCTGCGGCGTGAGCTTCGCGCCCGCCGCTTGAGCGCCAATCGCCTCGCGTTGGAGCTTGGCGTGCCCTCGGGCCGCATTACCGACATCCTGAACGGGCGCCGCTCGATCACCGCCGATACCGCGGTGCGCCTCGGCCGCTTTCTCGGCAACGGCGCGCGCTTCTGGCTCGATCTCCAGGGTCAATACGACATCGCGCGGGTGGAACGCGACCGCGGCGGCGAAATCGCACGCCGCGTGCATCCGGCGGACGCGGCGTGATCGGCGATGGCAGACTATTATGTCAGACTTATCGATGACGGCCTGACAATCATCGAAGACTTTTGGGCGGTTGAAGACAACGTCGCCCATCAGGGTATCGTACCGTCGCAGCTTGGCACTCATTACGCCAATTCCGGCGAAGACATCATGACCACGCTCCAAAAGCGATTTTCAGTGGGAACATTCCATAAATTGCTGCTTGGTCCGGGTGAATATTTTCCCCGTATGGCGCGTCCAGACAGCATCAAGCGGGAATGTAGCCCAGGCCATTACCCCGACCGAAGCGACGCCGCACGCAACATCCGGACGACAAACACTGGTCAGCTTCACGTCTTGATCCAAGAACTACAGCAGATTTGCCAAGTCGTTCAGCCCGAGAAGGCCAATTTCGCCGCTTACGGCCATGAGATTAGAAACATCATCATCTTAGCCTGCACTGAAGTTGAGGCGCAGTGGAAGAACATCCTTGAGGCCAATGGCCAGCAGGGCGAGTCCCGACTCGATTATGTCAGGCTCGCGCTGCCGATGAAGCTGGGGGAATACCGGGTCGCACTGGCCTGGTATCCGTGGCTGGAACCGATAGCTCCATTCGAGAAATGGGTGCCGGTGCCGCGCGGCAGTAAGCAATGTCTGCCTTGGTACGATGCGTATAATAACATCAAGCATGACCCGGAAAAGAACTTCGCCCAGGCGACGCTGATACACGCCCTGAAATCCATAACCGCCTGTTTCGTGATGCTTTGCGCTCAGTACGGGTGGGATTTTGCGAAGAGAGGCGAGGCCGCAGAAGACGCCTTCTTCCGCCTTATCGAAGCCCCAAGATGGGGGCCGTCCGAAATCTACGCCCCGCCCTGCGGCACGACACCCAAGGAACGACCGTATCCCTTTTGACTTCGTGTATCGTCACCGCGCCCGCGACAGCAGAAACAATCCCTGCTCGGCCATGAGATTGGCGAGCGCGCGGGTGTAGGGCCGGCCGAAGCGGTCGAGCGACACGCTCTTTTCCACGCGGATGCCCTCGTCGCGGCACAGCAGCGCGAAGTCGCGGATAGTGCAGAGATGGATGTTCGGCGTCTCGTGCCACGGATAGGGCAGGAGCGGCGTGCTCGGCAGCCGTCCCGCGATCAGCAATCCCATGCGGATGCGCCAATGCCCGAAATTCGGAAACGACACGATGGCATGCCTTCCGATGCGCACCAGGTTGAGCAGCACCTCGCGCGGCTTGCGCGTCGCCTGCAAGGTCTGGCTCAGCACCACGTAGTCGAACGCGTCCGACGGATAATCCTCGAGGTCGTTGTCGGCGTCGCCCTGGATGACGCTGAGACCGTGGCGCACGCACGAGTTCACGCCCGATTGCGACAGTTCCATGCCGCGGCCGTCGACGCCCTTGCTGTGCACCAGGTAATAGAGCAGCTCGCCGTCGCCGCAGCCGATGTCGAGCACCCGCGTCTGCGGCTCGATCATCGATCCCACGAGGCGCAAATCGCCGCGCAGCTGTGACGGCGGATTGAAGTTGCGCGCGTCCATGCTCATGCGCCCGGTAGGCCGCGATGCTGCGCGCAGCCGTCGAGGAAGCCGCGCAGCGTGGCGTGAAGCTCCGGCTCGTCGAGCAGGAAGGCGTCGTGGCCCTTGTCGGTCGCCACCTCGACGAAGCTGACGTTGGCCGCCGCGGCGTTCAGCGCGTGCACGATCTCGCGGCTCTCGCGCGTCGGATAGAGCCAGTCGCTGGTGAACGAGATGACGCAGAACCGCGTCGGACAGCCGCGGAAGGCGTTGGCGAGCGCGCCGCCGTGCTCCGCCGCCAGGTCGAAATAATCGCAGGCGCGCGTGATATAGAGATAGGAGTTGGCGTCGAAGCGCTCGACGAAGGTGATGCCCTGGTGGCGCAGATAGTTCTCCACCTGGAAATCGGCGTCGAAGCCGAAGGTCAGCGCGTTCCGGTCCTGCAAATTGCGGCCGAACTTGCGGTGCAACGCCGCCTCCGACAGATAGGTGATGTGCGCCGCCATGCGCGCGACTGCGAGGCCGCGCGATGGATTGCGGTTCTGCGGTTGATAGTTGCCGCTGCACCACTCGGGATCGGCCATGATCGCCTGGCGGCCGACCTCGTGGAAGGCGATGTTCTGCGCCGAATGCCGGGCTGCGGTCGCAATCGGCACCGCCGCGAAGACGCGCTCGGGATACGACGCCGCCCATTGCAGCACCTGCATGCCGCCCATCGAGCCGCCGGTGACGCAGAACAGCTGCTTGATGCCGAGATGGTCGAGGAGCTGCTTCTGCGCCCGCACCATGTCGGCGACGGTGATCACCGGAAACGACAGGCCCCACGGCTCGCCGGTCGCGGGATTGATCTCCGCCGGCCCGGTCGAGCCCATGCAGCCGCCGAGCACGTTGGCGCAGATCAGGAAATAGCGGTTGGTGTCGAGCACCTTGCCCGGCCCGGCGAGGATGTCCCACCAGCCGGGCTTGCCGGTCACCGGATGCGGCTCGGCGACGTACTGGTCGCCGGTCAGCGCGTGGCAGACCAGGATGGCGTTCGACCTGTCGGCGTTGAGCTTGCCGTAGGTCTGATACGCGATGGTGTAGGGCGCGAGCTCGACGCCGCAATCGAGCGCGAGCGGCGCGGTCACGTCGAGCACGTGGCCGGGCAGCTTGACGCGGCCGTTGCGGGTCGGTGCGGCCACCGGTCTGTTCATCTGGGCGAAGCCTGAAAATCCAAATAATCCGTGGCGTTAGCTAGGGTTCGCGACTCAGTTCTGTCAATGTTTTCTTTGCTTTCGCAGGCCCCAGGGCATATCAATGCGCCCGCAAATCCGCGCATTTCCCCATGGCCAAGGCACCGCGCACGCTCAAGACTTTGCGTCGGCAGATCGACGAGACCGACGACCAGCTGCACGACCTGCTGATGCGGCGGGCGGCGCTGGTCGCCGAGATCGGCGTCGCCAAGCAGGCGGCGCATGCCGGCATCGAGGTCCCCTTGCGCGAGGCCGAGATCCTCCGCCGCCTCGCCGGACGCCACCGCGGCAAGCTGCCGGTCGGCGCCTTGGTGCGGTTTTGGCGCGAGCTGGTCGGCGCGGCCATCGTCATGCAGGCGGATTTCTCGGTCGCGGTCGCGGTGCCGGACGACGATCCCGGAATCTGGGACCTGGCGCGCGACCACTACGGCAGCCAGGTGCCGCTGACCGCCTATCGTTCGCCGACCGAGGTGCTGCGCGCGTTCGCCGAGTTCCGCGCCGATGCCGGCGTCATCGCCGTGCCGGACGACGGCGTCGACGATCCGTGGTGGCAGGCACTCGCCGGCGCCGTCGACGGTCCGCGCGTCAATGCGCGCCTGCCTTTCGCCGGCCGCGGCAACGCCCGCGGCGGGCACGACGCTTTCGTCATCGGCCGCGTCAGCAACGGCGTCGGCGACCGCAGCCTGTTCGTCGTCGAGGCCAGCGGCGAACTGAGCCGCACCGGCCTGCTCGGCGCGTTGTCGCAGAGCGGCATCGGTGTCGGCGTGCTGGCGCAGCTGCGCGGCAACGGTTCCACCGTCGCGCTGGTCGATGTCGATGCGCCGCTCGCCGCGGACGACGCCCGCCTGTCGAACCTCACCGCCGGCCTCGGCAAGCAGCTCGTCCACGTCGCGCCGCTCGGCTCCTACGCCAAGCCGCTCGCCCGCGAAGCCGCCCGTCTGGCGGCGAAGTGAGCGCCATGTCCGCGTCCAAGGCGCCGACACCGCGTCCCGGCATTCTCGACATCGCCGCCTATCAGGGCGGCGAGGGCCGCATTCCCGGCCTGGCCAAGCCGATCCGCCTGGCTTCGAACGAGAGCGCGCTCGGCCCCAGCCCGGCCGCGGTTGCCGCCTACAAGGCGGCTGCCGACGACATGTTCCGCTATCCCGACGGCCACGCCGCGGCGCTGCGCCAGACGCTGGCGCGCCACCATGGCATCGACGCTGACCGCATCGTCTGCGGCGCCGGCTCCGACGATCTCATCCATCTGCTGGCATCGGCCTATGCCGGTCCGGGCGACGAGGTGCTCTACGGCAAGCACGGCTTCGCCATCTATCCGATCGCGGCGCAGACCGCGGGCGCGACGCCGGTGCCGGTGCCGGAGACGAACTTGACCTTCGACGTCGACGCGACGCTCGCGCGGGTGACGAAGAAGACCCGGATCGTCTTCATCGCCAATCCCAATAATCCGACCGGCACCTTCATTCCGCGCGACGCGCTGGCGCGGCTGCATGAAGGGTTGCCCAGGTCGGTGCTGCTGGTGGTCGATTCGGCCTATGCCGAATACGTCGTGCGCAACGACTACGATCCCGGCCTCGCGCTCGCGACCGACGCGCCCAACGTGGTGATGACGCGCACCTTCTCGAAGATCTACGCCCTCGGCGGCCTGCGCCTCGGCTGGTGCACGGCAAGCCCGGCGATCGTCGACGTCTTGAACCGCGTGCGCAATCCGTTCAACGTCAGCAGCGCCGCGACCGCCGCCGGCATCGCCGCGCTCGAGGACGTCGCCTCGGTCGACAAGGCGCGCGCCCACAACGACGTCTGGCGGCCGTTTCTCGCGCGCGAGCTCGCCGCGCTCGGCCTCGAAATCGTGCCGAGCGTCGCCAATTTCGTGCTGGCGCGTTTTCCGGCGGCGCCCAAGGATGCGGCGGCGGCGTGGGATTTCCTGCGTGGGCGCGGCATCCTGGTGCGGAAAGTGGGCGTCTATCACCTGCCCGAATACCTGCGCATCACCATCGGCACCGAGGCCGAGATGCGCGATGTCGTCGCCGCCGTGTCCGCCTTTCTGGGAAAGTCATGAGCAAGATGTTCGATCGCGTCGCCTTCATCGGCATCGGCCTCATTGGCTCGTCGCTGGCGCGCGTCATGATCCGCGACCAGCTCGCCGGCGAGATCGTCGCCTGCGCCCGCAGCGACGCCACGCTCGACAAGGTGAAGGAGCTGAAGCTCGCCGACCGCGTCACCAAGGACCCGGCCGAGGCGGTGAAGGGCGCCGATCTCGTCGTCATCGCCACCCACCTCTCGGCCTACGCTCAGATCGGCAAGCGCATCGCCGACCATCTGAAGCGCGGCGCCATCGTCACCGATGTCGGTTCGGCCAAGCAGGCGGTGATCCGCGACCTGAAGCCGGTCCTGCCGTCGGGCGTGCACTTTGTCCCGGGTCACCCCGTGGCTGGAACGGAGTTTTCGGGCCCGGCCGCCGGCTTTGCCGAGCTCTTCCGCGACCGCTGGTGCATCCTGACGCCGGTCGCCGGCACCGATCAAAAGGCGGTCGCACGCGTCAAGGCGATGTGGGAAAGCGCCGGCATGAAGGTGACGACCATGGACCCGGCGCATCACGACATGGTGCTGGCCATCACCTCGCACCTGCCGCATTTGATCGCCTACACCATCGTCGGCACCGCGACCGATCTCGAGGACGCGCTCAAATCCGAGGTCATCAAGTTCTCGGCCGGCGGCTTCCGCGACTTCACGCGGATTGCCGCCTCCGATCCGGTGTTCTGGCGCGACGTCTTCCTCGCCAACCGCGAGGCCGTCCTCGCCATGCTTCAGCGCTTCACCGAGGATCTGACGGCGATGCAGCGCGCCATCCGCTACGGCGAGGGCGAGACGTTGGAGCGCGTCCTCAGCCGCACCCGTGCCATCCGCAAGTCGATCGTCGACGCGAAACAGGCGTGATGCGTCGCGGCTGCCGCTACCGCCAATCGATGGTCGGAATTTTCGCGATCGCCGCCGGGCCGAGATAGAGCCGGCGGTTTTGTGCGCTGATCGGCAGGCGGATCTGCTTGCGGCCGTCGTCGCCCTGCTGCGCGATCATGTCGAGGATGGTGCGCGCCATGCGGGCGTCGCCCTCAGGCAGCGCGCCCGCGCTCACCGCCGCGTCGACGATCTCGTTCTGGCCCTTGACCGTCGCGGTCAGCGCCGCCAGCGGCTGCAGGTCGTCGTCGAGCGCGAGCGTGCCGTTGGCGTCGATGTCGAGCCGGTCCCACGCCAGATGCGCTTCCGCGATGTCGATCGCGCCGCCTTCCTTGCGCCAGGCGTCGAGCATCTGCGGCAGCGGCGCCGGCTTGATCGTGCCGTCGATGGTCGCGGTCGCCGCGAAGTCCTGGATGGTTGTGCCGAACGGCGCCGGCGCGCCGCGCAGATGCGCGCCCTTGACGTCGAAGCTCACCAGCAGCGTCGGATCGTGGTCGGTCCGGGGCGGCGTCGCCGGCTGCTGGAGCGCGACGTGGACGGAATCGATGCCCAGGCCGTGCGCCACACCGCGGCCGTCGAGGCCATCGGCGTCGATGTCGGCGGTGCCGCCCGGCTGCAACGGCACCGACACCGTGCCGTCGAGCGTCTTGGCGTCGAAGCCCGCCGACGACAGCAGCAGGTCGACGCGCGCGCCGTCGGGCGCGCTGAAATGCCATTGCCGCAGATCCCACGGCGCCGACCAGAAGGCGATGTCGGTCGCATTCATGTCGTAGGGCAGAGGCTTGGCGGCGGCGGCGTCGAAGCGGTCGAAGCTCAGGCGGATGGCCAGCGGAAAGCCGCCGATATGGACCGCCTGCCATTTGATGTCGACGCCCTGCGCGCGGCGCGCCTCGACCCAGGGCGTCATCTGCTCGCGGATCACGCCGGCGAGATAGAACCAGTAGCCGGTATAGGCCGCGGCCAGGAGCACCGCGAGCCCGCCGACCCCCCAGGCGATTCTGCGCATGCCCGGATTATACGATTGCGGCGCCGCGCGGTCGAGGCGGCGCGGCAACTCAGCGCACCGTCTGAAGCGCCGGCCGATAGCGCCACACCGTCAGGTCGCGGTCGTGGAATACCACGTCGCCGTCGAGCACGCGCACGCGCACCTTGGGTCCTTGGCCGAACTTGGGCTCGGTCACCACGTGGCAGCCCGGCGGGCCGTCGGTGCAGGCCTGGAGGTGGTAGTCGGCGGCGGCGATGTCGGTGACGCCGCGCGCGCGGAAATAAATCTGCCAGCCGCCCGGCTGCTCGAGCCGGCGCAGATATTCCGGCCCTTCGACCAAGCCTTCGATCTGCACCATCGGCCGCTTGAGGCGGAATCCCAGGCTGCCGGCGAGGTCGCCCATGGCGACGACCGCGTTCTTCGGCAGCAGCGCGTTGAGGGCTTCGGCGTCGCGGTCGGCGTGCACCCAATAGGACGACGAGTTGTCACCCAGCGCCAGGCGTCGGGCGATGGTCGCGCCGCTGCCGATAATCAGCATGGCGACGACGGCGCCCGCCGCCAGCGCTGCCGACGGCCGCCGCCACAGCACCGCCACTGCCAGCGGCACGACGATCGCGCCCAAAAGCGCGCGGCCATAGCCGTACCACGCCCAGATCGGCCAGCTCGAGCCGACGCAGAGATAGACGAGATGCAGCGCGACGCCGGCGAGCAGCGCGCCGGCGACGATCAAAAGCTGCCGCCGCATGTCGTCGGTTCGCGCGTCCGCGCTCGTGCGCCAGAACAGCGCCAGCACGGTCGCCGCCGCGGCGATGAAGACGAGGCCGAGCGGAAGGGTGCGCAGCTGCAAGGTGCTGGCGCCCCAGAGCGATGCGATCAGCGGATTGAGATTGAGGAACGGCGCGCCGAGCGCCTTGGCCGTGCCCGAGACCGGCAGCGCCGCGCCGAAGATAAGCTTGTTCAGCGCCATGTAGACGGCCAGCGTCGCGCCGATCGGCAGGCCCATGACGAAGCCGTCGCGCAGCGCCGGCGACCAACCGCGCCGCCGCTGGATCAGGACGAAAGCCGCGAGATAGGCCGCGGCAATGAACACCGCGTCGAGCCGCGCCAGGCACAGCGCCGCCAGGATGACGCCGACGCGCAGCAATGTCCGCGCCGGCAAGGCCGCGCCGGCGAAGACGCCGCGGCGCAGGCTGACCTCGACCAGGCCGAGCGCGAAGGGCAGCGCCAGCGTCGTCTCCATGCCGAGGAAAACGAGACCGGCGCCGCCCGGCAGCGCAAAGGTGCCGAGCCAGCAAAGATAGAGTCCGCCAACGAGGAAGGCCGCCTCGGCGCCGCACTGCCGACCGATACGGCGATAGATGATGACGCAGTCGAGCCACGCCGCGCTGCCCAGCGCGAACACCGCCGGAATCGCCTGGTCGGGCGTGCGCACGATCCAAAACACCGGCACCAGCACGAGCTGCCACAGCGGATGGTAGCCGTTGGTCGGCACCAGGTTGCCATAGGTCGAGCCGGCGCCATGCGCGATGTTGGCTGCGACCCGCAGGTAGTAATAGGCGTCGTCGCTCAGATAGTCGTTCATCGCCATCGGCGGCGACAGCGCAGTGAGCGCGAACAGCGCCACGACCGGAACCAGGGCGAGCGCCCAATAGCCGACGCTCAACGCAGAAACGCGCGCGCCGCGCCGCGCGGTGACGCCGGAGGATGCCTCGATGGCCATGCGCGGATTCTAAGGTGCGCGGGTAAACGAAGCTTTGGCGCGGGTTCCGCCGCGCGTGGTTAATTTTGGCTTAGTGCACCGATGATCTGGGCTAGAGTCCCGCGCGGCCGCAGCGCTTTTGGTGGAGACCGCCATGTCGAACGGAGATCGCACGCGACTGATCTTGCCGGCGCTGGCGCCGGTCTATCGCTGCGCCGATGCCGGCGCCTGGCCGCTGCTTCGTGTGACCTGCGGCCTGATGCTGCTGCCGCACGGCATTCCGAAGTTCACCAATCCCGCCTTCGCCGCTGCCGTCACCGGCCTCATCGGCCGGCTCGGCTTCGCGCCGGCGGTGGCGTGGTTCTGGTACGTCGCCCTGCTCGAAACCGTCGGCGGCGTGATGCTGGCGCTCGGTCTGTTCACCCGGCCGCTGGCGCTGATGGTGGCGATCGAAATGCTGGTCATCAGCTTCGGCGTGCTGCTGCCGGCGGGACGCCCCTACGAGTTCACGCTGATGTGGGCACTGCTCGCTTTCGCGATCGGCTGGCGCGGCGGCGGACGCTGGTCGCTCGACCGCGTGATCGGCTGGGAGTTCTAGCGCGGCCGGCGGAATCCGTTCTTGATTTGTTCCGTACACTCTGGCAGGCTTGGCGTCCGCAGGGAAGAGGGTCCGATGGATGCTTTGACCGCCGCCGACCGGCTGCTGACCGGCCTCTATCAGGTCGGCCTCGAGGACGTGCTGTGCGAAGGCTGCCTGACCGGCCAGCTGCCGGCGCAGTTCGAAAAAGACGCGGCGATCGCGCGCCGCTGCATCCGGATGCAGGTGGACGAGGACGGCGGCCAGAGCTTCACCTTCGAAGGCACCTTCACGCTGATGGAGGTGCGCTACAATTTCCGCTGCCACATCTTCGCCGACCTCGGCGGCCAGCGCTTCGTCTCCGACATCGTGTTGTTCGAGCCGGTCGAGTGGCAGACAAGAGTGGTGGTGTAGGAGGCATGGCGAGTTGGTGCGTGCCGGTCGTGTTACGTGATTTCAGCGGAAAACAGAATGAAGACCGCGGCAGAAGATAAGCAGATGACAGCTGAAGAGAACGCTCTTCAGCGTTATTCGCATTGGGCGTTCAAAATGTATCGACATTTCGTTGATGAACGAAATGTGCGCGGTTCAGGGCCAGACAGTTGGATGTATTTATCGATTTGGTTTGCACTGCTTTACACGACCGTTGAAGGTTGGCAGGAACTATGTCTCACCGATGACGAGATAGATCGGTTATTGCAACAGACGGCCTATGTTTCCCTGCTTCGGCGGTACCGAAACGGCGTCGACCATTTCCAGAAGCTATATTGGGATGATAGATTCGCCGATATGGTTGCGAAGCCCGAGACCGCGCGATGGGCAGAATCGCTAACCGAAGCGTTTGGCAATTATTTTGCGCGCCGAGCCGTTGAGGCAGATCATCCCGCGTTGCGGCGTTGATAGGTTCTGTTAGGCGCCGCTCACCCGCACTTCGAGTAGTCACAGCTCGTGCACTGGTCGCAGTTCTCGATGCGGATCAGCGCCGCCTGGCCGCATTTCGGGCACTGGCGCAAGCCCGCCGTCTGGCCGGACAGGTTCACCACCTGGCGCTTAGCCTCGACCGATGCCGGCGCGGTCTTCGGCTGGATAAACCCGATCTCGATCATGTGCTGCTCGATCACCTCGCCGAGCGCCGCGAGGATCGACGGCACGTAGTGCCCTTCCATCCATGCGCCGCCGCGCGGATCGAACACCGCCTTCAATTCCTCGACCACGAACGACACGTCGCCGCCGCGGCGGAACACCGCGCTGATCATCCGCGTCAGCGCCACCGTCCAGGCGTAGTGCTCCATGTTCTTGGAGTTGACGAAGATCTCGAACGGCCGGAGGCGGCCGTCCTGCACGATGTCGTTGAGGGTGACGTAGAGCGCGTGCTCGGAGAGCGGCCACGCCACCTTGTAGGTATGGCCGGGCAGCGCCTCGGGCCGCGACAGCGGCTGCGTCATATAGACGACGCCGCCCGCCTCGAAGACGTCGGCCGGCCGGGTCTGCGGCGCCGGCAGCGGCAGCTCCGCCTGCCGCGTCGGCTTGGCCTCCGGCTTCACCTCGAGCACCGCGCCGGTTACCTCGTTCGGCCGATAGGTGGTGCAGCCCTTGCAGCCGAGCTCGTAGGCCTGGAGATAGACGTCCTTAAACTGCTCGAACGGGAAATCCGCCGGCACGTTGATCGTCTTGGAGATCGAGCTATCGACGTATTTCTGCACCGCCGCCTGCATCACCACGTGATCGGCCGGCGACAGCTGCTGCGCGTCGACGAAATAGTCGGGCAGCATCGCGCCGTCGCCCTTGAGGCGCCGGAACAGGCGATAGGCGTGGTCCGAGACCTCTTCCTCGCGGCGCGAGCCGTCCGGCATCAGCACGTTGCGCGTGTACTTGAAGCTGAACACCGGCTCGAGGCCCGACGAGACGTTGTCGGCGAAGATCGAGATCGTGCCGGTCGGCGCGACCGAGGTGAGCAGCGCGTTGCGGATGCCGTGGGCGGCGATCGCCGCGCGCACCTCGGCGTCGAGGCCCTGGATCTTCTCGCCGGCGAGATATTTTTCCTTGTCGAAGAGCGGAAACGCGCCTTTCTCGCGCGCGAGATCGGCCGAGGCGAGATAGGCGGCGCGCTCGAGCGCCCTCATCCACTGCTCGGTCGTCGCCACCGCCTTGGCAGAGCCGTAGCGCAGGCCGCAGAGGATCAGCGCGTCGGCGAGGCCGGTGACGCCGAGGCCGATGCGTCGCTTGGCCTTGGCCTCGTGCGTCTGCTCCTCGAGGGGAAAGCGCGAGACATCGACGACGTTGTCCATCATGCGCACGGCGAGCGGCACCAGCCGGTTGAGCTCGTCGAGGTCGAGCCATGCCTGGTCGGTGAACGGTTCCTTGACCAGCGCCGCGAGATTGATCGAGCCCAGCAGGCACGCGCCGTAGGGCGGCAGCGGCTGCTCGCCGCAGTTGTGCACGATGATACCGTTGGCGTCGAAGGCGTTGACGCCTGGAATTTGGACGTCGAATACCTCGGCCTCGCCATCCGGTTCGATCGCGGCGATCTCGGCGACAAAGCGTTCCCGGTTGGGCGTGCGTCGATAGGCCGCCGCGATCGTCGTCAGCCGCGCCTGCTTTTCGACGTCGGCAAAGCCGATCCGCTCGGCGAACACGCCGATATTGTCGTTGGCGATCACCAACTCGTGGTCGGCGTTGCAGTCATAGAGCTGCGTCCCGCCCTTGCCGTCGGGCAGCAGGTGCGGCCCCGCTGGACGCCGCTCGCGATAGATCGTCGAGGCGATGCCGAGCCGCAGCAGCATGCGCTGCACCGCTTCGAGCCGCGCGAGATCGCTTTGCGCCAGGCGGATGCTCGCGCCTTTCGCCTGCGATCCGATCACGGTGCCGTCGGTGTCGAACAGGCCGCGCAGGAAGCCGCGATAGAACGCGCTCGATTGCCGCTCGATCTGCGGCGTGATCGCCTTGTCGCCCGGCGCCATGCCGAGTTCGAGCGCGAGCTGCCGCAGCGCGCCGAGCGCGAGCCGGTGCTCGTCGCGGCTCGGAACCGCCATCCAGCCGGCGAAATCGCTGCGATGCGGCAGCGTCCGTGCCGCCGTCAGCGCCGCCGCCATGACGGCATCGGCGCCGGTGCCTTCCGCACCGGCGTTGATCGCATTTCGGCGACGCCAGACGCTCAGCACCGCCTTGTCGCTCTTCAGCGTGCCGTCGCCGACCAGCAGTCCGAGCAGATAGCCTTCGGCTTCGCCGTGGCCGCCCGGCCACGATACGGCGGCGCGATGATCGTGCAGCACGATGCGGTCGCCGGGCGCCAGTTCGCTGGCTTTCCTCCAGCCGGTCGCCAGGCGATGGCGGCTCAGCGCCGACACCGCCAGCACCGGATGATCCGCGGTCAGGCGTAATGCGTAACCCTCGCGCGTGCGAAGCTTCAGCACTGGCTTGCGGCCGGTGGCGAAGAAGCCTTGCGGACCGGATTGATGCGTCGCGCCGTTGATCACGGCGACCAACGGCTTGCCGACCAAGTCCGCGACCTGACGCGGCCCGTCCGCAGTATGGACCCAGGTCTCGGCCGTGACGCACGGATTGGTCGCGCTGATGGTCTCGGCGTAGTGCAGATTATTGAGACGATTAATCCGGTCGATGAAGATCACGCCCGGTTCGGCATAGGCATAGGTCGCGCGCATGATCTTGTCCCACAGCTCGCGCGCGGGAATCACCTTATAGGTCGTGCCGGCGAAGCTCAGCTCCCACGGCGCGCCTTCCTTCACCGCCTGCATGAAGGCATCGGTGACCAGCACCGACAGGTTGAACATGCGCAGCCGGCCGGGCTGACGCTTCGCCTCGATGAAATCCTCGATGTCGGGATGGTCGCAGCGCATCGTCGCCATCATCGCGCCGCGACGATAGCCGGCGCTCATGATGGTGCGGCACATCGCGTCCCACACGTCCATGAACGACAGCGGCCCCGAGGCGTCGGCGCCGACGCCCTTGACCGGCGCGCCCTTGGGCCGGAGCGTCGAGAAGTCGTAGCCGATGCCGCCGCCCTGCTGCATGGTCAGCGCCGCTTCGCGCAGATGCGTGAAGATGCTGCCCATGTCGTCGTCGATGACGCCCATGACGAAGCAGTTGAAGAGCGTGACGTTGCGGCCGCTGCCGGCGCCGGCGACGACGCGCCCGGCGGGCAGGAACTTGAAGTCGCTCAGCGCCTCGGTGAAGCGCTCGGCCCACAACGCCTTGTCGCGCTCGGGCGCGGCGAGGGCGGATGCTACTCGCCGCCAGGTGTCCTCGATGGTGCGGTCGACCGCGCCGCCCTCCGGCGTCTTGAGGCGGTACTTCATGTCCCAGATCTGCTGCGAGATCGAGGCGACGGCGGGCATGGCGGGCGGTCCTGGAATGACGAAAGCGCCGCGCCAATGGGGCGCGGCTGAGCAAATATAGTTCGCTTTTTGTTTCGATGCCAGACCGGCAGACGATTCTGCGGGAATTCGGCCGCAATCAGCCCATCTTGCCCAGCGGATTCTTCGTCCAGTGGAACTCGACGATCACGCCGTGATCGAAATGGCATTCGGCGCCGACGTCGTGCATGGCGCTGTCCGCCGGCACGCTGGGCCGCACCGCCCGCACGGTGACAGTGCTGGTGGTCAGGGTGGTGCTGAAATGCCGGTCGGTGACGTGAAAGTCGGTATCGGGAAGGGCGCGGTGCATCAGATCGACGCAGCGGCTGACATAGCTCGGTGAGCCGACCGCCAGCTTGGCGTTCTCCACTTTGGTCTCGACCGCGCTGCAGCCCGCGAGCAGCCCGAGACCGACGAGCGACACCACCAACTTGCGCACGCGGCACCTGCGACGTTCTGGAAACTTAGCGAGTATAAGATTGCGTTTGCGGCAACACTGGGGCGGCGCTCCGCCGCACATTGGATGCAGCGGCGGCGGCAGCATAGAACTCCCCGCCAGAAGCCGGAGAAGACGATGACGCAAACCAAGCCGAGCCGGCCGGCCGCGGCGCCGGTCGCCTGGTCGGCCAATCAGTACCTCAAGTTCGAGGACGAGCGCACGCGGCCGGTGCGCGATCTGCTGGCCGCAGTGCCGACGCGCGAAGCGCGGCGCGTCGTCGATCTTGGCTGCGGCCCGGGCAACTCGACCGCGCTCTTGATTGCGCGCTGGCCCGGCGCTGCCGTCCACGCCATCGATTCCTCCGACGACATGGTGCGCGCGGCGCGCCAGCGCGTACCGCGAGCGACGGTCGAACTCGCCGACATCGCCACTTGGCGCGCCGACGGACCATGGGACGTGATGCTCGCCAACGCCGTGCTGCAATGGGTGCCGGATCATGCCAGCCTGCTGTCGCGCCTCGCCGCCGCGCTGGCGCCGGGCGGCAGCCTCGCGATCCAGATGCCCGACAATCTCGCCGAGCCGTGCCACCGCCTGATGGAGCGCGTCGCACACGAAGGTCCGTGGCGTGCGAAGCTGGCCGGCGCCGACATACGCACGCGCCTCGAATCCGCCGATGGGTATTACGCGTGGCTGCGGCCGCGCTGCGCCCGCGTCGACATCTGGCGCACGACCTATCACCATCCGCTCGCCGGCATCGACGGCGTCGTCGAATGGTTCAAGGGCTCGGCGCTGCGGCCGTTCCTGGCGCCGCTCGCAGCCGAGGACCAGGCCGCATTCCTGCGCCGCTATCGCGATCTGCTCGCCGGTGCCTATCGCACCCAGCCGGACGGCGTCGTGCTGCTGCCGTTTCCGCGCCTGTTCGTCGTCGCCACGCGCTAGCTCGCGGCAATCCTGTCCGCCGGGGAAGTAGGGAAGGGCGAGGCGTTATCCCCGCTGTTCCCGGTGGTGGATCATTCCATCCCCACGCCGTCCCGGCTTTATCCTCAGGCTTTTCCGCCGGCGCGGCCTTGCGCCACCAGGGCGTCGCTCGCCGTCTCGATGCGGCGCTCGAGCTCGGCCATGAATTCGGCGCGTGGCCGGCCCTGCGGGATCGGCGGCAGGATCTCGACCAGCACCGTGCCCGGCCGCCGCATGAAACGCCGCCGGCCCCAAAACAGTCCCGAATTGAGCGCGACCGGCACCACCGGCAGCTTGAGCTGGTGATAAAGCGCGGCGACGCCCGGGAGATACGGCTTCCTGGCGTCGACCGCGGCGCGCGTGCCCTGCGGAAAGATCACGATGCGGCGGCCGGCGGCGGCGATGCGTTCGGCCTGCGCCACCATGCGCCGCAGCGCGCGCGAAGCGGCGCCGCGGTCCACCGTGATCGAGCCGGCCTTCACTACATACCAGCCGTAGAACGGCAACCAGGTCAGCTCGCGCTTGATCACGACGGCGCAATCGGGAAACAGCAGCGGCGCCGCGATCGTGTCCCAGGCCGACTGGTGCTTCATCGCGACGATCGCCGGACCGGCCGGCAGATTGGCGCGGCCGCGCACCGCGTAATCGAGGCCGACCGTCCAGCGCAGCAGCGCGAAAGTGCCGCGCGACCAGACCGTGCCGAATTCCATCATGCCGCGCCGCGTGCCGAGCAGGAACGGCAGGCCGGCGAAGGCCATGAGCGCGGTCCAGCTCCAGAAGGCGAGCTGGAAGGCCAGCGAGCGCAGGAAGATCACGTCGATGCGCCCTGCGCCTCGCCGATCACCCACGGCCGGACCACCGCGGCGAGATACTTGGTGTATTCGGTGACGATCAGCGCCAATGTGCCCGGCCATTCCCACCACTGCCGCTGTTTGACGTTGCCGGCGAAGACCGGGTTGGGAATGATCGTCGTGTCCGGCATCGCGCGTGTGAATTCGAGCAGGCTGCGCGGCATGTGATAGGCCGACGTCACCAGCCGCAGCGAATGATAATTCTGCTTGCGCATGAAATCGGCGGTCTCGACCGCGTTGCCGGCGGTATTGTCCGCCGTGTGGCCGAGCTCGATGCAGCAGGCGAGGCTCTCGGGCGCATTGGCGCTGTGCAGCAGCGCCGGCACCGTGACGCCGGGAAACACGCCGGTGATGAACAGCGTCTTGCCCATGCCGGCGGCCAGCAGCTTCAGCCCGCCTTCGACGCGCTGGCTGCCGCCGGTGAGTACGACGATCACGTCGGTCTTGGTGGTCGGGTCGCCGACGGCGTCGGGAATCTGCTGCGCGAACCAGAACAGGCCGATGAGCCACAGCGTCGCCAGCACGCCGAGCAGCGAGATGAGCTTGCGCAGCGCCCTCACGGCAGGCGCCGTAGCGTTGCCAGCACGGTGAGCCGCGCCGTCGCCATGGCGACGAGGCCGGCGATCGGCGGCAAGGCGACCAGCATCGCCCAGTTCCAGCCGCGCAGATGCAGCGCCGGCAGCAGCGTCACGCCCGGTCCGAACAGCGCCGCGGCGCCGGTCGCATGCTCGAGCGCGAGCAGCGCCGTGGCCGCCAGTGCCAGGCCGGCGACGCCGCCGATCAGCGCCAGACGCAGCGCCTGGCGCTCGAACTGGCGCGCGATATAGCCGTCGCGCGCGCCCATCAGGTGCAGGAGCTCGATGATATCGCGGTGGACGGCGAGGCCGGTGCGCGTCGCGAACGCCACGCTCAGCACCGCGACGCCGCCGATCAGCGCCAGCACGGCGAGCGCGGTGAGCTCGGCGGAACGAGCGAACCGCGCCAGGCTGTCGAGCCAGAGCTGATGGTCGTCGAGTACCGATCCGGGGGCCGCCTGCGTGAGTTTGGCGCGCAAGGCCGCGAGGTCGGGCCGCGCCGTCGGATCGAGGCGCACATCGATGAGGCGCGGCAATTCGAGATCGGCGGGCGACAGCGACGTGCCGAGCCACGGCTCGATCAGCTTCATCGTCGCCGCGCGGTCGATCGGCGTCGCGCTCTTGATGCCCGGCGTCGCGTGCAGGACGGCGAGCGCCGCTGCAAGGCTCTTGTCGCCGGCGCCCGTCGCCGCCGGCAGCTCGACGGTCAGCGTGCCGGTGAGGCCGCGGTTCCAGTCAGCCAGTGTGTGCTCGAGGCCCATGACCGCGGCGAGGGCGAGGCCGGCGAGGAATACCATGAGCATGGTCAGCGCCGGCAGGAAGCGGCTACCGCCGTCGCGGCCGAAGGGAATGGCGAGGCCGGGCGGGTTCACGACGCCGCCCGCGCCGCGGCGGCCGTCGCCAGCTCGCCGTTCTCGAGATGCAGCACGGTGCGGCCGGATTGCCGCGCCAGCACCGCGTTGTGCGTGGCGACGATCAGCGTCGTGCCGAGTTTGTTAAGCTCTTCGAACAGCCGCATCAGCCGCTGCGCCATCGCGTCGTCGACGTTGCCGGTGGGCTCGTCGGCGACCAAGAGCTTAGGCCGCATGACCACCGCGCGCGCGATGGCGACGCGCTGCTGCTGGCCGCCCGACAGCGTCGGCGGCCGCGCCTCGAGCTTGTCGGCTAGGCCCACCCATTCGAGAATCTCGCGCACGTTGTCGCGCAGCTTGGCCTCGGCGACGCCGGCGACGCGCAGCGGCAGCGCCACGTTGTCGAAGGCCGAGAGATGCGGAATGAGCCGGAAATCCTGGAAGACGATGCCGATCTTGCGCCGCAGCGGCGCCAGCGCCGCGCGCGTCACCCGCGTCAGATCCTCGCCGAACAGCGAGACCAGGCCGCGCGACGGCCGCTCGGCGAGCGAGATCAGTCGCAACAGGCTCGTCTTGCCGGCGCCCGACGGGCCGGTGAGGAAATGGAACGAGCCCGCATCGAGTCGCAGGGTAATGTCGCGCAGCACCTCCGGTCCGGTGCCGTAGCGCATGCCGACATTCTCGAAGCGCACCATCACCGCAAGATGACACGCGTCGCCCGCGCCGGTAAAGCCGCGCGGCCGCGACGCTTCCGTGCCGCGGCGCGGGCGGGGTATAAGAGACCCGCCGCTCACGATGCGGCATGCCGGTACCGGAGCGGCGATGATCGTCACCTGTCCGTCCTGTTCGACGCGCTACCTGGTCGAGACGCAGAAGCTCGGCGCGCAGGGCCGCATGGTCCGCTGCGGCAGCTGCGAGCACACCTGGTACCAGGCGCCGCCCGAGGATGCGCCGCCGCGCGTCGAGGTCACCGGTCCCGCGCCCGAGCCGCAACCGGCCGGCGTCGAGCGCGGCGGCCTGCCGGCGATTCCCAAGAAGCCGCGGCGGCGCGGCGCGGCGGTGGTCGTGCTGCTCGTGCTCCTGTTGGCGCTGGCGGGAGCCGGCTGGGGCGTGATCTTCCTGCGCGATCGCGTCATGGCGGTGTTCCCGCAGACGGCACAGTTCTACAGCCGGCTCGGTCTCGCGACGAGCACGCCCGATTTCGGTCCCGGTCTCGAACTGCGCAACGTGGCACCGCGGCGCACCGCCGCCAACGGTCAGCCGGTGCTGGTGATCGACGGCCAGATCGTCAATCTGTCGTCGTCCAGCCGCCGCGTGCCGCTGCTCCGCGCGACGCTGCGCGACGCCAACGACAAGCCGCTCGCGTCGTGGACCTTCTCCACCGGCATCAACAATCTCGCGCCCGGCGCCGTGGCGCCGTTCCACACCATCTATAACCAGCCGATGGCGCAGGCCACCGGCGTTGTCGTTACGCTGGAAACGCCCGCGAAGTAGGCGCGAAGTCGGGCGGCGAGTTCATCGCCGTCGCCCCATTTCGTGGGTGAGCTTCTCCTAGAATTCCTGCAGCAGGCGGTCGATGTATTGGCGCTCGATCGCCGGTCGGTCCGGCTCGCCGGCGCGACGGCGCAGCTCGTCGAGAATTTGCTTCGCCTTTTCGAGCCGATAGTCGTTTTGCGCCTTGCCCATGCGCAGCGGCCCGCCGTTGTCGAGGCTGCCGTTGCCTTCGTCGTTGGGCAGTAGCCGGCCGAAGGGATCGCGCCGCACCTGCGGTGAATCGCTGTCGCCAGGCTGGCCGAACGGCGCGCCGTTGCTTCCGGTCATCTGCCGCGCCAGCGCCTCCGCTGCCTGCTGCAGGGCGTCGACCGCGTTGGTCTGCGGTCCGATCGCCTGGCCGGGATGGCCGTGCCGCAGCGCCTCGGCGGCGTCGCCCATGGCGCGGTCAGCGCGCGCCAGCGGTTGCGGCGCGTGGCCGCCGTTCTGGCCGAGCCGCTGCATCATGGCGCCGAGCATCTGCCGCAGCGCTTCCTGTTGCGCGGCGCCGCTGCTGCGCTGGCCGTTGCGATTGCGCGATTGCCGGAAGGTCTGGTCGAGCAACTGCTCCTGCCGCCGAGTCAGGTCGCGCATGGCGTCGAGCGAGCCCTGCGCACCCGGCATCGCCGTCGGCCGCGCGCTGCCGAGATTTTCCAGCAACTCCTGCAGCTCGGCCAGCATCTCGCGCGCCTGCGCCCGGTCGCCGGTCTGCGCCAGCTCGCGCGCGCGACTCAGTATCCGCTGCAGGTCCTGGCTGGTCAGCATCTGCGACGGATCGACCGGCGCCTGCGCCGCCTGCGGATTCTTCATCTGCGTGCGCCGCGCCAGCGCCGCGAGATAGCGGTCGATCTGCTGCTGCAGCTGCTGCATCAGCCGGTCGATCTCGGACTCGGGCGCGTTGTGCGCCAGCGCGTTCTGCAGCGACTGCATCGCCTGGCGCAGCGCTTCCTGGTCGAGGCGCATGCCGCCGTCCTCGATGCGCACTGCGGTGTCCCACATCAGCTGCTGGACCGACGCGATCGTGTCGGCGTCGCGGTCAAGCCGGAGCCGGTCGGCGGCGGTGCGCATGCCGAGGAAGGCGACGATGTCGTCGTTGTAGAGCGCCGGCCGCGCCGACAAGCCGTCGAGCGTCTCGGCCACCGGCTCGCGGTCGGCCGGAAAGCGCGTGAGGTCCTTACGCTCGTCGATGATGGCGCGCGCGACCGGATTGCGGAAAACCCGCTCCGGCAGGACAAATCCGATGATCTCGCTCTTGCCGGTCTGGCTGATCGCGTCGGTGGCGACGAGCTGGATGCGCACCGGCAAGCCGGCCCACGGACTCGCCGTCAGGTCGTCGAAGCTCGCCCCGTGCGCGTCCTTGAGGTGTTGATCGGGCAGCGGCAGGTCGAGGCTCACGACCTGGCCGCTCGGATCGTCCGGCCGGCTGATCAGCGCGGTCACCTTCTCGACGCCGTAATCGTCCCGGGCGTCGTATTCGAGATGCAGCGCGTTCTGTGCCGTGCGCTCCGGCGGCCGGGCGAAGGCGATCGTCGGCGGCTTGTCGGGGACCACGCGGATCGGCCACGAGCCGAGCGTGCTCCAGCCCTGCGCGACCGCGAGCCGCGTGCCCGCGCGGATGGCGATCTGGCCCTTGTAGTCGCCGTCGTCGATCCGGGTCATTGCCGTCGATTGCCCGTCGAGCAACAACGCCGGTTGCTCGTCGCCGCCATGGATGCGCGCCACGATCGTGCTACCGACCGGCACCGCGACCGTGTCGCGGCTGGCGGTCGAGAGGAATTGGGGCGGCAGGTCAGTGTATTGCGGCGGACTGATCCAGATGTCGAGCGCCACCGATGGCCCGGCGATGCCCGCTGGCAACGCGGGATTGAGCGCGCGCAGCAGACGCGCCGGCGCGTCGCTGCCGGCATCGATCACGCCGAGGAGAAGCAGCAGACCGAGCGCGAAGCGCAGGGCGTAAGGATCGCGGCGGAGCAGGCCGGCGCGCGGCGTGCCGATGCGGAGCGTGCGCGCCGCCGCGGCCATCCGCGCCTGATGCTCATGCCACAGCGCAACGGCCGCCGGATCGTCGCCGCTGGCGAGCTTGTCCTCGAGCGCGGCGAGCGGCCGGTGGACGAGGCCGCTCGCGGTCTCCAGCCGGCGCTGCGCCGCTTGGCGCGTCGGCGGCCGCAGGTCGCGGAATGCCCGCGCCAGCGTCGCGATCAGCGCGGCGACGGCGAGCCCGAGCAATGCCGCCGCGGCCCAGGATGGCAACCGTGACGGAACGTCGAACAGCGCCAGCGCCGTGAAGATGCCGGCGACGAACGTCGCCGGCCACAGCGCCGGCCAGACCCGCTCCCAGGCGAGCGCCAGCCGCGCCAACGCCAGGCGCACGGCGTGGCGCGGCGCGTCGGCGGTCGTCAAATCAGGACGCTTGCTGTCGCGCAAATCCCTCGTTCCGTCTCAGCGCCCGGCGAGCCAGGGCGCCATCCGGTCGAGCCCGAGCAGCGCCTCGTAGCTCGGCCGTTCGCGGACTACCGCGAAATCGCCGCCGCGCACCAGCACTTCCGCGGCCGGCGGACGGGTATTGTAGCTGGAACTCATCACCGCGCCATAGGCTCCGGCCGACAGGATCGCGAGCAGCTCGCCGGGCGCCAACGGCGGCAGCGCTCGGTCGAGCGCGAAGGCGTCGCCGGTCTCACAGACCGGGCCGACGATGCTCTGCTTCACCGGCGGCTCGGCCCGGCCGTGCGGTTTGGTCGGCACGATCTCATGCCAGGCGTCGTAGAGCGCCGGTCGCAGCAGGTCGTTCATCGCCGCGTCGACGACGACGAAGCGCCGCGTCACACCCTCCTTGACGTAGAGCACGCGGGTCGCCAGCACGCCGGCATTGCCGACGATGAAGCGGCCGGGCTCGAAGGCCAGTTCGACTTCGAGTCCGTCGAGCAGCTGCTCGGTCAGATGCCGGATCAGCACCGCGTAGTCGTCGAGCGACGGCGGCGTCTCGTCTCGGTAGCGGATGCCGATGCCGCCGCCGAAATCGAGCCGCTGCAACGGCAGGCCGCGCGCGACCAGGCCGCGGAACAGCTCGACGACGCGCCGGAACGCGATCTCGAACGGGCCCATCGCCGTCAGCTGCGAGCCGATATGGACGGCGACGCCCTTGAGCGCGATGCCGGGAAGCGTCGCGGCCTCGGCGAAGATGTCGGGCGCGTGCGCCAGGTCGATGCCGAACTTGTTTTCCTTCTTGCCGGTGGCGATCTTGTGGTGGGTGCGCGCGTCGACATCGGGATTGACGCGGATGGCGACCGGCGCGACGCGCTTGAGCCGCCGCGCGACCGCGCTCAGCAGCTCGAGCTCGCCGCGCGATTCGACATTGACCTGGTAGACGTCGTGTTCGAGCGCGAAAGCCAGCTCGGTCTCGGTCTTGCCGACCCCGGAGAAGACGATGCGGTCGCCGGGAATGCCGGCCGCCAGCGCGCGCCGGAACTCGCCTTCCGACACGACGTCGGCGCCGGCGCCGAGCCGGCCGAGCGTCGCGATGATCGACAGGTTCGAGTTCGCCTTGACCGAATAGCAGAGCCGCGCCGGCCGGTCGGCGAAGGCCGCGGCGAAGCGCCGGTACTGCCGCTCGATCGCGCCCGCCGAATAGATGTAGACCGGCGTGCCGACCGCAGCGGCGATGCGCGATACGACGACCGCCTCGACGTGCAGCTCGCCCTCGCGATAGGCGATCTCGGGCGCATCGGCTTGCAGCAGCGGCGCGCTCACGGCCGGCGCTCACTCACTGGGATATTTCCCGGGATAGGTCTGCGGCTGATCGGACGGCGGCTCCGGCCGGTTCTTCTTGCCGCAAGCGGCGAGCGGCAGCGCCAGCAGCATCGCCGCCAGTGCAAGGGCGAGGAGTCGGCTCGCTTTCATTTCGGTTTCGCCTCCTTCTTTCCGCCGAGGAACCGCGCGCGCGCCGTCTTCGCCGCGGCCGCGACCAGCGCCGGCGCCGTGCCGCCCAGGCTCGTCCGGCTGGCGACCGATTTCTCGACCGTCAGGATCTCGCGTGCCGCCGCGGTGATCCGCGGCTCGATGCGCTGCATCTCCTTGAGCGGCAGATCGGCGAGCGTCGTGCCCAATTCTTCGGCGCGTTTCACCAGCGCGCCCGTCACATGATGCGCCTCGCGGAAGGGCAGGCCGAGATTGCGCGTCAGCCAGTCGGCGAGATCGGTCGCGGTGCTGTAGCCCGTTTCGGCGGCGCGGCGCATGGCGGCCTTGTCGACGCTGATGTCGCCGACCATGCCGGTCGTCGCGGCGAGACAAAGTTCGAGCGTATCGGCCGCCTCGAAGACCGGCACCTTGTCCTCCTGCATGTCCTTGGAATAGGCCAGCGGCAGGCCTTTCATCACCGTGAGCAGCGACGCGAAGGCGCCGAGGAAGCGGCCGGTCTTGGCGCGCACCAGCTCGGCGGCGTCGGGGTTGCGCTTCTGCGGCATCATCGAGCTGCCGGTGGTATAGGCGTCGGACAGCCGGATGAAGCCGAACGGCGCCGACAGCCAGAGCACGATCTCCTCGGCGAAGCGCGACAGATGCATGCCGCAGATCGCGCAGCACGCCAGGAACTCGAGCGCGAAGTCGCGTTCGGAGACCGCGTCGAGCGAATTCGCCGAGGGATTGTCGAAAGCGAGCGCCTTCGCCGTCTTCTCCCGGTCGATTGGAAACGACGTGCCGGCGAGCGCGCCCGCACCCAAGGGACATTCGTTGAGCCGCTTGCGGCAATCGGCGAGCCGGCTGCGGTCGCGGCCCAGCATCTCGACATAGGCGAGGAGATGATGGCCGAAGGTCACCGGCTGCGCCGTCTGCAGGTGGGTGAATCCCGGCATGACGGTGGCGGCATGCGCCCCGGCTTGGTCGATCAGCGCCGCCTGGAGCAACGTCACCTGCCGGTCGAGATGATCGATGGCGTCGCGCACCCAGAGACGGAAATCGGCCGCGACCTGGTCGTTGCGCGAGCGCGCGGTGTGCAGCCGGCCGGCTGCCGGCCCGATCAGTTCGCCGAGCCGGGTTTCGATATTGAGGTGGATGTCCTCGTGCTCGACGCGGAACGGGAACTTGCCGGCCTCGATCTCGGCACGAATTTTTTCTAGACCGCGCGCGATCGCTTCGCCATCCTCGGGCGAGATGATCCGCCGCGCGACCAGCATCGCGCAGTGCGCGAGCGATCCGGCGATGTCCTGGGCATAGAGTCGTTTGTCGAGATCGATCGAGACGTTGATGCGCTGCATGATCTCGGCCGGATGGCCCGACAGCCGTCCGCCGCGCGCGGCGTTGCGCGGTTTCGCGCCGGCTGGTGTCCGCGGGCGGCTCATGGCGCGACGGCCCGGGTGAAGGCGATGACGAGGGTCATAAAGGCGGTTTCGGTCTTGGTCGTCCTGTGCGTCGCGGCGCTGGGTCTATTGCTCTATTACCGCGCCCAGCAGCCGCCCGCCACACCTGCGCCGAGCGTCGCGAATGGGCCCGCGGCCGAGCCGAGCTTCGAGTTTACCCCGCTCGATCCGCCGCAGCCAGCGCCGGTCTTGCATTTCACCGCGCGCGACGGCGCGGCGAAGACGCTGGCCGATTTCCGCGGCCGGCCGGTGCTGGTCAACTTCTGGGCGACGTGGTGCGGGCCTTGCCGCGCCGAGATGCCGTCGCTCGACCGGCTCCAGGCCAAGCTCGGCCCGCGGCTCAAGATCCTGGCGATCTCGGAGGACCGGCGCGGCGTCACGGCCGTCGATCCGTTCGTGGCGCGGATGAAGCTTGCGACGCTGGCGATCTATCTCGATCCGGCGAACGACGCGCTCGAGGCGTTCAACCTGCGCGGCCTGCCGACCAGCATTCTGCTCGACCGCGCCGGCCGCATGGTCTGGCGGGTCGAAGGCGGCGTCGACTGGACCAGCGCCGCGGCCGAGGCCAAGCTCGCGCCTTACCTCGTGGCGCCGCCCGTCCTCCAGCGCACCTCGGCAACGCGATAGAACTCCGTGCTGAGACTCGTGGCATCTAGGATTGTTGTGGCGGCGGAGCGCGAGTGCGCTCCACGGCACGTCAGCGATGAATCTTTATGCCGCCATCTTGGACCACAATAAACATGCGCTTATCTGCACGTTGTTGCGCTCGCTCATGTGCGATTTCGATCATTTCCATTTCTTCTTCGATCCTGGCCGCCGCTCTTTGGCCTGCTGCCGGTTCGGTTGACAGCCGCTTAAGCTAATCCCGCCTTCATCTCGAACTCCATAGGGCTCATATATCCGATTGTCGAATGCCGGCGTTTCGGATTGTAGAAGCGCTCGATGTAATCGAACACATCGGCCTTAGCCTC
>JAGWNF010000009.1 GCA_028871455.1 Alphaproteobacteria bacterium
CTTAGAGCCGATCCAGAAAGTTAGGATTCAGGAGCAATGAGCTGGCCGGGTCAGGCGTCGGAGCATGATTCGGATCATAGCGAGACGGACAAAGGCGGCGGCGGTTCGTGCGTAGCGCTCGAAGTCGCGCGCGAGGCGTCGATTGTGGCTGATCCACGCCAGGGTTCTTTCGACGATCCAGCGCTTTGGCAAGACGACGAAGCGGTGCAGTTCGTTGCGCTTGACGATCTCGAGCTTCCAGGTTCCGGTTTTTGCGATGGCCGCGGCCATCTTGGCGCCCTGGTAGCCGGCATCGGCGAAGATGCGCTCGATGAACGGGAAGCGGCGACGCGTGCGTTGATCGAGAACCAGCCGGGCGCCGTCGCGATCCTGCACATCGGCCGAATGGACGACGACGTTCAGCAAGAGGCCGAGCGTATCGACGAGAATATGCCTCTTGCGGCCCGTGACCTTCTTGCCCGCATCAAAGCCCTGCGGGTCGAGCGCGGAGCCCCCTTTTGAGCGGCCTTGGCCGTCTGGCTGTCGATGATCGCAGCCGAGGGGCTCGCTTCGCGGCCGTCGCGCTCGCGCGTCGCGACGTAGAGCAGGTGGTGGATGCGCTCGAGCGTGCCATCCCACTCCCACAGCATGAAGTAATAATGCGCCGTGCTCTTCGGCGGCAGGTCCTTCGGCAACGCTTGCCATTGGCAGCCGGTGGAGAGCACGTAGAAGATCGCGTTCAGCACCTCGCGGACGTTCACTTCGCGCCGCCGGCCGCCGTGCTTGGCCGGCGGGATCGCTGGCTCCACCAGTGCCCACTCGGCGTCGGTCAGATCGCTGGGATAACGCAAGCCGCGGCGCTCAGCGGCGCAGCGGTGTTCAGGCTTCCACATCGGGCACCCTTCGGCAAAAGTCCGGGTGCTCGACAATGAATCACAACCGATTCTTCCGACTCAACAACTTTCTGGATCGGCTCTTAGAATGTCCGAAGCCGCCGGCCTTTACCAGTCCAGAGCCGCCCGGCGGCTGCCGGAAAGCCCTTGATCCGGCTCGACGATTTGCGGCCACCCGGCCCGCGAAATCGGGCGGGTGGCGTTAACGTTGCGGACCGACATTTACTTAACTGGACGTGAAAATTAATTATAATTCCGCGAGTCGGCCGCGCTTTATTTGGTTAATTACAGTATTTACCTTGACTTCTACTTGAATTTTTCGAAATCTATTGGTGTCAAAAAATAACTGCGCTGCCAATGACGCCGCACTTCGATCCCACCAATTTCCTCGGCGCCGAGGAAACCGCACGCATTGCCGAAGATCTCGCCGCCAAACACGGCCGCGGCGCCCTCATTCTCGCCGCGACGCGGGCACGCCGCGCCAGCGAGGTCGGCGACGAGCTTGCCTACGCCGCCTGGGCGGCGGTGCTCGAGGCGACCAACGAGCTGCTCGACCGTTCGCCCTGGTGCTATCTCTGATCCCCGCATTTCGCTGAGCCGCCAAGTCGGTTGACGGCCCGCAGCGCCGCCGCCACCCTCCGGCGATGGCGCCGGATTACCAAACCCTGCTGGTCGAGACGCCTGAGCCGCACCTGCGGCTGGTGACGCTCAATCGGCCACAGGTTGCGAACGCCTTCGATACCCGCATGATGCAGGAACTGCTCGACCTTTGGACCGGGCTGGTCGCCGATCCCGGCGATACACGTTGCGTTGTGCTGACGGGCGCCGGCGACCGCGCCTTTTGCGCCGGTGCCGATCTCAAGGAGCGCAACGGCATGACCGAGGCGGCGTGGTTCGAGCAGCACGCCATCATCGAGCGCGAACAGGAGATGCTGCTGCACGTGCCGGTACCGGTCATCGCCGCGGTCAACGGCGCCGCTTTTGCCGGTGGACTCGAGCTCTTGCTGGCTTGCGATTTCGCCTATGCGGCGACCACCGCCCGCTTCGCGCTGACCGAGACGACGCTGGGCCTCATGCCGGGCGCCGGCGGGACGCAAACCCTGCCGCGCACCGTCGGCGAACGCCGCGCCAAGGAAATCGTGCTGACCGGCCGGCCTTTCGACGCCGCGCAGGCGCTGGCCTGGGGGATGGTCAACCGGCTGTGCGCGCCGGACCGGCTGATGGTGGAAACTTTCGAAGCGGCGCGGACGATCGCTGCCAATGCGCCGCTGGCGGTGCGTCAGGCGAAGAAATCGATCCACAGCGGTCTGCAGCTGCCGCTCGCCGAAGCGCTGCGCTTCGAGATCGAATGCTACGAGAAGCTGGTTGCGACGGCGGATCGGCGCGAAGGCATCGCCGCATTCAACGCGAAGCGGAAGCCCCGCTTCGTCGGGCATTGACGGATTCGGCACGAAACCCGGTCCTTCCAGGTGACGCCGATCTCGACCTCTCGACCAACCTGGTGCTGGCCTATCTGGCCGAGGATGTGCTTGGATTGCCGCGCTCTTAATTGACCCCAAGGTAAATCCTGATGGCCACGCCGATTCCCGCGCAGAAATCGCCTTATGGCGTCACGCTCGAGGCCGGCAAGGAATATTGGTGGTGCGCCTGCGGCCGGTCGAAAAGCCAGCCGTTCTGCGACGGTTCCCACAAGGGCACCGGCCTGTCGCCGGTTGGTTTCAAGCCGGAGAAGAGCGGCGAGCATTGGCTCTGCGGCTGCAAGTCGACCGGCACCAAACCGTTCTGCGACGGCACGCACAACCGGGTTTAGCGGCGGCTCAGCCGCGTCCATCGCCGTCCCCCACGGAGGAAAGCGGAAATGCGGCTAGGCCGCGGCCTCGGTGCAGCAGGCGCGGGTCAGCCGACGGTGCCTCAGAGTTTCTCTCGCCCGCTCGACCGCGGCAAGCACATCGGCGACCGCGATACCGTCACGTTGCCGCAAAAGCTGGGCGATCGGATCGTTCACCAGGTCGTGGATCGTCGGCTCGGCGTTGCCGTGGAAGAGTTTGTCGTGCATGGGCATCTCCGTTCGTTGACCGCAGGATGCACCGGCGGCGATGACACGACGGAGTCAAACCTTGGGCAAAGTTGTGGCTTTTACCGAAAATTTCAGAACCTGATCATGCTGTAACGTGTCAGCGTCGACAGGCCGCCAACGCGCGGCGCGGCCGTGAAATTGTACGCAACGTAGAGCTCCTCGAATGGGTTGGGTGCCGACACGCCGTCGATCGGCACGACCACCTTGAACCCGCGCAGCGTCGCCTCGTCGCCCGTGTGCAATACGGCGCCCTGCGAGAAGGTTCCGGCCACGATCACGGTCTTAATGCCGTGATCCTTGAGGATTTTCTCGAGGTCGGTGCCGAGGAACTTGTCGGGTCCGGATTGGATCGCCGGTTCGCCCGGCTTGGCGACGACTTCGGGTAGTGTGTCGCCCATCGTGCCGCCGGAGACATAGCTGTAGATCACCAGCATGTGGTGGGCGCGCGCTTCGGCGAGGAATTTCTTCGTCGCCGGCAGCGTCGCGGTGCAACGCGGATTCCACGTACAGGTCTGCTTGAGGAAATCGAGCAGCAGCAGCGCGGTGGTCTTCGGATCGACCGTGACTTCTTTAAGCGCCGGCGCTGGCGGAATCCGGATGCTCGACCACTGGTCGATGATGGTCGGCTGTGCGCTGGCGGGCGCGGTGGCGGCGATAAACGTTGCTAAAGCGACGCCGGTGACTATCCAGAACTTTGATTTCATCGTTCTTCCTCCCTTACACCATTAGTCACGACCACGGAGCGGGCAGCTACGTGGCTTCATGGTTCCAAGAAATCCCTCAGTCGCCCGCCTTTGACGCTTCTTCAGCGCACATCCAGGAATTACCATTCTGCTCGTTTCGCTTTTAACGGCGATGTCGGCTGGAGTTATTTTTGTTGGAATAGCCCGAATGGTTCGTGAATACATGAAGTAGTAATGCGATAGGCGGCTCGCCATAGTGTATTTCAGGAGTGTTTGCATATCTAGCTGAGGGCAAAGCCAAGTACGTGCTGTTCGGGCACGAGCAAAAATTTATCGCTTGTCAACCGTGAGTGAAAACTCAGTCAAAAAATGGACGATTGTCGGAAAGGGCAGGTTCTTAATTGTCGTTACCGAATGAAAGTTCGCAATCCCGCAAAACTTATCATCTGCCAGATAGCCCGTCGCCTGTCCTTGTATCACCGTATCGGAGTCAAATCCGAGCACCCGAGATTTCCATTGCAAAAGATCATAATAAACCTGACCTTCTCGCAGTTCGTAAGAACCAAGAATTTCAAAGACAGATGGTTTTGCCGCATCTGTCGAGATCGTTTCGTCAAGGCAGACATATTCAAAGTCATCCAAATGGACCGCTTCTAAGAACGGCCTCATTTCTTCGTGTGGTGGGTGCCACGACACACGCGCTCTAATTCGGGAAGATTCATCCCTCCATATTTTCCCGCCCTTTACGGTGGATTGAATGCCGATCATTTTGGCATTCTGCGTCTCCAGCGCCGCCATGGCTGCAGAAGGGATTTGCAGTTTTGTCTCAATAGTTATTTCGAGCTGCTTGTTCCACCCGCCGACGATAACGGCCGCGCCGCGAAAGCCTGGCGCAAGCGGAGTTCTCAGATCGACTTGGGGCCGAATACAATCGCGGCGGATCGCAAGAGGACTCAAAAGCCGGCGAGGGCTTGAGCAAGCTCCGGGCCCGAGTTGATCGTTAGATCGAGCAGCGGTTCGTCATTTGAGGTTTGGCTTGAATGATAGAGAACAAAACGTCGGCCATTAAGAACACCGGCATAATGACCCGAAACTTCCGGATGCCGAGCGTAAGATGTAGCCTGATCGATATCGTCGCGGGTTATTTCTTGATCAGGCGGCTTTGTCTCCAATATCCATCGGGTAGCTCCGGCGACGGTTAGGAGGTAATCAGCATCTCCACCTTGCGGGAGCGGAAGATCATTTTGTTTCTTTCGCCCCAATTGCATAGCCGCATAACGAAGCCTGTGCTCGCGTATAATATCGTTCGCCGTCCCGCTTTCGTAGCCAAGTGCTTTAAGAAACGGAGTTGCAATCTCCTCCCGGACATCTTGTTCGTTTCTGAGCAGGGCCATTTTAATTCCACCTCTCAGAGTGCAAGTCAGAAAAATTGCAACTAGCGCAAAACTACTCCCACTCGATCGTGCTCCACACACTGCGAGCCCTGTAAAATAAGCGTTCTGATAAAATAGAGATGCAGTTTTACCGGCGTCCATACCGACGATTTTTAGTGATGTTGATTTCATTGAGAAATATGAGAAGCATGAATGACATGCACTCTTCACATCTATTCATATCAATTCAGAACAGAAGAGACCATACACCATATCGAATGCACCGCATGCACGCGCTTCTCCATCGATGACGGTATTCTACATTGCATTGAGCGCGTCTCAAAACGCATCAGGTTGATACTCCGCGTTCGAAACTGCGCCATTGCCATGGAAGGCCAGACTCCTTCTCGATTGCAGCCGTCTTCGCCCAATGTCGCTCGCTGCGATTTTATCCAATGACGCGACGGGCCGCCGCGCGTTCGGCATGTTCAAAGGCGTCGGCGAACTGATCGAGCTCTTGCTCGGTCATACCGATGGAAAGGCCTGTTTCCCGCCAGGTGGCAACGGCCCGCTCCACTTCGGCAAGGATGGCCTTGGCGCGCTTCCGCGAGATTCTGAAGTATGGCGTGACGGACATCAGGCCGTCGATCCTCGCCTCCGGTCCCGCATCTTCAGAAATCCAGGTTTTGAACTCACGGAGGCGTTCGGGTGACGGGTTCAGATCAAACGCCGGCGACAGACGCCATAATTCACCGCTCTCGTGGAGGAAGCCGTGGTTAAGCAGGTGGTCGTCGATGTTGGTGATGAGCACGGAGAACGCGATGCGACGCCAGAGCTCGTCGATGTCTGCCTGTGCGTGCGCGCAATGGATGCGGATCGCATCGACGATTTCCGTGTAGGAATGGTACTCTCCGTCGCGGCGTTCCACGCCCATCATGGTGGCCGACGAGACAAACAGTATCCGGCGGTCGCCGACGCGGTCGAAGCGCCGTACAAGTGCGACGGGCGAACCGTTGCTATCCACGAGCCGCGCATCGGCGGCGGTGATGCCCGCTTCCTTGGCAAGATGCAGCGCAAGAACCTCCCCTTTGGTCACCGCGCGTTCGTCGGACACGCTCGGAAATTTTCCGATAGCAAGGTGACCGTCGTCATCGATGACGCTGCATTTGGGGCGCAGACCGCCGAGGGAGGTTCCGCGTCCGCGCAGGTAGGCGAGATCCGCAGCCGTTTCGCTGTGAGTCTCGACCGCGCGGGACGCGGCGAGCAATGTGCCGAGTTCGATCAGCGGCGGAGCGGTGCGCCGTCCTTGTTCGGGCGCGCGCTGAAAGATGCCTTTCTCGTCTTGAAAGCGCAGCGCGCCGACGCGGCTTGCATCGTCCACCGCCAGCAAGAAGTCGAGTGCGTTAAGGGCTGGCGCATCCACATCCTCGCCCGCCTCACGTGCTTCCTGCCGACGTTTGGCATAATCCCGCCTGATGACCTGGCGTCCCCAGCCATCAGGCTCGCAGTCGGCAATGACCGCAGGAAAGACGGAGCCGTCGGCAGTCTTCTTATGAAATTGCGGTCCGGCCACGAGCGGCAGGTTGGGTTCAAGCGTATGGCGCCCTCTCTCCGCGAGCCATTCGGCGGTGTATTCGAAGGCAGCATTCTCCCGTCGGCCTTGCACGTCGTAGTAAAGCGTTCCGACCTGTGGCCCGTCGCCCAGGAAGATGCCAATGGTGCGCTTCATGCCTTGCTCCGGCGCGGCTTCATATGGACGCGCTTGGGCAGGCGCTGCTCATCGAGCAAGAGGCCGGTCTCATCCTTGGAAGGGTCCACGAGGTCGCGGAACGCATCGCCAAAGCCGAGCACGAAAAGCGCCATCGCATAGACGCCGAGCGTCACCGTAGGATCGCCCTTTTCGACGCGCAGGTAGGTGCCCTTGGAAACGCCCATGCGCTCGGCAACGGCGGCGACCGTCAGGCCGCGCTTACGGCGGGCCGTAGCGAGGTCGGCCCCCAATTTGGTAAGGGAACGTTTGACCGTGCCCGGCAGAACGTCTAGAACGGCGGAGCGCATGCTAAGACCTATGTATGATACTTATCTCAATTCACAGTGCAATATATAGAACCTTATATGCAAACGTCAAGATGGCGGCGCTGGAAACCGTATGGGGCAAAATCGGCCACGGCGCGGTGGCACGTTGCACCTTGGCCGCACCCTCTCCGGGACCGTTCCGGGATAACCCTGCAAGAGAAGGCTGCAAGGGAGTTCGGAACAGCCAAGCCGCAGCACCGTCCTTGTAAGTATCTGCTGTCCCCGGCGGCTTGGCTAAGAACGCAGTCTTTACTAGCGGCGGAAGTTGGTCATGAAGTCGTTCCAAGCGGTGGCGTTGAGCCAAGTCAGGAACCTATGTCGAAGCGCATGGAGTATTAGAGGTTTGTCGTGAGTCCGGAACTTGAGCGAGAACTCGTCAACAAATATCCAAAGCTCTTTGACGATTACGGCACTGCCCCGAGCCATTCGCCCATGGCATTCGGTTTCGAGTGCGGGGACGGCTGGTTTGATCTACTCGACACCTTGTGCGGTGAACTAGCGGCGCTCGGACCTTGTGGCGGCGATGGAGATGCTCACCCGCTTCGAGCCATGCAGGTCAAAGAGAAATACGGAACTCTGCGGTTCTACCTGGGTCCGGCTACGGACGAAGCGCTGGCATTGGTTGCCTTTGCAGAGGCGTTGAGCGCGCGCATCTGCGAGACGTGCGGCAACAAAGGGCGCACGCGCGGTACGACCTGGCTCAAGACGCTGTGCGATCCTTGCGCGGAGAAACAAGGGTACACGGACGCGGTGGAATCTCTCTGACTGGATGCCGCCAGTGTACAGAGAAATCAGAAAGATGGCGCGGCCAAGATTGTCACGAGACACGGTGATACCATCTGTCTGAAGATGTCTGGATCAGTTGGACGATGTATCGCCGTGGCCGTCAGTTTTTCCCATCTTTCGCCGGTTCCACACGAGCTGCGCCGTGCTGCCATCCTCCGACGGGAACAGCGCGGCACTGATGGGCTCGGTGAGGCTCGGATCGTCGAGCCGGACGCGCAGATATTCCTTTGACTTGTCACCGTTCGAGCGTGCCTCCCAGGCGTCGCCGATGCGGGACTGGCCCGCGAACACGCGGAAGGCCGGTGCATTGTCGTTGTCGCGGTTATCGTTGGGGACGAAGCGGAGCCGTGTGTGAATCGTCAGCGTGTGGATGCTGCCGGTCCAGCCGCCGTCCCTGGCGGGCGTGAAGGTTCCAATCGAAGACATGGCTATTCCTCCGTTTCGCTGGGTGGTGAGGATTCAGATGATGTTCTGCGGATGCGCCGCCGATGCTCGGAGTTCGGCGGCATGTCGGGTAGGCCCTGCTTCCGCGCCTTGGCGAAGCCGCGGTCACTTTCGAGGAAGGCGTCGAGCATGAAGGGAACGAGCTCGGCGATGGACTCCGCTTCGCCGTAGGTCGCGCGGTAGAGGCTCGCGTACTCGCGCAGCGCTAGGTGCAAATCCGGCGACACCGTGATGCTGATCTTGACGGGCGTCCGGTCGGGGAGCTTTCCGAGCTTCAATTCGGGCATGATGTGCCTCCGTCAGCCGCGATACGGTCGCAAGATGAGGTCCTTGTGGACGATGACGCGCAGCGGCCAACCGGGGCGGACCGTGATCGTCGGCTGAATGTTGAGATCCTTCTCGACGATGCGCTGGCCGGCCTGGTTGGTGCTTTCCTGCGTCGACTCGCGGATCGCCTCGACGAGATTGCTCTGGTCGCTGCCGAAGGTGACCTGGGTGCCGACGCCCAGAAGCGTCGACATCGCGATGCCTTTCAGAAGCGTCCAGGTGTGATAGTCCACCTCGTCCTTGAGCCCGGCATAGCCGGCGGGATCGGTGGCAGGCAGATTGTCGATCTGGATGGATGAGCCGTCCGGCATGACGATGCGCTGCCAGACGACGAGCGCCCGGGACTGGCCGAAGGCGACAACGCTATCGTACGAACCGATGAGCCGCGAGCCTTGCGGGATCAGAAGCACGCGGCCGGTGACGGAATCGTAGACGTTCTCGGTCACCTGCGCGGTGACGAGACCCGGCAGATCGGAGTTGAGGCCGGTGAACAGGCTCGCCGCGATGACCGTGCCTGCCAAAACCTCGTAGGGCGAGGCCGGCGTCTGCAGCGCATGATCGTTGTAGATGCTGCGCGCTGCCTTCTGATTCACGAAGTCGATCTTGCGCTGCTGGTCGTTCTGGTCGCGCACGAGATCGAGATTGAGCTTATTGCCGTTCGTACCTTCGGCACTCGGCGGTTGCGCCGTTGCCACCACCGGCGTTGCGGTTACCTTCGGCGTGGTCGCGGCGGCGCGGTGCTGCGTGAGGCGGAAGAATACGGCAGACTCGCGGGCCTGCTGCGCCTGCTGGGCGAGGCGCAACCGCTCGGCGCGCGCGGCCTGGTCCTCGGTGTCCGGACCCGAGGGCTTGACGCCGAGCTGCTTTTCCCGCTGCACGATGCCAAGCCCAAGATCGCCCGGCAAAGGTGGGCCGAGCTTGGGTTTTTGCATCTCCCCGTAATTGCCGGGCAGCTTCGAAAGCGCATCCGGCTCCGGCTTATGCTCCGTGCCCGGCGACTGGCCGCTGTTCACAGCGATCCGAAGATGGGGCGTCCTGAGCGCCATCCAGGTGATGCCGAAGATGGCGATACAGCCGATCGCGGCGATGCCGATCAGGAGATTGCGCTTGAAGCGGACCACGCGGCGGGGCGCGGCTTTCAGAACCAGCGCTTCGGGATCAACCTTGGGCGGTTCGGGCGGCGGGGTCGAGTCGCTCATTGCTACCCTCCTCACCACGTAAGGCTTGAAGCCGAGGCGACGCCATCAGTGCGGGAAATCCGCACGATCTGCTGTGGCTTCTCGCCGAGGCGAAGCTCGGCCGCGGCGAAGAGCCGATCGACGATGTAGTAGTTGCCCCGCACGCGGTAATTGACGAGCTGGTTGCCGCCTTGCGGGCCGACCACAAAGAGCGGCGGCGCCTCGCCCTGATCGATCCGTCGCGGGAACTCGATATAGACCTTGTGGCCATCGTCGAACGCGCGTATCGGCCGCCAGGGCGGACGGTCGCCGCTGATCGCGTACCGGAAATTGAGGTCCGACAGCGACACGTTCTCGGCGATGGGCGCAATAGACTCTGCTCGATCGTTCTGCTGCTTGAGCGCCACAAGCTGGTCCTCGGGATAGGTCCAGGAGATCGCCGCCATGGACGTGTGCTCGGTGCTGACCAGCTCCAGGTGATAGCTGCGCCGGTCGGTCATTATGACGAGGTTGGTCTTGAGGCCCGGCGCGAAGGGCTTGACCAGCACATGCATCTGCTTGTCGTTGCCTGTGCCGCTTGTGGTATCGCCGACCACCCAGCGCACCGTGTCGCCGGCCGAGATCGAGCTCAGCGTCTCGCCCGGCTGCAGCGCGATGTCCGTCACCTGCTCCGGCGCGGCATAGAGGCGATAGAGCGCGCCCTGCACGAAAGGGTAGATCTGGATGGCATTGACATAGCCGTGCTTGGTCGGCTCGAGGAGTGCGGTTTTGTTGGCGGCCGCGACGCGCTTTGTCGGCAGCGTCGTGTCGTGGCTCTCGTGATCCGACGGCGGGGGCTGCAGCTGGCCGGGCAGCGGCAGGGGCTTTGACAGGGTGACGATCTTGACCGGCTTGGGCGGTTCGGGCTCGACGACCGCCTGCTTGAAGTCGCCGCTGTCGTAGGAGATCGCCGGCGGCGGCACCTTGCCGGCGCAGGCTGCCAAGGCGAGAGCCGAAGCCGAAATGACAAGCGCGGTGCGGACGGTTCGCATGACTGACCTCCTTCAATTCTTGGCGCCGGCGTCGAACTCGCGCGACCAGGCGATGCCGTCGACGTAGACGCCAAGCGGGTTCCGGCGCAGCACGTCCTCGGTGCGCGGCGGCTTGATCAGGATGGTGAGAATGGCGGTCCAGCGGGTCGTCGAGACGAGGCTGCCCTCCTGGTAGGCCTGCTCGGTCCACTTCACCTGGAACGACTTGTCGGAGGCGCGCACCACGCTCGTCACATCGACTGCGACGCTGCGCTTGCCGACATCCGCAAACGGATCATGGTCTTGCGCATAGCCGTTCAGGAAGACGGCCGCGTGATCCGTGGCAAAGTTGTAGGCCTCCAGCCAATTCTTACGCACCAGCACCGGGTCGATCGAGAGCGAGCGCACATAGGTGATGAAGCGGCCGAGATACCAGGCGATCTCGGCGTCGGTCGGCTGATAGTGTTGAACGGCGGGTGCCACCGCCTGCACCTCGCCCAGCTTGTCGACCTCGACGACGAAGGGTGTCACGCGGCTTTGCGCGGATTGCCAGATGAGACCACCGGCCAAGCCCAGCGACAGCGCGAGGCAACCGAACGCCATCAGCCGCCAGTTCCTGGCCTGCACGCGCGCGGAGCCAATGCGCTCGTCCCAGAGCTGCGCCGCCTTCTGGTAGGGCGTGACCGGCTCGGGCGTCTTGCCGTAGCGTTGAACGGCGCGCTTGAAGAGCATCGTCTATTCCTCCCCCGCATCGAGCTCGGGATTGGCGCCGGTGCCAGGCCGGTCGCCTTCCTTGATTGCCTGGGCCGTGGTCTGTCGAACATGGCGGACGCGCTGCTCAGCCTGAAGGCGACGCGCCCAGACGGGTGGCCCGGAAGCCGTGTCGGTGACTGCCGTGCCGGTCGCGCTCGCCGATGATCCGGAAGAGGTCGCGCCGCCCGTTGCGCGCCATGCGGCTTGCCGTCCGGCCTCGGCGCTTTCGGCAAGCGAAGCGCCGGCCCGCGCAAACATGGACCGTGCGCCTTGCATCGCGGCACCGCCGCCGGCGCGGGCGACGCCGCCGAGCCCGGCGGCAACGCCGGCCATGCCGGATTCGCCCGCGCTCGCCTGCCCGAGGGCGTAAGCCGTTGAGACCCCCGATCCGAGTGCCGTGCCGGCGCGGATGGCGGCAAGACCGCCGGAGCCCGCGGCGCCGAGAAGCCGTGCACCGCCGAAGGCCGCGCCGCCCGCGAGCATCGCCGTACCGGCGACCGCACCCGCCGTGCCGATCGCCGCGCCGGCGCCGAGCTGAGGCGCGCCCGACACGAGGCCGGTGGCGATCGCCGGGCCGAAGATGCCGAGGCCGAACAGCGTGAGCGCCGCCAGCACCAGCGACATGGCGGAGGCAAGATTCGGCTGCTGGCCCTGGGCGGCGCTCGTGAAGCTCGTAAACAGCGTCGAGCCGATGCCGATGATAACGGCGAGCACCATCACTTTGACGCCGGCCGAGACGACATTGCCGAGCACGCGCTCGGCCAGAAACGCCGTCTTGTTCCAGAGCGCGAACGGCACCAGCACGAAGCCCGCGAGCGTCGTCAGCTTGAACTCGAGAACGGTGATGAAGAGCTGGATCGCGAGGATGAAGAAGCTCAATACAACGACCAGCCACGCGATCAGCAGCACGACGATGGTCACGAAATGCGTGAAGAAGCTGGTGACGCCGATCAGGTCGCCGGCCTGCTTGAGGAGCGGCCAGGCGGCCGAGAAGCCCGTCGCGGCGAGCTTGCCGGGCTTCAAGAGGTCGGCCGCCGTGAGACCCGTTCTCGTGGCGTCGAGTCCGAGCGTCGAGAACGAGTTGAAGACGATGGTCGAAAGGTTCTGGAAATTGCCGATGATGAAGGCGAAGGCGCCGATATAGAGGGTCTTCTTGATCAGGCGCACCAGCACGTCGGCATCGGGGTCGAGCGCCCAGAACAGACCCGCCAGCGTGATATCGATGCCGATCAAAATCGAGGTCAGCGCGACGACATCGCCGTTCAGGAGTCCGAACCCGCTGTCGATGTAGCGGATGAAGGTCTGCATAAACTGGTCGATGACATTCAGGTTGTTCATGTCGCCCGTGTCCGATCCCGTCGCCGATCACTGCGGCGTGTAGGCGTTGCTCGTGCCGATGAAGTCCTGGAAGGCGGCACGGCCCTCTTCCTCGGCTTCCGCATTGTTGGCCTCGGTCAGGGCGTCGGCCCGGCCTTGCGCGGTCATCAGGTTCTCGATCTGGAGCTGCTGCTTGATCGAGAGCGCGAGAAGCTGGTTGGTCGCCTGGCTGACCTGGAGATTGCCGGTGGCGCCTTGCGAGGCATTGACGAGCGTGGCGAGCTTCGTCGAATCGGTTTGCACCGTTTGCGCGATCTGCGACTGGACCAGCATGGTTTGCTGGAAGGCGTCACGCGCGTTCTGCCAGCGGGCGTCGGCATCGCGCACGAGCTGCGGAATGGTGGTCGCGGCGCCGTATTGCTGCGGATAGCGCTGCTCGAACGCCGTCTGCACCGACTGGACATCGAAGGCGATGCCCTGGGCCCGGTTCATCAAATTGCTGATCTGTTGGAGATCGCTGGTCATGCCGCCTAACTGCGAGGCATTCAGGCTCTGAAGATTGCGCGCCATGTTTTGCAGCATGGTCGCTTCGTTCTGAAGCGAGCGGATCTGGTTGTTGATCTCTTCCAGGAGCCGCGCCGACTGGACGACGTTCTGGGCGAGATTGGAAAAATCGATCACCGGCCAGGCCGCGCGTGCCGGCAGCGGCGCAAACGGCAACGCGATCACGATGGCGGCGGCCGCAGCCGTCGCCCGCAAACAGCAGACTCTCATGGCGAAGCTCCCTGTTCGGATGGAAAGCGGCTCAAGAGATCGGCCGCCCACTCCAGACCGGCCGAGGCGAGAAAGGCCTCGGCGAAGTTTTCCTTCCCGCCCTCGGTAAGCACCCGGTCGATGCGCTGCTGGTCGGCGGGCGACGAGGCACCGCACAGCGCAAGCGCGATGGGACCGAGACCGAGCTCGAACAATCGGTTGCCCTGGCGCGATTGCAGGTAGTAGTGGCGTTTCGGCGTGGCGCGCGCGATCAGCTCGATCTGCCGCTCGTTGAGACCGAAGCGCTCATAGGCAGCGCGCGCCTGCGGCTCGATCGCGCGGTCGTTGGGCAGGAAGATGCGCTGCGGACAGGATTCGATGATCGCCGGTGCGATGATGCTGTCGGCGATGTCGGCAAGCGACTGAGTGGCGAAGACGACGGCGACGTTCTTCTTGCGCAAGACCTTCAGCCATTCGCGAATGCGCGCAGCAAAGAGCGGATTGTCGAGATAGACCCAGGCCTCGTCGAGAATGAGCAGCGTCGGCCGCCCGTCGAAGCGATCTTCGAGCCTATGGAAGAGATAGGTGAGCACCGGGAGCACGGCGCCGTGCTCGGCCCCTTGCAACAGCTCCTCGGTCTCGAAGCACTGGACCGAGGTCAGGGCGAGACGGTTCTCGGCGGCGTCGAGCAGCCGGCCGAACGGACCGTCCAGAGTGTAAGGCATCAGTGCCGCCTTGAGCGCGTTCGATTGCAACAGGACCGAGAGACCGGTGAGCGTGCGCTCGTCTTCCGGCGCCGAGGCGAGGCTCGAAAGCGCCGACCAGACCGCTTCCTTCACCTCCGGCGTGACGGCGACCTTCTCATGGGCCAGGAGCGCCGTGATCCATTCCGCGGCCCAGCTCCGCTCGACCGGATCGTCGATAGACCGCAGCGGCTGGAAGGCGAGCGCGCCGCTCGCGCCGAGCGCATGGTGCTCGCCGCCCATGGCGAGGACGGCGAACCGCGCCGAAAAGCCCTTGTCGAAGAGGTAGAGCTGGGCACCGGCGTAACGCCGGAACTGCAAGGCGATCAGCGCCAGCAGCACCGACTTGCCGGCGCCGGTCGGCCCCACCACCAGCATATGCCCGACGTCCCCGACATGGGTGGAAAAGCGGAACGGGGTCGAGCCGCTGGTCTCGGCGTAGAACAGCGGCGGGCCGTCGAGATGCGCGTTGCGCACCGGCCCTGCCCAGACCGAGGAGAGCGGCACGAGATGGGCGAGGTTCAGCGTGTGGACGATCGGCTGGCGGACATTGGCATAGGCGTGCCCGGGCAAGGAGCCGAGCCAGGCCTCGACCGCGTTGACGCTCTCGCGGATCGAGGTGAAGCCCGCACCGTTGACGACACGCTCGACGGCGCGCAGCTTCTCATCCGCTTGCAGCCGGTCGGGATCGGTCACCGTGATGGTGGTGGTGAGGTAGCCGAAGGCGACGTGGTCGCCGCCGAGCGCCTGAAGCGCCAGATCGGCATCGACCACCTTGTTGTCGGCGTCAGAATCGTAAAGCTGGACCGGCTGGTTGTAGAGCACCTCGCGCAACAGCGCGGTGATCGACTTCCTCTTGTTGAACCATTGCCGCCGCAGCTTCGTGAGCGTCTTCGTGGCCTCGGTCTTGTCGAGGGCGATGAAGCGCGTCATCCAGCGGTACGCGAAGTCCTGGTGATTGAGCGCGTCGAGAATTCCCGGCTGCGTGAGGTTCGGAAAACCCAGCACCGTGATCGTGCGCAGGTGCTGCTCGCCCAGCATCGGCTCGATGCCTCCGCTGAGCGCCGAGTCGGCCAGGATGGCGTCGAGATAGAGCGGCGTCTCGGGGACGGCGACATGGTGCCGGCGGGTCGAGACCGTGTTGTGCAGATAGGTGAGCGTCCCAGCATCGTCGAGCGCGGCGACCTCGGGCATGAAGCCGGAAAGCAGGTCACGAACCCGCTCGGTCTCGGCCACAAACGCGGCAAGCTCGCGCCGCCAGTCCCGTCCCGTCTCGGGCTCGGCGCGTTCCAGAAGCGCCCGCTCTGCGCGGGCCACCTGGTCCGCCGGCGGCATATAAAGAAGTGTCAGATGATAGGCGCTCTCGTAATGCGGCCGCTTTCCCCGTGCGAGCAGCGGATCGGTGCCGGTCTCGAAGCTCGCCCGACGCTCCTCGTCCACCAGCCAGGATGCTGCATCCGGAAACTGCGACTCCGGATAGCCGGGCGCCTCGAAACGCTCGGCCTCGAAGAACAGTACCCAGCCCGAGCCGAAGCGGCGCAGCACGTTGTTGAGGCGGGCGCACGCGCCAACGAGCTCGGCCTCGGTCGCGCTTTCGAGATCGGGGCCGCGAAACCGCAGAGTGCGCTGAAAGCTGCCGTCCTTGTTGAGAACGACGCCGGGGGCCACGAGCGCCGCCCAGGGCAGATGGTCGGCAAGCCGGTCGGATTTGGAGCGGTATTCGGCGAGGTTCAGCATGTAAGCCACCCCCGCTGCCTGAGATGCCGCACGACGACGGCTGCGAAATCGGGATCGCGCTTGGCAGCGAAGACGCTCAAGGAGTGGCCGAGGACCCAGAACAGGAGCCCGGCCAGCCACACCTGGAGCCCGAGGCCGAGCGCGGCGGCGAGCGTGCCGTTGAGAATCGCAATGCCGCGCGGCGCGCCGGCCAATAGGATCGGCTCGGTGAGCGCGCGGTGCAGCGGCACCTCGAAGCCCTCGATCCGCGCCATCAGACAAGCGCTCCCCCGCCGAAATTGAAAAACGACAGAAAGAAGCTCGACGCCGCAAAGGCGATCGAGAGCCCGAAGACGATCTGGATGAGCCGCCGGAAGCCACCGGCGGTCTCGCCGAAAGCGAGCGTGAGACCCGTGACGATGATGATCATCACCGCGATGATCTTGGCGACCGGGCCTTGCACCGAATCGAGGATCTGCTGGAGCGGCTGCTCCCACGGCATGTTGGAGCCGGCGGCATAGGCCTCCCCGCACATAAGCAGCGTGGCGCCGGCTGCCGATGCGAGAACCCGCAGGATGCGGGAAGATGAAACGGGCAGAGAGAAACGCATGGGGTCGGTCCTTTCGTTCAGAGCGCATGCAGGCGATGCGGTGCGAGGTCGGTGACGGCGTAGTCGCCGTCCATGTCGAGGCCGGTGACCTCGCTGATGGTCTCGACGCGCCGCGAAGTCCCGCGGCCGCGGATGAAGACGACGAGATCGATCGCCTCGGCGATGAGCCGACGCGGCACGGTGACGACCGCTTCCTGGATGAGCTGTTCGAGCCGGTAGAGCGCGGCGCGCCCGGAATTGGCATGCACCGTCGCGATCCCGCCGGGATGGCCGGTGTTCCAGGCCTTCAGCATGTCGAGGGCTTCAGGCCCCCGCACTTCGCCGACGATGATGCGGTCGGGCCGGAAGCGCAGCGTCGAGCGCACGAGATCGGCAAGTGTGGCCACGCCGCGCTTGGTCCGGAGCGCCACGCAATCGGGCGCCGCGCATTGCAGCTCGCGCGTATCTTCCAGGATGATCACCCGCTCGTCGAACCCGGCCATCTCGGCAAGCAGTGCGTTCGCGAGCGTGGTCTTCCCGGTGCTCGTGCCGCCGGCGATGAGGAGATTACTATGATCCCACAGTGCATGGCGGAGCGCGGTCGCCTGCACGGGCGAGAGGATGCGGTCATTGACGTAGTCGTCGAGCGTGTAGATGCGCGCCGCGGGCTTGCGGATGGTGAAGCACGGCGCGAGCGCCACCGGCGGCAGGATGCCTTCGAAGCGCTCGCCGGCCACGCCTTCGTCGCGCGGCGGCAACTCAGCGGAGACCACCGGATTGCCGGCATGAACCTCGACCCGGACATGGGAAGCTACCAGCCGGATGATCCGTTCGACCTCGGCCTGGCCGAGCCGCACGCCGGTATCGGTTCGGCCCTCGCCGAGGCGGTCGAGGCGCAAGGCCCCGTCGGGATTGACCATGACCTCGATGACGGCGGGATCGGCGAGCGCCGTGGCGATATCCGGGCCCATGGCGGTGCGCAGCATGGTGCGGCGGCGGTCTTCGGCTTCCGGATGCGAGAGGCCGCTCATGCCGTACCTCCCGCGCCGTTGTGCCCGTCGTGCTCGGCATTACCGAGCTCGCGCCCGATCGTGCGGCCGCCGGCGATGCGGCGTCCGACCTGCTCGATGAAGGCCTGGTAGCGGTCTTGCGCCACCGCCCGCGCCGCGGCCTGCTCGGAGTCTGGCAAGGGTGCGGTGACGGTGAACTCGTAGCGGACGAAGAGCGCGAGCGTCTCAAGGAGGATCTGGATGTCGCGCTCCATGCGGCCGAGCTGCGTGGTCACGCGGTCGAGGCGCACTTTCAGAAGATCGTCGAGCTCCTTCGCGCCACGGCGCGCGAGATAGGCGCGCAAGGCGTCCGCCACGATCGCGGATTTTGAGGTGCCGGGTTTCGACGCGAGCGCATCGAGCTTCGCCGTCAATTCGTCGTCGAGATAGAGGTGGTGGCGCGGCTTCATTCATGCACCTCCTTCAGAAATCCGGCAGGAGATCGCGGTCTGGATCGCGATGCGGCTCGGCCTCGTTCATCGCGTGGGCACGGCCGACCGTGCCGAGACCGCGGAGGCGATCGACCACGGCCTTGTCGGCGGCGACATCGGATTCGTCGTCGAGGGCGGGATCGGTTGCGTGCTCGTGCTCGTTCGGCTTGGAGACCTCTTCGCCCGGCACGCCCGGATGGCGCTGACGCTGGAGCCCGCCTTCGTCCTCGGGGGCGCCCGCTTCCTCGTCGATCGCGGCGGCAAGGCGGAGATGCAGCCCCCGCACCTGGCCGCTCCAGTCGTCGGGGCGTGGTGCAGGCCTATCGCGATAGCCGTCGTCGGCGAGCATCGGCGCCGAGGCGACGCGGGCGGTGAAGTTGCCGTCCTCATAATAGCGCAGCTTCTTCGCGCGGATTGGCGGAAGGCCCGAGACCATCACTAGCTCGTCCGTGGGCGGAAGCTGCATCACCTCGCCCGGCGTCAGCAGCGGCCGCGCCGTCTCCTGCCGGCTGACCATGACGTGACTTAGCCAGGGCGAGAGCCGGTTGCCGGCATAGTTGCGCTGCGCGCGCAACTCCGTCGCCGTGCCGAGCGCATCGGAGATGCGCTTTGCCGTGCGCTCGTCGTTGCTGCTGAATGCGATGCGGACATGGCAATTGTCGAGGATTGCGTTGTTCTCACCATAGGCCTTGGAGATCTGGTTCAAGGACTGCGCGATCAGGTAGGCGCGGATGCCGTAGCCGGCCATGAAGGCGAGCGCAGTCTCGAAGAAGTCGAGCCGCCCCAGCGCCGGAAACTCGTCCAGCATCATCAAAAGCTGATGCTTGCGCCGCTTGCCTGGATCGCCTTCGAGCCGCTCCGTGAGGCGCCGCCCGATCTGGTTCAGCACCAGGCGCACCAGGGGCTTCGTCCGCGAGATGTCGGAGGGCGGAATGACGAGATAGAGCGAGACCGGCCGCGCGGCATCGACGAGATCGGCGATGCGCCAGTCGCAGGCGGCGGTGGTCGCGGCCACCACCGGATCGCGATAAAGGCCAAGGAATGACATCGCCGTGGAAAGCACACCGGAGCGCTCGTTCTCGGACTTGTTCAGCACCTCGCGCGCCGCCGAGGCGACGACGGGATGAACGCGGGGATGCTCCTTCGTGCCGAGATGGTTGGTCCCCATCATCCGGCGCAGCGTGTGCGCGAAGCTGCGCTGGGGGTCTGAAAGGAAGGTTGCGACGCGCGCGAGCGTCTTCTCTTCCTCGGCATAGAGAACATGCAGGATGGCGCCGACCAGCAGCGAATGGCTGGTTTTCTCCCAGTGCGAGCGCCGTTCCAGCGCGCCTTCGGGATCGACCAGGATGTCAGCGATATTCTGGACGTCGCGGACCTCGTCCGGGCCCTTGCGCACCTCGAGAAGCGGGTTATAGCGCGCCGAACGCGGGTCGGTCGGATTGAACAAGAGGCAATGCGAGAACTTCGCCCGCCAGCCGGCCGTCAACTGCCAGTTCTCGCCCTTGATGTCGTGGATGACCGCACTGCCGGTCCAGGACAGAAGCGTCGGGATGACGAGACCAACGCCCTTGCCACTCCGGGTCGGCGCAAAGGCCATGACATGCTCCGGCCCGTCATGGCGCAGATACCGCCCGCCGAGCCGACCGAGGAAGACGCCGGCAGAACGGAACAGCCCGGCCTTCTCGATCTCGCGGCCCATCGCCCAGCGCGAGGAGCCGTAGGTCGTGACCAGCCGGTTCTGCCGCGCCCGCCAGAGCGAGCCGATGATAGCGACAATGCAGCCCAAGAAGCCGCTCGATGCCGCGATCGCGCCCGCCTTGTTGAACAGTGCCGGCGCATAGGCGTCGTAGGCGTACCACCATTCGAACAGCCGCCACGGGTAATAGAACGGGACGCCGGCGAGCTCGAACCACGGCGCCCCGAGTCGCGGCTGGAATCCCAGCGCGGCGGCACACCATTCCGTCGCGAACCAGACGCCCGCAGTCACGATCGCGAAGACGATCAGAATCTGGCCGATCAGAAATTTGGTGGGCGTCATGTTCGCTGTCTCCACCGGGCAGCGCCAAGCGCGTGTCCGGGCTCTGAGACAGGAATCCGGCAGATCGCCGGAAAGAGAAATCCGCTTTATCTACGCCCAAATGGGTTTATGTGCGCCTTGCCCAACACATCGTTACTCGAAGAGCTGAAATGAAGTTCGCCTTACGGGTCGAGCGAGCCTTATCGGGCTCGTTCTTGCAAAAGGCAAACGTGTTAAGAACGTTGCTTCTTCTCCGGTCCTGAGGCTGTCGATCTCGACGAGCTCGTAACCAAATTCCTCATTCCCAAACTATGGTGTTGGGCGCGCGGGATCGGCAACCGAAGGGCCGAAATCCGCCTAGCGGGAACTCGGCAGGGCTTGGCGAGCGACGCAAGCCTAGCGCCGTACAACCCGGTTCCGGCCTGTGGTCGGTCGCGTCCGGACGTGAATCTGATTATGTTTGATTTTCGAACATACTCGTGCTACGCTGTCTGTAAATCAGACATAGGTGGACCCATGACACCTGTCACGACAGCCGAACGCAAGACCGTACCGTCCTTCCCGACCGGGGAGATCGAAGCCTGCATCCGTGATTTCCTGGCGGACGAAGGCGCGATGCAGGCCGCATTGCACGGCGGCGCTGCACCGGCAGGCGGCCCCGGCAGCGCGATCGGTCCGCAGCCGGTGATCGATTCGCTGGTCGTCGTCGAAGTGCTGCTTGAAATCGAGCCGAAAGTGCCGTTCGCGCTGCCCGATAGCCTGGTGCGGGCCGGCGGCTACGACAGTGTCGATGAGGTCGTCCAGCATCTCATGCCGCAACTGGAGCGGCGGTGGCGCAAACATCACGAGGAGAAGAATTGATGACGGACAAAGGTAGGCGCGGCGAGTCCCGGACGGACGAAGCAATCGACCGGCAGAAGCTCGGCGCGCGTCTGCGTGAAGCGCGGGAGTACCTGGGACTGTCGCAGGACGAAGTGGCGAAATACCTGGGGATTCCGCGGACGGCGTTGTCGCATATCGAGAGCGGGCAGCGCCGCATTGACGCACTGGAGCTGAAAAAGGTCGCGCTGCTCTATAAGCGCCCTTTGGCGTATTTCACGGGGGAGGCGCAGGCCGACGCGAGCGTGCCTGACGACGTTGCGCATCTGGCGCGCGCGGCTGCCGGTTTATCGGAAAGGGATCGGCAGGAATTGAGCCGGTTCGCCGATTATCTGCGGGCGCGCGCGCAAAGCGAGAGGTCGTCGGATGGCTGATGTGCGCTCGGCGATTCTGAGAGGCAAGCGTGCAGCCGGCCGGCTACACCGCTCGTTCGGGATGCGGGAGCGCATCGAAGCGGATGGCGGCCGGATCGACGTGTTCGACACCATCGTCCGGTCGGGCGTGCCGCTCCTGTTCAAGCCTCTCGACGGGCTGCTTGGCGTTTTCATCAACGAGCCGATGCCCGGCATCATGGTGACGACGAAGCGCGGCCTGAGCGTCCAGCGTTTTACCGGCGCCCATGAGCTGGGCCATTGCGCCCTCGGCCACAGTCCGAGCCTCGATGACGAATCGATTCTGCGGCGGTCGCCGTTTAACAGCGCACCCGATTATGCGCAGCAGGAACTCGAAGCGGACGCGTTCGCCACAGAGTTCATGATGCCGCCCTGGCTGTTCGCGGCGCATTTCCAGCGGCACGGCTGGACGCCCGCGGTGATGACAGACCCGATGACGGTCTATCAGCTCTCGCTGCGGATCGGCGCGAGCTACGAGGCCACATGCCGGTCGCTGATGCGGCCCGGGGTCGCCGTAATAGCGAGAAAGACAGTCGATAACCTGCTCGGTGTACAGCCCAGGACAATCAAGAAAGCCTTGCTCGGCGACTATGAGCCACCCGACTGGCGGCGCGATGTCTGGCTGCTGACGGAAAAGGACGAAGGCGCCGTCATCGAGGGCAGCCGTTCGGACTTGTTTGTGCTCAATCTGACGGAGCATAGCGGGTCCGGCTATGTCTGGACCTTCGACGAACTCAACAAGGCGGGTTTCGCCGTCGTGCGCGACGAGCGCGAAGGGCCGGACGGCCAAACGGTCGGTGGGCACGTGATGCGCTCGATCACGGCGCGCTCCGAGGGGCCGCAGCACGGGCGAATGGCTCTTGCAGAGCGGCGGCCGTGGCTAGCCGATGGCGCGCCGCTGGCCTCGTTCTGCGTACACTATGATCTGAGCGGCCCGGAGGGCGAAGGTATCTCACAGGCCGAACGCAGGCGCCTCCTGGAGGCCGCCTGATGGAGGTTACTGTCGAATGCGACCTGCGTCATCAGTTTGGCCCGGCGCGCGACCAGGGCGCGCGGCCAACCTGCATGGCCTTCGCGGCGAGCGATGCTCATGCGGCTGCCCGGTCAGGCTGGGTCCCGCTTTCGTGCGAATACGCTTATTTCCACGCTCTGAAACGGGACGGCGGCTACCCGGATGACGGGACAACGCCCGGCGCGATGCTGGCGGCGATAAAGGAAAACGGCCAGCCGCCGGAAACGGCCTGGCCGTACCTGAGCGGCGTGCCTTCCAATGTGACGTTGTGGAAGCCGCCGGCAAACGTCGGTACGGTTTACCGGCGTGCAAGCGCGCATGACAGCGCGTCCCTCGCAGCGATCCGCAAACGGCTGGATACCGGATTGTCCGTGATCGTGATGATGAGCCTGTCCGATGCGTTCTACCGGCCGGACGCCAACGGAATTATCGACGCTGCCGAACCGCCCGATCCGCAGCGACGGCATGCGGCTATTGCAGTCGGGTACGGCACGCGGAACGGCAGACGGCTGATCCTGGTACGGAACAGCTGGGGTGCGGACTGGGGCGTCGATGGTTATGCATGGGTGAGCGAGGATTATCTGGCGCCTCGCCTTTACGGTTTCGCGGAAATGAAAGAGGACATGACGAATGTATCTGCCGATTCCAACGCAGCAAACATGCGCAGCAGCGTGGCTTGAGGCCCTGGCGGCGGTTAATGCCGCGGCCGGCCATGAAGCGCACAACGTGATTATCGACATTGCCGATCCGCTCACGCAAACAGATGCCGATGCGCGCGTGATCGGGATCGCCGACGGGTTTCTTCGGGCGCACGGCGCACTGCCGCTGCAATCGGTGGCGAACACCATCTTCCCGCAGGACCTTTACAGGCGGCATGGCGCGCCAGGTTTTTATGACGTGTACGGACAGGTTTACGAGCGCGTCAAGAAGAAGCAGGGCGACTGGGGTCGGTATTTCGAGCGGATGATCCGCCGTCCGACCGCAGACGACAGAAACATCAACCCGCTTGCCGACATGGTCGCGAAAATGAGGCAACATGTTCACGGCGGCGGCAAGACATTTCGCAACATTTACGAGCTGACCGTCTCCGATCCGGCCCTCGACGTGCCGATCTACGATCCCGAGCGTGACGCCGGTCCGGTGATGAACCGGCAGTGCCTGAGCTTCTTGAGCTTCAAGCTCGATCACGAAAACCGCGTAATGCTGACCGCCCTTTACAGGAACCATTATTACATCGAACGGCTGCTCGGCAATCTGATCGGCCTTGCCTGTCTGATGGCATTCGTTGGGCAGGAAGCCGGCGTACCGGTCGGCCCCCTAACTGTCATCTCGACACATGCAGTGATCGATACGCCCAAATCAACCAGGCGCGGCGACATAGATCAGCTTCTTGCGGAGTGTTTCGCCGCGCGGAATACCAGTCAGGCGGCATAACGCGAGAAGCTGCGGAGATCACCAGAAGTTACAATCCCGGACAATCATGCGTTTCGATTTGCCCCGCACAATTGACGACCTTGCAGCCTATTTTCCGGCGTTTCTCGACCTCAGCGGCGGCACACGCTGGTGGAGGCGTGTGGATCAGCTTTACGACGAAGGGAAAAAGTCGCCCTTTCTGGCAAAGATTATGTCCGATCACCACTGGCTGGAGCTGGAGCTAAGCGCCCAGATCGCCATCTGGCAGGAGCATGCGCGGCTTCTTCCAGGGGAGGTATTTCCTCGATCAATGGCGGCTCTTCTTTTCGCGGGCATGACTGTCGAGGCGCATAAGCAATTGGGGGCCGAGGGCCGAAACAATCTTCAAGGGCGGTTGCGCGGCGCGCTGAAAACGGATTTCGCGGGCCTCTACCTCGAACTAGATGTCGCGCTCGGGCTAATCGATCAGGGTTTTGATGTCGAATTCCCCGACCTCGAAGGGACGGCGGCGTACGATATTCGCTTTGGCAACGGGAACATTGTCGGCGAAGTCGAGTGCAAGAGCCTCTCGGCCGACGCGGGCCGCAAGATCCACCGTAAGGACTTTTACCGGTTTATCGACGCTCTCGGTCCTAGCATCACGGAATATGCGAAGCGCTCATCTCCGGCCGTGGTGGTCATCACACTTGATGACCGCCTGTCGGCCGACACAACGAGCCAACGCGCCCTTCGAACAGCAGTATCGCGTGTCCTGACAGAGGCCGGTGTCACCCAGTTCGTAGGACCCAATTTTCAGATTGAGCGGGAACCATATGAACGGCGCCTTTTAAGAGCGAATTTCGCAGACTCGAAGGAACTCTATGCCGCCTGCTCCGAGGCGTTTGGCGCTAACTGCCATGTATCGGGGGTCATGAATGAGACCGGAGGCTGTTTGGTGGTTGTTCGAAGTCGCCGGGAAGACGATCATTCCAAACCGCAGCTCGAAGCTCTGAAAAAGGCTACGTCGCAGCTCTCCGGCGATCACCCTGGCTTCGTGGCCTTGCAGTTTGAGGATATCGAGCCGCCGGACCTCACACTACCTCATGTCCGGCGTCGCGCCGCGATCCTTGCCAATGCGGTGTTCCATTCCAAGGAGAGTTCGCATCTTGCAGCCGTGTACCATACGGCCTATGGCGGCCTTCATCCGGCGGAAGGTTTGCTGGCAAAACCGGCCTTCGTCTTCTGGAATCCCAGATGGACAGGCACCGCCGATGGACTGCCTTTCCGGGCCGGAATGAGAAACTCGGAGTTCGCGCTTAGCCTCGGCGTTGATCCCGCCAAGACTGATCCCGATGGCTACATCTACGGTCGGGACGTTTGATGTTGCGCGCGGCCGCTGCGATCCTGACCCGCTCCTCACAGGCCGGAGCGAGCGGCACGCCGATCCACGTCGCGCCATTCAAATCTGGGATTGAGACAATAACCCGTATGCCTCGTTCATGCCACGGATGAAGTCCGATTGACCGCCATAGCTCGGGTGGCGGACGGGAACAGAATCGAGGCTGAGGTCGGCAAGCGCCAGTTGCGCATCCCGTCCGATAGCGACAAGGCGCCGCGGGCGCAGCATTTGCAAGAGCGCGAAGAGAAGATCGCGGAAGACATCGCGCTCAGTGCGGGTGTGGCAGCGGTTGGATAACGGATCGCCCGGTTCGTACGGATGCAAGGGAAAGATATTCCACAGGAAGACCGGACAATCGATCTGGGTCAAAACCTTCCAGATTATGGCTGCTGTCCGCTCCGCCATGGGCGGGCCTTTGGTCGCGCGTGAGAGCGACAACCCGTAAACCTCGCTGAAGGTTTTCAGGTGAATTTCATCGGTGAGCGGCAGCCCGGTACGCCGGCCGCCACGGTAGCCGAGATCACGCGCAATCCATATCGAATCGACCTCGTCATCGCAGACAGATTCGAGAAAGGCGCGCAGGTTCGCACGGCGCCTCTGTGGGGCGTCAACGCGGTCATGGACCGGACACCGATCGCTGTAGGGATTAAAAACAGCGTCGAGATGGACAGTACTCAACGCATCGACGAAAGCGGACGGTTTCATGCGGGAAGCTTCTCAAATGTTATGGTTCGTTCATTCAGATCGGCAATGACGACGCCGCGCCTGTGTTGGCGCAGAGCGCGGAAGACCTCGTAGCCTTTTAGGATTGCCTCTTCCCATAGCCAAAGCGGGCAACGTTCCGCTTCGAATCCTGCGACCAGAGACCGCGCAGCCTTAAGCAGGCCGTATTCGACGCTCGTCAGATTCTCGAAAAAATTGAGAGGCGCGGCGTGATTGAAAATCCAAGTCGAAACGCCTTCTTCAATCAGTATCGCGCGGGCACCGTCTTCTGCTTCGTCGATGGCGGGCCTGCTCTTGCGCTTGACCCGGAAGAGTGCCCGCATGACCGGTGACCAGCCAAGAATGGCCGCGTAAGCGAGATGGAACACGTCGTGAAACCTGTACTCGTCCTTCTCCAGCTTGTTATCGGTCAACCGGTCGCCGATATTGATGTCGTTGCAGCGCAGGAACACGTAGGTCTTTTTGTTCACGGTCTTCTCGAAAATATGCATCTCAACGCGACGGGGAATCTGCTCGCCCCGATCACAACCGTCGTCAAACAGAGGCGGGTAAATTCGCTCCTGCGGCCAGCGGTCGTAAATTTTGGCGAGATTGCGATGTGCCGCCTCGCCCAGACTGACACCGGCGTTATTGGCGGCCTCTATCAGAGCACGGAAAATCGCTTCCATATGATCCGACAGGCGATCGGAGCCGGCCGCGATTCCACCTGCCGAAAAATCGGCGACCAGCTTTCCGATTTCGCCGGCCAGACGGATTAGCGTTGCCTCGAATGCGGCCTCGGCTGCCGGTCCCGTGACCGACAAAGAAGGCTGCAGGCTCGCAAGGGCCATGTCAGGCGCATCACCGTCCGAAATGCGGCCGTTGATGCGATGGGCGAGCGTCGGGAGCTTGATCTGCGCGCGTGTAGCCAGGTTGGCGAAATACCACAGAACGTCCCCCAGTTCTTCGATGACGGACGCCTGATAGCCGAAATAGGAATCGGCATCGCGCTGCTTCTTCTTGAGTTCCGACAGGAGGCTTCCCGTTTCGCCAAACAGCCCCAGCAGGGGGAAGGAAAGGCCTTCAGGCTTTCGGTCTGTCCCGTGCGACAGGTCTTGGTACTGCCCGACAGTCAGCCTGTGGTGAGGCGCCGCCAGAACGGCCGCGAGAGAGAGCGCCGTTCTTGACTGCGCGTTGTGCGCCGCGCGGTGCCTGCTCTTCGTCGCGGTTCTGCTCATCGGATCTTTGTTTTTTGCGAAATCATTGCGCTGAACGTTCCTCTTATGCCGCCTCCGCGCTGGCCTCTTGCCGCCGCAGCGATCCCGTCTTGCGATCGATCGCGTAGCCTGCCTTGCGCAGCGCAACCAGCACGTCGCCGAGATGCATGTCGTCGAGAAGCAGATGCTTCTGGATCGCCTTGGTCAGGATGTGCGCATAGACGTAGCTCGGGTTCCGGGCGTCCTCGCTCGACAGGTCGGCGACAGCCTCGCGGATCAGTGTTGCCGTGTCCCCGTTTGACAGAGGCCGGGCGTTGTCCGCCGACTCGGATCGCGCCGGCTTCTGCACCGTCAGGATCAGATCGACCGTGACCACGCCTTCCGAGCCGGAGTTCAGCCCCTTCACCGAACGCTGGCCCTTGTCCAGAATGGCGACATGCGCGGGAGCGGCCTTGAAGCCGGCGTCGCGCAAGGCGCGTTGAACGAGGCCCCATATACGGCCGCTGCTGTTACCGAATACGACGGACATGTAACGTCCGGGCTTGAGAATCCGGAACGCCTCCGAAAACGCGCCGCGCAGCAATTCCTCATAACGCTCGGCGGCGCCGTTCTTGCGCCTGCCCGTCGTGTGGACCACCGCTTCGTGTTCGTTGTCGGTGGTGCGGCCGAGCCATGCCTCATGGAAGAGGCTCATGTCGCTATAGAAGATGTTGCTGCCGAATGGCGGATCCGTGAACACGTAATCGACGGAAGCACCCTTAAGGTGCGACAGCGCGTCCGCCGACGCCAGCTCATATGAAACATCCCGCGCCGCGGCGGGGCGGAACAGTGGCGCGTCGCCGCCGCCGAACAGGTCCTGATCGGCGCGCAGCGCCGCCTCGACCTTGCGGTTGAACAGCTCGAACACGTTCCATTCGTAATAAACGGGCGCGATGTAATAGGTCTGGTTCTGCGCATTGAGGGGCCGCTTCGCGCTCCACTGATAGCGGCGCGACGCCCGCGGCAGAATGGCCGTGAAGGCAAAGCGCAGCTTGCGGCGGATATCTTCGTGATCGACGGCATTGATGGCGCGCCACAACTCCAGCAGCGCAATCCCGTTACGGGGCGAAAAGAATTGCGCCGTGTCGGTCAGCCCGGCCTTGCCCAGCCCCGAACGGCTGTACATTTCGCGGTGATCCTCTATGGCAAGCGAAGGCACGTCCTTCCGGCGCGGGTCAGAAGCCGCCGCTGCGATCATCCTGCGGTCAAAATCGGACACGTCCTGCGGCGCGAGCCGGCCGCTCTCACCGGCAACGACGACTTCGACCGGCACGTCTTCGCCGCGCGGCCAGTTGCGGCGCGCAAACGGCCCGCCGCATGACGGGCACGCCTTCGGCGGCGCGCCGCTCGGCGAAATGTGCTCGTAGTAAACGATCTGAGCGGCGCAGGCCGGGCATTTGTAGGTGAAGGACCAGACGGTGCGGGTCAGTTCGTCCACGGCGCCATCGGAAGCACGTTTCGTGTTGTAAAGTTCGCCCAGGGCGCCTCGGGCGGTCTTCATAACCGAGTCGGCCGTCGCGCGCAGCGCGGCCGGCGAGACTTTGGCGAGGTAGCCGGTTGCGATATGCTGTCCGAGCACGGAGATGTCGCTCAAGACCGCCTTGCGTCCCGCGGTGAGGGCGGCGAGGCCGGTCATGCCGGAGCCCGCGAAGAAATCGACGACGGTTTCTCCGGGTGCGGAGAATGTCTCGATGAAGGGCCGTATGGCGGCGACCGGCACCTTCGTCAGATAAGCATGGCAGTTGTAGATGGCGTCCGTACGCGGCGCCGTTATGGCTTCGGGTAGCGAATCAAAATCGGGCGCCAACGTCTTTCTCCTGCCTCGAAAAGTACCAGATGGGTAACGCCGAGTCTGTAGACTCATTGTTGGCATATTCATAGCCTCTATGCAACCCTGCAAGAGGCGTTCGAGTTGAAGACAAATAAACCGAAAGAAATACTCGCACAGAATTTACGCCGCCTAAGGAAATCGACAGGATTATCCCAGGAAGAACTCGCTGACCGCGCCGGTCTTCACAGAACCTATATCAGCTCGATTGAGCGCTCCGAGCGCAATGTCTCGATCGAGAACATATTTTTACTCGCGGAAGCGCTGGGCATAGAGCCGGGCGACCTTCTCAAGCCGGTTGAAGACAAGGATGCCGGCTGATGGGATTCAAGGTCGATACCAGCTTCCTGCGATTCCTGACGATGGGCGCCCTCGGCGTGCGCCGTGTCGCGGAAGAACTTAGAGCCCGCGGCTTCGAGCCGATCGAACTGGAGCGCTACTGCGCCTCGAACAAGATATGGGCGACGAAGGTCAAGCGGCTGCGCCTGCCCGACCTGCTCTGTGTGCGGACAGGCCTGCGGGCGGAAGTGCGCGCGAAGAGCGACCTGAAAATCCGCATGAGCGATGCGCCGAACAATCCCGACCGGACATGGGACGCCGGCTGCCGCAACGAAGATGTCGTGGCGCTGATCGCGTGTACAGAGGGTCCCGACGGGCCGATGCCCGCTGACGGGGCGGTATACTTCTCGGTGCGGGCGCTGCGCGAATCGGTTGCGCAATCGAAGCTGGGACCGCCGAAGTCGGCCTCGGAAGGCGCGGAACGCGACCGGACCTGGCCGGCCACGATCCCGAGCCGGCCCGGAAAGGTGCTGTCCGTCAATCACGAAAAACTGGTCGTGATGATGGAAGGCGACGGCAAGGATCCGCGGAAACAGACCTACACGCTCAACGGCAAGCACGCCTACGTGAAGGCGGGGGACCGGTTCGCCGCCGATATCACGATGCTCGCAGGCGCGCCGCAGGCGCTTGCCGACCTGAACCGTCACCTCGGCGATTCGTACAATCCTCTCGACCATCTGGCCGCTGAAAGCCCTATGGACCGCTATGCCGCAGCGAAGGCGCTGCGGTTCCGGACCGATCTTCACGAGCGCGCCGTGCCGGCTCTCGAACGCATGCTGGATACGGAACAGGAAATCCGCGTAGCGCTCGAAGCCGCGGGCAGCGCCGCCGTACTCGGATCGGGCAAAGGCGAAGAGCGGATCGCCACGGTCCTGTGGGACAAGGACCATGCGGAAATGAGCATGGAAGCGATCCTGATTCTGACCGAGCTGAAAACGGCTTTCGCCAGCGACCAGCTGCGCCGCGCGGCTTCGGATGCAAGGTTCGCCGGCGACGAGCGGCGCCAGGCCGCGATTTGGGGACTCGGAAAGGCCGGCCTGAAATCGTACGGCGATCTTGTGGCGTTCATTGGCGACAACGAAGAAAACGCCGCCTTTCACGCCATTGCCGGATTCGGGAGCGATACGCCGAAACCCGTCATCGCGGAACTGATCGCCATTCTGATCGAAGGCGATCCGCGCAGAGCGCCCGCCGCCTCGGAAGCGCTGCGCGTGATCGACAGCCCTACCGTGCTGGAACCGCTCGTTGAGGCAACCAACACCGCCACGGGACATACCGATTGGGTACTGGCAACGATCGGCCGCCTGTCGCCGGATATGGTGCGCACTCATCTCCGGGGTTCGGCGCTCCTTGAACGGCTCGAACCGATGCTGCTTCTCGCACAAGGAGCAAACTGGCTGGCGAAGGAGGAAGTGGCAACGGACATGGCATTCCTGCTAAAGCAAAGTCTCTGACACCACTACGGCTGCGGCCGGTCCGCGCTTGCCCTTTTTATGAGGTCGTCGATGCGGGTATGGTCGCTGCGTAGAAGCCAACAGTGCGCTTGACGATCCCTCACAATAGGAAAGCGAGCTTAGGAGAGCTTGCGCATCGAAGTCAGCGCGAATGCTTGCAAGATGACGCTCATATATTTCACGCTTGTAGAAAGAATCTTTTTTAGAATTGCAGCCAGTTCTCGTGCGATAAGGATACATTTTATCTTCACTGATCCTGATCCAGAGACATACACGACGAATTTCCCCAACGAAGAAGAAATAGCTGAACCTTCCGGTTACGAAACCGACGGGCCGCTCCGCTGCCGACCGACGGTCCACGAAATCGTCTCACCGCGGACGATCCCCGAGACTGGCTTGCCGAGGCTGCGCTCCAGCACCGGCCGCCAAGGCACCAGCGTGAATTCTCGGCTTTTCTCAATAACGGCGAAGCGTCCGCTCGCGAGGTCCAGCGAACGACGATAGACGCCTTCAACCCGTTCGCCGCTTTTTGCCTCCACATACTCGAGCCCGAGTTCGCCGGAAAGCTGACCGGCGACACGGGTCAGTTCCCGCCGCTCCAGCATGCGCAGCATGTTGGCACGATAGATCGTGCGGCCCTGCTCCTCACGCGCCAACTCCTGCTCGATCAGCCACTGCCGGCGGCGTGCGAGGGCGTCGCGCACCTCACGTCCGAAGCCGCTGTCGCGCAGCGGTACGGGCAATTCCCCGACCAACTCGCGGTCGAGCCAGGTGGCGCCGTTGGAATTCAGCTGCCGTTCGAGCGGCAGTGTGGACAGCGTCTCCACCACGACCGGCGCGTCCCTTGCCTGGCGCCCTTCGTACGCCGCGGCGCGCTCGAGATGATCGGGCGCGATGATCCATGTCCCGTCAGCCTCCCGCTCGACGCCACCGGTAACGCGCCGGATAGCTTCCAAGCGGCGCACATGCGTTTCAGCGAACGTCGCACTCGCGGTGGGATCATGCCGGAGATGGATATCGACGCTGTAGCGCCCGTCATTAGCGACAGCGATCTCGACGACGGTGCGATCGACGGCGCGAGGTTCCATGCTCCTCGGCGAAATCGCAACTATAGCGTCTTTGGGAACCGGTTCCGCCGCATCGCCTTTGCCGATCTCGACGTAATGGGTTCTTCCGTCCACGCCATCGACGATCAGGTAATGACGATCGTTGATCTCGTCGGAAAGACCGCGCCGGACGAGCCGGCCGACGATCGGCGACGTCTGTGCATCGACCGGATCGTAGATGGCGTAATCGGCAGCGGCGCGAGACATGCCCTTCTCGGCAAGATCGCGATGCAGAGTCTTGATGATGTCACCGCGCTCGCCCATGCGCCTCAGGGTGGGCTCCAACTCCGATGAAAGGCGCCACTGTCCGGGCGCAGTTTCTTCGGCGAGACCGAGCCGCCGGAGCTTCTGTAGCCGGCCCGCTCGCAGACTCTGCTGAAGCGCATCCTTGTGCGTTGCGCGGAGAAGCCCCTCATTGTCGCGCTCGCGCAACAGCGTGCGGTCGATGCTCGTGAAGCGGGCCTGGTTCACCTCTTCCCGGAACCGGTCCTCGATCTCGACATCCGAGCGCGGACCGAGGTCGAGGCGCACGATCTCGGCGGCACGCTCACGCATGCCTTCGGTGACGTACTCGCGGGCGATGATCAGGTCCCTGTTGCGGTCGGTCTTGCCGCGGACGATGACATGGCTGTGCGGATGGCCGGTGTTGTAGTGATCGACCGCTACCCAATCGAGCTTCGTGCCGAGGTCTTCCTCCATCTGGCTCATCAGACGGCGGATGAAGGGCCTGAGGTCGTCATACTCGACGCCGTCCTCGGCGGAGACGATGAAGCGGAACTGGTGCCGGTCGCCATCGCCGCGCGTGAGAAACGCCTTGCCATCCGCACGATCCTCATCCGCCGAATAGAGCGCGCCGGGCTCGCCATCGCGGGTGACGCCGTCGCGCTGGATATAGCGCAGATGCGCCTGCGCGCCCTTGATGCCCTTGCCGGCCAGCTTGACGATGCGCGATTTGATGATGACCCGTCGCTGGCGATAGGCGGCGTAGCGGTCACGCGCGGCGAGCACACGCCCGACGCCGGCGCCGCGGCCGATCCGGCTGCCGTTGAAGGTCGAGCGGCGCGACGAACCACCGTTACGCTGAACGCCGCCGGCAAGCGCCACCGCGCGTAGCACTTGATGCAGATAGCGCGGGCCGCGCTTGCCGCCGCGGGCGCGGATCTTTCCGAGCTTGGGTTCGAAGTCGTCGTCGCGTGTCATAACATCTCTTCGAAGGCACTCAGCATCGCCTCAAATACGAACATGGCATCGAAACCACCGCTCGAAAATCGGCGCCATTTGCCGTCAAGAAGATCAACGGCTTGCAGGCGCGTGGCGCCATGTGCCGAACCATGGCGCCATAGGCGATGCCGAGAAAGGATGTGCAGACAGACACTTGGGCGGCATCTTCCGAAGATGGCGCCACTATTTCATCTTGCCTTACGCGGCACCCCTGTCACTCATCGTCCGTCCTGCGCTCATCTACGACCACGCGGCCTCGCGCCCAAAACGACACGGGGGAATTCCTCGTTACGAGCGCACAACTGGCAAGCTGGATGGCGTGCGGAATGACAGTCGCGGCGGCACAAATCAGAAGCGCTTTCGCTCACCGAGAGCAAATTCTTTCGATGCGTCACAAGGCCAAAGTCGATGCAAATTTCAGCGGATTATACGTCACCGCGAGTGCCGCCCTGGAACTCTTGGAGGGTACGAATTCGATGATTGCACGGCTTCTGGAAGAATGTTGAGCGGCACGAAAAGGCGACGCGATGACGGTTGCGAGGACGAATTTTGTGTGGTCCCAACGGTCGCATGGAGCGGGAAGAACAGGCCATTTCCCGGTGCTGCAAGGGTGGTGCGCGGTGTATCGAAGACGGGCTGATCAAGCCGCGCGAGATAGGCCAGAGTCTCGGTCGGCAAGGGGCGGCCGTGCAAAAGATGTTCGTCGAAGCGCCGTGGGCCGGTGTTGTAGGCGGCGAACAGATTGGGATAGCCGTAGCGCTCATAGAGCTCTCGCAAGTAGGCGGTGCCCGCCAGAATATTGGCGCGCGGATCATAGGGATCGGCATCCAGCCGGTAGCGGGCGCACAATCCGGCCCAGGTATCCGGCATGATCTGCATGAGGCCCATTGCGCCTTTTGGCGATGTTGCACGCGGAACGCCGCTGCTTTCCGCCTGCATCACGGCGCGTATCCAAGTCTCTGGAATGCCGAAGCGGTGTGACGCCTCCGCGATGAAACTCCGCCAGCGTACAAATGATGGCGCGTCTGCGATGTCGCGTGCAGCGGCCGGCGTGGTGCCTGAAAAGGCACAAGCGGCGATTATAGCGGCTGCCAGCGCGCCGCGGATTGAGCGCACTACTTGAGCCATAGCGACACCAGCTTGCCGATGACGCTGCGCGCCGGAACCGGCCCGAAATACCGGCTGTCGAAAGAGTCCGGTACGTCTTCCATCAGGAGGAAGACCTCGCCCGGATGCAGCGTGTCGCAGCCGGTCCACGCTGGCAGCGGTCGGCCGAGATGGTCCGCCGCGAGCCGATTGGCGACGAGATATCCGTTGATGGTGACGACGCGGCCGACGGCGCAGACCCTATCGCCGGAAAGCGCCGCGATGCGCTTCACCAGCGGCACGGTGCCGGGAAGGTACCCGCGTTTTGCCGCAAGCGTGCGCACCGGGGCCGGCGTGCGTACCAGCACCAGATCGCCGCGCTGAAGCGTTCCGACGGGCAGCACGCGGTAGAAGCCGACCGGTGCGCTGGCGCTCGCGTTGTAGATAACGATGGCTGTCGGCCGCCAAATTGCCGCGAGCGCTATCAAGCCAAGACCAGCGATGCCGAGAGCGAGAACCGCGCGCGGCCGGACGCGACGGACGACAGGATCACGCATCGGAGCCTCCGCCATCGGAGCGCCCCGCCGCTGCTTTGCCGGGCTCGTGCGTCCAGTTGCGGCTGCGCTCTTCCGACCAGGCGTCGAGGTCGGCGATGTGGTAGCGGACGTAACGGCCGTGCTTGCGATAGCGTGGTCCGCGTCCCTGCCGCCGCATTTTTTCAAGCGCCTGCCGGGAGAGGCCGAGGTAGTGCGCGGCCTGGTCGGTGTTGAGGAACGGGCTGCCTTTTCGAGCCTCGGCAGCGTGGACGATGTCGTCATCCATGATCGGCCTCGTCGTCTCGGTGTGTGTGGCGACGGCTCAGTGCGTCGCGTCACGGACGAAGTTGGACGAGGACGGCCGGTGGCGGGACGCTCGGATTCGACCACCCCCCGAAATCGATCCCCCAAGCGCGCGAAAGCCCCCGCGCCGGAAGCGCGGGGGCATGATCGCGGTCCGCTCAGTCGGCCGGGTTCCAGATGACGGCGAACACGTCGTCGTCATCCTGGCCGGCGGCGCGGCCGAGATTGGCGTAGAGCTTGCGCGGGCCGAACTCGGGCGCGGCGAGGCTCAGCGAGACGTAGTCCTTGCCGGAGGTCTCGCCCTTGCGCACCCAGCCGGCGCCGATCTCGTAGCCGACCTTGGTCAGCACCCGGAAGTCGGGCTGGTTGTCGGCCGACTTGGCCGCGTTCGGCACGATGTCGATGTCGGCGCGGATGGTGAGCGTCTTGAGCTGACCCTTGTAACCGCCGTTCTGCTGCTTGGTGACGTATCCGATGGCAGGCATTGCTCTGTCTCCTGTTGCTGTCGCCGGGGACCATCCCCTGCGATGGCGAACCGGTCATGGGCGCGCCCGCCGCCCCGAACCCGAAGGGCCGGAGCGTCAGCGGAGGACCGGAGCGGACGGCTTTTTTGGAGCGAAGCGGCCGCGAGGAAGCCGCCGAAGGCGGTGGGGAAAAAAGCCGGACGCGATGGTTTTGGAGGCGGCGGCGACGCCTATAGGTTCCGCCCCTTCGAGCAGGGGATGTCCCGGCCCCAGCGAACGGAACAGAGCGATCCGGCAGCGGCGTCAGCACGCGTGAACGGCGCGCACACAGGTCAGCGTAAGACGCAGACCGCCGCCAATCGACGCATCGAACGGCGCCGTTCAGGCCGACGATCAGGCGCGATTCAGGCTGATCCGAGGTCTTCGACGCGCGGGAAAAGCTGGCGCGAACGCGCGAGACTTCCGGCATGGAATGCGGTTCGCCCACCCCGCTGCGATGTCGCCCACGCACTCGACATGCTTTCACGCCGCGCCGCCGGTCAGGCGACGAAAACCGCCGTCGCAAGGGCCGCCAAAACAAGCGTACCAACTATAATCAGACTAGCGCTCATCATCGGGTTTCGGCTCGACGCACGAAGGGAATCGCAAACTTCAGATCACGGAATTCCGGGTTGCAGCTCTATCCGGCTGGCAGCGCTGTCTGCACCTCGTGAAGCCACCACAGCACGCCGGCCGGATCGATCATCTGAGCAACAGTGGCGCCCCAATCCGCTCGATGAGGCGCTCCTGTCTTAACCCCATAGCGCCTCGCGAGACCGGCAGCGACAATACGATCCCACCACGGGCGCAAATCGGAGACGTAGAGGTGAATTACGAAATTGTCGGCCCAGTCGCGGACATAGTAATTCTGGAGAACGAACGAACAAGCGCCGAGGCTCATTTCCGCGAGGTCGTCGGTTAGCATTTTCGACTGAAAACCGAGGTCGCTATAGAACTGCTTGCTGGTCATGAAATCTTTCGCGGGCACTATCGGCCGCGTTGCCAAAACAGTTCTCGCCAGATCGTTCGCTTCGACAGTCATGCGCCTTGCTCCATTAGTGTGGCGAAGATCCGCAACCCACGGCGCGCTCTGCGTGGCACGCCCACTCGTGACACACCGTGTGCAGACGAGGTAGGCGACCCTATCACAATCAAGTCGAGCTCGGTGCCGTCGCGAGCGCGAACTGCAAGTTACGGAAGCCCAGAGCGCCACTTTCAGTCACGCTCAATCCCGCGGCTTCGAGCATTGCGACGATGTCGTCGAGCTTTACGTGGCCATGGCGGTGGATTGCGCGAAGGAAGCCCTTCGGCTCCGCCCGCGGAGCGAAGTCCACGGCGACAACGCGGCCGCCCGGTTTCAGAACCCGCCGCATCTCCTGCCCACACTGCTGCCGTGCCGATCGTGACAAGTGGTGAAGCATGACCGTGGTGAGCGTCACGTCGAATTGTGCCTCCGGGAACGGCAACGCCTGAGCGGGAGCTTGCTGGAAAGCCACTTCGGCGCCAGCTTTTGCGGCCTTCTTCCTGGCTCTGGCGATCATCTGGGGGGAGGCGTCAATGCCGTTGACGATGCCCGTCGGCCCGACATGCCGTTTCGATGCAATGGCAAGACTGCCTGTCCCACACCCGACATCGAGCACCGACTCGCCAGGTTTCAGATGCGCCAAACCGAGAATCTTTTCACGAAATGCCTGCTCGCGACCGAGCGTCATCAGCCAGACCGTGAAATCATACAGTCTGGCCTGATGGAGGACCAAGCCCGGCGCTTTGGAATGTGAATTCTCAGGTGCGGCGCGTGCCATGTCACCCTCTCCATGCGTTTGTGTATGCCGTGGATTGCGGTCGGCGAGGAAGGCCTTACCGTGCCGGAAAGCAACCGTGCCGCCGGCCGCATGGACGCCCAGCGTGACGATGAATTTGAGCACGATGAATGCGAGGACGGCGTCGGCGCCCCACTTAGTCCATGCGGCGGTGGCGAGTGCCGCGCCGAGCAGGCCGAGATGAGCCGCGATGGCGACGGCCGCAACTGCGGCCAAGGCGATGTCGCGGGCGAGTCGCGGCCTCCACCGGCCCGCGACCCTTCCATCAGCTACGGGAACACGGCTGGGGATTTCGGCGGATTGACCGATGGGCTGAGAGGTTGACGGTCGCCAGTGAATGGTGAGGTGCTCGCGATGGCCGAACGTCTCCAGCCGATGGGCAATGCCGTCCTGGAGCCGGCGCAGGGCGGTCTCGGTGCCGGCTTCAACGCGCAACAGCAACGCGTTGTCGTCGGCCTGCAGAATGCACCGGCCCTCGCCGAAGCGGATGGTTCCGATGGCGTCGGACCATTCGACGTGCCGTACCGGCGGGGGTGTATCGCCGGTATGGCCGGATCGAGGGAGATGGCCGCTGCGCGGGCGCTGGCCCATCTTGCTGGTGTGGCGGCACAGCTGGGCGAGATAGCGGGCGGCGTGCTCCGTGGCGATGCGGGCTTCGGCCGTGTGCATAAGAAATTCCTTGGGTGCTTTCCGATCTGATCCCGCCCTTGCGAAACAGCACACGATGTACGATAAGGGACGGCACGTTCAAAATCCTTTTCCCGGACGGTGCCGGCAATCATGCCCGTTACCAGACAAAAACAGCGATCTGACCAGGAACGCAGAGCCGTGGCGAAACGGCCGATCGACCGCCGCGTCGCACGGACACGCGAAACCCTGCACCAGGCGCTGCTCTCCTTGATCCTAGAAAAGGGGTACGAGGCGACCTCAGTCGAAGAGGTTTGCGAACGCGCCAACATCGGCCGCTCCACCTTCTATGCTCACTTCACGAGCAAGGACGATCTCAAGCGGAGCGGCTTGGACCATCTGCGTCGGAAGCTTCTCGAGCGCCACCGCAGCGCATCAGCGTCAATGCCGGCCGGCACTCGGCTTCTGGGATTCAGCCTGCCGATGTTCGAGCATGCGCGCGACCACATAGACCTCTACCGGGCGCTGATAGGAAGCAAAGGGGGCGCGATTGCGCTCGATACCATTCGTCAAACGCTTTGCGATTTCGTTCGAGGTGAACTAGCGACAACTAAAGGCAAGGACGCGACAGGCATCCCACGCGAACTCGTCGTGCAGCACATCGTTGGCGCGTACATGGCGGTGTTGATCTGGTGGCTCGACGACGGTGCGAAGCTGCCGCCGGGGCAGATGGACGAGTTCTTTCAGCGTTTGATGAGCGAGGGCATTGCGTCATATTCGTGAGCGCGATGCGGTCGATCCGATGATGTCGGTGGCCATCCGGCGCGCCATCAAGAGCTGTTCGCGCCGCGGAGCTTACGTGTTCTTCGGGCGTTTGTTCGGTCGGGCGGCGCGTTGGCACTCTGATATTTAACGTGTTCGATGAATGCGCGCAGTTTGGGCAAAACCTGACGTTTCCCGGGATAGTACAGAAAAACCCCCGGTGTTGTGACGGCAAAGCGCGTCAGCAACGCTTGCAATCGGCCGTCGTCGATGGGCGTTTTGGCGAGCGGGCCCGGCACTTGCGCAAGTCCCACGCCTTCAATTGCTGCTCCGATCAGTGTGGGGTAGTCGTGCGCAATGAGCGGCCCGGAGACGATGGCTTCGACCGCCTTGTTGCCGTCGACAAAAGACCAAGGCGCGATCGATCCGTTGGAGCGGCGCATGCGCAGACACGCGTGATCACGCAGATCGTCGATGCGCTCCGGTCGCTGGCGCCCGCGTAGATAGTTAGGGCTGCCGACGACCACGAACGGGAATGGCTGTGTCAACCGCACAGCGACCATGTCGGCCGCGATGAACTGGCCGAGACGAATGCCGGCGTCGAAGCCTTCGGCCGCAAGATCGACCAACTCTTCGCTTGCCGCAATCTCCACCTCGACCTCGGGATAGGCCTGGTTGAAGGACGCAATCAGCGGCTCCAGCAGGATCGGCACTACCGCGCGCGGCACCGAAAGGCGCAACAGTCCGGCGGGCCTCTGTCCGAGATCGCGTGCGACCGCGCTGGCGGCGACGAGCTCCTCGAAGGCGGGTTTTGCGCGTGAAAGGAATCGTTCGCCGGCTTCGGTCAGCCCGACACTGCGCGTCGTGCGAAGGAAGAGCGCCGCGCCGACGCGCGCCTCGAGTGCGCGTATCGCCTGGCTGATCGCCGATGGGGTCACCCCGAGTTCCGCAGCTGCCCGGCGAAAATTGCGGTGCTGGGCGACGCTCAGGAACGCCTCCACGCCGTCGAGCGCGCCTTGCCTGACTGTGAAGTTCTGCTTCATGGCCCATCGACATTATCGCGGATAGTCGCTCACGGGAAGCGGCCGTATATCTGACGGGCAAAATCCTGAACGGAGCTTTCCCGATGACCGGTCAATCTCACGTCCAGACTCAACCTTCCATTTCAACGGCCACAGGTGTCTTTGCGCTGCTGAAAGCAAAGCCCGGCGTAACACGCGAGCAGGTCATGGCCATCATGCCGGCTGAGATACGCGCGACGGTCCAACTCTATCTCGATGGGAAAATCCGCGACTGGCACGCACGGGAAGACGGCAAAGGAGCTGTTTTCCTTCTGAACACGAAAGACGTGGCCGAGGCGCGTTCGATCATGGAGGCCTTGCCGCTCGCGCAACAGAATCTGATGGACCACGAGTACATTTCCGTCGGCCCGCTGATGCCGTTGCGTCTGCTCATCGGAACGCAGGCGGCCAAGCAATAACGCAGCCCCGTGACCCAATGCTAATCGGCCATTGTGGCCGTGGTGTTCGAAGCTGCGCCAATCAACATCTGATCTAACGGCCTATCTGGAGAACCGCCGATGACCGCCGCCGCTATTCCCGCTGGTATCGCTCCGCCGCGCCCCGCTTGGCGCAGCCTGCTTTGGATCGCGCCGCTCACGCTGCTGTGGATACTGCTGACCGACTGGCAGCCGGCGATTTCCGGCGGTGGTGCTCCAATCGTGGCCCACCAGTTGATCGCCCATGGGCTTATCGCACTCGGTTTGTGGCTCGGTCTCGAAAGCACCGATCTGGCGCCAGACCAACGCCGCACGGCCTGGCTGGCGATCATGATCCCCTACACGCTCTGGTTCGCTGTCGCCTGGAGCGCGGCGATCGATGGCGCCTTCCGCGCGGACGCCTCGCCCTTACCGGTGCTGCCGCTGGCGATCTTCCTGCCGGTGATCGTCGGCGCGCCGCTGTTGCTATCGTCGAAGCGGATGGGCCAGGTTCTCGACGCGATGCCGGCGAGCTGGCTCGTCGCTCTTCAGCTTTACCGCATATTCGGGAGCTGGGCGCTCGTTGCCTGGCTGCATGGGTCGCTGCCGGGCGTGTTCGCGTTGCCGGCAGGAATTGGCGATACGCTGACCGGCCTGTTCGCCGTGCCCACGGCGATCGCCGTGGCGACCGGCACGGCTCAGGGCCGCAGGGCCGCGATCGTCTGGAATATCTTCGGCCTCGCCGACTTCGCCGTCGCGATCACTTTGGGGATGATCACCACGCCCGGCCCGTTGCAGTTGATCGTCCCGCATGTGCCGAGCATCGGCGCCGGGGCTTATCCGGGTGTGCTGACCCCTGCTTTCGTGGTGCCGAGCTCGATCCTGCTGCACCTGCTTTCGCTGCGCCAACTGCGCCTGCGCCACCGGGCTGAGGCATCGAAACCGCGCTAATAGGACTCCAAATGTCACCGGCAACAGTCTTCAATATCCATCTCCTTCTCGGTTACGTCCCGTGGCTGCTTTGCTTCGGCGCCTATTTCTGGCCCAAGCTCAAGGCGATGGACCGGATCGAAGCGCAACGTGCCATCGCGACGCTGCACAGTTTTCGCTTCTTCGGGCTCGTTTTCATCATCCCCGGCGTTGTCGGGCCAAATTTGCCCGCCGGGTTTGCTGAGTTCGCAGCGTATGGCGACTTCGCGACCGGTCTGCTGGCCATGCTGGCGCTCCTCACCGTCAGGATGCGTCCCTTCTTTTGGCTGTTCGTCGTCGCCTACAATGTGGTCGGCGCGGCCGACATCCTGATCGACTATTACCACGGCACGATGCTTGATCTTCCAGCATTATCGGGACAGTTGGCCGGCACATACTGGATTCCGATCATCTATGTGCCCTTGCTCATGATCACGCACGTCGCCGCGTTGTATTTGCTGGTGCGCCCTCAGTCCAAAGTGGCTTCGAAACTCGCCGGGGCAGTGGCCATATCGCAGATTGGGTCGGATTAAAGCCGTTACAGAGAAGGAAGAAGCGGGCGACGGTTCGCACCGCCGCCCGCTTTGGTCGTCACTCCGTGAACAGCGAGCGCACGCGCACCCATTGCTCGGCGGTGCGCAAGCCGCCGCGATCCGTGTAGGCCCGCACCGGGAACTGCATCCAGCCGGGCAGCCAGGACGCGACCTTGGTCCGGCCGTTTTCGCCCGCAAGGCAGTCGCGGATGATCTGCTTCTGCGTCTTGACCTTCTCCGCGACATTGCCGTCCGCTGCGGCCTTGCCCGCCACATCTACCACCATCGCGTTGATGACCTGCCGGTCGCGGATGAGGTCGAAGAAGGCATCGTCCGGCCGCCAGACGGCGCTCATGTCGAGCTTGAGATGGACGCCGACAGCCTCGACCACGGCGCTCCCCGCTTCCAGGGTCTCGCCCATGACTACCGCAAGAATGCGCAGCACATCCTCGTCGCCGAGCGCCAACAGCCGTGCGAAAACCCCTGCCGTGCCGTAGTCATCGCCATTGCCTCCGGCGACGGTCCCCTCCTCGCCGGAGAAGCCCAAAAGCTCCAGAACCGCACGGCGCTTCGTCGCGAAAGCCGCTTCCGAAGCGCTCGCGGCGACGCTGGCGGCAATGGCCTCGTTGCGGGTCTCCTGCGGCTCGGGCTTGACGCTCCACAGGCGCGAGCCGGTGATCGCGTGCGACACCATCAGCCGGGGCGCCACGCCCGGATGCTCGGCAACAGCCGCGCGCACGGCGGCGTGACGATGCAGATCGATATAAGTCTGCAAGGCGCTCGTGACCTCGGGGCGTGCCGTCTTCGGCGGCGTCGCGTCGGTATCCAGGTCGTCCTTGCTGCGCGCACGGCGGGCATCCTTGCGCGTGAGCCAGCCTTCATGGATTTCGACCTCGCCCCGATGCGAGACGGCAATGAACACCTTGCCGCCCTTCTTCTTCGGCGTCTTCTCGTGCTCCCACGACTGGAAGTGCTCGCCCGGTTCGAGGATGACGACCTCGGGCCATCCCGCTTCAAAAAGCGCATCGCGCTTGGCGGCGATGGCCTCGTTCTGCTTCTGCCAGAACAGGTCCGCATCCGCGAAATAGCTGTCCTCGCCGAACAGGTCGGAGACGATCTGGTCGGGATAGTCCTCGACCGGGAATAGCGCCACCTTCGTTGAAATCGACTGCCCGCCGAACAGCCACTGCTTCAACTGATAGCCGCGCGGCGCGTAGTGCTCGGGATCGGCGAACAGGGCGAGCCATTCCTTCTGCTGTGCCCTGGAGGCGAGCGTCAGGTGGCGCACCGTCTCGGCGTCGATCTCGTCCTTGCGGTAGGCGTCCCTGATCTTCGGCAGAAGATTGCCGAGGGCGAGGCGCTGGCTGACCATGCGCTCTGTGATGCCGAAGGTCGCGGCGATCTCCGCGACGCTGCGGCCTTCCTTGATGAGCCGCGCAAAGGTCTCCCATTGCGATACCTCGTCGGGATCGAGCCGGGCGACGTTTTCGATGAGCGAGGCTTCCAGCGCCGCCGCGTCGTCGCCCGGCTCCATCACGGCACAGGGCAAGGGCGCGATCTCGCCCCGCTCGTCCGCGATGGCGCTCGCCGCGAAATACCGCCGCCGCCCGGCGACGATCTCGAAGTGATCGGGCTCGCCGTTCGGCCGCACCAGAAGCGGCACCAAAACGCCGCGCGCCCGGATCGACGGTAGGATATCCGACACGTCCGGAGCCTTCTTGCCGTGCCGCATGTTGACGGCGGCGATGCTGAGCTTGCCAAGATCGATATGAGTGAGTTGCATGGTGGTCTACTCCTTCGGGGATGGATCGGCCCCTCTTTCCGCCAAAACTGGCCGTGCGATCTGTCCAGGATGGTCGGGGCGGAGCCGGGTTGCACCGGGATCGGCGCGGGTCATCCGCCTTGCGGCGGAATCTCTGGTCCGGCTCTGCTGCTCGCGCCGAGCGCGGCGGCAACCTGCGCGAGCAGCCGCTCGTCCTCGGTGATGTGGCTCGCGCGGCGCGCGGCCTCGGCATAGACGGAAAGCGGAAAGCGCGGCGCGAAAGAGAGATCGCGCTCGATGCCGAGGCCGAGCGGACCCGTTACACTCTCGATCTCGGCAAGGCTGACATACCCAAGCTCGGGACAGCCGAAGCCCAAATCCGCGAGGCCGAACAGCGTATCGCCGTCCGCCATCATCTCGGTAATGATCCACGTTGCGGCCCCGCAGGGATTGAACAGCTTCACGACGGGCACGTGATCGGTTTCGCGTTCGGCGGCGCCATTGGCGAGAAGCCGGGCGCGGATGTCGTCGGGGATCAGGATCATGACGGGCCTCCGGTCAGAACAGGTGAAGCTGGTTGCGCGCGTCCTCGTCGAACAAGCCGATGTTCAAGGGCTTCTGCGGCTTGCGCGGCGCAAGCGGTGCCGCCATCAGCAAAGCGAGGCGCTCGCGCGCCGTGATCGGGCGGACGCCGGGAATGAGCGTCTGCTCGCCTTCCGGCGTTCGCTCGGATTGCAGCGCGGCCATGTTGTCGGGATGTGGCGCGGTCATGCCGAGGCCTCCATCACCTGCACGGTTGACGCGACGGATGACGCGGCCTCTTGCTGAAAGCCGAGGATGAAGTCCGCCGCTTTGCTGGCGAGGCTTGCGGCGCGGAAGATGGCGCGGTTGTCCTCGCGCAAAATCGCGAGCCATGCGGCGAGATAATCGGCATGGCGCACGGTCGGCACGATAGCGAGGCTGGCGCAAAGGAACGCGCTCGCCATTTCGGCAACCAGTTCCTCGCGCCCATAGGATTTAGAGCCGAAGCGGCCCGACAGGTCGCGGTTCAGCCGATGGCTTGCGCCGCTCCAATGCGAAAGTTCATGAAAGCAGGTGCGATAGAAATTGATCTGCTCGAAGAAGGCGGGCTGCGGCGGCAGTTGGATGTAATCGCCGTTTGGCGCATAGAAGGCGCGATCCCCGCCGATGCGGATGTCGGCACCGGTCGCCGCAACCAGCGCCTCGGCCTGCGGCACGATCTCGCGCGCGGGCAGCGGCTCAGGCTCCCCTTGCAGCCGCTCCAGCCCGTCGCATTGCGCGACGTTGAACACGGTAAAGCGCTTGAGGAACGGCACCGCTTCCGGCTCGTCGCCATCCTTCGCCGCGCGCTCGATCTCGGCTTTGGGAATGAAGCGGTCGGCATAAAAGACCGTCGTGCCGCGCTCGCCCTTGCGGACGTTGCCGCTCAAGTCCAGCGCCTGCCGGAAGGTAAGCCAATGCTGCGCGGCAAAGCCTTTCTCGATGACCGCGCCCCACAGGATCAGGATATTGATCCCGGAATAGCGCCGTCCCGTGGCCGCGTTCTTCGGCAGGCCCAGGCCCGCCTTGACCTTTCCCCAAGGCTGCACCCAGGGCACCCGCCCCGCTTCCAGCTCGGCGATGATCTTGTCGGTGACGTCCTGATAGAGGCTGCCCCTGTCGCGGCCTCGCCCGTTGCTCCGCTGCTTGCCGGTCTCGCTCATGCGCAAGCCTCCGCTCCGCAAAACCTCGCGCGCCTTTCCCCGGAAGCGGGGTGGGCGGCGAGATGCGACCGGAAAGGCCCGCCGAAAGGCGGGCCGCACCCGAAGGGCCGGAACGAAGTGGAGGACCCGGAGCGAAGCGCAGGGTTGCGGCACGCCGCGGCGGGCCTAGAAGGGAGCGCCGCCCACCCCGCGCCACCGGGAAAGGCCAACGAACAAGTTCATCGCGTGAAGCGCGATGGCCTTGTGCCAAGCCGCAAGGCTTGGCCCCACGCCATGCGATCGTCACCCGAATGGGCCGAGACGCCGCCGGAGCGAGGCGAAGGCGGCGGCTCGGTGGAGCTTGGGCAGCGTGCTGCCCAAGCGGAATAGAGCGCGGTCGCGCGGCACGCGCGAGGCGCCCCACTATGCCGTCAAACGCGCCTGTTGCGACGAATGGCCGTCACGATGACGGCGTCAGAACATCCCGAGTCATCGTGCGTCGCGTTCCAGCCGCCAGCCTTTATCCGTCAGGGTCATCGCCTCGGTCTCTTTCCCGGGCGATCGCGAGAGGGCCGCCTTGATCCCGGGAAATGCTGCCGTAATGGCGGCAGTGCTGGTCCAGGACGCAACGCCCCTCAGTTCGAAATCGTAGGTGACCTGCGAGACTTTCCGTCCCATGACCTGAGCGGGTTTCGTGAACGACTCGACCTTGGTGATCTTCCTTCGCGCAAAGCAGAGGTCCGTGCCGCCGAGGAAACTGTCGTGTCCGGCATGGACGAATGTCCTGTTGCCGGGCGCGATGCTGTAACGAATGCTGGCCGCCGGCTGGGCCGCGCCGGACTGGCCCGTTTCGGATTTCTTGAGGACGCCGGCCTTGGCCAGCGCGTCCAACTGCGGCCGCATTAACTCGAGTGCTCCGGTGCCGATGCTCGCGGGCAACGTGACCGCCAGCGAGACGCAGACGGGATGGCTATCGTAATAGCTCTGCAATGCCTTCTGGAAATTGGCCGTCGATGCGGACCGGGAATCGTCGCAGGCGGCCAGCAACGCGAAGAGCATCACGAAGAACACCGCGCGTCCGTCAACCGCAGGCTTCATCGGAAATCGTCCTCCTGTCTTCGCGTGATTCTGTCACGCCGATCTGTCGTCCACCTGCGAGATCTCTTTAGAGCGCCCATTTTGCAGCGCCTATTTCAAGAGCCGCCGGTATCCGCCGTGAACCAGCGTCTCGCCAAGCCGGATGAGGCGTTGGACGCGGCAGCGAAGATAGGCGGAGGCGCCGTTCCAATCGGCGTCGACGGTTGCCTGGCCAAACAGCGCGACCGCAATCTCACGGTGGCTCGCGCCCGTCGCGCGAGCATCCCATGCCCGCAAGGCCATCATCCAGCGGCGTGCACGGCGGTTTGCGGGAACGAGAGCCTGCGGAAAGCGATGCAACCGCATCAGGGCAATGAGGCGGCGCAAGGTCAGCAGCTTGGCGTCGACCGCCGCCGCCCCGGAAAGATCATAGCGAAAGCAGACCGGGCCGTTGAGAACCGTCCCGCGTGCAACATCGAGGCGAACCTGGCAGAACCCGTCGCCGATGAGCAGGTGTTCGACTCCATTGCGGCGCTTCAACACCAAGACTGGTGAAGCTAGACGCATGACATCAAAGGCATCCGGATCATTTATGCTTGCCGCGGCGGCCTCGACGGTAACGACGGCAGGATCGCTATCAGCGCGCCACATCGCAAGAGTGGCACCTCCCAGATCGTCCAGGTACTGAACGAAAGTGCACGCCCCACGCGGCGAGATCGCCCTCCTCAGGCAGTGTCACGACGGCAATGGCTGGTTTGTTTCTGAGCCGGCGCACCATCGGTGCCGGACGCGATGATACGAGCTCGGCAAAATCCCGGTCTCGCCATAGGCATTGCGCGGCCCAGGCCCGGCGATCCAACGCCAGCATGGATTCATAATCGGCACTGTTGCGCCAGTCCGGCAGACCTATGGACGTCTTTCCATCGCTCATGAAACGCCTCCGCAATGTGGAAATACCAGCAACGTGACGTGTGGCTTCTCTTGAGACGCTGCCATCGCCTGCTTCCGATCGAAGGGCGAGACATCGCGTTGGTGCGGCCAAAGCCGTACGCGCAGATGATGTCGACAACGCCACGTTCAACGATAACGCGAACAGGCTGGCGCTTCTGTCACGCAGGGTCGGTGTTTGTCGCGTTCGGTTGAAAAAGTGGCGGCGCCGGGAGTTTGGCGATGGTACTCAGTGAAGGTTCGCGCCGAGCGGCCTGCCCTCTTCGGCGGCCTGCTCGAGGAGCCGGCGGTAGCCCTGCGTCGTCATCCAGCGCGCGCGCGCGAGATGCGTTTCCCAGCAGCGACGCGTGCGCTCGAACTCGTCCGCCGGGTCCCGATGCAAGACGATGCGTGCGACCTCACACCAGTCGGCTCCTTCGGACTCGGCGTCGAGCAGGCGCAGATAGGTGACCAGATGCTCCTCGTCATAAGGTGTCAGATCCTCTGACCACGGCACGCTGTCCGCAACATCGGGGTCAAGCTTCGCCGCGAGCGGCCGTTCGTTGGTCATCCTTCCATCTCCCTTTGCACGGGTGCCGCTGGAGCCCGCCACAATATCCTGTTCTGGGATAATCCGGAAACGGGATTATCGGAAGAGCCGGCTCCCACTGCGCGCCGGTCTTTATGCCCAAATCGCTTCGCACGCCTCGACAGCAGCATTTACAACAATTGCTCATCAAATTGCGCAAGTCGAGGAGTCTCACGCAGACCGATGTGGCCCGCAAGATCGGACGACCGCAATCGTTCGTTGCAAAGTACGAGGGTGGCGAGCGACGGCTCGATGTAGTCGAGTTCGTCGAGGTAGCCCGGGCGCTGGGCGCCGATCCTTGTGAGGTCCTTGCCGAACTGCTTCGGCGGTGATGAGCCTGAAACGTCCAGGCTGCGATCAGAGCAGGATCGAGCGCAACCAATCGCGTCTTTTTGGATTGCCGCGGCTTGCGAGAACGGCATCGGAAGACGAGCGCGATTCCTAGTGCCTGGAAGGGGTTGAACGGGACGGTGGGCCAGGGCGCGAACGGCGGTATTGGGCCGGTGTCGTCCCGACAAGCTTGCGGAAATTGAACGTCAAGTGACTCTGGTTTGCGAAGCCCACATCGGCGGCGATCTCGGCGATCGGTCGGGCATCGGTGAGTAGCAGCTGTCTCGCCCGCTGGATTCGCCGCTCGATCAGATAGCGATGCGGCGCAATGCCGGTGCTTGCTTTGAAGGCCTGCCCGAAATGATGCGCGCTTAGTCCTGCGAGGTTCGCCAGCTCGACGAGCGCGATATCGGCACCGAGATGCGCCTCGATATAATCGAGAAGGCGACGAAGCAGAGCGGGCGGAAGCCCCCCGCGCGCCCGGCGTGGCTGCGCACGCCTCTCCGCGTAGCGGCGGAAAAGATCTACGGTCAACGCTTCGGTGAGGCTCTCGAGGTAGAGGCGTCCATTGGCGCCCTCGTTGGCAAGCTCCTGCTCGAAAAGCGTGGCAAAGCATCGAATCGTCTGATCGTCGATGCCGATCTGCGTCGTCATATTGACATCCGTAAGCGCGAGGTCCGTTGCGGTCTTGGCCAGGAAATCAAGTTTGACGGCGACGATTAACATGGACGCCGGCTCGGGCCAACGAACCCACCATGGCTCGCTCGCGGCGTCGATGAAAGCGCTTCCGGGCACGAGCATCTGTGACCGAAGAAGGTCGGATTCCGGTGTCCGCCAGGAAAATCGCTGGGCGGGGCTGCGATAGATTGCGACGGTGAACAATCTGCCGCCGACGGGCATGCCGGGACTGGCCGCCACGAGACTGTCCGCAACGACGATGCCGCCAAGCTGTATGCGACGCTTACGGAAAAGAATGAGCGCGTCGTCGGGATTGCTGGAAGTTATTCGATTCAGCCGCCGAGTTTTGCGCGGATCAGCGCAGGGAGGACCGTCCAGTGATTGGATTCCGTTCATGCTGCTTCCCTCTCCATGTGCCAACTGCCGGCGCGGGCGTGTCGCCCGGTGGTGAGGAGCCCGAAGGGCCGCTCCGGTACACGTAATTGTGAGTATATGCAAATAGTTCGCAGTTGCAATGCGAATGCGTTTCAATTACACGTGAGATTCCGGACGGGAGAGGGCGGGCCGGACGCAACAAACGTAGGGACGGGAATGCACGAACTAGTAAGCGCACCTCTGTTTGGCGTCCCGCCATGGGGAAGCCTCCAAAACGGCGCGAAATGCGGTGCAGCCGTCTCGACTTGGAGCCGACTGCTGCGGCGAAACGCCTGGGGGTGTGAAGGCGGCAGGAGGAAATCCGTCGAATCCCCGGACGGCGTGGAGACCGATTCCACGCGTAAGGCGAAGCAAGGCGGCATACAGATCGAGGGATAAGACGACATGGCCGCAGCACTCATCATCGTTTTCCGGGAGGTCATTGAGGCCGGCTTGATCGTCGGCATCGTGCTAGCCGCGACCCGCGGCGTGCCCGGCCGGAGCCTGTGGGTCGGCTACGGGATTGGGGGCGGCGTTGCCGGGGCAGGCATCGTGGCCCTGTTTGCCGGTGCGATCGGCAGCGCGTTTGCCGGATCGGGACAGGAGCTGTTCAACGCGACGATCCTGACGATTGCCGTCCTCATGCTCGGATGGCACAACGTCTGGATGGCGCGGCACGGCCGGGCCATGGCGGCCGAGGTCAAGGCCGTCGGCGAGGCGGTGGCCGCCGGCAACCGCACCCTTGCGGCTCTGGCCATCGTCGTGGGCATCGCGGTATTGCGCGAAGGCTCCGAAGTCGTGCTGTTCCTCTACGGCGTCGCCGTTTCCGGGAACGACACGGCCGCGGCCATGGGAACAGGCGGAGCCATCGGAGTACTGCTCGGCGCCGGAACGTCCGCCTTGATGTATTACGGTTTGCTGCGCATTCCCGCCCGCTACCTGTTCTCGGTGACGAGCTGGCTTATCGCCCTTCTCGCCGCCGGTTTGGCGGCCCAGGCAGCTGCCTTCCTGCAAGCCGCTGGTGTCGTTACGGCGTTTGCACAAACGATGTGGGACACCTCGCGGATACTCGCGGACGGCAGCCTGCCGGGCAGGGTCCTGCACACGTTGATCGGCTACACGGATCGGCCTACGGCGCTGCAGCTCGCCGTCTATGTTGCCACGCTCGCGACCATCTTCGTGCTGATGCGGATGTTTGGATCGCAACCGCGCCAATCGAATGCAACGCGCGCGTAGGAATGGATCGTGCTTATGGGGGTATGGAGGACGTGCTTCACGAGCATACAAACAGGGCGAGATCACCCTTCGCGCCTTGCGCGTCGCCCTACTGCTATCTGCGCCGGAACGGGCGGCCGGTGTGGCCTGATCGGCGTGACGTGCGGAACCGGTCTATGATCATCATTCGCAGCTTCGGCCCGGTCGTCATTTCGCACCTCTTGAGTATGGACGCTGCCGAGCCGAGGCCCGTGCCGAGTGACAGAGCAGGCCCGAGCGTTATGGAGTTTTGTGGCGACTGGCGCAGCAGCGGCCTGCCTAGCGCTCGACCTGGGGAACCGATGCAGCGATGAGCACGGCCAATTTGAATCGGCTGGATCAAGAGCCGCCGACCGGACGAACGGTCCCGAAAGTCGCGAGCGAACAGATCATGCGGGGACAGCGCGAGATCGTGATCCAGCACGGCCCCGAAGAATATCGTCTCAGGATCACTGCAATGGGAAAACTGATCCTGACGAAATAGCCGCGGGCGTATGCGCCCGTATCCATCGTAGCCAGCCACCCGCGCCCGCAGGGGCGTAAGGCAGCCAGCCAGAAACCCGATCCGCGCTGCGGATCAGAACGGGAGGTTGGTGATGCCCCTGCCACGAGAGAAGCCTCTTGCCTGTGAGGCGCCGATTGAATTGAAGGCGGAAACAGGCGCGAAAGCAGGTCGTTCGATCGTACTCCGATCGGTGTCATCGCTCGGAGCGACAGTTTTGATCGTCGGACTGTCGCTCCTAGGTGCGAGCGGAAACGAAGCGTTCGCCGCCGACAACGCAGGCACCTCCGTAGCCGCGGCGCCGCCGTCGAACGAAGAGCTGCTCAGGGAAATGAATGCGATGAAGGATCGCATGCACGCGATCGAAGACCAGCTTCGCCGAAACGGCTCGCCGGGAACGGCGCCGAATGGACCGGCGACGGCCCAGACCGGGCCGTACGGTGGCCAACCGGCGGCCGGCAACAAGGACATCTTCGGTCTCTACAAGTCGCCGGTCGAGGGACTCAAACTCGGCGCCTACGGCGAGTTCAAGTTCGGGAGCATGCAGAATCCTGACGCTAACGGCCAATGGCAGAACGGCTTCGATGGCGGACGGCTGGTGTTGCTGCCAAGCTATCAGATCACCGACAATATCAGCTTCAACTCGGAGGTTGAATTCGAGCACGGCGGCATCGCGGCAGACGCCGACGACAAGTTGAACGGCACGGCCGAGATTGAGCAAGCGTTCATCGATTTCAAGGTCCGGCCCTGGATCAATTTCCACTCACCGGGGATCGATCTCGTTCCGATCGGCTTCACCAACCAGACCCACGAGCCGACGACGTTCTACAGCGTTCAGCGACCTGAACTGGCAAACGGCCTGATACCCACCACCTTCTTCGTGCCGAGCTGGGGTACGGTCTATGGTCAGATCACGGATAATCTCGGCTACCAGTTCCAGGTCAGCAACAGCGCCGAAGACTTTGGCGACAGCTTCGATTCTCGGACGGATGCCAACACGGTTCCCACCGGCGCCTATGCAGCGGGGATCGACGGCAAGAACGCGCTCGGACTCTCGCGGCCGCCGGTCGGCGATTTTCGCCAGCTCAACAACGACTTCGCCTACGCCGCACGGCTGCACTATACGCTTCCCTTCGCGCCGGGGCTGGCCGGCAGCTCGAGCGTGTACTTCACGCCCAACGTCGAGCCGCGTGGCGCCCATTCCGATGTCGGGACGAGCCTCGGCAATTCCAGCCTGACGCTTGTCGATTCAGAGCTCCGCTACCGCGTTCCAGATACCGGCTGGGAGTTCCGCGCCGAATACGCGGAGGCCTTCTTCGGAAGTCCCGGAAATCTGCGCGCCAACAACGACAGCGACGCGACGAACAACGTCGGAGACACGATGTACGGCCTGTCCGGTGAGGTCGCCTATCACGTGCCGCTCGGCACGATCATCGGCAGCTCATGGGAAGCGGTTCCCTTCTACCGCTACACTTACGAGAACCTCCAGACGGGCGGCTTCAAGGGGACGGACGCAAACACGCCGACCGGCGCTGGCAAGCTGCAGTTCCACGATGTCGGTGTCGCCGTGTTCCCCAGTCCCAAGCTCGTCTTGAAGCTGAACTACACGCATGTCGAAAGCGATGAGTCGGGCGGCGCCAAGTCGGATTCGATCCTCGGCGCTGTCGGGTTCTTTTTCTGAGGAGGCAGAACACTCGGATGCCGGCGGCAAGATTTTGGGACGTGTCACGCGATCTTCCGCCGGCTCCAGGTGATGGCCAAGTCTCCTAAGAGGAAAAAACAACAATGACGGAATGGCTGAAATGGACAGCACCGCCCGCTATCGTTTTATCCGTCGCATCGCCAGTCTACGCGACCCAGTATGTTACCGTCGAACAAGCCCAGAAGCTGGCCTTCTCGGAGGCAACACAATTCGTATGGGCGCCGGTCGTCTACACGCCGGCGCAAATCACCGCGATCGAGAAACTTTCGGGACAGCGGGTCCTTACACGGGGCGAGCAGGTTTGGAAGGCCGAGCGGGACAAGCGGTTTCTCGGTTTCTTCATCGTCGACTACGTCATCGGGAAGCATCTCGCGATCGACTATGCGGTTGCCCTGGACCCGCAGGGCCGCGTCAGCCGGGTCGAAATCCTGAACTACCGCGAAGCGTATGGAGGCGAGATCAGGGACGCGGACTGGCTGAAGCAGTTCGTCGGCAAGACAAGTCACGATCCTCTCGCACCCGGCCGGGATATCCGCATCATCTCGGGCGCCACGCTCTCCTCGCGGCACGTGACCGAGGGCATCAAGCGCGTCCTCGCCCTTTACCAGATCGTTCTTAGGCACACTGCTGATGACAAGTAATATCCAGCGCGCGCGACCGCTGCTCGGCACTGTTGTCGAGATCATCGTCGCCGGCACGGCAGATCGTGACGGCAACGCAGCCGTCGACGCGGCGTTCGATGTCGCAGCGCATGTCCATCGCCTGATGAGCTTTCACGAGGCGGGCAGCGACGTGAGTTGGGTCAACCGCGAGGCCGAAAGGCACGCCGTCCAGGTTCATCGGTGGACCTATGACGTGCTCAAGACGGCGCTCGATCTCTATCGTCGTTCGCGTGGGCTGTTCGACATTGCGATCGCGCCCACCCTGCAGGCGTTGGAAGCTCTGCCAAAGATGGCCCGCGATGTCGCATCGCCGGCGACACCGCACGCCGGCAGCGCAGCGATCGAGCTGCTCCCGGACTGCCGTGTTCGTTTTCACGAGTCTGGGATCATGGTCGACCTGGGCGGCATCGCCAAGGGCTTCGCGGTCGACCGGGCGGTGGAAGCCCTGAAAGATCAGGGCGTGGCGTTGGGTTTCGTCAACGCCGGTGGAGATATCGCCGTCTTCGGTTCAGAGGCGTATCCAATCCAAATCCGCGATCCCCGCGAGCCGTGGCACACCGCCTTGCAGATCGATCTCAAGGACGAAGCTGTGGCATCCAGTGGCCCATCCTTCGATCCTGTCGTTGCGAGCCGTCCGACGCGTCCAGCAATCCTCGATCCGTTCCACCGGATTCCCGCGCATGCCATCGTCGGGGCCTCGGTCTGCGCCCCTTCCTGCATGGTCGCTGATGCCCTCACGAAGATCGTGATGCTGTCCGGCGAGCGGTGCGGCGAATTGCTCCGTCACTACAACGCCAGTGCAATGTTCGTCGCCGCCGGCGGGGAGATTCACATGACCAAAGATTGGCGAAGGGCGGTGCATCTTGCGGCTTGATCCTCGTTTTCGGGCGGCAGTCTACATCGTCTTTGGCGTGCTCTTCGTCACGGGCGTAGCCTGGCTGCTCGTAGACCGTCGGTGGTCGGTCGGCTCAGGAGATACGTGGCAGACCGCGTCCGCGTACCTGCTCATGGTCCACGGCGGTGCGGCCATGGTGTTTCTGCTGCTCCTGGGCGCGATAATTTCGCTACACGTTCCGACGGTCTGGCGATCGCGCAAGAACCGGGCTTCCGGAACGGTCATGCTGGTGACCAACACTCTCCTCATCGTCTCCGCGTTCGGACTCTACTACGTCGGCGCGGAGACCCTCCGAAACTGGACGAGCGATCTGCACATTGCGATTGGATTTGGCATGCCGGCCATTCTGGTTGCTCACGTGATCCTTGGGCGACGCAGCCTCCGGGTCGCACAACGCAATACTGCGGGCCGTGTCATCGAACGCGACGGGCGAACGAGACTGCGGCGCGCCCGCGCAGCCTCGCTGACAAAGAGCACAGGAGAAGGCCGATGAGCCGACTTGACCAGGAGTCCGGACTGTCCCACGCGGCCGCATTTTGCGACCTAGCGGTCGCGGAGCGCCTGATCGTCTGGTCGTTTCGCTGCTGGGTGTCCGATTCCGAGCGTTGGCCGCTTGTTTGGCAAGAATTCACGCGGCAATTCCCGGCCGACTTGGCACGGCCTGCCATGCGCGCGTTCGAAGAGTTTGTCGCCGGCATTTGCCGGCGGGCGCATCGTGTCATCCACTATCACCAACCGTGCTGTCCATGCCTCGGTAGCGATGAGCTGCACGTCTTGTCGATCATCGCAGCAGCGCAGCGGAACGACATAGGCGCGGCGGAGAATGCCTGCCGGCGGCTCGTCTATGAGGATGGGGTCGAAGGCTTGTTCACGACGGCAGCGAGGTTGGGGCGGATCATGACATCGCGCGGCTTGCTGCTGCCGCGGCGCTTGGACGGCGCGGGCGACCCCGCTTGGATGGAAACGGAACCCCAGCAATGGCTTCATTAGACGGACGCGGAATCATGCCTCGCTTGCGTCATCCGCCATCGACGAGACCATGATGGGAAATGATGGCCGTGCCGATTTGGCTCTCGACCCCAGTCCTCAACTCATGCTTGGCAAGCGGAACATTGCCGATGAGCAGCCCCGCCTGAAGAAGCCGGTGCTAGCGATTCTTGCATGTGGTGAAACTGCATTCGCCCTGCGGAGGGACAATGAAACGGACATTGGAGCAGCTCTGCACTGACATCGGGCTCAGAATGACCCGGCAGCGTCGAACGATCATCCAGGCGATCGAAAACGCAAGCGATCATCCGGACGCTTGGAGCATTTACTTGCGCGCCGGAAAGGCAGATCCGCAGATTTGCCTCAGTACCGTGTATCGAACACTGCGGATTTTCCAGAACGCTGGAATCCTGGCCGGTCACCGCTTCAAGGATGGTTTGCACCGGTTCGAGCGGGATTCCGACGAGCGGCACGGTCATCTGATCGATCGGACGACGGGCAAGATAATCGAATTCCGTGACCGGGAAATCGAGCGCCTGCAATCGGCGATTGCCGAACACCATGGCTATCGGCTGGTTGGCTATCGGCTCGAGCTCATCGCAACGCCACTTACGCTGAAGGAGACCGCCAAAGGTCGGGAGGATCGCGTTGGGTGAGGGCGTCGATCGTACCGTAGTGATCGCTCGTGAGCTGTTGAACCTGGCGCAGGTCGGTGTTCAGGACGGACAGACGCTCCGCCCACAGTAAGACACGACGTCTCATTCGAGCGGCGAGACCGGAATGGGAGTTCAATATGGGTGGCATTCAAAGAGACGGCACGAAGGTCGACACGGTCGACGTGGCAGTATTGATGGTTACAACCTTTGATGCCCTGTCGATCGATGGGATCGTGAAGGCTCTGAGCAACCTTGGCGCACCGTCCTGGCGGCCTGTCACGGATGTTGTCGCGGGCGCGATTGACCGCCTCGTTGGCCAGAATCTCATCGCACCGCTCACGTCGCCGTCGGAGTCACCCGTGCACGAGACTTCTGTGCGCCTCGCGTCGACCCCGGCAGGGCGACATCGGCTGCCGGGTCTGTTGCGGGCACTGCCGCTTCCTGCCTACGGCTCGGACATCACCTACAGGCTGAAAGTCATGGGTCTCGATCTCTTGGACCGTCAGGATCGCGAATACCAAATCTCGGAGCTCGCAGGTCACTGGCAGGGGGTGCTTGCCCTATGGGAGCGGGCGCAGGAGCGGTGCCCGTGCATGCAGCCGACGGTCCGCCTGTGGATGAAGCGAAACGTCGCCCTGGCTCGGATGGAGATCGACTGGCTGCAGTCGGACTGCATTCAGCCAAGGAGCAAGATGTCCGTCGAGTAGCAGGGCCTGCTCGCCATGCGGCGCATAACGGACGGCGACTGCTTGCATCATCAGATCGGAATCGCGGATTCGTGGTTAGAACTGGCATCATGTGATTGCAAATGAGACTTACTTGCAGTAATGTGGCACCGCCACGGCGCGTTGCTTAGCCATCGCCTTCTGGAAAACGGACCATGAAAATAATGAGGATAGCGTCCTGTCTTGCCCTGGCAATTTGGCTGCCGATGGTTGCTGGAGTCGCAGTTGCCGCCGAGGCACCTTCAGTTGTCATCGTCATCAAAAACCATCGCTTCGTCCCGCCGCAGGTCACCGTCCCCGGCGGCAAGCGCATCGAATTGATCGTCGAGAACCACGATTCGACGCCCGAGGAATTCGAGAGCACCGATCTGCGCCGCGAAAAGATCGTGGTCGGGAATGGCAAGACCTCGGTCTGGGTCGGCCCTCTGCCGGCCGGCACCTATGGCTTCTTCGGTGATTTTCATCCGACGACCGCTCAGGGAAAGCTAATCGTGAAGTGAGGCAATCGTGCGGGATACGCGCCTAACATGCTCGATGGCCGGACGGCGGCAGTTCCGCCTCGCGGGCGGTCGCGGGCGAGGCGACAAAGCCGGACAGAGAGACAAGCCCGGGTCCAACGTCATCCGAGGATCGCATGACCATCGGACGTAATGATACCATCGTGCCGTCGGCGTCGGGAACGATCACTCGTCGGATCGAAGCGGTGGTGATCCGTGCCCGGCCGTTCCTGCCCTTCGTTCATGCCACGATGGCCGTGTTCTTCATTGGGCTCATCGCCCTTCCGGTTCTGTTGCCTCCGACCCACGTTACCAAAGTTCTCGCCGGCGCCGCCAATTGGCTCATCTGGGGTCTCTGGTTCCCACTGGTATTTCTCTCCGTGCTGTTCAGCGGTCGAAGCTGGTGCGGGGCGCTGTGTCCGATGGGTGCGGCATCGGAGTGGCTTAACCGGATCGGCTTGAAACGGCCGGTACCCCGATGGCTGCGCTGGGAGGGCGCACCGATCGTAAGCTTCCTGGTGATCACGATCCTTGGGCAGACGGTCGGCGTGCGGGACTACCCGGATGCGATCCTAGAGGTGTTTGGCGGCACGCTCGCGGCTGCCCTCGCCGTTGGATTTCTCTATGGGCGTGGACGCGAAAAGCGCGCCTGGTGCCGGCATGCCTGCCCGATCGGCCTTCTGCTCGGCGTGTTCTCCCGGCTCGGCATCGTCGATCTGATGCCGAAGCGGCCTGTAGCTGGCGGGGATACGTACACGGAGCGTGGCCTGTGCCCGACCATGATCGATCTCAAGCGCAAGACCGAAAGCCGTCACTGCGTCATGTGCTTGCGCTGCGTCCAGCCAGATCGGGCCGGCGGGCTGCAGCTCCGCCTGCGGGCGCTGGGCGCGGAGGTGGCCGATATCGCCCATCATCATCCGGTCGCGTCCGAGCTGTGGTTTCTTTATCTCGGGACTGGTGCAGCGTTGGGCGGCTTCCTATGGCTGGCACTGCCGCAGTACCAGTGGCTGCGCCAGGTCATTGGCGCTTGGGCGATCGATCGGGGTTGGACGTGGATCGGCAATCCTGGGCCGGCTTGGCTGATGGTCGTTCATCCGGAAGCGCGCGAGGTATTCGTCTGGCTCGATTTCTTTCTGATCGTGGGCTGGATGGTCGGCGTCATGTTGGTGCTCGCCGCGGCGCTGGCGCTATCGAACGTCCTGACCGCGGCGCTCGCTGGACGGTTCGGTGCCGCCGCGCCGTTTCGCAAGCGGCTCGTCATCACAGGCTACCAGGTGGCGCCAGCCGCCATGGTTTCGCTGTTGCTCGGGCTTGGCATCGAGCTGTTCGGGCTGATGCCGGCCAACCTGGCCCGCGTGGTCGAGCTTGGATTGCTGGCGACCTCCGTTCTGTGGGGCGCGTCGCTCGGCTGGCGCATCCTTGGCAATCTCGGGCTGCAGGGTATCGGTCGCGTTGTCAGCCTGGTTCCGGGCATCGCCGCGAGCATCGGGATTGCGGCGGCATGGTGGCCGGCCATTGCCGGAAGCTGAATTTTTTTGAATGTGGAATGCGATTGCGTCGCAGTGTCATCAACAATCGACCAAGCGGAGGTACTTATGAAACGGACTGGGATAATCGTTGCGTCTATGCTGATGCTGCTGGCGGCAGCCAGCGCCAACGCGGCAGAAACCGAAATCGGCAAGGCCGTTGCGAAGAACGGCATGGAGATCGGCGCAGTCTATCTGCAGCCCGTTATCATGGCGCCGATGATGCCCGGCATGGACGGCAGCTACGACGTACATCTCGAAGCGGATATCCACGCTCAGAAAGGCAACAAGAATGGCTTCGGTCCGGGCGACTGGATTCCGTATCTCGGCGTCACCTACCGTCTCGAGAAGCTCGGATCGGATTGGAAAACGTTTGGCGCCTTCATGCCCATGGTGGCGAACGACGGGCCTCATTACGGCGCCAACGTGAAGCTCGATGGTCCGGGCAAGTACCGCCTGACCTACCGCATCATGCCGCCGCCATACCAGGGCTTTTACCGCCACACCGACAAGGAGACTGGTGTCGACGAATGGTGGTCGCCGTTCAGCGTGACCTGGGAGTTTCCTTTTGTCGGCGTAGGCAAAAAGGGAACCTATTGAGGGCCATTTGCGGACCTCGGCGCTGATATTCCTGCGGCTGGCGACAATGATACGGAAGTGACATGGAGTAGCGTGCGACGAGTTGAGGGCGCAGACCAAACAACGGGCCGATTACATCGAGTTGCGCAATGACGATGCCGCCAAGCTGAACCCACCCTTCGCGGGAAAGAATGAGCGCGTCGTCGGGATTGCTGGAAGCTATACGATTCAGCCGCCGCGTTTTGCCTGGGTCGGCGAAGCGAGGATCGGCCCGTAGATGGAAACGGCTCATAGCCTTCTCTTCGCGCTCAAAGCGCTTGGTATTGTCGTCCGTTACCAGGATTACTGCCTCTCACCCATGGACACGCCCTGATCGCTATCCGGCCTCAAAACGATGCTCCTTCGGACGACCAGGACACCGCCCGGCCCATGAACGGCTGCGAACAAGAGGCCGGCAATGAAGGTGAAGTGATCCACGAAGAATCCGAATTCCGTCTGGTTGCCGCCCCAGTGCGATGGACCGTGAAAGGCGAAGGCCAGGAAGAGAACGTAGGCGGCGGCGAAAAGCGCCGCCTCCGAGAACAAGGCGCCGGTCCATAGGGCGATTGCGAGCGCGCACTCGAAGAAGGCGGCAATCCAGGCGAGCGGCAGCGCGAACGGAAACCCCGCTGCGGCGATGTAGCCGGCGGTCGCCCCCATCCCGAGAAACTTGAAGGCTGCCGCCATGGCGAAAACGCCGCCAAAGATCAACCTTGCGACAAGGATTGCAGCAGTCTTTCCCATCGGAGTGGTCCTTTCAAAGGTGCACGAGCCTGACATAGGACGCATAAGGAACGTCATTTCCGACATCCTCCCCTCAAAATGGCGCGCCATCTCGACGGGCACCGTCGCCGCGGAGTCTGAGGCTCGACTACCCCGGCCATAAGCGAAGGAATGGCCTCCCCCGAAGCCTCGCCACGGTGATCGGTCCCTGGGCGCCGGGTGGCTTCGATGCATCACCTCTGCTTTGTTACGATCAGGTGCGTGGCGTGGGGTGTCGAAACGCGATCAGCGCACGCATAGCCAAGGGCGGGCAGGTTGAGACCCGCGAAGAGATTCTCGCCGGCGCCGAGAAGGACCGGCGCCATGACGAGATGCGCCTCGTCGATCAGGCCGGCGTGCAGATACTGACGGACGGTCGAGACGCCGCCCCCGATCCGGATATCCTTGCCGCGCGCGGCGTCCTGCGCTTGCCGCAGCGCGGATTCGATGCCGTCCGTCACGAAGTGGAAGGTCGTTCCGCCTTCCATGGGGATCGGATCGCGCGCATGGCGGGTGAGCACGAAGACCGGCACGTGGTAAGGCGGATTGGTGCCCCACCAGCCTTTCCAGCTCTTGTCTGGCCATGGACCTCGGATCGGCCCGAACATGTTTCGGCCCATGATCCATGCGCCGATATTCTCGAAGCTCCGCGCGGCGAACTCATCGTCGACATCGGTCTCGCCGCCCTCCTGTCCGAACATCTTCTTGAAGGTGCGTGTCCTGAACGCCCATTGGTGCAGGTTCATCCCGTTCACGCCAAGCGGGTTCTCCCGGCTTTGGTCGGGTCCGGCGCCATAGCCGTCGAGGGACAGCGAGAAGGCGGCGACGCGTAATTTGGACATGAAGACTCCTTTCGAACAGAGCTGTTACAGGTGTCGTCCACGGATCCACGACGAGATCGTTGCGGCTCCATACACTGCTTGAAGATCTCGCCCGTTTCCGATCACCGCATGGCCTCGACCAGATTGTCGAGCGATGCGTTGTGTCCAAACTTCGCGCCGTTGAGCATGTCGTCTCCGGCGAGCGATGTCAGTTGTGCGGTAACGACCACTTTTGTTCCGGCTCCCTCCGGTTCGAACGTGGTCGTTGACATCGTGATGAGCAGCTTCGTTCCCTGCGTTTCGACAACCTCGCTCGATACGATGCGCTGGTTCGGCACTATGTCGTAGTACTTGGTCACGCCGCGATATTGCGGTTGCTCTTGTCGCCGCAGCGGAACACATCGACGCCGCCTTCACGAAAATCAACCTCATCATAGACAAAAGCGGCCGTTTCCGAGGGAGCACCCCAACTCGCGCGTTCTGCCGGATTCGCAAACGCCGCGAACACGCGCTCGACGGGCGCGGCACAAACCCGCTCAAATACGAGCGTGGCATGTTTCAAACCCCGGCTAGTCATGGTTTCCGCCTCCTGGTCTCGGGCTGATCATCAAGCCATATCGATTGCATATCACAACCAGTTGCATATGATGATCATCCGGTGCTAAATTGCAAGCGGTTTTTTTGGAGACGCGAATGGACGTTGCTCACCGCTCGGGTTGCCCGATCAACCTTTCCCTGGAGGTCTTTGGCGACCGGTGGAGCCTCATCATCCTGAGGGACATGATGTTCGGCGGGCGGCGGCATTTCCGGGAGCTGCTGACGCAGTCCGAGGAAGGCATCTCGTCCAATATCCTGGCCGATCGGCTGAAGATGCTGCTGGACCAGGGAATGATCACCAAGGCCGATGACCCCAGCCACAAGCAGAAGGCCATCTACAGCCCGACGGAGAAGGCGATCGCCCTCGTTCCCGTGTTCGCCCAGCTTGGCGCCTGGGGACGGCGGTACACCGCCGCGACGGAGGAGCTGAGCATCAGGGCGCAGCTTCTCGAGGAAGGCGGCCCTGTCCTGTGGAATCGGTTCATGTCCGAGTTGGCGCACGTCCATCTAGGACGCCCGCTCCGGCGGAAAGGCCCGACTGTCGCCGAGCGCTTGCAGGCGGCGTATGACGACCTGCGCGCCCGAAAGACGAAGCGCAAGACGACCTAGATTTCTTCGGTCCGGGCGAATTCGGAGGAATGGATAACGGCAAAGTCGAGTAGCGGTGAGCCATCGCCTATGCGAACTGGATCTCAGCGGTGGGCGATATTCCAGATCTTGCGAAAATACACGACCCTCTCCGTCTCCGAGAATCCCCAGCCGAGATGTGCCGCCTGTGATATACGATTGTCGATCTGCGTGTCTGAGCCGATTTCGTGAAATCCTCGTGCGGCCAGAAACGCCTCCAAATGCTTGAGCAGCCGCCTGCCGACGCCCTGGCGCCGGAATTGCGGATTGACCCAAATGCCTTCGAGAAACGGAACCGGCTGGGATTCGCAGCCGTTCGCATACTTCCTTAGCGCAACCTCAGCAAAACCTGCCGGAGCCGCATATGATGTCTCCGCGATGAAACCCCAGACGTCTTTGTCTTGGAGAACCTTGTCAATTGCTTCAGCATGCGCTTGAGAGGCCTCATCGGGCCAGAGCTGCGCTCGCATCTCTGCCCAAACAAGCTTGTCACGATCCTTCATTTCCCTGATCACGAAATCCATGAACAGATCACCTCAGCAATAATGCACAGACGGGAGGGCGCTACGATTTATCTCTCTCCTTCACGCTTCAGCCGGTCAAGATGCTGGCGGATATGAGCGGCCTCGGCGGGTGTATTGGCAAGCGCGATGGCGCGGTCGAAGGCGATGCGAGCCTCGGCTTTGCGGCCGAGCTGCAATAGAAACGCGCCCCGTGCGCCGAAATAGTGAAAATAGCCCGACAACCGTTCCTCGAGCGGTTCGATCATCACAAGCCCGGCTTCCGGTCCGCGCAGCTTCGCCGTTGCCACGGCGCGGTTGAGTGTCACCACGGGTGAAGGCTGCATGCGTTCAAGAGCGCCATAGAGATGATCGATCTGCGCCCAGTCGGTTTCTTCGGCGCGTGGGGCGCGTGCATGGCTGGCTGCAATTGCGGCTTGAACCTGGTAAGCACCGGGACGATTGTGACGCATGGCCTTGTCGATCAGCGCCAGAGCTTCAGCGGTGAGCCTGGCATCCCACTGGCTGCGATCCTGGTCCTCAAGTAGGATCGCGTCGCCGTTGTCGTCAAAACGCGCAGGCAACCGCGCCTGCTGCAACAGCATGAGTGCGGTCAGCCCCATGATTTCCGGCTCGGTCTGAAACAGACGCAACAGGAGGCGTGCAAGCCGAATCGCCTCTTCGCTCAACGGTGCGCGCGATTCGTCGTTGCCGGCGGAGTAGCCTTCGTTGAACAGCAGGTAAATCATCGCCGCCACCGCCGCGAGGCGCTCGGCGCGCTCAACGGGGCCCGGCGCCTCAAAGGGCACATTGGCACGCGCGATGCGCGCCTTGGCGCGAGTGATGCGCTGCTCCATCGCCGCTTCGCCAACGAGAAAGGCACGTGCGATCTGGGACACGGTCAAGCCGGAGACGATGCGTAGCGCCAGTGCGATCTGCTGTGTGGCGGGTAGTTCAGGGTGGCAGCAGATGAACAACAGTCGCAGCACATCATCGCGATAATGCGAACCGTCCAGCCGTTCAGCAACTGGCGTTTCGACATCCTCAAGGTCGGAGATCACATCGTCGGCCGGCAGGGGCTCCTGTTTCGCCGTCTTGCGGATACTGTCGAGCGCTGCGTTGCGCCCGACGAGAATCAACCAGGCTGCCGGATCGCGAGGCGGACCGTTTTGCGGCCAGCTTTTCAACGCGCGCAGCGCCGCTTCCTGAAAGGCCTCCTCCGCCATGTCGAGATCGCGGAAATAGCGCAGCAGCGCGCTGACGGCTTGCGGCCGCGCCGCGGTCAGCACGCCATCGATCCAGGAAAGTTCGTTCATATGCTGCCGGCCCCTTGCCCCCGCCGTTCAGGGTTGTAAAGCGCGATCGGACGGATTTCGTAAGCACCGCCCGGATTGGCGTCGGCCAGCTCGCGCGCGACCTCAAGCGCCTCATCGAGATTGGCAACGTCGATGACGTAGAAGCCCAGCAACTGCTCCTTGGTTTCGGCGAAAGGTCCGTCGATGACGAGCGGCGGTTCCTTGTCCTTGCGCAGGGTTGTCGCTGCCGTCGTTGGCACGAGGCGCAGCGATGGACCCATCTTGCCCGCCTTGACCAGACGGTCCTGGACCGTTGCCAGGCGGCCCATGACGGCGTCGTTCTCTTCCTTGGTCCAGGACCAGACGGCCTTTTCGTCGTTGTAGCAGAGCAGGGCGTAAAGCATGGAAACCCCTTGATTTTCCTCGGAGGACGATCGAAGGCCCCTCCAGCCGACATAGTGATGCAAAATAATGCACCGAATTTTTCGACAGATCACTGTCGGGTTCCCCATTGCAGGAACGTCCTAGGGTCGGACCCGCACAGAAAGGAGGTTCCCATGCCCGCCGAGCACGAACTTGTGCTGACCCGCCTGATCGACGCCTCGTGCGAGAAGCTGTTTCGCTGCTGGACCGAGCCGGAGCTCCTGAAGCAATGGTTCGCGCCCGCGCCCTACACCACACCGGTGGCCGAAGTAGATCTACGCGTCGGCGGGGCAAACCGAATCGTGATGAAAGCACCGGACGGCCAGGAGATCCCCTGCCCGGGCACCTACCTGGAGATCGTCCCGAACCGGAAGCTGGTGTTCACCGACGCCTATACAGGCGATTGGGTGCCGAGCGGCAAACCGTTCATGACGGTCATCGTCACCTTCGACGATGAAGCCGGCCAGACACGTTACACCGCCCGCGTCCGGCACTGGAGCGCGGAAGACAAGAAGGCCCATGAGGAGATGGGCTTCCACCAGGGTTGGGCACAATGCGCAGATCAGCTTACGGCGCTTGCCAGAACGATCTGACGGCTCCGGAAAAACATCGACATTAGATCGCGGAAGGAGAAAGAAACATGACGCAGCAAACTCGAACGGCGGAGAGCCAAATCAAAACGCTTATCAAAGCATGGGCGGACGCCGTTCGGCGTCATGATCTCCCTGCGATCCTCGCTCATCATGAGCAGAATATCGTGATGTTCGACGTCCCGCCGCCGCTGCAGTCGAAAGGAATGGATGAGTACAAAAAGACGTGGGATTTGTTCTTCAAATTCCACAAGCCCTCACAGGCCTTCGACATCGAGGAACTTGAAATTATCGCCGGCGACGATGTCGCTTTCGCTGTCGCCATCATGCGGTGCGCCGGCGGCGCGACACCCGACGGTTTTCTGTTCCGGCTGACGGTCGGACTGCGGAAGATCGATGGCGATTGGCGCTTCACGCACGAGCATCATTCCGTTCCCGCCCAAGATTAGAGAATATTTGTGAATCAGGAGCAGCTCATGTCGAACCAAGCTAACAAAACCGCCGAGGCCCAAGTCCGATCGACGATCGATTCATGGGCGCGGGCCATGAAAGCCAAGGATGCCGCCGGAGTGGTCGCCCACCACGCACAGGATATCGTCCAATTCGACCTCGCACCGCCATTGCTGACCGTCGGCCCCGACCCCAAGGGTGTGCAGGACTGGTTCGACACGTGGCGTGGCCAGATCGGCTACGAGATCACTGGCCTCCACGTCACTGTCAGTGGTGACATCGCATTCTGTCACGCATTGGTCCACTTGACGGGCAGCCGCACCGACGGCTCCGAAGCGGATGCCTGGTTCCGGACCACCTTGTGCCTGCGCAAGGTCGATGACGCATGGAAGATCGCGCACGCTCATGAATCCGTTCCCATGTACATGGACGGAAGTTTGAAAGCGGCCATCGACCTCAAGCCCTAGGCGCACCGCCCTCAAGTACCTGCGCCTGGATCGCGCGTCGAAACGCGACCACCCAGCAATTCAGGAAATTGTAAAATGTCCAAGGTCGTCATCGAAATGTCGCTTTCGCTGGATGGGTTCATCGCTGGACCCAACGACATGCCCGACCAACCGTTCGGCGGCCGCAACGCTCAAAGGCTTCACGACTGGCTCTTAGTCGGGCCGGAGCCTTACAAAGAGAATGCGTTCTTCCGGCCGGAAGGAAAAAATCGCGAATTCGTCGACGCCTTGTTCCATACGACAGGCGCGCTGCTTACGGGACGGCGCACCTACGATCTCGTCAACGGCTGGAACGGTTCGCACCCTATTCCTGGCTTGCCGGTAGTTGTGCTGACGCACGAGCCGCCCGCCGATGTTCCGAAGGGAAAATCGTCCTTTGCATTTCACACGAACGTAAGGGAGGCGGTCGACGCTGCAAAGATACTGGCCAAGGAAAAGGCGGTCATGGTCCACGGTGCCAGCACGACGCAACAGCTTCTGGCAGCCGGGCTCGCCGACGAACTCCGGGTGCACATCGCGCCGCTGCTCTTGGGCGACGGCCGCCGCCTGTTCGAACGTGGCGCCGGTGACTTGCCGCTGGAGATGATCGAGACGATCGCCACGCCGCAAGCGGTCCACATCCATTACCGCATATGCCCGTGACGAAAGCGGACTACTCATTCTCGTTGGAGATGGAGGATGCCAGAAAATGGAAATAACCGTCAGAAAACAGCTTTGTCGTTCCGTTGCCGGAACCTGCGTCGTCTGCTTTGCAGTTATCGTCAACCCTATACAAAGCTGGGGCGCATCTACGGGAAATAACGGCGAAAGGGGAGCGGCCCTGATTCGGCAAATGATTGGGACATGGAACGTTCAGGAGTGGATGTGGCCCGGTCCGGATGCGAAGTCGATTGCACTTCCGCCTGCGGTGGCTCAGCGCCAGCCGGTCGGCGACGATTTCTTGCAGGAAGTCATGAAGACACCCACTGGCTCGAAGGAGCCGTTCACCCGCATTTCATATTTTGGCTATAACGCCGTGAACCAGCAGTATCAGTATTCCTCCGTAGACACGCGTGCGCCGCAGATGATGAACGAGCAGAGTACTGATACGAGCGACGGAGCGTCAGGTCCCGGGCCCATCAATCTGATCGGAGGGACCTTCGTCGCTCCACAATGGGGAAGCACCAAGGACGGGGCCTACCGGTATCGTATTGTCGTGGGGCCGGTTCAAAATAACCATCAAGAGGTAGAACTCTATCTAACTCCGCTGGCGGCGGCACCGAAGAGCGAATTTCTCGCGTTCAAATACCTTTACACGCGTCAACATTGATTGCCGGCTGGCTGAGGAGACTGTTTCGCTGCACCGTACTACCGCGAATTTCAGAATCTTGCGCTTCTCGTCCGGGCTCCGTTGCTCGATGAGGAGGTGGCATTCTGGGCGAGATCGACGAGTCGCATGCGCGCAAACGGGACACGAAACAGCATCATCGTCAATTTCGGTGAGGTTGCCTTAACAGCTTGCCAGCACTGCAGTCGATGATTTTCGTCAAGGAAGAGCCTCACGATGACTATCACCATTACCGCCTTTGAACGCTCACCCGATGGCGGCAAGGGACTGGCGCGCGATACGCGCGTTCGCTGGGCGCTTGAAGAAGTGGGCCAACCCTACGAGGTTCGCCCCGTTTCGTTTCGTGCGATGAAGGAACCGGCACATCGGGCGCTTCATCCTTTCGGCTCGATTCCGACTTATGAGGAAGGCGATCTCACCTTGTTCGAGACAGGGGCGATCGTGTTCCATATCGCCGAACGCCATGCGGGCCTACTGTCGGACGACGCCAATGCCCGTGCGCGCGCGGTTACATGGATGTTCGCCGCGCTCAACACGGTCGAGCCGCCGATTCTGGAACTCGCAAACGCAAAGCTCTTGGAGAGCGATAAGCCCTGGAATAAGGAGCGCCTCCCTCTAGTCGAGAATCGCGTGCGCGACCGGCTGAAACCTCTTTCCGCTCATCTGGGCGATGCCGACTGGCTCGATGGTGCATTCAGCGCGGGCGACCTGATGACGGTGTCGGTGCTGCTCAGGCTGAAATCCTCGGGCATTCTGGACGAATATCCGAACTTGGCCGCTTATGTCGCCCGCGGCGAAGCACGGCCCGCCTACGAGCGGGCCTTCGCGGCTCAATTGGCATTCAACACAGGCAAGCCTCCGACTGGCTGATCGAGATCCGCCCTGGGCTCGAAGTCGTCATCCTAGGTTTCGCTCAGTTTCTGAGTCTTGACCCCGAGCCATATTGGGCAGCAGACGCCACACCGTGAACGCTGACACCGTCCACGGTGCGACGAAAATCCGCGAGCGGCGTCAGGCAGTTCGTTTGATACCAATTGAGGAAAGACAACCGCTTGCGCCCAAGTTCCCTTATTTAAGCTCACATCATCCTGAATGGTCTGAACTAAGCTCGGGCCGCTCAGGGTTGCGAACTAGCATGCTCTCGCTTAGAGTATCGTAATCGGGGTCGGGCAGGCACCCCGTCAGACGGCTGGCCGTCCAAGCTCTGCGCAACTCGCCGTGGCGAGGAGTGCGCACGCATGGACGAAGCTTTCCGGGCCATAACCTCCCCCTTCCTTCAGAATTCCCTTGCGGTCGAGGCGCCAGTCGCGCCTGCGAGCCGTTTCCCTTCTTCGCGTCGAAAACCAATCGGCGCAGCCGCCGCTATTCGGTCGGCCATCTAGGGAGGGGAAGCCATGTTCCACTCGATCGATGAGGCAAAAGGCGAGCTGGTCCGTACCGTGGCGCGGCTGTGCGCCGCTGCAGCCGTGACCGCCCCGAAATCGGGCGGCCAACTCTTCCTGCGCGGTAAGCCCCTCTTCATCGAGACGGTGTTTATCGATGGTCGCGAGACGCTGGCGCGTCTCGCCCGCTGGATGCGCCAGCGCGGGCGCGAGCGGCGGCAGGCGATCTGGCTGCGCGATGCCGCGCTTGCCGAAAGTCTTGACGGCGCGCTGTTCATCGGCCTCAAGGATTGGTATCCGCCGATCTACGATTGCGGCGCGTGCGGCTTTGCGACCTGTGCCGAGTTCATGGAAGCAACTCGGCAACGCCGCGCCGAAAGCGATCTCTTCGAATTTTCAGGTCCGCACTGCAACCTGCGCGACATCGACTTGGGGATCGCGGTCGGCTCGGCCGCCAAGGCGGCGAGCCTTTACAGCGTCGATACACGCTGCCAGACGCGCATCGCGGTCGCCGCGCGCAAGCTCGGCCTCATCCAGTCGGAAGTGGCGGTCGCCCTGTCGATGACGGTGACGCACAAGAACCCCGGCTTCGATGCACGCATGCCCGCCGCCGATTTCGACGTACGGGAGACGGCGCGGGATTTGCCCACCGGGACCATGCCGATCAAGACGCCGGACGGGCGCTGGCAGCATCGACCGGACCTCGAGCCCGAGGAATAGCGATGAACCCGTTTCTCGCCGTCGTGATCGCGAGCTTTCTTGCGCGCCTCTCTTACCAGATGGCGCGCAGCCCGGTGCTGCCGCGGTTTGCCGAACATCTGGGCGCCGCGCCGGAGTTGATCGGCATGGTGGTCGCCGCGTCGACCGTAACCGGCGTCTTGTTCAAGCTCCCTGCGGGCGCGCTGTCGGACCTATTCGGGCGACGACGCGTCATGTTGCTGGGCGCAGTCTTCTTTGCGATACCACCCTTCCTGTATCCATTCGTGGGCAATGCGTCTTCCCTCCTCGCGCTGCGCCTCGTGCATGGTTTCGCAACCGCGATCTTTTCGCCGGTCGCCTCCGCCAACGTGGCCGGTCTGGGCGAGGCGCGACGCGGCGCCCGCCTCGGCTGGTTTTCCTCGGCCAACGACGTCGGAGCGACGGCGGGGCCGCTGATCGGCGGGCTCATTCTCTACGCAACGACGAGCTTTGCGGTGAGCTATTTGCTTGTCGGTCTGATCGGCATGCTTGCGCTCGGGGCGGCGCTACTTGTGCCGGTGACGGAGACGAGTGCCGCACCTGCCGAGCGTTCTCTGACAGCGCGAACGGTCGAGTTCCGGCAGGGCTTCCGCGACGTGATAACAACGCCGGCGGTGCTCACCGCCGCCGTGGTCGAGGCCACCATGTATCTCGGCTTCGGGGCCTTCTTGGGGTTCTTGCCGCTTTATGCAAGGACCGTCGGCCTTAATGACGCGGCAATCGCGGTGGTCCTTACTTTGCAGCTCGCGGTCGCGGTGCTGGCAAAGCCACTGACCGGCAATCTGTCCGACCGGCTGGGGCGCAAGCCGGTGATCGTGCTCGGCCTCTTCGCCTGCGCCGCCGCGCTGCCCCTGATCTTCCGGATGGCGAGCCTTGCCGGTCTCCTTGCGACCGTTCCGTTGCTGGGCCTCGGCGTTGCTGCGGTGACCCCGGCGACCAATGCGCTGATCGCCGACCTCGTCGCGGCGCAGCGCCTCGGTACCGGGATGGGTGTGTTCGGCACGATCTGGGATATCGGCGAAGCGGCCGGGCCGATCCTCGCGGGCGTCCTGATCGGGCAATTCGGCTATGAGCCAGCGTTTGACGTGATCGCGGCGATCATCGCGGCGGTCGCGGTGGTGTTTGCCATGCGGATCCGAATAGCGACCGCGCAAACCGGCAGCTCCGAGCAACCGTAACGGCGACGCTGGGCATGTGAACACCAAAGCATCAATGGGTATCGAAGCGGTCACGAGACTCCAGTTTCGAACCCCTAGCAAGGGAGAGAAAGAATGATGTCGAGAATAGCGAAACTGGCTCTGCTCGCGCTAATTGCCGGATGGACTGGCACCGCCTCCGCAGCCAATGTCGATTGGCACCGAGTTGGCGAAGCGCTTGGCAAGCCCGGCAAGCTGTTGCCGGGCGGCATCTACAAGGTCGCACTGCCGCGCACCGACCTCAAGGTCACGCTCGACGGAGTCGAGGTCAAACCCGGCTTTGCGCTCGGCGGCTGGCTTGCCTTCGAGCCTATGGGCCAAGAGAGCATGGTCATGGGCGACCTCGTCCTGACCGAGGACGAGGTCAATCCGGTCATGACGAAGGTGCTGAGCGGAGGACTACAGGTGACCGCCCTGCATAACCATCTGCTGCGCAATCGGCCCTTTACGATGTACATGCACGTGATGGGAACCGGTGACCCGGTCCGGCTTGCGCGCGTGCTGCATAGCGCGCTCGCCGCCAGCCGGACGCCGCTTGCCGCGGCTGGCGCCGGCAGCTCGAAAGCGACGGTGGCTCCTGCGAACCCGCCGAAGATCGATCTCGACACCGCCGCGCTCGACCGCACCCTCGGCGCCAAAGGCACAAATAACGGGGGCATCCTGCAATACGGCATTCCGCGCGCCGAGCCGGTGAAGGAAGTGGGCACGGTTGTTCCGCCGACAATGGGCACCGCACAGGCGATCAATTTCGAGCCCTTGGGTGATGGCACGGCTGCGATCACTGGGGATTTCGTGCTGACGGCCAAAGAGGTCGCGCCGGTCATGAAAGCCCTGCGCGACAACGGAATCGAAGTCACCGCGCTGCACAATCATATGATCGGTGAGGAGCCGCGCCTGTTCTTCATGCATTTCTGGGCGCATGACGATGCGGTGAAGCTTGCCAAGAGTCTGCGCACAGCATTGGACGACATCAATGTCAAGCACCCCTGATAAGACGCTCCGCCGCTGCGCTACGTTGGCGGCCGCGCTGGTCTTGATCGCCCTGACTTCCAGTGCCGGTTGCGCCCAGCAGCATTCGAGACCCGCCGCCGATGCGCAATCGTTCCTGCGCCTGTTCAGGCACGTGGGCGATTTTCCGCTGGGCGCGGCCACCAGCCGCATGGATTACCAGAGCCTCGATCCAACGGCGCACCGGCTCTACATCGCCGGAATGGGTGCAGGAAAATTGCTGGCCTTCGACGTCGAGCACGACAATCTCGTCGCCTCGCTCAAAGGGTTCCCAAAGGTAACCGGCGTCCTCGCCGTCCCCGATCTTCAAAAGGTCTACGCCAGCGTTCCAGGCGCAGGTCTCATTCCCTCTCTATCGGTGGCGCTCGGCATGGTGGGGCTATCGTCGGGCCGCGGTGCGATCGCCATCACCGACACGCGGACGCTGCGCGAAGTCGCCCGCTTACCCGGCGGCGTCTTTCCTGACGGTATCACCTTCGACCCGAAGGACCGCAAGATCTTCGTTTCGGACGAGCTGGGTTCGGCCGTGTTAGTCATCGATGCCGATAGCAATCGGCTGATTGCCCGCATCGCACCGGGTGGTGAGGTCGGCAACGTCCGCTACGACCCGATCACGGCCAAGGTCTACGCCCCGATTCAATCGCAGAATGAGCTTGCCGTTATCGACCCGGCGAGGCTCCAAGTTGTCGCACGCCACCCTCTGCTTGGCGGCAAGCATCCGCACGGTTTGGCGATCGCACCCGATCAGGCCATCGGCTATGTCGCCTGCGACGGCAATGATCGGCTTCTGACCGTTGACCTTGCGACAGGCAAAGTTCTCGACCACCAGCCGGTCGCTCACGACCCGGACGTTCTCGCGATCGACCCCAAAGCGCGGCGGCTTTACATTGCCTCCGAGTCGGGGAAACTTTCGACCTTCGATATTGCCGAGACGACGCGTCCGCGTTCCCTCGGCGACGTTTTCGTCGGGCGTGATGCCCATTCGGTCGCCGTCGATCCCGCGACCCACCGGCTCTATTTTCCGCTCGCCGATGTGAAGGGAAAATCGGTGTTGCGGGTGCTGGTCTCTGCCGAAGGAAAACCTCTGACGCAGCCAACACCGCGTTCGCCAGCGAAATAGAGTTCTTGTCATCGAGGGTGAGAACGAAAAACGAAGGCTGCCGGAAGATTTCTCCTAGACGGCCTTTCGTCAGATCGGGATTCCGAGCGAGTTATAGCAAGAGTGGGTGGGGCGCAAACCTGGCTTCTCTTATCGCTCAATGCCCATAGCATCCTCGGCGGTTACTGGAAGCTCCTCCTCTCGCTCTCTTCGACAGTTCGGCCGTTATCCGTCCTGTCATGAGCCTTTGTTCGGTCCTGTCGATATGGCACCCTGATTACTTTGGCTGATCGAGATAGTATTCCAGGAAGCGATGCATAGCTGGCGATCCCCAATCGAATGGACCCGGAAAGTATCCGACGATACGCCCCTGGCGATTGATCAGATATGTAATTGGCAACGCATAGATGGCGAATTCGCCATGCGAAGGATTGGTTGCATTCAAATATCCTGTGCGATGCTGCGGATCCAAGTAAATGGAGAGGTTCCTCAACCCATGCTGCCGGAAGAATGGTGCAACCGCCGATAGCCCGTCCCTGTCGATTGAAACGGCCACCACTTCAAGGCCCCGACGCCCCAATGTGGCCTGCAATCGATCGAGGGCGGGCAATTCCTGGCGGCAGGGGGCACACCAGGTCGCCCAGAAATTCAACAGAACGACCCGCCCAGAAAAACGGGCGAGGCTCACCGTTTTGCCGGACGGCGTCAGAATCGGTGTTGGGCGCGGAACTGTTCTCGGTTCAATGAAAATGAATTGGCTGCGTTCGCTGTATACCGGCGGCGGGCCGGCAGCAGCGAACGCGTGACTGACGAATGGCAAAGTCGCAGCCACAAAGGCTGGCAGGAAACTGGCGATGACATAGAGGGCGGCCCGGGTTAACAGTTTGCGGTTGCCGGGAACGGTAACCCCGGTGACGCACCGGACCTGATTGGCGCGCAATGAAAGATCAGGGAGAGCAACACGAAGGCTCGTCCGCGAACACCGTGTAAGCGAACATAGCCAAACCCACCTGCGGTTAATCGGCCAAAGCGGTAACCATGCGGCTCGCGGAGCCATTGTAGCGCCTCATGACCAGTTAGTGCTCGATCGGCAGACCTGCACCGATCCAGTCCGCCTTTCCTTCGTGATAGTCGCGTACGTTCCGGTAACCCAGGGCCTGTAGCCGCTCGGCGGCGAGCGCAGACCGTTTGCATGGCCCGTTGGCACAGTAGACGACGATCGGCGCGTCGCGGTTCTCGAGACGCCGAGGCGCCATTTCGATAATGTCGTCCGAGACGATGTTGATCGCCCCTGGTAGATGACCCTTGCGGTAGGCGGTTTCGGGCAGGGTATCTATGAGGACGATCGCCTCGCCGCGGTCGAGCGCCGCTTTCAGCTCATCGCGGGAAATTCGCGTGACCACCTTTGTCTCCTTTCGTGACGCTGTTGGCTCCGCGCCTTCGCGTTTCCATCCCATCCTCGAATGCCGAATGGCAAAACCTTTTCGAATAAACCGGGCCGGCCGGCGCGATGCAGACGGTTATGCTAGGGCCGGACATATGCCCAGCCCGCTTCTTCCAAGCTGACAATCTTCACGATGCCCGAGGGAACGATCCTCGTTCCGGCAACAAACGACAGCGGATGCCCCTCACGTTTTTCGATGATCGACTTCGTATTTCCGCAAGCAAAGAACGATATCTGGGGAACGCGATTATGGATGTAGTCCAGAATGCCGCGCACCGGAGATTTGTCGGCGCGGAACATCGTAATTCCCGGCCCATAAGTAACGAAATCGATTTTCACAGCCTCGTCTTTGCGCTGATAGTATTTAATGAGGTTCAGAGCATTGGAGATGGCATGTTTCATCGGCACATCGCTATCTGAGTCGATCTGGAATACGATGCGATGGACATCTAGTTTGCGAGCTTGTGCCAGCAAAGTTCCGCTGACGCCAAATGCGGCGACGGTAAAGCACATTATCCCGACCTGTAGTCTCCGACGCGTGGTGCGAGTCAAGTTCATGGGGCGGTCTCTCTCCTATGACACCGCGGATCGAGGCTTGCTTTCGGCCTCTGGCCCTGCATGTTCCAGCTCAGGCGCGCGAGCCGACTGGCTCTCGGTCCTTGAACGCGAGACGGCAGAGGCCCCACAGGAACAGGCCGAACAGTAGATGTGGCACGAAGGCGCCGACGATCAGCTTCGGGCTGATAGCGAGCCCCAGGAAGCCCCAGCCGACGATCGGGAAGAACACGACCAGCACGCCGAGCCATAGGAAGAATGCGAGCACAAGGGCGTTCTTCAGCGTCAGGCTCTCGCGCAGGAAGGCGACGAACGCCACTGACCAGAACGTCACGTAAGCCAGATGGAACAGCAGCCCCATCGGCAACGGCAAAGGCCGGCCGAGCACGGTTTCGGCGAAGGCGAGGCCAAGCGGCTTGGGAAGCGGCGAGATTCCCGATTTCAGCGCCGTGACCATAATGATCGATAGCAAAACGCCGTTGGCGATGCCGACACCAATGGCCTTGCCCCACTCACGGCTCGAAAGTTTCTGGAGTTCCATTATCAGGCTCCCTTCGTTGTACTGTCTGGCGCGATTGTCCCGCAGGTTGGAGCGCGTCTACCGCGACGGGCGGCGACGGCGGGATGTAGACGCCTGTGATCGGGCGCTCTGCCGGTGGCAACAAAGAACATCCGACGCCCGCACTGGCCACAGAAGCCTGACTTGAGGCGGCATGAGACGCGTCGTCAGCTCTGCAATTGCATTCTCGAAGTCTGTTGAGAGGTATCGGGATGTCTCGCGCCGCCGATAGCCGATAGAGCACGACACCGGCGCCGACTGAAGCAAAGATCAACAATCCGGCGGCTCCGGCTACGCTCCACGTGATACCGGCTGCAGCAATGATACCGACTAGCGTTGGCAAAATGAGAGGAGCACAACACGCTGCGCAGGCCGCTAGAGCGGCTGCGCCGCTGATTGCGATCGGGCGAATTGCGCGGTTCATTGCGCCGCCCGCGGCGTTCGGCCCTCGAAGGCATCAAAGAGCTGCCGTACGGCCGCTTCGGCATGCTTCGGGGCAGTAACCGTAACGAGGAAACGATCTGGCTCCTTTTCGACATCGAAAACCAGAAAGCCGCAGCACTCCGATTCCCGCTCGATGAGCTCGTTTACCTTGCCTTCCGCCGATGGGCGATAGCAGAGACGAAGCGCAAGGTCGCTCCGTTCGGACTGGAGGAGCGCCCGGCGAGCCAGGTCGCTGATCTCCGATAGGCGACTTCCCAAGCTTTCTGGAGGCAATGTACAGGCTGTGGCCGACGAAGCGGTGTTCGGCGCAGTGCCGCACGTCGGGCAGCATGGGGTGGGATCGGATTGTGAGGGTTTGGCGGTGTTCATTCGGGCCTCCTCGATAACGCTCGACCGAATATGGGACTTCAAGTAACTTGAAGTACAAGAGTGGAGCCTTCATATGACCGATCACGAACCCGTATTTTCTATCGGGGCCCTCGCTGAGGCTGCCGGGGTCTCACCACCGACGATCCGCTACTATGAGGAAATCAAGCTGATTCCGCCCGCGCGCCGCAGCGCCGCCGGGCACCGGCATTACACGCGGCAAGATGTCGACCGCCTGACGTTCATCCGTCGATGTCGCGACTTCGGCTTCGGACTGGAGCAGATCCGGCTTCTGTCCAGCCTGTCGATCAGCCCGGACAGGGATTGCGTCGAAGTCCGCGACATCGCCGCCGAGCATTTGGCGACGGTGCGAGAGAAGGTGGCCGAACTGCGCCGTCTGGAACGGCAGCTCCAGGAGTTCGTTAAGACCTGCAACGCTGTTTGCTGTGGCGGCCCAGGTCGCGACTGTGTGGCTCTGGCCGAACTCACCTCGGGCTGATCCCTCGCCGGCGCAAGAGCGAGTCCAACTTCTTTTCGTGGCGATCAGCGCCCGCGTTAGGACCCCTCAAACGACCAGCAATCGAAGCGCGAGCGTTCAGAGGTGCTATCCATCGCGTCTGTGAAACTGAAATTTCTTCGTTTGAGATATGCCATATCATGGCTGCGGCTCGCTGAGATCAGCTTGGCGCAGTTCGGTGCCGAACAGATGGGCGTTCTGGCGCTTGGCCAATGCGAATGCCTCTCCAAGAGGCAGCAAGACGGACTCTGGATGCTTTGCCTGCCAGCGCTCCGCCGATGCTCGCGACGCGAAGAAGAAGATGAAGTGACAGGCCGACGCCATGACTCGATCCGCGGACGTGACATCCCATGCCTGGGGCGGGACCATGGACACCAGAACGCCCGCCGGTTTCACAGTCTCAACACTGTTGGGTGTCACCGTAAGGCAGACCAATTCATCTGTTTCTGGATCCCGTGACTCGATTTCGGCAGCGTTGCCGAGGAGCTCCGGGATGAACAGACTGTCGAACGCGCACCACGTCCACAACCGTCGGTGATCAACGGTGAGTTGATGGTGGGTATGTGCGACCGACAGCCCCCAAAAGCCCTGGATTCGGCCCGCATCAATATGGACGAACGGACTCAAGGCCGAGTCTTTGGCGAGTGCCTCAGCCGCGTCGACCGATGTGCCTAGGGCACGCGCGAGCTGATCGACGCTGACAGCCTCTCCCCTTGCCAACGCACGCAGCAGCACCAGGCCAGCTCGTTGCTCTGCGCGAGAAAGCTGCGGGAAGCGGCAGCACGCTGCCTCGCACAATTGATCAACTGTCGTGCGTGTCATGACGATCGTCTCCTTTCACGCTTGAACTTCTCCGTCATCGCGTCCGTCTGAATATCCTTCTACGCCAAGGCCGCCATGTGACCGCACTTTGATAGCTGCGTTCGGCAAGAAATTCGCCCGGCTGGCTGCGTTGCTAGGCAGCGCAGCAGGACAGCTCGGCAATGCCTTTGGCGAAAGCGCGCAGCCAGTTTCAACTCGTCCATCGGCTCCCTTACAGCATGGATCCGATGTCCGATGCCCCGGTGGGATAGGCGAACATGGTTGTCTTGAGTTGCTCTGCCGTGAGCCCATGACGGATAGCGAGCGCGAAGAGGTTAATCACTTCCTCCGCATGCGGCCCTACCACATGCGCACCTAGTACGAGGTCTGTCTCATCCTCCACGAGCACCTTGAAACCGTAGACCTTCTCTGCCGCTTGGCGCGCAGTAAACCAGCTCTCGGTACGCTCGCTCTTCATCCGGAATTTCAGCCGCTTTCGCTGTGCCTCGGCCTCGGTCAGCCCGACGGCGGCGATTGGCGGAATGGTGAAGGCGACGCTCGGCACGCCTTCGTAATTGGGCTTGTGCTTATTGCCCTCGAGAAGGTTTGCGGCCACCACTTTCGCATCATGGCTCGAAACAGGAGTGAGCGGCGGCCCCATCTGCGCAGCGTCGCCGGCGGCATAGACCGCCGGATTGGACACGCTCTGCAAGTGCTCGTTCAGGATGAGCCGTCCGTCCTCGTGCTTCACACCACCGCTGTCCAGATCCAGGTCGGTGAGAGCCGGCTTGCGTCCGGCCGCATGCACCACGAGATCGGCGTCCACGCTCATCTCGCCGTTCGTCTCCCTGGCAGTGACTCGGTAGCCATTTTCCGTTTTCTCGACCGATGTGACTTTCGCCTCCGTTCGGACATCGATGCCAAGTCCGCGGAACTTGTCCATCAGCCAGCCGACGAGATCAGGATCGAAATGCTTCAACATGCGCTCGCCGTGCTGCAGGATCGTCACCTTCGCTCCGGCACGAGCGGCGATATGCGAAAACTCCGCCGCGATGTAGCCGCCACCGACGAGCACGATCCGTTTCGATAGCGTCTCGATCTCAAGGAAACCCTCATTGTCGATCAGGTGCTCCTCGCCTGGGATGCCGAGCCGCATCGGCTCCGCGCCGACCGCGATCAGGATGTGGCCGGCTTCAAGCGCCCGGCCCTCGATGTCGAGGGATTTTGGACCGGTAAACCGTGCACGACCGTGGAAGGTGTCGATGCCCTTTTCCGCGTAGAGCTGCTCGTGCTTCTTCGGGACCGGATCGGTGAAGCTGCGCTTGAACGCGAGAAGACCGGGCCACTCCAGATGCGTGGTCCCTTCGACGCCATGCCCCTTCATGCGCCAGGCGTGATCCGCCGCATCAGCGCCGCCGATCATCATCTTTTTCGGATCGCAACCCCGGAGTGCGCAGGTGCCGCCGAAGGGTCGAAAATCCACCACGGCCACGCTCCATCCCGCGGAGCGAACGCGCATGCCGGCGACTATAGCCGCCGTTCCCGTTCCAATGATCGCCAGATCGTAGTTTCTGGGCATTGAGAGGCTCCTTTTTTCGCAGGCTCCGGAGCGCAGAGGCGCGACCGTCCGGCTGGACGCGCGGCCGAGACTCGCAAAAGCGACTGTCGCGGCCAGCATGCGCCGGAGCGTACGGCGAATGCACGCAAACCCCGCAGACCGAGATTCATCCGGCGCAGCAGGAAAGCTTGGCCACGTCCCTCTCAAAGGTCTGGGCAGCGAGCTTCAGCCCTTCGACTGTGGTCAGATAAGGGAAGATCGTCGCGCCGAGTTCCTGCACGGTCATGCCGTGCTTGATGGCAAGCGCCGCTGTCTGGATAGAATCGGCACCCTCGGGCGCGAGGATGTGCGCCCCGAGCAACTTACCGCCCTTGGCCTCGGCGACGAGTTTGATCAGCCCCCGCGTGTCGCGCGCCGCAAGCGCGCGCGGCACCGCTGTGAGCGGCAGGACCGACACGCGCGTTTCATATCCTGCAGCACGGGCCGCCGCTTCGGTCAGTCCGACACTTGCCACCTGCGGATCGGTGAAGACAACAGCCGGCATTGCCGTATGATCGTAGTGCAGGCTGTCGCCATTGAGCGCATTCCTGGCGGCAAGCTTAGCGCCGTAGGCTGCCATATAGACAAACTGATCGCGGCCGGTCACGTCGCCCGCCGCATAGATGCTGGGCCGCGTCGTACGCATCCGATCGTCCACCTTGATCGCCCCATTCGGCTCTTGGAAAACTCCGGCGGCCTCGAGACCAAGGTCTTCGACATTGGGAGCACGACCCGTTGCGAGCAAGAGTCTCTCGGCGGCGAGCGTCTCGTTGCGGCCCTCGCGGGTCACGACAAGAGAAACACCGAGGTCGGTTTTTTCGATGCGCCGATACGCAAGGCCGCATTTCAGCGTGATACCTTCATTGCGCAGATATCCTGAGAGAGCCTCGGCGATTTCGGGTTCCGACGTGGGAAGGATGCGGCTGCGGCAAACGATCGTGACCGCCACGCCCATTCGGGAAAACATCTGCGCCAACTCTACGCCGATATAGCCACCACCGATGACGAGCAGCGACTTCGGCAGCGCTTCCAGTGACAAGGCTGTCGTGCTGGTCAGATAGTCAATGTCATCGATACCGGAAATTGCAGGTACGGCAGGCCGTGCCCCTGTTGCAATCACGATACGGCTTGTCGCAATGAGTTTGCCGTCAACCGTAACGCCATCGTCTGCCAGCCGGGCCTGCCCCTCGATATAAGTGATATTGTTGTAGGTAGGCAGCAGGTCGGCGTATTTCGACTGGCGAAGGCCTGCCACCAGATCGTCCTTCTGGCGCACGGTTGCGCGCCAATCGTCGGCATGTGCCTTGGCGCTGATCCCTGCAAAACGGCGGGCAGCGCCTGCCTGATGCAGCGTTTCAGCGGCGCGGATCAGCGTCTTTGACGGTACGCAGCCGATGTTAACGCACGTGCCGCCGAGGGTGCCGTGGCCGATCAGCGCGACATGCGCGCCTTGTTCGGCCGCCGCGATCGCCGCCGAGAAGCCGGCCGAGCCGGCGCCGATGACGGCAAGGTCGTAGGCGGCCCCCTTTGCGCAACAATCGCTCATCGCGTCAGCCCCTGTTTTTCGTAATCAGTGTTTCGCAGTAGCCGTCGGTTCTGACTCGGCGGCGAACGAGGCCGAACGCGATGACACCAAGGCCGACGAACAACAAAAGTGGCAGCACCCAATAAGCGCCTGCGAGCCACGCGCCGAGACCTGCGGCCGGCAACAGCACCGCCAATACCGGCGTCGCGCAGCAGAGCGCTGCAAGAACCACCCCGACGAGGCCGATCCCGATCAGCGTGCGTTGCTGCTCCTCGGCGGCTGAGGATTCTGGATTGAAGGAGCGATTAACGTCGGCGCTAACCGACTCGATGGTAATGGTCGGCCGCTTGACGCTTTCGGAACGCTTTGCCTCGATCATCTCCATTCCTTTACGGTCGTATCGGCCTCGGCCTCACAACAGGCATGTACATCCTCTCGCTGCGTCCTTGTCGAAGCGGCAGGGGGACGATAGGAGCAGGACAGCAAGCGCCGCGCGTTGCCGTAGAGACCCCACGCCATCAGCGCTATGGCGATGCCGTAAATCTCCGATTCATGCGTCGCGATGAACCCCTGGATCGGAACGCCGAACGATCCCGCCGCCGGCAGAACCGCCGCGATCGCGGCGATCGTTAAGGGCAACACGGGTGAACAGCAGAGCAAAGGCGGAAGAGTCGCAAGAATGGCACCCAGCGCACTGCCCGCAGGCTTCGCGCCCGACCCCCTGCGAAATCCATGCACGCCCAAAGCCAGCGTGAGTGCGAGGAGTAACGCCATCACGAGCGCGAGCGCGAAGGTCCCGAGCGTCAGGAAGCGCAGCGAGACCAGTCCGATCATGCCGCCGGTGTAGGTCGCGGGCAAAATCATCGCGTACAAGATCGCAAAGAGCAGGAAGACGGCCCCTGTTCCCATCCTGGCTCGATGGGACGCCAGCGCTATCCCCAAGGCCCGGGGCACGCTGAGCGCCCGGTCGTACAGCGTCTCGGTCATGATTTTTCCTGGGCCTTGATGAATTTTTCGATCTTGTCGAACGTCGCGGACGGGGCCGACGAGATCACGGCGATCTGGCCGTCCGGTCCGATCAGGTGATAGACGTCGACGTAGTGATGGGGATTGTAAAGTTTGAACAGCGCCTCCGTGTCCTCGCCGATGATGAAGTGGGAGTCGTGAAGCAGGACCGGGGCGTTCGCCGCGACGAATTTCTCCATGTCGACGCCCGGATATCCACCATTCTTGTAATCCCGCAGAACGATGACTTTGAGATTGGAGGCATCGATCATGGCCTGCTTTTGCGCCATCGTTTGCAGTCCGACGGCACAGCTTCCGCACCACGTGGCGACCTGCCACAGCATGATCGGCTGACCCTTGAACGATTGCAGATTGACTTGCTTGCCGTGGGCGAGGAACGGCGCGTCGCCGGCACGTTCATTGGAGGGCGCCGGCGCGTTCATGGGGGCCATCGTGCCCTTGGGTCCCGCCCAAGCTGGCGGCGCGACGGCGGCAAGTGCCACAAAGGCAGCGGCGAGGCCTCCTATGGCGAGCGCTGCAAGCTTCGGGTTCGTCATCATCTTCTTCTGTCCAGGCATTCTGTTATCGATCCTCCGATCCGGTGTGATGGCTTGTAGAGCTTGCGATTGGAGCGTAGGCTAAACTCTGTACTAACTACAGGATCAAGAGGGTTTTTATGGTGCAGATTCAGGCATCTGCGAGGGCTCTGAAGAGAGGCGAGCTTGCCCAGCGCACCGGCTGCAACCTGGAGACCATCCGCTATTACGAAAAGGTCGGTTTGCTTCCGGCCCCGCCACGTGCGGCGAACGGCCATCGAATTTATGACGCCGCACATCAGCAACGGCTGCGCTTCATCCTGCGCGGGCGCGCCCTCGGGTTTGACATCGTGGAAATCCGCGGCCTCCTCGCGCTGATGGATGGTGGCCACCAGACCTGTGCCGAAGTAAAAGCCCGCACCGATCGGCACCTGGCCGACATTCGCGCCAAGATCGCCGATCTGCAGCGCATGGCGCGTGTGCTGACGCGAACCTCAGCGCAGTGCTCTGGCGACATGGTGCCGGAGTGCCCGATCATCGAAGCGCTCGCCTCGTGAGCAAGGGCGGTGTCGGCGTGTCGAACGGCGCGCCCAACGGCGAAAGTTAAAGATTGCGCCGAAGATTCGCTTCCGGATAGGTGCGGCTTGATTCAAAAGGCCGCAGAAGCAACCTTCACCAGAATGAGGCGGGACCGGAATCGTCGGCTACGCTGCTGCGCGCGGCCCGAACACGATAACGGCGGCACCCACGAGACAGATCAACGCGCCGAGGACATCCCAGCGGTCCGGCCTAACGCCTTCGGCGCTCCACAGCCACATCAAAGAGGCAATAATATAGACACCACCATAGGCGGCATAGGCGCGTCCGGCTGCCGCGGTATCGACTTGGGTCAATAGCCATGCGAAGAGCATCAGCGAAACGATACCAGGCGCGATCCACAGCCCCGATTTGCCATCGCGAATCCAAGCCCAGAAACTGAAGCAACCGGCGATCTCGAAGGACGCGGCGGCGACATAAACAATCGCAGTCTTTATCACCGGCTCTTCCTCCGGGTTGTCGAACATCCGCAGTCATGCGTGGGCGCCGCCATATCCTGGAGGATCACGCAGTCTGGTCCGGGACCACCTGAGCAGACAGCATCACAGCGATTAATGAAATCGGTCAGATTGCGCTCAAGTCCTTTCAGCTCGGCCAGCTTCTTGCGTACCGCGTTTAGATGCACCTGCGCGATGGATCGCGCCTCCGTGCACGACCGGTCTTGGTCCTCGGTGAGCGCCACAAGCGAGCGAACCTGCTCGATCGGAAAGCCGAACTCGCGACATTGCCTGATAAAGGTCAACCGCCTGCCGTCGCCGTCGCCATAGGTTCGTTGGCCGCCTTCGCGACGGGCCGGCGCGGGCAGCAGCCCGATTTCCTCGTAATAGCGAATGGTGGGCGCATTCGTGCGGGTGCGCCGCGCAAGTTCACCGATCTTCATGGCACAAATAACTCCTCAAAATAGGGGCTTGAACCTCAAGTTACTTGAAGTCCTATCTTCTGACCATCGCCGATCGCCAAGCATGGGGAACAAGGATGGATGCCCACGAATCTCCCCCGAAGCCGATTGCCTGCACATTGAGCGCCGGCGTCTATCAGGAACGCCTCGCGTGGATTGCCGAGCTCAACCAAGCGGCGCTGCAAAACGTCCGGCGCGAGAGCGCGAGGCTGATCCTCGCCTATGATCCGCGCGCCGCCGTCCGCGTTCGCGAGATGATTCGCCGCGAACAAGAATGCTGTGCGTTTCTCCAGTTCGATTTGAACGAGAGTGAGAAAGAGCTGACGCTCGCCATCACGGCGCCGCATGCGGCGAGAGACACGCTCGACACCCTGTTCGATCCCTTTCTGACAGGAGCGAGCGCGAGGGGTTCATGTGCATGTGCGACGGTCGCCCGATGACTGACACGGCACGATCGACACGCGGCGATCGCGGCGCAGCGGTCGCCGCATCGGCGGCAGGCGTCGCCGCAGCGGGCACATTCGCTTGTGCGGCATGTTGCATTCTGCCGTTCGCTTTACCCGCCGCCGTGCTGGCGGTCGCCGGCGGTGCGCTGGCGTGGCTGGCGAGTATCTATGAAGGAGCGATTGTCGCAGCGATTGCACTCGTCGCGGCCGCTTGGATCTGGGTCATCAGGCAATCATTGCGCGCACGAAAGCGGCCCGCGATGCCGACCGTAATGGTGATGCTTGCGGCCTCAGTCATGCTGACCCTCGCCTATCACTGGCCATCGATCGAGCCGATCGCTGTTGCTGCGCTCAACGCTCGATAATCGGCCGGGCAGCGCTCAACCCTCGGAGGAAAAAAAGATGATCGACACCGGGTCGAACGGCCGCTCATGGCTGAGAGCTGTGGGCATCGGCATCGCCGTTGCCGTGGTGACGGCGATCGTCATGCTTGCACTCACCTTTGCTGGTGCGTCGCCCTTTCCCAAACCGCCCTCGCTCGCATTCGCTGAAACCGTGCTACGCCGACCGCTTCCGTTGCCAGTGGGATTGCTGTTCCATGCTGCCTACGTGACATTCTGGTCGGTGATCTTCGTCCGCTATTTTCCGAGACGCGACATTAAGACCGCATTGGCACTCGCTGGAGCACTCTGGCTGGCGATCCTCGTCCTCTTCTTCCCGGTTGTAGGATGGGGGATTGCGGGTCTCAAGGTCAGCCCAAAACTCATTCCGGCATCATTTGTCCCACATCTACTATTTGGCCTCTTCCTCTGGGGATTGGACCGGTATGTCCCTCACGCGATCTCCAGACATTCCCGCGCCACGTGATCAGGCGCGACTCCGGCGGGTCACATATCGCACGACCTACCCACTAGGCTGCTCGGATGTCGGATACATGTTTTAGGCCGCATGCGAACCGCCGCGGCGGCGCGCCGACTAGTTTCAAACCACGGTTGCGTTCCATAAGAATCCCTGACTCAGCGATCGGCAAGCACTGGGACCGCCCCAAGCGATTCATTCAAGCATGAGCCGCCGCTTCGGCCGGCGCCCGACCAACACTCAGGATCGCATTGATGAAGAGCGAGGGCTTTCCCCAAAGCGAGTTGATGAAGATCGCGGTGACGCTGACCGCCATCGCCGCCATCGCCCAAACGGGATAGATGAGCCCGGTCGCCGCCACGGGAATGCCGATGCCATTGAAGCAGAAGGCGAGAGCCACGTTCTGCACCATCTTGCGATAGCTCGTGCTGCTGATCTCGCGGGCAAGCGCAATCAACTTCAGCTTCTTGCCGAGAAGGATGATATCGGCGGACTCGATGGCGATGTCGGTGCCGCTGCCCATGGCGATGCCGACATCCGCCTGCATCAGCGCCGGCGCATCGTTGATGCCGTCGCCGACCATCGCCACCTTGCCCTGCTTCTGGAGCGCGCGGACGATGTCGGCCTTGGCGCCGGGCAGGATGCCTGCATGTACCTCGTCGATGCCGAGCTCGCGCGCGACTCGGCGCGCCGCGCGCTCGTTGTCTCCGGTGACCAGCACGGTGCGCAGCCCAGCTTTGCGAAGCGCCGCGACGGTTTCAATGGCGTCAGGCTTCAGCGTGTCGCCTATCGCGACCAGGCCAAGCGCGAGGGCATCGCGGGCCACGGCGATCACCGTGCGCCCCTTTTCCTCTAGACAGGCAATGCGATCGGCAACGGCCTTCAGATCGACGAGCCGTTCTTCAAGAAATCGCGGGCTGCCGACCAGTACCTCCTGCCCATCGATGTGCGCGACCACGCCCTTGCCGGGGATTGCTTCGAACGTCTCGACTTCGGGCGGAACGGACTTGCGCTCGAACGCCGCCTTCACAATCGCGTCGGCGAGCGGATGTTCGGACGAAGTCTCGGCCGCCGCGGCGATGGCCAAGAGCTCGTTATCATTCGTCCCAAGCGCTTCGATCTCGCGCACAATCGGCTTGCCCTCGGTGAGCGTGCCCGTCTTGTCGAGGACAATCTGCTTGACCAGCCGGTAAGTCTGGAACGCCTCGCCGGTGCGCATCAGGATGCCCTGGTCCGCCGCCTCGCCCGCCCCCTGCACGATCGAGAGCGGCGCCGAGATGCCGACCGCGCAGGGATAGCCCATTACGAGCACGCTCAGCGCGGCGAAGACCGCGCGGCCGAGATCTGGCTGGCCGGTAACGAAGAATGAGCCCGACATCCAGCCGACAAAGGCGAGGAGCGCAATCAGCAGCACTATCGGTGTGTAGACGCGCAGGATGCGATCGACCAAATGCAAAATGCCAGGTTTCAAGGCGCGCGCGTCCTCGACCTGTCGCACGACCCGATGCAGGAAGCTTTCCTCGCCGACGGCGGTCACGCGGACCAGCAGTGTGCCGGTGCCGTTGATCGAGCCGCCGATCACGGCATCGTTCTCCCGCTTCTCGATCGGAACCGGCTCGCCGGTCACAAAGGACTGGTCGACCCCCGAGTGGCCGCTGACGACGGTGCCGTCGACGGGCACACGCTCTCCGGGCCGGATACGGACGAGGTCTCCAATATGAACCTCGCCGACCGGCACCTCGACCTCCCGCTCGCCACGCACAACGCGGGCCATGTCCGACTGTAGGTCGAGAAGACGTTTGACTGCCTGGGAACTGCGGGTCTTGACGATGAGCGACAGCCATTCCGAGAAGATGTGATAGGTCGCGATCATCACCGACACGGCGAAGAACGGCGCCGTGGGGTAATCGGGTGGGTTCGACACGAGACCGATGATGCCGCCGACGATACCGGCGAAGGCCCCCACCTCGAGCAGCACATGCTGGTTGAGAATGCCCCGGCGGAGCGCCTGAGCCGCCATGTAGAGGATATGCTTGCCGACCACGAACACGAGCAGAAAGGCGAGTCCTGCCACGATCCACGGTGTCGCCGCGGCGAGCTGCCCCATCAGTCGGAAATAGAGCAAAGCAAATGCGACGGCTGCAAGTCCGCCTGCGCCGCCGAGCGCCATGCCCAGTCCGCTCGGCCGCAGCACCAGGAAGACGAAGGCAAGCAGGCTTGCGAACACGAGTGCCGCGAGGACACCGCCCCAGATTCCGGTCGGGTTGGCGATGAGAGCGACTGCGATCAGGCTCAAGCTGACGGCCGCGACGAACCGCCGTCCCTCGCGGACGAGATCTCTCTCCTCCTCCTCGAATGCCCGCAGCTTACGCGGATCGTGAATCGTGTAGCCGATATCCTTCAGGGTCTGAAGAACCTGGTCGGGGCGCGCGACCTGCGGATCGAATTCGACCAGCGCCTGCTCGTGGGTCAGGCTCACCGCGACCTTGTCGACACCGGGAAGATGCCCCAGCGCCTTCTCGATCGTTCCCGTGCAGAGCGAGCAATGCAGCCCGCCGATGCGGGCACGGATCTTCTTGCGGCCGGGGCGGCTCGACGGTTCCTCGCTCCACGGCCGCTCGGCGATATCAGGGGTGGTGGTTGTGCTCATGGCCGCTTCCTTTCGCAACAACTCGGGGATTCGGAGAAATCGGCAATGGTCATACGGGTGGCCGCAGCTTCACGAACAGGCCGAACCACATCGACCAGAGGCCGAGGGCGACCAAGACCAGGCCGGTCCAGATGGGCGCGCGGCGAGACAGGCCGGCGAGCCAGTCGAGCGCCGCTCGGGCCGGTGCAAAGAGCATGGCGACGATGAGGGGCAACGATAACGCCAGACCGAATAGGGCCAGCGAAAGAAAGCCCGTCGCCAAGGTTGCGCCCGATGCACCGCCCGCAACGGCCGAACCGAAGAGCACGAAAAGCAGCGGCGCCGCGCAGGCGGGAATGTTGAGGCCGAAGAGCACGCCGAGACCGGCCGATTTGCCCAGCCCGGATAAATGGGAAAGGCGCGGACCGACGCTCACCATTAGCGGGCCGGCCCGACCGGTAACAAAGAGAAGGCCGAGTCCGACATACACCAAGGCCAAGGCGATCCACGCAGCCTTCTGCAAGCCCAGAAACGCTGTGCCCAATGCCACAGCCAGAACGCCGAGCGCGCCGATGAAGAGCGCTCGGGTCACTGCAAAGAGGCTGACCTCGGCGAGCTTGCCACTCGCACTCCGGCCTTCCATGTGCTTCACGAAGATCAAGGTCGAGCCGATCGTGCACGGCTCGGCGAACCCGAGGAGGCCAAGCCCCAGGGGCAGCAGCACGGTGCTCGTGAGGGTGAACGCGGTCACGGAACACGGCTGGTCACGCGATAGCCCGGCCGTTCGACGACAGCGACGAGCTTATCTTCGGTGGTGCTTGCCGGATCATAAAGCACGCGCGCTTCGCCGTTCTCGAAGCTGACGGCCGCGCTCTTGACGCCGGGCTCGCGTTCCACCAGAGCCTTGATGGTGTTGGCGCAACCATCGCAGTGCATGCCTTGGACCTTCAGCGTCACGGATTTCACGTCGCTCTCCTTTGCTGCCGGTTGTCGGTTCCGAACTTTCCGTTCTGCCTTCGTCGCTTGGGCGGGATCGCCGGCAGCGGGCCATCGGCCCTGATCCGCGGCGGCGGAGGGCCGTGGTCAGGTTCGAGCGTGTCGAGGATCGTGCAGGCTTGCAATCCGCCACGGCCCGGGCAAACAGCGATGAGGGATTCCAGAGCGAAGCCGATCTGGCGGAGCTGCTCGATCTTCCGCTTTACCTCCTCGAGTTTCGCAATCGCTTGGCTGCGGACCATAGAGCAGTCGGCGGCCGGGTCGGCTCTAAGTGACAGCAGCTCCTGGATCTCGTGCAGCGAGAAGCCAATTTGCTGCGCCTGGCGAATAAACTTGATCCGCTTGACTAGCTCCGGCGAATAGACGCGGAAGCCGGAGCTCTGCGGCTTCCTGGGTTGCTCGATCAGCCCGCGCCGCTCATAGAAACGGATTGTTTCGACGCCCACGTCCGCTTCGCGGGCGGCTTTTGCGATGGTCAGGTCTTTCATGGTCTCACCTCGTCACAATGAGAATATAGGGTCCGTACCCTAGTACGGAGTCAAGACGCCCGCTAAATCCTCTCCGTTGACTCCGTACCGCGGTACAGGATGTACCAATGTAGGCGGATCGTGCGAGGCCTCTGAGCCGCAGAAAGAACAGGGTCTTCGATGGGCAGCGACACCATAGCGGCCTGGCTCAACCAAGCGTCGGGCATGTCGGCCTTGGTGCTGGCGGCGGTCGCGCTGGCCGGTCTCCTCGTCGGGGTCGCGCCGAGCTCCTTCCCGCTCTACTGGATATGTCGGCGGCCAGGCCTCCGGACGGGCGAAGAGCCTCCTGTTATCCGCCGGCTTCGTTCTCGGTCAGGCGACCGTCGACGCCGGGATCGGCATCCTCTTCGGCTTCCTCGGTCTCACGGTGGTGATCACGATCGCGCGCAATCTCGCGCTGACGAACCTACTTATCGCGGGAATCCTGGTTGTCCTCGGCCTCGCGCTCCTGCGCAAAATCCACATCGTCCTGCCGGTCTTGCGCACGGAGGCGCGGCGCGTGGATAGCTTCGCGGCGGCTTATGCGTTGGGTGTTCCTTTCGGGCTCACCACCTGCCCGGCCTGCACGCCGATGGTCCTGCCGGTGCTGGGCGCGGCCGCCGCCACGGGCTCGCCGTGGCTCGGCGGCCTTCTGCTCTTTGTCTTTGGCCTCGCGCGGGAGTCCCGCTTCTCGTGGTCGGCGCCGCGGCGCACGCGGTCAAGCGGGTGCCGCGCTTCACGTTCTGGGTGCCGACGATCGAGCGCGCCGGCGGGGTGCTGTTGCTGATCGCCGCGCTCTTCTTCCTTTACCAGAGCGCCGCGTACTGGGGTCTGGTGCCGCCTCTCCTCCTGCAATGAATTCCAAGCTCCTCCTCGCTCCCTTTGAGCGCACGAGAGCGGATACGTTTGACATTAGTAGTCTCAACTCCGTTCGAGTCCTGCAAAGCTCGGGTCGGGCATGGCGCCATGGCGTCCGAAACTTCCCGGAATATGCATCAATGCATCAAACCGGCTCCGGCATTCAGGATTTAGAGACTTTGCCGAGAGCGTGCGCTTCTACGCCCCGATAGTACCAAATGCTTCACAGCCTTCCAAAATAGTACGAAATTCAGGCGGTGCCGTCAGGCATCTGGTTCGATACGTCTTGAGGAAGGCCAACCACCTACGCCCAAATATGCTGACACGATCCCTCGGGGTACGATTTGTCCCCTCACCGCCGGTCACAGCATCGATGACTGATGCACCACCGCTCTTCGCGGCCTTTGCGAAGCAACACCTCAGACGGCGCTTGCTTTCGGGAAATTGTCCACTTCCACAGGTCGGCGGGCCGTGATCTGACTCGGTGGCCTCCTGCTCTTCTCTTTGAAATTGTGCAAGGGTCGCTTGACCTTCCAGCAACTGGAAGCCCTATGTAGGTTCCAGTTGACTGGAAGGAGTAGACCAATGGATACACGCGGATCGCCCGGAAAGGGCGGCAGCACGGCCATGCTATCGATCTCCGGCATGACGTGCGACGGCTGCGCGAAAACCGTGACGCGCATCCTCTCGCGCGTGCCGGGTGTGAGCAGCGCGAAGGTGGATTTCGCAACCAATCGCGCGGTGGTCACCGGCAGCGCGCATTTGGACGTGCTTATCGCCGCGGTGCAGGCTGCCGGCTACGGCGCGCAACCGATGGGAAGCGATACGATCGAACGAGGGCAGAATGAGCGTAGCGGAAGCGGTTGTTGCTGAGCGCGCCCGTGTCGTCCTGCCGATCGAGGGGATGACCTGCGCCACCTGCGCCGGTCGCGTGGAGAAGGCGCTATGCGCCTTGCCCGGCGTAACGGCGGCGGTCAACCTTTCGAGCGAGCAGGCAGACATACAATTCGATCCGGTCCGCGTTGCGCCGGCTACCCTCGCCGACGCCGTGGAACGTGCCGGCTACGACGTGCCGCATGAGAGGCGCGAGCTCGCGATCTCCGGTATGACCTGTGCCACCTGCGCCGGCCGGGTCGAGAAAGCCCTCATGGCTGTGCCCGGCGTGACGCAAGCCGACGTCAACCTGGCCAGCGAGAAGGCTTCAGTCGAGGGCCTCGCCGGCGTGCTCCGCCCGGCGGACCTTGTCGCCGCGGTGCACCGCGCCGGCTATGAGGCCGAGCTACTCACTGGCGACGTCGAACGCGATCGCGCGCTGCTCGCCGCCGAGGAGCAGCGACTCCGGCGCGAGACATGGCGGATCGCAGCGGCGATAGCGCTGAGCGCCCCGCTCCTGCTGTCGATGGTCGGCGTGATGCTGCCGGGATGGCTGCAGCTTGCGCTGGCGACACCGGTGCAGTTCATCGTCGGTGCGCGCTTCTATGTGGGCGCCTGGAAGGCGCTGCGCGCCAAGACCGGCAACATGGATCTGCTGGTCGCGCTCGGCACATCGACGGCGTATTTCTATAGCCTTTATTTGATGATCGCCGGTCCGGCCGGCACGCACCTTTATTTCGAGGCCGCGGCCGTGGTGATCGCCCTCATCATGGTCGGCAAGTGGCTCGAGGCGCGCGCCAAGCGTTCGACCACGGCGGCGATCCAGGCGCTCATGTCCCTGCGGCCGGACCGCGCCTGTGTCGAGCGCGACGGCACCGAGATCGAGGTGCCTGTCGCGGCCGTGGCGGTGCGCGACATCGTGGTGGTCCGCCCCGGCGAGAAGCTGCCGGTCGATGGCGTCATCGTCAGCGGTCACAGCGAGGTTGACGAAAGTCTGCTGACGGGCGAGAGCCTGCCAGTCGCGAAGAACCCTGAGGACAAGGTTACTGGTGGCTCAATCAACGGGAGCGGCCTGTTGCGTATCGAGACGACAGCCGTCGGCGAGCAATCGGCGCTCTCGCGCATCATCGCGCTGGTGGAGCATGCCCAAGCGAAGAAAGCCCCGGTACAGCGTCTCGTCGATAAGGTCGCGGCTATCTTCGTGCCCGTCGTCGTAACCATCGCACTGGCGGCATTCTTCGGATGGTGGCTAATCTTCGGCAACGTCACGGCCGGGGTCATCGCCGGGGTCGCGGTGATGGTCATCGCTTGTCCCTGCTCGCTTGGTCTCGCGACACCGACTGCGCTTATGGTTGGCACCGGCGCCGCAGCCAAGGCTGGAATCCTGATCCGCGATGCCGAGGCGCTCGAGCGCGCCCACCGGCTCGATACGGTGATCCTGGACAAGACCGGTACCGTGACGGAAGGCAAGCCGGCGGTGACAGAGATTGTCTCGAACGGCATCGCGGAGCGCGAACTGCTGACCCTCGCCGCGGCGGCGCAGACCGGCAGCGAGCACCCGCTGGCGCGCGCCGTGCTCGCCAGGGCCGACGGTCTGAAGCTGCCCAAACTTGAAGCTTTTCATAGCCATGTCGGAATGGGCCTGGCGGCGCAGGTTGCAGGAAAGCGGTTCGCAATCGGCAACCGGCGGCTCATGAGCGAGCATCGTATTGCGACGGACGATCTCGACACTCAGGCCGCCCGTCTCGAAGAAAAGGGCCGGACGGTGATGTGGATCGCCGCGCTCGCACCCGAGGTGCGGTTGCTCGGCCTTATCGCCGTGGCCGATCCGGTGAGGCCGACCGCCCGCGCCGCTGTGGAGCACCTCAAGGAGATCGGCATCGAAACGGTGCTGCTGACCGGCGATAACGAGCGCACCGCCGCGGCGGTGGCAGCGCAACTCGGCATCACGCGCGTCCTGGCGGGCGTACTGCCCGCCGAAAAGGCGGCTGAGGTGCAACGGCTCCAGGCCGAAGGCAAGCATGTTGGCATGGTCGGCGACGGCGTCAATGACGCACCGGCTCTAGCGGCGGCGGATATCGGCATTGCGATGGGCAGCGGTTCCGACGTGGCGATGCAGACGGCAGGCATCACCCTGATGCGGAGCGATCCACTGCTGGTCGGCGACGCCATCGCGGTGAGCCGGGCCACCTACCGCAAGATCCGCCAGGGCCTGTTCTGGGCGTTCTTCTACAATGTGATCGGCATGCCGGCGGCGGCGCTGGGTTTCCTGAACCCGGTGATCGCCGGCGCCGCGATGGCGCTTTCGTCCGTGAGCGTCGTATCGAACGCGTTGCTGCTGCGCCGCTGGCGGCCGGCGACGAACGGGAAGGCGTAGCCCCATGAACACGCAAACCAATGGCTTCATGACCATCGGCGAGGCAGCATCCCGCTCCGGCATGCCGCCCAAGACCATTCGCTTTTACGAGGAAATCGGTCTCATCGGACCCGCCGAGCGGTTCAAGAATCAGTATCGCGCTTACAGCGAGAGCGACGTACACACGCTGCGCTTCATTCATCGGGCGCGAAGCCTGGGCTTTGCGCTCAAGGATATCCGCGCGCTTCTTGCGCTCTATCGCGACCGACGGCGTGCGAGCCGCGAGGTGAAACGCCTTGCGCTTCGGCACGTCGCCGAGGTGGACCACAAGATCGCGGAGCTGACCGCGATCCGCAACGCGATCGCGGACCTCGCCAAACGGTGCCACGGCGACGACCGGCCCGAGTGTCCGATCCTCGACGAACTCGACGCGACGACACACTGACCGGAGGACCCATGACCGCAGAGCTGATCCAAAAAACCTGTACACCCTGCCGTGGCGGCATCCCGCCGCTCACCCGTGACGAGGCCGAGGCCTTGCAGGCTCAAACCCCCGAGTGGGCGCTCCTCGACGATGCCCATCGGATCGAACGCACGTTTCGCTTCAAAAATTTCCGCGAGGCCCTGACATTCGTGCAGGACGTTGGTGAACTGGCCGAATCTGAGGGCCATCACCCCGACATCAACTTCGGGTGGGGCTACGCGACGGTGTCGCTGCGCACCAAGAAGATCAAGGGCCTCGATGAGAACGACTTCATCATGGCGGCGAAGATAGACCGTCTGGCAGGGCAATCAGACACGAGTAAAGCAGAACGGTAGGCTCATGCCGCAATGGCTGATTGTCTTGTCATGGGCTTCGATCCTTCTGGGCTTGGCCACCGCTGTCATAATCGCTGCTGATGTGGTTCGTCACCCTCAGAGCATGAAGATCATGAACATCGTCTGGCCGGTGACGGGGCTTTACTTCCCCCTCGCCGGTTGGTGGCTCTACACCTCGATGGGCCGTCCGATGGCGATCGACGCACCCAAGACGAAGGGACAAAAGCGCTATTGGAAAAGCATCTTCGTGTCGGCCACGCACTGTGGCAGCGGCTGCGTCATCGGGGACATCATCGGCGCTCCGATCGTCCTCCTCACTGGCTGGACCCTGTTGGGCGAGCGGCTTTTCGCCGAATATGTGGTGGAGTTCGTGTTCGCCTATGTGTTCGGCATCGCGTTCCAGTATTTCCCGATACGCGCCATGCGACGGATTCCGCCGTACGAGGCCATCGTTGATGCCGTGAAAGCGGACACCCTAACGCTGACGGCCTTTGAGGTGGGCTTGTTCGGCTGGATGGCGGTAAGCTACTTCCTACTATTCGCACCTCGGCCACCGGACGCAGCGACCGCGGTCTTTTGGTTCATGATGCAAATCGGCATGGTTTTCGGGTTCGTGACGAGCTATCCAGCGAACTGGCTGCTGATCAAATGGGGCGTGAAAAGCGAGATGTAAGAGCGGTCGCCTGCTTCAAACGGACTGCGGGATCGCAGAGCCCTCATAGATGAAGGTCATCGGCTTCGGTCCCTCCATATAGCCGGTCTGCAGCTTCTCGATGCGGAATCCGGCCGCGCGGATAAGATCGTCCGTCTTGCGGTTCAGGTGGCATCCGCCGCTTACGTGCCGCCAAAGCGGCGTGAGCTTGTTCTGCCACCATTCGATATTTTCGTCGGGCGCCAATCCATGTTCGACGAACAGCAAGCGTCCGGCCAGCTTAAGGACACGACGCATCTCCCGAAGGGCACGCTCGGCATCTGGAATGGTGCAAAGCGTCCAGGTCGTCACAACGGTGTCCACGCTCTTGTCGTCCAGCGGAATCTGCTCTGCCGATGCGCTCAGAAACGTGACCGGGCAAGACGCCTGTCGGGCATGAGGTTGCGCCATGACCCTGAGCTGCGGATCCGGCTCAAGTGCCAAGACCTCACGCACCCCTGGCTTATAGAATTCCAGGTTCAATCCGGAGCCTGCGCCAATCTCCAGAACGCGTTCTTGAGCCGCCTCGATAATCCGCTCGCGAAAGGGGCGTAGCCGCTTGTTCCGCATCGCCGGATCGCACAGCCGAGGCAGTATGCAATATCTATAGAGTCCCACCCGTACCTCCTCTCATAGAGAGCGGTCATCCAATCCGGGACAGCACCGGGAAGGTATCGAGCAACCAGTAGGAAAATGTCGTGAGCTCGCCCGTCATGATTGCGATCCCCATGGCGACCATCACACAGCCGGCCGCGATCTGGAGGAGACGGCCCGCGCGGCGCATTCTCTTCATCTGAGCCGTGAGCCGGTCGGTAAACGCGGCGGACGCCAGGAAGGGTACGCCGAGACCCAGCGAATAGACGGTCAGTAGGACGATCCCAGCGGAAACCGACGTGGAGACTGCGCTCATCGTCAGTATCGCGCCGAGCACCGGCCCGATGCAGGGCGTCCAGCCGAAGGCGAAGCCGAGACCGAGCGTGTAGGCGCCAACCGGGTGACCGCCCTTGAGGGTCGAATGCCAACGGAAATCACGATCGAGCCAGGGCACCCGCACTAACCCCGTAATCAACAGGCCGAACAGGGTCACGATCGCGCCGCCGACAATGTTCTCCTCCTCGCGATATCTGAGGAGGAGCTGACCGAGCGCCGTGGCGCTGGCGCCAAAGATCACGAACACCGTGGTGAAGCCGAGCATGAAACAGGCGCTCAATCCCAGAGCGCGGAACATGCGATAATCAGGCGCTTCTTGCGAATCTTGCACTGCCGACTCGCCCGCGATGTAGGAAACATAGCCGGGAACCAGAGGGAGCACGCAGGGCGACAGGAACGAGATGATTCCCGCGCCGAAGGCGGTCAGCGCTCCGACGCTCGAGAAGTCAGCCATGATTCGAGAGTCTCCATTTGCCAGCTCCGCACATGAACACGAGGATCCGCCATCAGTCAGTCACTCTTCTGCTTTTCAGTGGTCGAAGCATCGGACAGAAGCGGTGCGATGGCCGACTGCAGGCGCATATCGTCGAGGCGCGTGCCGTCGGAAAATATCTTGCGAATACGTCCGCTACCGTCGACCACCTCGATGGTATCGGCATGCTTCACATCGAAATCCGGTTTGACCCGGTCGGCGAGCGCGTTCGCGATCTGAATGGTCGAACCTTCGTCCGTGTCGCCCTTCGTTCGGTAGTAGGCAATATGGTAGCCCTGTTCGACGACATGCTTGATCTCATCTGGAGAGCCGGTCAGAAACTGCACGGACGGATCCTCCGAGTTCCAGCCGTATTGCTTCAGAAACTCTCGCATCTCTTTCGGTCCCGCATCCGCGGGCGCGACATTGAAGAACACGAATTCAACGCGGCCTTTGAGGCTCGATTGTTGGACAACGTTGTCGTGGAATTCCGCCAGGTTCGCCGCGACCAGCGGACACAGCTCGCGGCAATAGGGGAACAGCGGCGTGACGATCTGGACCTTGCCAGAAAAGTCCCCTGATGAAACGGGCTTGCCGTTCTGGTTGACCAGTTGATACTGCGGCGCCGGCCCGATGACGGGCAGCGCGGCCTGGCGATCCTGGTTCGTGAACCAGAGAAACAGCCCGGTGACCGCCAGCAGCGCGAGCAGCGCGCCACCCGTGGAGGACACCAGCACAACGAAGAGACGCCCGGGTCTCGGCGCGCTCCCGCCCGCGACGGGCCGGCTTTCCTTGTCTTCGCTGCCATCACGGTGTTCGATCGAAATCGGATTCATGGAGACATCCTATCCATACGATCGCTCCGCGATGCCCATGGCATGAACCTGGTCATCTCATCATGCCTTTCATCATTGCCGGCATGCCTTCGGTGACGAAGCCGCTGATCTCCTTCGCGTGGGCCTTGATCAGTTGGACCATGTCGGCATCCGAAGCAGTCTCGGTGACCGCTACGCCCTTCGCTGTGACGTCCAGTCGGCGATGGTACCGTTCGATGTTCCGGAACAGCACCGGCACGGTCCGGCTCATGGGGTATGCGAACGGCCGATCCTGGTCGATCCGCGCGTACATATCGGAGACATGCGCCTGGATGAGCGCGGCGACCTCCGGATCGTCTGATTCGGTGACCGCTCGCACACCATTGGGCAGCTCGGTCACACTACGGCGGATCTCAGTGTGCCGGCGAAAGAGCTGCATGCCGAGCCGCATCGGCCCCATCATGCCGCCTCCCATCATACCCCCCATGCCATTTCCCATCATGCCGCCCATACCGCCGGGAGACCGCATCATCATCTGAGCGCGGCTGGGCCGAAGGACGAAAAGATTGGCGATAGCTCCCGCCGCAGCGAGCACGGCCTGGAGCAGTGACCTGCGATTCATACGCGGCATCTTGGACCTCTCTTTTTGATCTTCAGCCCGGAACGGCATGAGGGAAATGCATGGTTGGGCAGATTGCCTACGCTCAGCCCTTCTGCGGCCCTTCCGAACCCTTATGGAACTGGCTTCTCGGCGGTTGATTGCCGCTCTGCATCATGTTGTTGCAGGTGTCCATCATCCGGCTCATCTGGCTCATCATATTCATCATGCCCATCATGCCGCCGGACCCTTGGCCCATCATCGAGCCGCCGCCCATCATGTTTCCGGAATTGCCGCTCATCATTCCGCTGCCCTCGTCATGCGCGTAGAGGGCAATGGGCGCAGCGAGCAGTCCCACCGCGAGAACCGCCCCGCCGATGATCGTCTTCAACTGCTTGTACATGACCTCTCTCCTTTCAGGTTGAGTCAGGTTGGCTTGGCGTCCGTCTTTGCCGCTGCGATTTCCCGTGGGTCTTTGCTCGGCGCTTGAGCACTCGAACAGGACTTGGCGCCCGTCATCTTGTTCATGCATAGACCAAGCGCGCACATAGCGGCGCAGGGGGCAAGCGAGAGAATGATAGGGGCGACGCCAACAGCCGCGAGCCAGCTCCAGTTCAGTGCGATTCCAGCTCCGGCGAGCACAATACCGAGCAGGACCAGAGCGCGGCGCTTGCCGATGCGCGTCCATGCAGTGCGGACCCAGTATCGCAAGAGAGCGGTGAAGTCTTGCAGCAAGGACGTCTGAGGCGGCTGTGTGACTTCGGGTGAATTCGTCATCTCAGATGAGTTCATTTTGGAACCTCGTCAGCGTTGAAGGTTTGAACGTTGTCTGAACCGGATCGCACATCGCGCGTCGCGCTCTCGGCCGATGCCTTCCGCGAGAGATGCTGTCGGATCACCTCTTCGATCTCGGGACTGTCCCATTCGGCCGGCCCGATCTTGCGGGCGATTTCCCGGCCATCGCGGTCGATCAGAAGCGTGGTGGGTAAGCCGGGCGCATCGAGCGTGAAAGCTGCCTTACCTGACTGATCGAGATAGATGCGCAGTGCCTTGATCCCGAGCTCCTTGAAGAACGGCTGAACGGCTGCGAGGCCCCGGCGATCGATCGAGAGGGCAACGACCTCGAAGCCGGGACCGCCGAGCTTTGCATCGAGCCGGTCGAGTGTCGGCATCTCCTTGCGGCATGGCACACACCACGTCGCCCACAGATTCAAGAGGACGACCCGGCCTCGGAAATCGCCAAGGCTCAAGTCCTTCCCATCAGCATTGGCGAAATGCAGCTCCGGCAAGGAGCGCGGCTTATCCAAAGGCATGAAGTCGGAGCTAGCCTGGCTGGTTTGCACAGTTATCGGCATGCTTGGCGCTCGACGTGCGGAAGATACGTAAAGCCAGAGCCCGACATTCGCTGCGAGCACCACGAGCACGCTCGCGCCCAACACCACCAGCATGCGGCGACGTGTCCAGGTCATCGGCGGAGCTCCTCGATGAGCGGCAGGATTTTCTCCTTGACCACCTCCGGCGTGATCGGCCCGATCTGCTTGAAGGCGATGCGGCCCTGGCGGTCGATCACGTAGGTCTCGGGCACGCCGTAGACGCCCCAGTCGATCGCGACCCGCCCGTCGAGATCTGCGCCGGTGCGTGCGTAGGGATCGCCCATGGTGTCGAGCCAGCGGGCCGCATCCTCGGGCTTATCCTTGTAGTTGAGGCCATGGATCGGGACGACTCCCTCCTCCTTCATGCGCATGAGCAGCGGATGCTCCTCGCGGCACGCGACGCACCAGGAGGCGAACACGTTCACGAGCGACACCTGGCCCTTGAGATCAGCAGACGACAGGCCGAGCGCGCGCCTCTTCACCGGCGGCAGACTAAATAGGGGTACCGGCTTTCCGATCAACGCGGACGGTACGATGCTGGGATCACGATTCAGGCCGATCCCCAAGAAGACTGCGAGCCCCGCAAACGCCAGCAGTGGAACGAGCAACAGCGGACGCGACCGCCAACCGCGTATCCGAGCGGTCGGCCCGGCCGTTGTACTCGTCTCTACCTGCGGGGCATTCGCCGTGGTCATGGCGCTACACGACCGCATAGACCTGCGGGGTGCCCTTTCCGATCACGTAGATCGTGAACGGGGCGACCTTCTGACCGGTCATACCCGGCGAGCCCTGCGGCATGCCGGGAAGCGTGATGCCGGTGATCTTCGGCTTCTCGGCGAGCAGCCGGTTGACGACCTCGACCGGCACATGCCCGCCGACGACATAGCCCGCCAGGAGCGAGATGTGACAGGGCTGGAGGTCGGTCGGGATGCCGTACTTGTCGTCGAGAATCGTTAGGTCGTGCGTCGGCACGATGTTCACCTTAAATCCATTGCTGCGGAGATAGTCGGCGTATCCTTCGCAGCAGCTGCATTGCGGGTCCTTGTAGAGTGTGACCGGTACCCCTGCATGCGCGCTGTCGGTAGCGCTGGTGACGCGCCAGATGGCGGCGACGGTCGCACCGATGACCGCCAGCCCGAGAAAGGTGCGGCGTTTGACGGGAGATGACCGTTTCGCCGCAAAGATTGGTGATTTTCGCGAGCTCTTTGAGGTTTTCATCAGCGTGATCCTTCTCCTGCTAAGTCCGCTCCTCAATGAAGACGCCGATCTCCTTCGGTGTCGCAAAGAACACCCACGCCAGGTCGTCCATGGAACCTGCCGGCAGGATGACGGGCGATCCGGGACGCGGACCGAGTTCGGTCGAGTCGATCTTGAAGCGCAGATCGGACTCCCGGAACTCCACCGCGCGGCCATCGCGGGTAGTCACGCGAAAGATCTCATCCCGGTGACTGATCATGCGCACTTGGCGATCCGGCCCGAATTTCTTGAGATCCGCATGTGGGCGATCCGGCCGGTGGTTAGGGAGTGGCGTCAGTGATTCCGATGCGCGAGCCCCCAACCAAGCAGAGGGGGCGAGGCCGGTGAAGGCGCCGACGATCAGCAGCAGCGTCGTCCGACGCTTCGTCGACGGTCCCTTTGACTTGGCATCGCTATCATTGGTCATGAGCTTCACCTCGACACTGATGCTTGATGAACTGGCTGATCTCCTCCGGGGCGGCGAAGAAGACCGAGGCTCGATCGCCCATCATCCCTGCCGGCAGGATGACCGGCTTGCCGCGGAGAGGTCCGGTGTCGCTCGAGTCCGTCTTGAATCGAAGGTTGGCCTCCCAGAACGGGGTGGTCTTGCCGTTCGCCGTCGTCACGAAGTAGCTGTCGTGGCAGATGCGGATCGCGCGGACCTGCCTGTCCAGACCGAGCTTCTTGAGGTCATGAAACTGGGGCGCCATCCCGCCCATCATGCCGCCACCGCCTTGCCCCTCTGCCGTCGGCGGCTGCCCGCTGCCCGCTTCCTTGAGGAACGCGATCAGGTCGGCGCGTTGCCGAGCATTGGGAATGCCAGTGAATGTCATGTGGTTGTTCGGAATGAATTGAGCCGGAGACTTGAGCCACTGATCGAGCGTGTTCTCGCCCCACACGACGTTCGACGCCTTGAGCGCGGGTGAGTAGCGTTCGAAGCTCTTAAGGCTGCCCGCCTTGCGTCCCCATATGCCGGCGAGGCTCGGGCCGGTCATGTTCCGATCCGGCGTGAGGGAATGGCATGCCGCGCAGGCGCGGTAGAGCTGCGCGCCCTGCTTGGCATCGCCGGACAAGGGCTCGGCGCGCGCGCCGACACCGGCGATGATGCCCACGACCGCAAGCGCGAATGACGCGAGTAAGATGCGCATTGACATGTCTTGCCTCACGCGATGCGGATGACGCTCATCATCCCGCCCTCCTGATGGTCGAGAATGTGGCAGTGGAACATCCAGTCGCCCGGATTGTCGGCCACGAAGGCGATCTCGGCGCGCTCCCGTGGCGGCATCAGCACCGTGTCGCGCCATTCGCGATATCGCGTCGGCTTGCCGTTTCGCGTGATGACGCGGAACGAGTGTCCATGAAGATGAATGGGGTGGTACCAGGCTGTCCGGTTGTCGATGGCAAGGATGTAGGACTTGCCGCGCATGAGCGTCAGGATCGGCTTCATGTGCCGCATGTCGTCATGCATCACGGCGACGCCGTTGATCGCCCACATCGAGCCGCCCCCCATCATGCCGCCCATGCCGCCACCCATTCCCATGCCGCTCATCATGCCGCCGGTCAGCGTCACGTCATGGCGATCCGCGTTCGCGAGATCGGGCTCGGGCATGGTGTTGCGCGGGAGCTGCGCGGGCGCGCTTAACGCGCTGGTCCTGACCGGCGTCTCATTCGTGTAGGCGATGTCGACGAGCTTGTAGGCGAGCCCCTCGTAGAAGCTGTCGATCACCGGCGCCGTCGAGCCCGGCTTGCCGTTCATATCCACGACGAGGTCGACGCGCATCGCCGGTCCGAGAACGACTCGCCCGCCTTCTGGTGCGTGCGGCTCGAGCGGCTGTCCGTCGAACGAAACGACGAGCGGCCGATGTCCTCTGAATTCGAGTCCGTAGATGCGGGCGGGCGCGGCACTGATGAGACGCAGACGGATGCGCTCGCCGCTTCGCACCTTGAAGCGATCGGGCACGGAGCCGTTGATCGTGACCGTGTTGCCGATCCGTCCGGCCATGCTCATTTCCATCGGGTTGTCGAACCCGCCGGCGATCGAGGCGTCCTGCTTGAGGCGGAAATCGCCCAGCACCCAGACGACATCCCGGTCGACCGGAAGCGGCTCACGCTCCTCCACGATGAAGGCGCCCATCAAGCCGCGTCCGACCTGCTCCGCGCTGTGGGCGTGCGGGTGGTACCAGTAGGTCCCGGCGTCGGGGACCGTGAACTCGTAGGTGAAGGACCGGCCCGGCTGAATCGGCGGCTGCGTCACATAGGGCGCACCGTCCATGGCGTTGGGGACGCGCAGGCCGTGCCAGTGGATCGTGGTGTCCTCGGAAAGCCGGTTCTCGACGACGACCCGCACGCGCTGGCCTTGGCGCAAGCGAATTTCCGGACCCGGGACCTTGCCGTTGTAGCACCAGACAGCGGTCTCAGGATAATCGGCGCCAGCCAGCGCGACACGTCCCGGGCCGGCCGTAAAGCGCTTCTCGATCGTATCCGGCGCGGCCTTCAGCGTGCTGCCGAACGGCCAAGCCGTGCCGATAGCGATTGTCCCGCCAACGCGCAGCAGCGCGCGTCGGGATACCCATATTGCAGAACTCACAGAGTCGTCCTCCACACCACCAAGCGAACCTGTCGGCAACGGACGAAGTCCGTCCCTCCAGGGAAAGCGCGTCAGCCGGTTTCAGCCGGACGCACGCAGGAGCCGAAGCGCCCTGTCGAGCGACAGGGAGCCTCGATCAGGTGTGATGGATGGATCTAGGAGGGCCGAGATCGGGTCGAATCGTTATGCCGGTCTCGGTACGGATAACGAAGACCTGAACGTGTTCCCGAACGGGAGGGGTGACGACCGGTCCTGACGGAAGCACGGCGGGCGGGACCGAGCACAAAGCGAAAATGCAATTCGCACCCATCGCCGGCATGGCCGGAACATTCTTTTGATCGGCGCAGCCGGGGCATGAGGTAGCATTATCAGCAGAGCCGCTGACCGCTGCCGCAGTTTGCGACATTGGCATCGGCATTGCCACGGCCGCAACAGCTTGCCCCACGAACCCAACGCTAAAGGCGATGAGCAGGATCAATGCACGTAACTGGGCAAGGGTACCGCGCCTCATAGCTTTCAAATATCATCCGGAACCGTCCAGATCAAGTTAACCCCTCGAGCTTTTGGCATCGCTCTGACATCTGTGTATGTACGGCAGAAGATCGGGCCGGGTCAGGTGGCGCCATTGGTGTGGGCAAAGGCCAAATTCGCGGCCGATACCTTTTTACGGCGATGCATTCAGCTATTCTCGCCGGACAAAGCAAGGAGGCGCTTCTAGGCCTAAGCCGCCTTGAACCGGCCCAACCCGTCCAACGTGAGACGAAATTCTCGCTGTGGCGTCAAGCATTTGGTTCGATACGTGTCGAGGAAGGCCAGCCAACTCGAACACGCCGATGAAATGGCGCCATCCGGCATGACGACAACGCCGGAAACCCCATTTGCCCGGAAATACACGATGCTGGTTCGATATCGTATCATGTGTGCCCAATGCGCCAGCGAAGCTTGGCGCATTGGGCAGCAATAAGACTACGAGGGCGTAGATAAGGGCCGTTTCACTTTCGCGGCGTAGTGATCATTGTCAGACGTGGTCAGAGGTATTCTCATCATTCGCTGAGCAAACGGCCATGGAGACAAGGAAGTTCGAGGCTGGGCGCGACGATAAGCTCCAAAGGATTGGTAACGATGCTGGCGTCACTGGTGGCGTGCGTCAGACGATCCGTAGAAGCCAGCTCCACGCAATCGTGCCACTTGCTGACTCAACGATCTATCGAATGGAGCAGCAGGGGGAATTCCCACGACGCTTCAATCTTACCCCGAGATGCGTTGTGTGGGATCTCGCCGAGGTACAGGAATGGCTAGAGGCGCGCCGATCTGACTCGGACAACGGCAAGATCAAGCGGGCACCTGCGCCCGATGTGAAAGCGCGCAAGGCTCGCCCCGTCCAAAGCTAGGGTGAGACGGAATTTATATGCTGCGTCTGGATGCAGCACCGCGGACAAGCCGAGCATGAAAGAGATACCGGGTCGCGTTCCTTTTACCGACCCGTCACGTCGGTCAAACGGCCTGCCTCAAGCAGTAAGTTCCATCGCCGGGGGATACAAGGTCGGCTTGTGCGTCTTGCCACCAATCCACGCATCGACAACATCCGACCATTCCTGCAGCATATGCCGGCGTTGCGGCTCGTATTCGGCTTTGTTGTAAACGCCCCTTGAGCTGCGGCTGTCCTCATGAGCGAGGCATTTCTCAATCCAGTCGCGATTGAAGCCGAGTTCGTTCAGCAGCGTCGAGCCTGTGCGCCGAAGATCGTGAACTGTAAATGACTCCAATGGCAATTCCTGCTTCCTCGCCCGGTCGACGATTGCCATGGTGATACGGTTGAAGGTGGCGCGAGACATCGGAGCGTCGGCGTCATAACGGGAGGGCAGAAGGTACCGTGAATTTCCTGCACACGTTTTTAGCGCGATCATGATGTCGAGCGACTGTCGCGACAGATAGACATTGTGCGGCTTCCCGCGTTTCATGCGCTCCTTTGGTATGCTCCACACCGACTTCTCAAAATCGACTTCGTCCCAGACCGCATCGAGGAGCTCGCTCTTGCGCACCATCGTCAGCAGGATGAGCTTGAACCCCAGACGGATCGTGGGCAGCGTGGGGACGTCTTCAAGCAGTTCAAAGACGATCCGAATCTCTGCGGGGGACAAGGCGCGGTCCTTTGGGGCGAACCTGGCGATGGAGGTCGGTCCAACATCATCAGCCGGATTCGGGACCTTTTCACCGTTAGCTTTCGCGAAGCCGAATATCTGCTTTACGATATCGCGGACATGGATCGCCGTGGCGGGAGCGCCCCGCTCCTTCACCTTCAGGCAGAGTGCGCGCAGATCGTCGGCGGTGATTTCCGAGAGAAGCCTGTTCTTCCAGGCCGGCAGGATGTCGCGGTCGAAAATCGCTTTCCGCATGGCGCGCGTGCTGTCCGCCATGGGCGCTTCCTTGAACCACTGCTTTCCGATCTCGCCAAAGTGTTGGGCCATCTTGAGGCGGCGCTTTTCGCGCTGCTTTTCCTGTGCGGGAGACACGCCCTGGCTGACGGCCTTTTTCGCCGCCAGCAAATTCTCCCGCGCCTCAGCGAGCGTGAGACCGCCGCGCCCGTAACGCCCGATGGTGAGTGTCTCGCGCCGGCCATTGATACGGTAGTCGTACCGGAACGTGATCTGACCGGCGGGCGAGACCGCGACATACATACCGTCACGGTCGGCCACTTTATAGAGTTTCTGCTTGGTTTTCAGGTTCTTAAGCGCCACGTCGGTAAGCATAAGCGCCTCCGAAATTCGGCCGATTTGCTCTTAGCACACCGATTTTACCGTCATGAATAATACCGTCAAGTCCGCGAAGTTTTTCTATATATAACAATATGTTATATGTCATCGTGCGCGAGAACTGCGCCTAGTCGCGCCGACGGTATCAATGAATCCGGCATTGGCGAAAATAGTCATACCGTCAGCTATGCCGCCGGCGCGAATGACGGGCCATGAAACCACCTGAATAGGCATGACTAGAAAAAATTGACTTACATCAGTATGTTATGCTAAAGTGGCAACAGTCGCGAATAGCAGTGACGATCATGCGAATCATTCCCACTCGATCGTGCCGGGCGGCTTCGAGGTCACGTCGTAGACCACCCGGTTGATGCCTTTGACCTCGTTGATGATCCGCGTCGCGATGCGGCAGAGCAGCTCGTGTGGGAACGGATAGTAGTCGGCGGTCATCCCGTCGCTCGAAGTCACCGCCCGGAGTGCGCAGACGTGATCGTAACTGCGGGTGTCGCCCATGACGCCCACGGTCTTGACCGGCAACAGCACGGCGAAGGCCTGCCAGATCGCGTCATAGAGGCCGGCGTTGCGGATCTCCTCGATGTAGATCGCGTCGGCCTTGCGCAGGACGTCGAGCTTCTCGCGCGTGACCGCGCCGGGCACGCGGATGGCGAGGCCGGGGCCGGGGAAGGGATGGCGCTTCACCATGTCCTCGGGCAGGTCCAGCTCGCGGCCGAGCGCGCGCACCTCGTCCTTGAAAAGTTCACGGAGAGGCTCAACGAGTTTCATCTTCATGCGCGCGGGCAAGCCGCCGACATTGTGGTGCGACTTGATCGTCACCGACGGCCCGCCGGAGAAGCTCACGGATTCGATCACGTCGGGATAGAGCGTGCCTTGCGCCAGGAATTGTGCACCGCCGATCTTGTGCGCCTCTTCGTCGAACACGTCGATGAAGGTCGCACCGATGATCTTGCGCTTCTGCTCGGGATCGGTGACGCCGGCGAGCTTCTTGAGGAACAGCGCGCTGGCGTCGCGATGCACCAGCGGAATGTTGTAATGATCGCGGAACAGGTCGACGACCTGCTCGGATTCGCCGGCGCGCATCAGGCCGGTGTCGACATAGATGCAGGTGAGCCGGTCGCCGATGGCTTCGTGCAGCAGCACGGCGACCACCGATGAATCGACGCCGCCCGACAGACCGCACACCACCTTGCCCTTACCGACCTGCTGGCGCACGCGCTCGATCGCCTGTGTCTTGAATGCCGCCATCGACCAGTCGCCGCGGCAGCCGGCAACATGATGGGTGAAGTTCTTGAGCAGCGCCGCGCCGTGCGGCGTATGCACAACCTCGGGATGGAACTGCACGCCGTAGAAGCGGCGCGCGTCGTCGGCAATGGCGGCAAAGGGCGCGCCGTCGCTCACGCCGACTACCTTGAATCCCGGTGGCAACACATCGACACGGTCGCCGTGGCTCATCCATACCTGCTCGCGTTGGCCTTTCTTCCACACGCCCTCGAAGAGCTTGCAGTTCGCCGTCACGTCGAGGAAAGCGCGGCCGAATTCGCGGTGGTCGGAGGGCGAGACCCGACCGCCGAGCTGCGCGCACATGGTCTGCTCGCCATAGCAGATGCCGAGCACAGGCACGCCGAGCTCGAACACCTTCTGCGGCGCGCGCGGGCTGGCCTGCTCGTGCACCGAGGCCGGTCCGCCCGACAGGATCACCGCCTTGGGCGCGAAGGCGGCGAGCTGGTCGTCCGCCATGGCGAAGGGATGGATCTCGCAATAGACGCCGGTCTCGCGCAGCCGCCGGGCGATCAGCTGCGTCACCTGGCTGCCGAAATCGAGGATGAGAACTTTCTCGGCGTCGGGTGCGGTCATGGCGCGGGCATCATCCTTGAGTGGGCGCGTCCGGCGCAACCGCCTTGCGTTCGAGGATGGCGACGAAAAAGCCGTCGGTGCCGTGTCGCGCCGGGGTGAGACGCAGCATGGCGCTCTTCTCCGGTGGCTTGCCGCCGATCGTATCGCGCCAGACCCGCCAGACCGGCAGCAGCGCGAAATCGGGATGTGTCGCGAGGAACGTTTCGACCTGTTGTTCGTCTTCTTCTTTGAGGAGCGAGCACGTAGCGTAAATCAGGCGTCCGCCCGGTTTCACCAGCCGCGCGGCCGAGTCGAGAATCTCGGCCTGAAGCGCGGTCAGCTCGGCCAAGTCCTCCGGCTTCAAGCGCCATTTGGCGTCGGGATTGCGCCGCCAGGTGCCGGTGCCGGTGCACGGCGCGTCGACGAAGACGCGGTCGAAGCTCGCCTTGTGCCGTTTCACCCATTTGTCGCGGGCGCCCGACAGCGGCATGCGCTGCACGATGCTGACGCCAGCCCGGCGCAGCCGCTCGGTGGCCCGCTCCAGCCGGCGGGCAGAGATGTCGCTGGCGATCAGATGGCCGCGGTTCTTCATGCTGGCGGCGAGCGCCAGGGTCTTGCCGCCCGCGCCAGCGCAGAAATCGATCACCCGCATACCCGGTCGCGCATCGGCCAACAGCGCGGCGACCTGCGAGCCTTCGTCCTGCACCTCGACCAGGCCCTGCCGGAACGGCTCCATCTGGCCCAGCGGCACGCGCTCCTTGAGGCGCAGGCCGAGCGGCGACAACGCCGTCATTTCGGCCTCCGCGCCGGCGCGCTGCAAAGCGATGCGCGCCTTGCCACGGTCGCCTCTGAGCGTATTGACGCGCAGATCGAGCGTCGCCTCGCCGTTGAGCGCCGCGGTCTCGCGCGCCAAATCCTTGCCGAGCGCCGCGGCGAGACGCGGCCCGAGCCATTCGGGAAAATTGCCGCGCACGTGCGGCGGCATGTCTTTGTGCGCGAGATCGCGGCCGGCGAGCGACGAGACCACGGCGTTCTCGGCCGCGGACAACGGCGCCGGCCGGAAGCGGTCGCCGTCGCAGGCCTCGCGTATGGAGCCTGCCTTCCAGCCTTCGACCAAAGCCAGCGCCGCCAGCATGCGAAGGCGCGCGTCGGCCGCCAAGCCGCCGGTGCGCTCGATCCACCAGTCCAGCTGAGCGCGGTGACGCAGCACCGCATAGATGTGCGCGGAAATTGCCGCACGGTCGGACGAACCGGCGAAACGGTGACGCCGGAACCAGTCCGCCACCAAGTCGTCGGCGGGCGCCTTGCCCTTCTCGATCTCCGCCAGAAGTCCGATCGCCGCTTCGACCTGCGCGCCCGGCGTCACAGATCCTGCCGATAGTTCGGCGCTTCGCGCGTGATGGCAATGTCGTGCACGTGGCTCTCGCGCAGACCCGCACCGGTGATACGCACGAATTTGCAGTTGCGCTGCATCTCGGCGATGGTGCGGTTGCCGGTGTAGCCCATCGCCGCCTTGAGGCCGCCGACGAGCTGATGCACGACGTTGGCGACCGGCCCCTTGTGCGGCACGCGGCCCTCGACGCCTTCCGGCACCAGCTTGAGCTCGCTCTGCACTTCCTGCTGGAAATAGCGGTCGGCCGAGCCGCGCGCCATCGCCCCGACCGAGCCCATGCCGCGATACGACTTGTACGAGCGGCCCTGGTAGAGGAACACCTCGCCGGGGCTCTCGTCGGTGCCGGCGAACAGCGAGCCGAGCATGACGCAATCGGCACCGGCGGCAATCGCCTTGGCGAGGTCGCCCGAGAATTTCACGCCGCCGTCGGCGACCACCGGCACGTTCTTCTTCCGGCAGGCCTCGACGACGTCGAGGATCGCCGTGAGCTGCGGCATGCCGACGCCGGCGACGATCCGCGTGGTGCAGATCGATCCCGGGCCGATGCCAACCTTGACCGCGTCGGCGCCGGCGTCGATCAGCGCTTCGGCGCCTTCGGCGGTCGCGATATTGCCGGCAACGATCTGGGTGTAATTGCTGAGCTTGCGGATGCGATTGACGGTTTCGAGCACGCGCGCGGAATGGCCGTGCGCGGTATCGACGACCAGCACGTCGACGCCGGCGTCGAACAGCGCCTCGGCGCGCTTGACGCCGTCCGGACCGGTGCCGGTGGCGGCGCCGGCGCGCAGGCGCCCGGCCTCGTCTTTGGTGGCGTTCGGGAAGCGCTGCGACTTCTCGATGTCTTTCACCGTGATCAGGCCAACGCAGCGAAAATCCTTGTCGACCACCAGGACCTTTTCGATGCGATGCTGGTGCAGCAGCTTCTTGGCCTCCTCGCGCGTCACGTTCTCGCGCACGGTGACCAGGTGCTCCTTGGTCATCAGCTCGGAAATCGGCTGATTGGGATTGGAGGCAAAGCGCACGTCGCGGTTGGTGACGATGCCGACCAGCTTCTGCGTCGTCCGTTCGACCACGGGAATCCCCGAGATCTTGTTGTCCGCCATGAGCTTCAGGGCGTCGGCGAGCGTCGCGTCGGGATGGATCGTGACCGGGTTGACCACCATGCCGGCCTCGAACTTCTTCACCTTGCGCACCTCGTCAGCTTGCTCGGCGATGCCGAGATTGCGATGGACGACGCCGAGGCCGCCGACCTGCGCCATGGCGATGGCGAGCGCGCTCTCGGTCACCGTGTCCATCGCCGCCGAGACCAGCGGAATGCCCAGCGTCACCTCGCGCGTGAGGCGCGTGCGCGTGTCGGTCTCGGTGGGAAGGACGGCAGAGGCCGCAGGGACGAGCAGGACATCGTCGAAAGTCAGCGCCTGCCGGATGTCCATCACTGCCTCCCGTTCGCCCGGGGGTCGGGCGAGGTTGGCGCCGCATAATACACAGAAGCGTCCCCAAGGGAAGCGCGCCAAACGCCGCCCGGGCGCATGCCTCGGATGTCGGAAAGCCTAGGCGATGTGGCCGCGGAAGCCCTGCGCGACCAGATAGACCTCGGCCGATTCGCTGCGTGATGCCGGTGGCTTGGCGTGGCGGATCGACGCGAAGTCGCGCTTCAGGCGTTGGAGCAGTTCGCCCTCGGCACCGCCCTGATACACCTTGCAGACGAACACGCCGCCCGGCTTCAGCACTTCGGCCGCGAAGTCGTAGGCCGCTTCTGCCAGTGCGATGATCTTCAGGTGATCGGTCTGCGCATGGCCGGTCGCCGGCGCCGCCATGTCGGAAAGCACGACGTCGGCCAGGCCGCCGAGCGCCGCCTTGATGCGCGCCGGCGTCTCCGGCGCGGTGAAGTCGGCACGGAGCAGGGTCGCGCCTGCGATCGGCGATATCTCGAGCACGTCGACGCCGAGAACGAAACCCTTGCCGTTGACGCCGCCGGTGCGCTCGACGGCAATCTGTGTCCAGCCGCCCGGTGCGGCGCCAAGATCGACGACGCGCGCGCCGGGCTTCAGCACGTGAAAGCGGTCGTCGAGCGCGGCGAGCTTGAACGCCGCGCGCGAGCGATAGCCCAGCCGCTTGGCCTCGCGCACATAGGGATCGTTGAGCTGACGCTGGAGCCACTGGGTCGACGACGCCTTGCGGCGGCCGGCTGTCTTGACGCGAACCGCGGTGCCGCGCGGCGGCCCGCCTTTCGGTCCGGTGCCCGTGCGGCTGCCCGACGGCCAGGAACCCTTTCGCGATGTCACGGCCGTTGCGCGTCGCTCGCCGCGACCAGGTTCATCAGGATGCCTTCGCGGATGCCGCGATCGGCGACAGCGAGTTGGCCGACGGGCCAAAGCGCGCAAATCGCCTCGAGGATCGCGCAGCCCGCGAGAACGAGGTCGGCCCGCTCGTGGCCGATACAGGGATGCGCCGCCCGGTCGACATAAGCCATCGAGACGATGCGGTGAGTGACGCGCGCGATCGAGGCGAAATCCAGTGCGGTGCCATCGACGCGCGCGCGGATATAGCGCGGCAGATTGAGGTAGAGCGCGCTCAGGATCGTGACCGTGCCCGAGCTGCCGATCATCTGGACCTCGCCGGCGCGGATCCGCTCGCCGATCGCGAAGCGCTCGTCGAAGGCCGCCAAAGATCCGCGCATCTCCTCGACGATGGCACGATAGGTCGTGGCCGGTACCTCGCGCCCGCCGTAGCGATCGGCAAAAGTGACGACGCCCTGCGGGATCGAGATCGAACCCTCGATGGCCGGCGGTGCCGCCGGATCGCTGGGCACCGTAACCCATACCAACTCGGTCGAGCCGCCACCGATATCGAAAACCAGGGCCCGCGGCTTGCGGCGATCGAGCAACGACGCGCAGCCGCCGACCACGAGACGTGCTTCCTCGTCGCTCGAAATGATCTCGATGGCAATGCCGGTGATGGCGCGGACCCGTTCGAGGAATTCGGTGCAGTTTTGGGCACGACGACACGCTTCGGTGGCGACGTAGCGCGCGCCGGCGATGCGTCGGCTGGCGACGCGCTGCGCACAGATCCGCAGGGCGTCGATCGTGCGCACCATCGCCGGCTCGGACAGCCGGCCGGTCGCCGCCAGGCCTTCGCCCAGCCGCACGATGCGCGAATAGGCCTCGATCACGCGGAAACCGCGGCGACCGACGGCACGCGCCATCAGCAGGCGGCAGTTGTTGGTGCCGAGATCGAGAGCTGCATAGGCGGGAGCGCCGCGGTCGCCGGCTGGTATTCGATCAGAAGGCAAGTGGGGTGGCGACACGCAACAGCTCGTCGAGGCGGTTTTCGTGATGCTACCGCATCAGTTCCGCGATGCGAAGCCGCTTGGACCTGGCGGCTGCATCGGTCTCTCTGGCTCGCGAGATAACGGCCGTAGCGTCGCAGCAGCCACGCGATGCGTTCAAGCAGCCTGGTGATTGCGAGCACGGACTCCTGATCGTGCGGTGACAGCGTTCCGCTTGCGGCGATTACCCGCCGACACAGGCCGTCGACCAGGCCCTCGCGCTCCGATGTCAGGGTCCGTAAGAGGGCGACGTCGTTGGCCGAGCGCAGCCGGCAGGTCTTCTCCTCTGCGGTGAGTGCCAGCGCTCCGAGCCCCTGGGTGATGTTTTCCGCCAACGACCGCATCGGCGCCCTGTCGAATGGCCTGCGACGAGACTTGAAGTCGAAGGGTCTGGTTAACAAATTCAGATGACGTTTCCGCGACGCCGAGTCTCCACAACGACGTGCGGCCTATGCTAGAAAAATACGCCGATCCCTGCTGGGGGATCGTCTAACGGTAGGACAGCGGACTCTGACTCCGCGAGTCTAGGTTCGAATCCTAGTCCCCCAGCCACTGGCCTGCTGCCGGTTCCACGGACACCGAGTTAGGTGTTTTGATGGAACCGGAGGTGGATCATGGCGAGACGGAAGTTTACGCGGGAGTTCAAGCTTGAGGCTGTGAAGCTGATCAAGGACCGAGGGGTGTCGTATGTGCAGGCAGC
>JAGWNF010000026.1 GCA_028871455.1 Alphaproteobacteria bacterium
GCCCCTCTCCAAGAGCCTGGTCGAACTCCACGGCGGTCAGTTCGCCATATCCAGCACCCCCGGCCACGGCACCACCGTCACCGTCACTCTCCCCGCCGCCGCCGATACCGCCAATATCACCGACCACGCCACACAATGGCGCGGAGTCGGCTGACGCACGGCATACGCCGCGCTACACTGGTGCCACGAGGCGCACCATGCGGCGGCGACATCCGTTGATTCGCATTGCCTTCGCGGCGTTGGCGTTTATGCTGTTGGCGCGCTGCGCCGACGGCGCGCACGGTTCGGCGACGGCCAATGGCAGCGACCGCAGCTCTACCGGACAAGTCCGGCTCGGCTGGCCCTTCTGATCGACTAGTTTCGGATTTAGCGAGCGGCGCGGAGCCGTTCTGCCAGGACCGGGCGCGGCTGCGGTCGGATAGCGGCACGCGGCATCGCCTGGCTCGCCAGTGCGACCGGCCGCGGCGCCGCAGCGCGCTCGAGCCGTTCGACCAACGCCCGATTGGCAGCCATTAGCGCGTCCATCTGACGCAATCGGGTATCTAGCGCCGGCCGTCCGCCCTCGCTGGCGAATCCGACGGCCGCTGGCGCTACCACGGCCGCTGGCCGCGGTGCCATCGGAACGTAACGCTCCTGCCAGCGCGCATCATAGAAATCCGGCGTCTGGTGGCGACGCCGGAAGCTGCCGATCGACAGCACGGCAATGGTCGCCGCAACCACGAGACCCCAAATCACGGCAATGCCGTAGGCAATCTCTTGCGCGCCCGAAGTCGGCGGGAATAGCGCGACCAGCGGATCGAGCGAAATGATCAGGAACAACGTCACTGCCGCACCGCCCACCGCCGAAAGCAGGAACAGCACGAGCGAGGTGCCGAAACCAGTGCCCGATGAAGATTGCATCGCAGAACCCTTGTACGGCGGACGATCCCGACGTCAGTCGACGTCCGCCCGCGAATCCATCGTCCTTCGTTTTATGGTTACAGCGGAGCGAATACAAGAAAAATATAGTTAAGACACAAATAATTAGGTTAACTCCACAGTAGTCTATTAATAAATGTAATGGCCCTATGGTTAATATTAATCATGCGTCGGAAGGATTGACGGCACGAACCGGCGCGACCGTCAATGCAGCCGACGCCTCGTCCAGATTCAGTAACTGGGATGGCTTAAATCGGGCAGCGGGAAAGCCGAGAGGACGTGCGGCACCGTCACTGGCGGCGCCGGCACCACCATTTCGCGCTTGAGATCGGCATAGCGCGTGACGCCGAGCAGGCCGAGGCATATACGGATCTCGATCTCGAGCAGCTCCAGCACGCGGAGGATGCCGGCATCGCCCGCCGCCGCGAGACCGTAGCAGTACAGCCGACCGATGCCGACCGCGCTACCCACTCGACGCAGTCGTGGAAGTCCTGCGTTTCGCGCGGCGAGAAATGGTCGATATAGCCGGGCGAACGTCCGGTGCCGCGCGAGTCGATTCGCACGCAGGCGTACCCGTCAGGCACCCATTTCTCGGGATCGACCACTTCCCAGTTCTGGTACCGGTTCGACGAGCCCCGCGTCACGTCGGGATGATTCACCGCCATGATGTCCCAGGCGGTCCGGTAGCCGTCCTGAAAGGCGAGACCTTTGGCATAGGGTCCATAGGTCACGATCGCTGGAACCTTGCCGGACGAGGCCGGCCGGAAGACATCGGCGCGCAGCACAACGCCGTCGTCCATTGCGATCGGCACATCCCAGTCGATGCGCATGCCGTCGCGAATCTCACTCTGAGCCAAATGACCGGTCCTCCCTGCCCGCCACGACCCGGCCGGCGCCGTATCGGCGCCGCGGCGATATAGCGTCTTTTGCCGGTTTTGTCAGAAAAAAGAAGGCGGCGACCCGGCACCGGGCCGGACCGCCACCCTGCCCCTTGGGGAGGCATCAGTCGGGAGGAAACCGGTCCGGAAGGCTCCAGAACCGGCTGCTCAACAACGCGCCGTCGCGCGACGAGCGCACTCTAGGGTGGATCGATGACGTTGGTATGACCGCCCCGCTGCGGTGGAAGGACGTGACAGGCGTGTCGAAATATGTCGATCTGTCGTCGCCGAGAGACCTCTGCAACGAAATCGTCTACGCCGTCGATCGCTTCGCGGGCGGGCTCTACACGCTGGAGGTCAATCTCTAGGAGGCCGGCAGGCGCGGCGTCAATCGGCGCGGTCGTCGTGCCGCACTTCGAGCCACATGGCGTTGAGGATGGCGAAAGCGCAGGCGAGGCCGAGGCCCAGAACCCAGCTGAAATACCACATCGGCGTTTCCTCAATAGCTGTTGGTCTCGCCTTCGATCTGGGCAGCTGAGACGCGGCCGCGCAAGACGCGATAGACGAAGGCGGTGTAGAGCAGAATGATCGGCATGAAGATCAGCGTCGCCACCAGCATGATGAGGAGCGTGGTGCGGCTCGACGACGCGTCCCAGACCGTCAGGCTCACCGAGGGATCAAGCGTCGACGGCAGGATGAAGGGGAACATGCTGACGCCCGCGGTCGCGACGATGGCGGCGACCGAGAGGCCGCTGCAAAAGACCGCAAGCTTGTCGAGCTTGAGTCCGAGCGCCAGTACCGTCGCGGCGGCACTCAGGAGGCCCAGTCCCGGCACCGCAGCAAGCCACGGTTGCGCGCGGTAATTGTTGAGCCAGGCGCCGACGACCTGGACGGCATGCTTGCCGACCGGATTGGACGGCCCATCATGCGCCAGCACACCGACGATGCGATAGCCCTCGACATGCGTCGTCGCCCAGCCAGCGGCGGCGAAGAGAACGAAGACACCGAGCGCCGAAAGCGTCGCCGCACGGCGAGCGCGCTCGGCCACCGGCGATGACGCCTTCGACGCCAGGAATGCGCCACCGTGCATGGCCAACATCGCCACCGAAACGAGACCGGCTAAAACCGCGAACGGCCGGAACAGGCCGAGTAGGCCGCCGTCATACACCATGCGCAGGTCGCCATCGAAGCGGAACGGCACGCCCAGGAGCGCATTGCCGACCGCGACGCCGAAGACCAGCGCCGGCACCAGGCCCGCAACGAACAGTGCCCAATCCCACAGCGTGCGCCAGCGCGCCGCCGGATGCTTGCTGCGGTACTTGATCGCCACCGGCCGCAGGATCAGCGTGCACAAGACAAGGAACATCGCCAAGTAGAAGCCAGAGAAAGCGACGGCGTAGACCATCGGCCAGGCGGCGAAGATCGCGCCACCGCCAAGAATGAGCCACACCTGGTTACCCTCCCAGACCGGACCGAAGCTGTTGATGACGACACGCCTTTCGGCGTCGTTGCGACCGAGAAACGGCAGCCAGATCGCCGCACCGAGGTCGAAGCCGTCGGTCACCGCAAAGCCGGCCAGCAGGACGCCGAGCAGCAGCCACCAGATAACGCGCAACGTTGCGTAGTCGAGAATGTCGGCCATGCTCGCTCTCCTATTCCGCGGCCCCCGCGGTGCCGCGCGGCGAGACGCCGACGCCGACGACGGCAGGGCCGAGGCGGACGTATTTCAACATCAGATAGAGCTCGACCACCGCCAGCACGCTGTAGAACACGACGAAACCCAGCAGGCTGGTCCAAACCGTTCCCGCCGAGACCGACGAGGCCGAGAGGAACGTCGGCAGCACGCCGTCGATGGTCCAAGGCTGACGACCGTATTCGGCGACGAACCAGCCGAGCTCACACGAAATCCAGGGCAGCGGCAGCGACCAAAGTGCCGCCGTCAGAAACCAGCGGTAGCGATCGAGCCGGCGGCGCGCCGAGAGATAGAAGGCGAAGGCGAACAGGGCGATGAAGTAGAAGCCGAGCGCCACCATGATCCGGAACGTCCAGAACAGCGCCGCGACGCCCGGAACGGTGTCCCAGGCAGCTTTTTCGATCTGCGCCGGCGTCGCGTCGACGACCTTGTCGGTATACCTCTTCAACAACAGCGCATAGCCTAGATCGTGCTCGTTGGTCATGAAATCGGCCTGCGCCGCGGAATCATCGGGATGCACGCGTAGCGTCTCGAGGGCGCGATAGGCGACGATGCCGTGTTTGATGCGCTCGGTGTTGTCGGCAACGAGGTTGACGATGCCCGGCACTTCCACGTCGAGCGAGCGCGTCGCGATCAGGCCAAGAAGCCAGGGTACCCTGATCGCGAAATGGGTCATGCGATCCTTGACGTCGGGAAAGCCGAAGACCGTGAAGCTGGCCGGCGGCGCCTCGGTCTGCCAATCCGCTTCGATCGCCGCAATCTTCATCTTCTGGTTCTGCGACGCGGTGTAGCCGCTCTCGTCGCCGAGGACGACGACGGACAGCGCCGCCGCCAAGCCAAAACTCGCCGCCACCGTCATCGACCGCTTGGCGATCTCGGGATAGCGGCCCCTGAGCAGGAACCAGGCGCTGATCGCCAGCACGAATATAGCGCCGGTGACATAGCCGGCGCTGACGGTATGGACGAACTTCGCCTGTGCGACGGGGTTGAACAGTACGTCGTAGAACGACGTCACCTCCATCCGCATGGTATGGAAATTGAAAGCCGCGCCGACCGGATGCTGCATCCAGCCGTTGGCGATCAGAATCCACAGCGCCGAAAGATTAGTGCCGAGCGCCAAAAGCCACGTCGACGCGAGATGGCCGACCTTTGACATCCGGTCCCAGCCGAAAAAGAACAGGCCGACAAAGGTCGCCTCGAGGAAGAAGGCCATCAGGCCTTCGATGGCGAGCGGCGCCCCGAAGATGTCGCCGACGTATTGAGAGTAGTAAGCCCAGTTGGTGCCGAACTGGAACTCCATGGTGATGCCGGTGGCGACGCCCATGGCGAAGTTGATGCCGAAGAGCACGCCCCAGAAGCGCGTCATGTCGCGCCACACCGTGCGTCCGGTCATGACGTAGACGCTCTCCATGATCGCCAGGAGTACCGACAGGCCGAGCGTCAGCGGCACGAAGAGGAAGTGATACATCGCGGTCAGGCCGAACTGCAGGCGCGACAACTCGACGGTGTTGGGATCGATCATCGAAGAGCTTCCTCTGGCGGAACGGCATAAAGATGCTGCGCGGCGGCGGCGGTGGAGATTTCCGGCCGGTGCGCCGCGGAGAAGAACAGCAGATAAAGCACGGTGAGAGCCGCCGCCTTGACGGCAAGCGCGAGCGCGATCTCGAAACGCAGACGCATCCGCATGGCGCGCGACCCTAACGGCGCGGTTTAACGCCGGCTTTGACCTAAATCAAGCCGTCGGCAGGGAAGCCCGCCGGCCCGCAATGATCGATCGACGGCGGCCGTTCAGTAACGGTAGGTATCGGCCTTGAACGGACCTTCGGGCTTCAGGCCAAGATATTGGGCCTGCTTCGGCGTGAGCTTGGTCAGGTGCGCGCCGACCTTGGCGAGATGCAGCACCGCCACGCGCTCGTCGAGATGCTTGGGCAGTGTGTAGACTTTCTTCTGGTACTTGCCCTGGTTGGTCCACAGCTCGATCTGCGCCAGCGTCTGGTTGGTGAAGGACGCGCTCATCACGAAGCTCGGATGGCCCATGGCGCAGCCCAGATTCACCAGCCGACCCTCCGCCAGCAGCAGGATGCGCTTGCCGTCGGGGAACTCGACCTCATCGACCTGTGGCTTGACGTTGTGCCATTTGAAGTTGCGCAGGCCCCCGACCTGGATCTCGTTGTCGAAGTGGCCGATGTTGCAGACGATGGCGCGGTCCTTCATCCGGCGCATGTGATCGACGGTGATGACGTCGAGGTTGCCGGTCGCGGTGACGAAGATGTCGGCAACCGGCGCCGCTTCGTCCATGGTCACGACCTGATAGCCCTCCATCGCCGCCTGCAGCGCGCAGATCGGATCGATCTCCGTGACCACGACGCGCGCGCCGGCGTTCCTGAGGCTCGCCGCCGAGCCCTTGCCGACGTCGCCGAAGCCGGCGACCGCGGCGACCTTGCCGGCCATCATCACGTCGGTGGCGCGGCGGATGCCGTCGACCAGGCTCTCGCGGCAGCCGTAGAGGTTGTCGAACTTCGACTTGGTGACGCTATCGTTGACGTTGATCGCCGGAAACAGCAAGCGACCTTCCTTCTCCATCTGGTAGAGGCGATGGACGCCGGTCGTCGTCTCCTCCGACACGCCCTTGATCGCGACACCGAGCTTCGCATACCAGCCGGGTTTCGACTTGAGCCGCTCGGCGATCGCCGCAAACAACACCTCTTCCTCTTCGCTGCCCGGCTTCGCCAGCACCTTGGGATCCTTCTCCGCCTGGATGCCGAGATGGACGAGCAACGTCGCGTCGCCGCCGTCGTCGAGAATCATGTTGGGCGCACCGCCATCGCCCCACTCGAAGATGCGATGGGTGAACTCCCAGTATTCCTTGAGCGACTCGCCCTTATAAGCGAAGACCGGCGTGCCGCCGGCCGCGACCGCTGCCGCTGCATGGTCCTGGGTCGAATAGATGTTGCACGACGCCCAGCGCACGTCGGCGCCCAGAGCCTTGAGCGTCTCTATCAGCACCGCCGTCTGGATGGTCATGTGCAGCGAGCCGGCGATGCGTGCGCCCTTCAAGGGCTGCTGCTTGCCGTAGGCCTCGCGCGTTGCCATCAGACCGGGCATCTCGGTCTCGGCTATGGCGAGTTCGCGCCGGCCGAAATCGGCCAGCCCAATATCCTTCACCTTGTAATCGGTGGTCATCGGCAGAATTTTCCTTGGACTAGAAGGCGCGGCGGAGCTGATCGGCGAGGTCGGTCTTCTCCCACGAGAACCCGCCGTCGGTCTCGGGTGGGCGGCCGAAATGGCCATAAGCCGCGGTGCGCGCATAGATCGGCCGGTTGAGCTGAAGATGCGTGCGGATACCGCGCGGGCTCAAATTCACCATCTCCTGCAGCACCTTCGACAGCTTCGCCTCGTCGACTTTGCCGGTGCCGGCGGTGTCGATATAGACCGACAGCGGCTTGGCGACGCCGATGGCGTAGGACAGCTGGATGGTGCAGCGCTCGGCGAGCTCGGCGGCGACGACGTTCTTCGCCAGATAGCGCGCGGCATAGGCGGCCGAACGATCGACCTTCGACGGGTCCTTGCCCGAGAAAGCCCCGCCGCCGTGCGGCGCGGCGCCGCCATAGGTGTCGACGATGATTTTGCGGCCGGTGACGCCGGTGTCGCCGTCGGGTCCGCCGATAACGAAGCGACCGGTCGGATTGACGTAGAAATGCTCCTCGTCGCACATCCAGCCGTCGGGCAGCACATCGAGCACGTGCGGCCGCACGATCTCGCGCACTTCGTCCTGGTCGACCTTCTCGCTGTGCTGGGTCGAGACTACGACCGAGGTCGCACGCGTCGGCTTGCCGTCGCGGTATTCGAGCGTGACCTGGCTCTTGGCATCGGGACCGAGTTCGACCGTCGCACCCGAATGGCGCGCCTCGGCGAGCGACTTGAGGATGGCGTGCGCGTAATAGAGCGGTGCCGGCATCAACTCCGGAGTCTCGCGGCAGGCATAGCCGAACATGATGCCTTGGTCGCCGGCCCCTTCGTCCTTGTTGCCGGCGGCGTCGACGCCCACGGCGATGTCAGTTGACTGGGCGTGCACCAGGCATTCCACCTTGGCTTTCTTCCAGTGAAAGCCGTCCTGCTCGTAGCCGATGTCCTTGATGGCGTGGCGCGCGATCTCGATCAGCTTTTCGTGCGTGACCGAAGCCGGACCGCGAGTTTCGCCGGCCATGATGACACGGTTGGTGGTGCAGAGTGTCTCACAGGCGACGCGCGACATCGGATCGGCGGCGAGGTAGGCATCGACCACGGCGTCGGAGATGCGGTCGGCAACCTTGTCCGGATGGCCTTCGGAAACCGATTCGCTGGTGAAAACGTAGTCGCGCAGGCTCACCGTCGTGCTCCCTAGTTTATCCTTGTGGTCCCGTTACGACGGGCGGCCGAATAATGGGTGAGCCGCCGTCCGACCGCAACCACGAAGGCGCGATCATTTTGAGGCATGACAGCAGACGTCGTGGGCGGTCGGCTGGCGCGCCCGCCGCGGCCTGCGTCAGGCGGTCGCGCCCGCTCCGGTCTTGCGCGCCTGCGCCGCCCGGATGCGGCGCTTCAGTCGCCGCGCCTCTATGGGCAAACGCCCATCAGGGGTCGTGGTCAGATAGGCGTCGAGCCCGCCATTCTTCTCGATCGTACGGATGGCGCGCGGCGTCAGGCGCAGCTGGATCGAATGACCGAGCGCGTCTGACAGCAGCGAGGTCGCCTGCAGGTTTGGCAGGAAGCGCCGCTTGGTCTTGTTGTTGGCGTGGCTCACATTGTGGCCGACGAGCACGCCCTTGCCGGTGATGCCGCAGCGTCGCGCCATGATCGCTAGGTCCTTGAAACAGAAGGCCGGGGCGAGCCCCGGCGGTCGGCGCCGGTTGTAAGGGAAGTAGCCGGGTCCGTCAAGCCGGGCAACCGCCGCGGAACGCCGGCAGGATCCGGCGCGCCGCCGCCGACGGCGTCAGGCAGATAACCGCGACTTCGGTTTCGAGCCCGGACAGGAGCTGCGCCACTGCCGGATCGTGTTTGAGCGCCTCGAGCAGGTTTTCGCCGAGCTCGCTCCGCAGCGCGGCGCGCACCATGGGATCGACGGGAGACCCGGCCGTCGGCGCTTCTTAGCGGGTCATTGCCGTCATGGCGAGCGACGCGCGCCATCCGCAGTCTGGACGGCCTCGGCGCGACGCGCCTCGCAATGACCGCGAGCTATTCCGCGACCGCGGCGACGGCGGCGAGCGCGGCAGCGTGTTCCTCGGCCTCGAGCTGGCGCCGCCACATCGCAGCGTAGAGCCCGTCCTTCGCCAGCAGCGCGGCGTGGGTGCCGCGCTCGACGACGCGGCCGTGCTCCAGCACCAAGATCTCGTCGGCGTGCACCACCGTCGAGAGCCGATGCGCGATCATTAGCGTGGTGCGGTTGGCGGCGACTTCCTCGAGGCTGGCCTGGATCTCGCGCTCGGTCTTGGTGTCGAGCGCCGAGGTCGCCTCGTCGAAGACCAGGATGCACGGCTCCTTGAGCATGACGCGGGCAATGGCGACGCGCTGCTTCTCGCCGCCCGAGAGCTTGAGGCCGCGCTCGCCGACCTGCGTGCGGTAGCCGTCGGGCAGCGCGGCGACGAAGTCGTGGATGCGGGCGACGCGCGCCGCCGCCTCGATCTCGGCCGGGCTCGCACCCGGCCTGCCGTAGCCGATGTTGTAGGCGATCGAATCGTTGAACAGCACCGTGTCCTGCGGCACCACGCCGATGGCGCGCCTAAGGCTCGCCTGGGTCACGTCGCGGATGTCCTGGCCGTCGACACGGATGGCGCCCGCGTCGACGTCGTAGAAGCGGAACAGCAGCCGCGCGATGGTCGACTTGCCGGCGCCCGACGAGCCGACGATCGCCAGGGTGTGGCCCGGCGGCACGCGGAACGACACGTCCTCGAGGATCGGCCGGCGCGGATCGTAGGCGAACGAGACGCGGTCGAAGACGACTTCGCCGCGCGCCACGGCGAGCGCCGGCGCCGCCGTCTTGTCGACGACTTCAGCCTTCACGCCGAGGAGCCGGACCATCGACTCGAGATCGGTCAGCGACTGCTTGATGTTGCGATAGACCGTGCCGAGAACGTTGAGCGGCATGTAAAGCTGGATGAGATAGGAGTTCACCAGCACGAACGAGCCGACGGTCATGCGGCCCGCGGCGACGCCGCGCGCCGCCAGCCACATCACCACGACCAACCCCACGGCGATGATGATGCCCTGGCCGGTGTTGAGCGCCGACAGCGTCACCTGGCTCTTCACCGCGGCGCCTTCATAGGCCGCGAGCGCGGTATCGAAGCGCCGCGCCTCGTGCTCTTCGTTGGCGAAATACTTCACCGTCTCGAAATTGAGGAGGCTGTCGATCGCCTTGGTGTTGGCCTCGGTGTCGCGCTGGTTCATCTCGCGTCGGTATTGGAGGCGCCAGTCCGTGATCGCGAAGGTGAAGACGACGTAGGCGACGATCGTCGCGAGCGTCGCGATCGCGAGCGTCGCCTCGAAAAAGCCCCACAGGATCGCGCAGACCATCGCGATCTCGAAGATCGTCGGCAGCAGGCTGAACAGCAGGTAGGAGAGCAGGAACTCCATGCCGCGCACGCCGCGCTCGACCGCGCGCGACAGGCCGCCGGTCTGCCGCTCGAGATGGAATCGCAGGCTCAGCTTGTGCAGATGCCTGAAGGTGTTGAGCGCGATGTTGCGGATGGCGCGCTGCTCGACCTTGGCGAAGATCGAATCGCGCAGCTCGTTGAAGAGCTGGGCGCCGACGCGCGCGCCGCCATAGGCGATGACCAGCATGGTCGGCACGACGACCAGTGTGCCCGCCCCTGGCGCGAGCTTGTCGACCGCCGCCTTGTAGAACAGCGGCACGCCGACATTGACCGCCTTGGCCAGCGTCAGGCAGCCGAGCGCCAGCACGACGCGCCAACGCAGCGCCGGCGCGCCTTTCGGCCAGAGATAGGGCAGCACCGCCGACAGCGCCTGGAGCTCGCGGCGGAATCCGACCTCGGTCGGCTCGTTGCTCAATCGGCCGACGCGGCGCTCGCCTCTCATGTTTCGCGGCGCGGCAGCCGCAGCGCCAGCGCGGCGACCACGACCATCAGCGCCGCACCGAGGTAATAGGGCGCGTTGCGGCCGAAGCCGCCATAGATCGCGCCGGCGACGGCGGGGCCGATGATGCGCGCGAGACTCTGCGCCGATTGCGACAGGCCGAGCACGCCGCCGCGCTCGTTGTCCGCCGCCTGCTTCGAGATGAGACTCGACATGGTCGGACTGAACATGCCCATGCCGATGGCGAGCATGCCGGTCGTGACCAGCACCGCCCACAGCGCATGCGCGAAAGTCAGCGTGAAGAGGCCGATTGCCAGCAGCGCGCCGCCGGTGATCACCAGCCGGGTCTCGCCGAGCATTTTCGTCAGGCGACCGATCGCCCCGCCCTGCAACGCCGATAGCAGGATGCCGACGTAGAAGAAGATCATGCCGACCTCGAGCGGGCCCCAACCGAAGCCGTCATGTGCCCAGAGCGCGAAGGTGGTCTCCATGCCAGCGAAGGCGGCGATGGCGACGAAGATCAGCAGGATGAGCAGCCGCAAGGTCGGCCGCATGGTCGCCGCCTTGGCCATGGCGAGGCGACCGACGCGCGCCGCCGGCTTGTGCGTCAGGCTTTCCTCGAGCCGCATGAACGCGAGCACGAAGGCGACCGCCGACAGTGCCGCGGCGACGAAGGCAGGCCAGGCGAGATGCGCGCTCTGCGCGTTGCTGCCGGCGACCGCGCCGCCGATTGCCGGACCGACGGTGAAGCCCAGGCCGATGGCGGCGCCGATCATGCCCATGCCCTTGGCGCGCTGGTCCGGCGGCGTGACGTCGGCGACATAGGCCTGGGCGGCCGAGATATTGCCGGCGCCGGCGCCCGCCAGCAGCCGCGCCGCGAATAGCATCCACAGTCGGCCGGCGAAGCCGAGCCAGATATACGACGCGACCGAACAGACCAGGCTCGCCAGGATCACCGGCTTGCGCCCGACCCGGTCGCTGAGCATGCCGAGCAGCGGCGAGGCGAAGAACTGCGCCAGCGAATAGCAGGCCATCATGGTCGTGATCTCGAACGGCGTCGCGTGGAAGGCAAGGCCGTAATAGGGCAGCAGCGGAATCACCACGCCGAAGCCGACCAGATCGATGAAGACGATGAAGAAAAGCGTGCCCACGGGCCCCTTAGATAGCGCGGCCGGTCGCCAAACGACAGCTTTCAAAGCTGCAAGGCTGCCATTTCGGGCGAGAATCCAAGAAGATTCTCCGCTTTCACGCGGAACAAACGCGGGTCGTCGTCGATTTCGCCCTTGGCGGGTCGACGCGGCTCAGGCCGCGAGCCGCCGCTGGGCGATGAGTTGGAGCACTTCGGAGGCGGCGAGCGGAATGTTGGTACCGGGACCGTAGATCGCGGCGACGCCGGCCTCCTGGAGGAAGGCATAGTCCTGCGGCGGGATCACGCCGCCGCAGACCACGAGTATGTTGCCCGCGCCCTGGCCTTTGAGCGCCTTGATCAGCGCCGGCACCAGCGTCTTGTGGCCGGCCGCTTGCGACGACACGCCGATGACGTGCACGTCGTTCTCGATCGCCTGGCGCGCGGCTTCCTCGGGCGTCTGGAACAGCGGGCCGATGTCGACGTCGAAGCCGAGATCAGCGAAGCCGGTGGCGATCACCTTGGCGCCGCGGTCGTGGCCGTCCTGGCCGAGCTTGACGACGAGCAGCCGCGGCCGTCGCCCCTCGGCGCGGGCGAAGGCTTCGACCTCCTCGCGCACGCGGCGGAAGCCTTCGTCGCCCTCGTAGGCGCCGCCGTAGACGCCGGAGACCGAGCGGATGGTGGCGCGGTGGCGGGTGAACACGCGCTCGAGCGCGTCCGAGATTTCGCCGACACTGGCGCGCGCGCGCGTCGCCTCGACGGCAAGCGCGAGCAGATTGCCCTCGCCGCTCTGGGCCGCCGCGCTCAGTGCGTCGAGCGCGGCCTTGACCTTCGCGGCATCGCGGCGCTTCCGCATCGCATCGAGCCGGGCGATCTGCTGCTCCCGCACCTTGGAGTTGTCGATGTCGAGCAGGTTGATCGTGGCATCGTCGCCCTGGTTGGCGCGGTACTTGTTGACGCCGACGATGACCTCTTCGCCGCGGTCGACGCGCGCCTGCCGCCGCGCCGCAGCCGCCTCGATCCTGAGCTTGGGCAGGCCGCTTTCGACCGCCTTGGTCATCCCGCCTATCGCCTCGACCTCGTCGACGAGCGTGCGCGCCGCCGCCGCGACCGAGCGCGTCAGGCTTTCGACATAATAACTGCCGCCAAGCGGATCGACGACATGCGGCACGCCACTCTCCTCGGCGATGATCAACTGCGTGTTGCGGGCGATGCGTGCCGAGAACGGCGTTGGTAGCGCCATCGCCTCGTCGAAGGAGTTGGTGTGCAGCGACTGCGTGCCGCCCAGCACCGCAGCGAGCGCCTCGATGGTGGTGCGGATGATGTTGTTGTGCGGATCTTGCTCGGTCAGCGAGACGCCGGAGGTCTGGCAGTGCGTACGGAGCGCCAGGCTCGCCGGATTGGCCGGCTTGAACTTCTCCTGGACGAGGGTCGCCCACAGCAGCCGCGCCGCCCTGAGCTTGGCGATCTCCATGAAGAAGTTCATACCGATGCAGAAGAAGAATGACAGCCGCGGTGCGAAGTCGTCGATCTTCAAACCTTTCGACAGCGCGGCGCGGACGTATTCGAGGCCGTCGGCCAGCGTGAAGGCCAGCTCCTGCACACAAGTCGCGCCCGCCTCCTGCATGTGATAGCCCGAGATCGAGATCGAGTTGAATTTAGGCATGCGGCGCGCGGTGTATTCGATGATGTCGGCGACGATGCGCATCGAGGGCGCCGGCGGATAGATGTAGGTGTTGCGCACCATGAACTCTTTGAGGATATCGTTCTGGATGGTGCCGGAGAGCTTGTCGGCCGCGACCCCCTGCTCCTCCGCCGCGACGATGTAGCCCGCGAGCACGGGCAGCACCGCGCCGTTCATGGTCATGGAGACGGACATGCGATCGAGGGGTATGCCGTCGAACAGGATCTTCATGTCCTCGACGGAATCGATCGCCACACCGGCCTTACCGACATCGCCGACGACCCGCGGATGGTCGCTGTCGTAACCGCGGTGGGTGGCGAGATCGAAGGCGACCGATAGGCCCATCTGGCCGGCGGCGAGATTCTCGCGGTAGAAGCGGTTCGATTCTTCGGCGGTCGAGAAGCCGGCGTATTGCCGGATGGTCCACGGCCGGTTGGCGTACATCGTCGCGCGCACGCCGCGGGTGAAGGGCGCGAAGCCGGGCAGCTCGTCGCGCGCCTCGATCGCCTCGAGATCGGCGGCGGTATAGAGCGGCTTAACCGCGATGCCCTCGGGCGTCTGCCAGGTGAGCCGGTCGGCGCCCCTGCCGCCGAGTTCCTTGGCGGCGAGAGCGGCCCAATCCGCCGGTGTTTTGCCCGGAAAATCAGCCATGTCGCGATACCATGTCGCGATATTAGCCCGCCGGCCGACGGGGGGCGAGATCAGGCGCGGCGCTAGGCCGCGCTGCCCAGGACGTGGCGAACGGCCACGGCGGCGGTGATCACCAGCGTCGCGCCCAATTGATGCGCCAGCGCCAGCGGCAGCGGCATGACCAGCAGCAGGGTGGCGAGGCCCAGGCCGGCCTGGATCGTCACCAGGGTGAAGAGCGCATGCACTGCGCCGCGAGCGAAGCACGTGAGCTTCGCCTTGAACGACGCGAGGAACAGCACCAGCGCGCCGAGCCACGTGCAGGCTGCGAGCACGCGGTGGTCGAACTGCACCGCTTCGGGATTCTCGAACAGATTGCGCCACCACGGCGTCAGGTGGCTCCACGCCGGCGGCACGAGATGGCCGTCCATCAGCGGAAAGGTGTTGTCGATGTAGCCGGCGCGCAGCCCGGCGGTGAACGCGCCGGCGAGCAGCGTGATGAAGGCGAGCGCCAGCAGCGCCCCGGCGGCGCGGCGCATGCCCGGCGCCGTTTCGTGTCGCGTGGGCCGCAGCAGGTCGAGCGCCACCCACAGGATCGCGCCATAGATGACGATCGCCATGCCGAGATGCGCGGCGAGGCGGTATTGGCTGACCTCGATGCGGTTCTCGAGGCCGCTCTTGACCATCCACCAACCGACCGCGCCCTGAAACGCGCCGAGCAGGAACAGCAGCATCAGCCGCGGCGCGAGGCTCGCCGGAATCCGTCGCCGTAGCAGGAAATAGAGGAACGGCAACAGAAAGATGACGCCGATCAGCCGGCCCCACAACCGGTGGAACCACTCCCAGAAATAGATCGTCTTGAACTGCGCCAGCGTCATGCCGGCGTGGATCGCGTCGTATTGCGGAATCTGCTTGTAGGCGTCGAACGCCACCTGCCACTCGGCATGATTGAGCGGCGGCAGCACGCCCATAATCGGCTGCCATCGCGTGATCGACAGGCCGCTTTCGGTAAGGCGCGTGATGCCGCCGAGCGCCACCATGACGAAGACCATAGCGGCGCAGGCGAGCAGCCAATAGGCGACGGCGCGGCGATCGCGCATCGCCATGCCGGCGGCAATCGTCCGCCGGTCGGACGCGGCATCGGTCGCGGTCATGGCGCGACACTCGTCCGCCGCGGCCGGTCGTGCAAGCGGCGCGTTGCCGCGCCTGCGCGATTTCAGTGCAGGCTGTATGAAATCTGGGCGTGGCGCAGCCGCGACGGCACCAGCAGCGGCGCCTGCGCCACCTTCACCGAATGGAGACGGCCTTCAATGTTGCGGCTCCAGAAATCGAGGAAGCCGCGCAGCACGGGAAAGCGGGGCGCGATGTCGAGCTCCTGCCAGACGAAGCTTTGCAGCAGATGCGGATGGTCGGGCAGGTGATAGAGGATCTCGGCGGTGGTCAGCCGATAGCCCTCGAGTTGCAGCCGCAGATGTTTCATGGTGCCGACCTCACAGATTCAGACGTTGCTTCCGGCCGATCCGTTGCAAACAACGTTCCAGCTTGGCGCCATTTCCTCAAGAAAGAATTAGTCACTTCAATGGCTTAGCAGCGAAGCGGGGAAAGTGCTGCCAATTTGCAAGTCGGCCCCTTGACAGGCCGCGGACCAGACCCTATCTCGCTGGCACTCAACGGCCGTGAGTGCTAACAGCCGCCTCGGAACGGGGGTGAGCGGCCGTTTCGATCGAACCAGCGAGGAGGAGTTTTCCCATGAAGTTCAAGCCGTTGCAGGACCGTGTCCTGATCCGTCGTCTCGAGTCCGAGGAGAAGACGGCGGGCGGCATCATCATTCCCGACACCGCGAAGGAGAAGCCGATGGAGGGCGAGGTCATCGCCGTCGGCCCCGGCACCCGTACCGAGGACGGCAAGCTCCATGCGCTCGATGTCAAGGCCGGCGATCGCGTGCTGTTCGGCAAGTGGTCCGGCACCGAGGTCAAGATCGACGGCGAGGAGCTCGTCATCGTGAAGGAGTCGGACATTCTCGGCATTGTCGAAGGCAGCGCCGCGAAGCGGAAAGCCGCCTAAAGCCCCCTTTCAAGGAGACATTTTCAATGGCTGCTAAAGAAGTCAAATTCCATGGCGACGCGCGCGAGCGGCTGCTCCGCGGCGTCGACATTCTGGCGAATGCGGTCGGCGTGACGCTCGGTCCCAAGGGCCGCAACGTTGTGCTCGACAAGTCGTTCGGCGCGCCGCGCATCACCAAGGACGGCGTCACCGTCGCCAAGGAGATCGAGCTCGCCGACAAGTTCGAGAACATGGGCGCACAGATGATCCGCGAGGTCGCCTCGAAGACCAGCGACACAGCGGGCGACGGCACCACCACCGCCACCGTGCTGGCCCAGGCCATCGTGCGCGAGGGCGTGAAGGCGGTCGCCGCCGGCCTCAACCCGATGGACCTGAAGCGCGGCATCGACAAGGCGGTCGAGGCGGTGGTCGAGGACCTCAAGAAGCGCTCGAAGAAGGTCTCGACCAACGATGAAATCGCCCAGGTCGGCACGATCTCGGCCAACGGCGACAAGGAAGTCGGCGAGATGCTGGCCAAGGCCATGCAGAAAGTCGGCAACGAGGGCGTAATCACGGTCGAGGAAGCGAAGAGCCTCGAGACCGAGCTCGACGTGGTCGAGGGCATGCAGTTCGACCGTGGCTATATTTCGCCCTACTTCGTCACCAACGCCGACAAGATGGTGGCCGAGCTCGACGATCCCTACCTGCTGATCTTCGAGAAGAAGCTGTCGGGCTTGCAGCCGATGCTGCCGCTGCTCGAGGCGGTGGTGCAGTCGGGCAAGCCGCTGCTCATCATCGCCGAGGAAGTCGAGGGCGAGGCGCTGGCGACGCTGGTCGTCAACAAGCTCCGCGGCGGCCTCAAGGTTGCGGCGGTGAAAGCGCCGGGCTTCGGCGATCGCCGCAAGGCCATGCTCGAGGACATCGCGGTATTGACCGCCGGTCAGATGATCTCGGAAGACCTCGGTATCAAGCTCGAGAACGTCACCCTCGACATGCTCGGCAAGGCCAAGAAGGTGCGCATCGAGAAGGAGAACACCACCATCATCGATGGCGCCGGCAAGAAGGCCGACATCCAGGCCCGCGTCGGCCAGATCAAGGCCCAGATCGAGGAGACCACGTCCGACTACGACCGCGAGAAGCTGCAGGAGCGGCTGGCCAAGCTGGCCGGCGGCGTCGCAGTGATCCGCGTCGGCGGTGCGACCGAGGTCGAGGTGAAGGAGCGCAAGGATCGCGTCGACGACGCGATGCACGCGACCCGCGCCGCGGTCGAGGAAGGCATCGTCGCCGGCGGCGGTTCAGCCCTGCTGTTCGCCAGCAAGGCGTTGGGCAAGGTCCGCGCGGCCAACGACGACGAGCGGCACGGCATCGACATCGTGCGTCGCGCGATCCGCATGCCGGCACGACTCATCGCCGAGAATGCCGGTGAGGACGGCGCGGTCGTCGTCGGCAAGCTGACCGACAAGGACGACGCCAACTGGGGTTACAACGCCCAGAGCGGCGAGTACGTCGACATGGTGAAGGCCGGCGTGGTCGATCCGACCAAGGTCGTGCGCCTGGCGCTCCAGGACGCGGCGTCGGTCGCCGGCCTGCTCGTCACCACCGAAGCGATGGTGGCCGAGAAGCCGGAGAAGAAGGCGCCTGCCGGCGGCCATGAGCACGGCGGCATGGGCGGCATGGACGGGATGTACTAAGCCCTATTCCACGTCATTTCGACAACGAGGGCCGCGGATCGCTCCGCGGCCCTTTTGTCTTGGGCGACGACCCGAAATCGGATGCCTCCGCGGCTACTGGTACGTGCGCCGTTTGAACGCGGCTACATCAGCATGGCTCAGTTTGAACCATTCCCCATTAGCGCGCCTATCAGCGAATCGCTTGTGCCAATATGCTTCGATACCAGGAGGGTCATCGGTTCTGATGGTATGAACGAGCTTCGCGGCTTCCGGTAAAGCAGTCCGTATCTCCTTTACGCGCCGCTCCAGCTCATCGCTTCGGCCGATCTTGTAGTGCGCGCCAGAAGCGATGAGGTACACGTACCCGTCTGGCGTTCGTGCTCGTGCTCCACTCTCTAAGGCCTTGTGTTCCGGCAACATGGCCGTAACGTCGGCATATTCTTCGTTTGATGACGTCCATTCACGTAGACGTTGAATCAATTTCACTTTGGGGAGGCGACTCGAAATCACACTGTGACTAGGGAAATTGTCATCGCGTGCTGCGAACATCCTCAACTCGGCGGATGTCGGCAAGTGACCATAGTGACGGCAGGCTTTGGCAATTTTCTCCAATATAAACGTCTCCGGCAAAGAGCTCTGAAAAGCGTTTGGAGCAAAACCGGCTTCTTTCAATGCATCGCCCCATCGGGCCCAATAGACACCGAGCCAAGCGGAAGTGCGTATTCCGGTTTCCCGCTCGAAGGCTCGTGATCCAGGTGGCCGGCCTCCATTAGCGCTAGCCATTTCCCGAATCTTATTGAGTATTTCTTCGCGCATACTCGAGAAGCCTATAGGCGTGTGTTGGCTCGCCCCCGATCTTCAGTGGACAACTTGTGGCTGACTTAGCTGGTCAACATCCAGTTGTCTACTACGGTCTCGGGCCTTTTGCTTAAGCTTCCACATGGTACGCTCCGATCCCATGCGCGATCTTGCGACGATCGTTGACGACCGGCCGGACGATGCGGGACTTTTGGAACCGTGCCGACGATGCTCGATATCTACTGCATCTGAGCCGCCGTCTTCAGGAACTCCGCCGCGGCGGCGATCGTGTCCTTGAGTCCGATGCGCTCGATCGTGACGCCTTCGGGAAACGCGCCGAGCAAGCGCGACGGCATCGCCCGGTCCAAGAGCACGAAGACGCCATGGTCCGCGGCGCGGCGCACCAACCGGCCGAAGGCCTGCTTGAGCCGGAGACGCGTGATTGCGTCGTCATAGGCGGCGCCACCGAACTGCGCCTTGCGCGCGCGATGCAGGATGTCGGGCCGCGGCCATGGCACGCGATCGAAAACGATGAGTCGCAGGCTGCGGCCGGGCACATCGACGCCGTCGCGCACCGCGTCGGTGCCGAGCAGCGACGAATCCTCCTCGGCGCGGAAGATGTCGACCAGCGTCGCCGTGTCCATGGCGTCGACATGTTGCGCCAACAGGGGCAGGCCGGCGGCCTCCAGCGGCGCGGCGATGCGCTTGTGCACCGCGCGGAGCCGCTGGATCGCGGTGAACAATCCCAACGCGCCGCCGCCAGATGCCATGATCAGCTCGCGATAGGCGGCAGCGATCTGGTCGACGTCGTTACGGTCGATGTCGTTGACGATGAAGACGCGGGTCTGCGCCGGATAGTCGAACGGCGACTTGACGCGCGCGCGCAGCGCCGGCGTCTTCAGGTGCCGCGCGCCGGTGCGCGCCTCGGCGCCGAGCCAATCGGCTTCGGCGTCGCCGCTGCCGTCGGTCAGCGTCGCCGAAGTCACCAGCACGCCATGCGCCGGCGCGACAACGAATTCGGCAAAGGGCCTGGTCGGATCGACGAAATGCCGATGCATGCCGATGTCGACCGGATGGCCGTCGACGCGCTCGACCGCCAGCCAATCGACGAAATCCGCGGACGGATCGCGGTCGAGCTCCTCCAGCATGCGCCGCCAACCGCCGAGCTCAAGCATGCTGCGACGCTCGAGACCGCGCACCGCCGCCTCGATCCTCAGCCGCACGGCCGAATCGAGCTTGGTCGCGTCGTCGGCGAGCCGGGCGCGCAGCCGCTGCGCCAGCAGCTTCAGCGGATCCTCGATGCGCCTCAGCGCGGTGGCGAGTTCGCGCGCGGTTTCGATGAGACCCGGAATTGGCGGCCGCGGCTCGGTTTCGAGGCTGTAGCCCTGGTCGGCGTCGCCGGCGCGCGCCAGCACCTGGTTGCGCACCAGTGCCAGAAACCGCTCGCCGGCGCGCTGCGTCCGGCCGTCGGCGACGCGCTTGAGCCAGCCGTCGCCCGGCAGCACGTTGCGCGCGCCGTCGATCGCCTGGTCGAGCGCCTGCTGGCCGCCGGCGTCGTTGGTCAGCAGATCGTCGAGCCGGCGCTTCAGGCCGCGTGCCCGCGTTCGCCGGCCGTCTTCCGCACCCAGAATCCAGCGTCGCAGCTCCGCCGCCTCGCGGCCCGTGAGCGCCAGCGAGAACGCGCCGTCGGCGGCGTCGAAGACGTGATGGCCTTCGTCGAAGACATAGCGCCGCGGCAGGTTGTCGTCGTCGAGACCGCCGAGCGCCGCCTGGATCATCACCAGTGCGTGATTGGCGACGACGATGCGCGCGCGACGGGCGCGGCGCACGCTCTTCTCGATGAAGCAGCGGTGGTAATGCGAGCAGGCGCTGTGCACGCATTCGCCGCGTCGATCCGTCAGCGCCAAGGTCTGCGCGCGGCCGACCAGCTCGGGCAGCCAGCCGGGCAGATCGCCGCCGGCCATGTCGCCGTCGCGCGTCGCCGAGATCCAGCGCGCCACCAGGCCGGCGGCGGCCGCGTCTTGCGGCCGCATCGCCAGACCGCCGAGGCTGTCCTCGAAATTGAGCAGACAGAGATAATTCTCGCGGCCCTTGCGCACGACGACGCGCCGCGCCTTCACCGCCGGATCGGGATAGAGCCGGTCGAGCTCGGCGGCGATCTGGTGCTGCAGGTTGCGGGTATAGGTCGAGATCCAGACGGCGCCGGTGTTCTTCTCGGCCCAGACGCTGGCCGGCGCGATGTAGGCGAGCGTCTTGCCGACACCCGTGCCAGCCTCGGCCAGCAGCACCCGCGGCGCCTCGGCGCTGTCGCGCGGCGCGAAGACATAGGCACAAGCCCCGGCGTAGTCGGCTTGCTGCGGCCGCGGCTCGGCGCGCTCGCCGACCAGTTCCGCCAACCGCAACCGTGCCTCGTCCTCGCTCACCGGAAAATTGCCTGGCGGCGGCTCGGGCGCGTGTTCGGCCCATTCGCCCAGGCGATTCCAGACCGCAAGGCCGGCAGGCTTCGAATCGTCGCCGGCCGGCGCCAGCGCCGCCAGCGCCGCCTCGGCCCAGATCCAGCCGGCTTTGGCCATCGACTCCCCAATGGCGCGCGCCTCGCCGTCACCCGGCACCAGCTGCAGCTCGCCCAGCAAGGCTTGCGCGCCGTCGCGCAGGGCGGCCGCCGCACCGGCGAGATCCGCGCCGTCGGGCGCATCGAGATCGAGCGCCGCCGCCAAGCCGCGCGGCGTCGGCACGCAAAAGCGCGCCGGGCGCACGAAGGCGTAAAGCTCCAGCAGATCGAAGGACGGGAACGGCGTCACGCCGAGTCGCCGTGCCGTGGCGCGCGCGTGACAGACGAAGGGCGGCGCGGCGCGCGCACGCCGCGCGGCTTCGGCCAGCGGCAGCAGCTCGATCTCGCCATCCGCCGACAGCCACGCCGCCTGGGTCATGCCGGCGACCAGCGACGCAGCCTTGGGCAGGCGGACGGGACGGGCAACGCCGCCATCGGCACTCATGCGCCGAGCATAAGGCGGCCGTCGCGCAGTCGGTATTCCAATTTGCCCGCCACGCCGGTAGCGTGCGCGCCGATGGCCGCCTTGACCGACCTCGCGCTTCCAGCGCTGCGCGCGTTGCCGCCCGAGGCGGCGCATCGCGCGAGTCTGTTCGCGTTGAAGCTCCTGCCGCAGGGGACCGTCGCCGCCGATCCGTCGGCGCTGGCGGTCAGGGCATGGGGCCGCGTCTTTCCCAATCCGGTCGGCCTCGCCGCCGGCTACGACAAGGACGCCGAAGTGGTCGACGCGCTCTTCGGCTTCGGTTTCGGCTTCATCGAGGTCGGCACCGTGACGCCGCTGCCGCAGTCCGGCAATCCGAAACCACGGCTGTTTCGGCTCTCCGAGGACGGTGCCGCCATCAATCGGCTGGGCTTCAACAGCCAGGGCATCGCTGCCGTGGCGCGCCGGCTCACGTCGCGCAACCGTTCACGCGGCATCGTCGGCGTCAATATCGGCCGCAACAAGGACACGGCGGATCCGATCGCCGATTATGAAAAGGGCGTCGCCGCGCTCGCGCCCTATGCCGATTACCTCGCCGTCAATGTCTCGTCGCCGAACACGCCGGGCCTGCGCGACATGCAGCGCAAGGCGGTGTTGCCCGAGTTCATCGCCCGGCTGCAGTCGGCCCGCGCCAAGGCGACGCCGCGGCGACCACCGCCGCTGCTGCTCAAGATCGCGCCCGATCTTGAGCCGCAGGCGCGCAACGAGATCGCCGAGGTCTCGCTGTTTTCCGGTCTCGACGGCCTGATCGTGTCGAACAGCACGGTGACACGGCCGACCTCGCTCAAGAGCGCGCAGGCGCACGAAGCCGGCGGCCTCACCGGCAAGCCGCTTTTTGCGCCCTCGACGGCACTCTTGTCCGAGATGTATCGCCTCACCGGCGGCCGGCTGCCGCTGATCGGCGTCGGTGGCATCGCCTCGGGCGCGGATGCCTACGCCAAGATCCGCGCCGGTGCGACGCTGGTCCAGCTCTATACCGCGCTGGTCTACGAGGGTCCGGGCCTCGTCGCGCGCATCAAGGCCGATCTCGTGCGCCTGGCCGCGCGCGACGGATTCAAATCGATCGGCGAAGCGATCGGCGCGGGACTGCAATGAGCCTGCGCATTCTTCACGGCGTGCGCGACATCGCCGCCGATTATGACGGCTTCTTGCTCGACCTCTGGGGTGTGCTGCACGACGGCAGCCAACCGTTTTCTGGCGTGCTCGACGCCCTCGTGCAACTCAAGACCGCCGGCAAGAAGCTCGTCGTGCTATCGAACGCACCGCGACGCGCCGCCATGGTCGCAGAACGTCTGATCGAGATCGGCATTCCGGAAACGCTTTACGACGCGCTGCACTCCTCCGGTGAGGAGGCTTGGCGGCATCTACGCGACCGCGATGATCCGTTCTTCCGCGCGCTCGGCCGTCGCTGCTACTTCCTCGGACCCCACCGCGATGATCCGCTGCTGTGGGGTCTCGACTATGAGCGTGTCGACGACATCGCACAGGCGGATTTCCTGCTCGCCGTCGGACCGGAGAACTGGGAAGAGGATTTGAGCGAGTTCGCGGCCGTGCTCGACGCTGGCCTCGCGCGCGACCTGCCGATGGTCTGCGCCAATGCTGACTTGATCGTGATGCACCAGGGACGACGCAGCATTTGCGCCGGTGCCATGGCCGAGTATTACGAGAAGCACGGCGGCAGCGTGCGCTGGCACGGCAAGCCCTATCGCTCGGTCTACGATTTCTGCTTCGCACGTTTCGCCGAATTCGGCGTGCCCGATCGCCGGCGCATCGTCGCTTTCGGCGACAGCCTCAGGACCGACATCGCCGGCGCGGCCGAGGTGGGCATCGACGCCGTGCTGGTCGCGAGCGGCATCCATGCCGAGGAGATCGGCCTGACGCCAGCCACGCCGCTTGATCCGCGGCGAATCGCCGAGCTTGCCGCCGCGCACGGTCCGGTACCGATGGCGGCGATGCAAGACTTCCGCTGGTAGGTGCGGCGAGCGCACTTAATGCGCCGCGTGATCGGCACGATGGAGAATTGTGTCGCTAAGGCCGGTGTCGTAGGCGAGGCCCGACGGCGTCAGCGCTGCGGCATCGGGAAAGAACGACTTGATCAGCCCCTTACGCTCGAGCACGACCCAAACCGCCGGGTTATAGAGACCGGTGGCGTCGCGCGTCATCACCACGGCCTCGCCGAGATGGAAATGATCGCCCTGTACCGGCGGCATGTTACCCACCAGCAGGGCGCCGTCCTCACCCGCGGGCCGCGCGTGTCCGGGAAGGCGCGCCAGCGCCTGCAGCAGCGTCAGGGTGCGGAGCTGCAGCGGATTGAGGTTGAGTGGATTCTTCTTCGGCGGCACGGCGCAATCTTAGCCGCCGCGACCGCGGTCGGAAAGGCCGCGTCGACCGCTAGCCGAGCCAGGCATGCGCCAGGAACGTCAGTCCGGTCGCGACATAGATCGCGATGACAATGTGCTGGAAGCGGCGCTCGCTCAGCTGCACGTGCACGAGACGGCCGATCCACATGCCGATTGCAGTCGGAATCAACATCAGCACTGAGATGCCGATTTCGGGTACCGACGCCACGGCGTTGGCGTAGATGCCGAGCAGCATGCCGAAGCTGGCGATGGTGTACATCAGCGAAATGGTCGGGATGAACTCGTCCTTCGGCAACCGCATACCGAAGACGTAGAGCATGATCGGCGGACCATAGAACGTCGAAATGCCGCCGAGCAGCCCGCTGACGATGCCAACGAGCGGATTGGCCCAGCGCTGGTGCGCGTGTATGACCCGGATATGCGGCACGAAGTGCAGGATCAACGGGATCGAGATGACTGCGACGCCGATGATGACGTCGAGGACGCGCTCGGACAGCACGACGAGGAGCCGTGTCGTCGTGAAGATCGTGACGAAGAGCGGCACCAGCAACGTCCAGAATCTCTTTACGAGATGCGGAAAATGACCGCCCTGAAAGCTCTGCATCAAATTGGAGCTGATGATCGGCACCGTCGTCATGGTGACCGCGGTCTTGAGATTGACCAACACGGTCAGGAGCGGCACCGCGACCAGCGGCAGGCCGATACCGGCGACGCCCTTCACCGTGCTGCCGGCGAGCAATCCGAGGGCGCAAAGGAAGACGATGAAAGGCGGCATGGAACCTCCCGCTCACGGCTGGCGCGTTGGTCGCGCCAGCGGCGCGGTCGTTACCAGTACCGCACCCGACCGACGTCGATATGGACGAAATCCGAGCGCGGATAATAGCCGACGCCGCCGCCGCGGAGATTGACCGCAACGCGGTGCAATGTGGACAGCGAACGGCCCGCGACGCGCAGGTCGATCGCCTGACCCTTCACGTGCAGGCTGGCCTTGGCGACGCCTTCGGTTTCGCGCCGTAGCAGGGCGTTGGTCGCGGGTGACCGATAGCCGGAAATCACCTCGAACGGATCGTTCGTGTCGAGGCGTGCTTTGACCTTCACGAGCAGATCGAGCAGCTCGGGATCGATCGGATGCATCTCGCCGGTGCGGAAGTCGCGCAGCAGGTAATTGATCCGATCCAGCGCGTCGGGATGATAAGCGCCATCGGACCAGTAGACCAAATCGAGACTCTCGCCGGTATGCAGGTTGCGGAACGCGAGCGCACGGCGATCCGCGCCAAAGCGCGGTGCGGCGATGGCCGGCGCCGCGATCAGCGCCGCCACCGCGCCGACGACCAGGCCAAGCGCTTGGCGCCGGGTTGTACGCAATTTCACTATAATTGACTCCGGGAGCTTTGTAGGATCAGGCGATCTTCGCGGAAACCTTCGGCGGCGGCAACACCTTCGTGCGGCTGGTTCAGTCTTGGCTGCCTACGACGGCGGCGCGCGCCGGCGCGATCTGCTCCCGTAAATCATGCACCACCAGCTCCTCGTCGAGCCGCTGATCGCGGCCGTAGACGTCATTGCGGAATTCGACCGTGCCGTCGGCGTCGACCCACGCCGTCCAGTACGCGATCTCGACCGGGATCGGCTGCGGCAACGTCAGACGCTGGGTCTTGCCCGTGGCGATGGCCGCGTCGATCGCCGCCATTGTCCACTTCGGATCGGCGGCCATGACGCGCCGCGCCAGCTCGCGTGGATCCTGGACACGGATGCAGCCGTGGCTCAGGGCGCGTCGCGTGCGCGTCAATAGCGCCTTCGCCGGCGTGTCGTGCAAATAGACGTCGAAGCGGTTCGGCAGATCGAATTTGATCTTGCCGAGCGCGTTCTTCGGCCCCGGCCGTTGGATGAGCTGTTGACCGTCGAAGCTATAGTCATTCGCGGCGAGATAGCCGGGATCCTTTTGGGCGCGTGGCAAGATCTCCTGCTCGGCGATTGACGTCGGCACGATCCACGGCGGATTAAGCAGAACAGCCACCATGGTCGCGCCCAGCACGGGCGTCGGATGGTTGGGCGCGCCGACGACGGCGCGCATCGTCAGCGGCGATTGGTTCTCCTGGTAGAGCGTCACGGTCGCGTCCGGCACGTTGACCACGATGCGGGTCGGCGGCTCGGCGCGCGGCATGACGCGACCGCGCTCGAGATTGAGGCGGAGGGTGCGCAGGCGCGCACCGGGCGGAACGTTGAGCGCCGTGAGCGTCGCCAAGCCGACAATGCCGTCGGCCGGCAAACCGTGCGCCGCCTGGAAGCGGCTGACCGCGGTTGCCAGCGCTGCATCGAATCGCGGATCGTCGCTGGCGGGAACAAGGTCCTCGGCGGCCAGGCGGTGCCGCAGCTTGATGACCTCGGGACCGCTGGCGCCCGACTTCAGCGGCAGCTTGAGTGCGATCGGTCCCCAAGCCGACCGGCGCGTGAAATCGAGATAGCGCGCATAAGCCTGCCGCAGGCGCGCATAGGCCGTATCCTGCGGCGGCAGGCTGGCGAGGGTCGCGGCCATGCCGTGGTCTAGAGCCTGGTTCAGCACGGCCACCGGATCGAGCGCCGGCTGCGGCATCGCCCAGTCGCTGTCGACGTCGCTCATCGTCAGGACCCCGCGGCCGAGGGCCAGCGCATAGCGCAGGAACGCATCGCTCAGCAGAACCTCGGTCGTCGCCGGATCGGCTTTGGGCACCGCGAACGCGCCTGGATCGAGGCCCTGCGACGGCGCCTCGGCGAGCGCCGCCAGAAGCTCGGTGCGGCGCGCCGCGGTCCAAATCGGCCGATAATCCCGATCGGCATAAAGGCGGTTGAGCATCCGGGACTCGACCTTGCGGCCGTCGACCGCGCCCCCGCGGTGCAGCAGGGCCGCAATCGCCGCCGGATCAGCATCGGCACGCGCGATACCCGCCAGCGGCAATGCCGCCAGCACGAGGGTGAGACCGACGACCAAGCGCAAGCGCATAGGCGATACAACCCCTTCCGCTGCCATCTTCGACGACCGACCGAGCGCGAACAACTGTGGAAATCCCCTACGCGGATATCGACGCAGCGGCGACCGTGCTTGCCTGGGCGCGCTTGGCCTCGTGGACTTCCAGATTGGCCAAGGCGACCCGCAGAATCGGCGTATCGATTCGCCGCGCCGCACCGCGCCGGACCAAGTCGCCGATGACGTGGTCACCTTCGGTACGGCCACCTTTGACGAGGTCGCGCATCATCGACGCGGCGAAGCCTGAGCCGCGCTGCGTCAGCGTGCGGCGCGCGCCATCGTAAGCCGCCGGCGTCGGCGCGAAACCCTCCGCCTTCGCGACCGCCGCGCACTCCGCGAGCGTCGCCAGCATGAATGTCTCGCCCGACGGCGCCGCGACGATCTCACCAATGGTTGCGCGCGTGAGCGTCGTGGTCGCGGCCAATGCCGCCAGCATGACGAATTTGTCCCACATTGCCTGGTGGATCGCGGGGCTCGTCTCGGCATCGATCTTGGTGCGCGCCAAGATGTCCGCGAACGCCTTGACGCGCGGGCTTGCCTTGCCGTCCATCTCGCCGAAGAGCAGCGATTGCATGCGGCCCATGTGCAGCACGGCGCCGTCAGCATCGAGGGTCGCGCCGATATAGCAGGAGCCGCCGAGCACGCGCGACGAGTCGAAGCGCGCGACCAGCGCGTCAAGGTGCGCCATGCCGTTGAGCAGTGGCAGCACCGTGCTTTCCGGTCCCATTGCGGGCGCGATCGCCGCCATCGCGCTGTCGAGGTCATAGGCCTTGCACGACAGCAACACGAGATCGAACGGCGCCGTCGCCTCACCCGTGCCCAAGGTCTTGACCGCGAGTTTCAAGTCGCCGAGCGCGCTCTTGACGACGAGCCCGTCACGCGCCAGCGCCGCGCGGCGCTTCGCTCGCACCAGGAAGGTAACGTCGGCGTCGCCTTCGACCAGGCGGCCGCCGAAATAGCCGCCGACTGCGCCCGCGCCCAACACCAGAATGCGCATGTTTCGTCCTCTGCGTGTGGCGCGCATGCTAGCCTCCTGCCGCCGGCTTGCGAAGGGAACGAGCCATGCAATTCGTATCGGCCAAGGGCGCGCAAATGCCGGCGCTCGGGCTCGGCACCTGGTCGCTGTCAGGCCAAACTTGCTACGACGCCGTGCGCGCCGCGCTCGAGATCGGCTATCGTCACATTGATACGGCGCGGCTTTACGGCAACGAGAGCGAGATCGGCGCCGCGATCCGCGACAGCGGCATCGCACGCACCGAAATCTTCATCACGACGAAGATCCCGATGGGCGAGCTGCACGCGCCGCAGGTTCGTCGCAACGTCGCGCAGAGTCTGAAGCGTCTTGGCACGGATTACATCGACCTGCTGCTGATCCACTGGCCGAGCCGTCGCGAGCCGCTGGCCGAGACGCTCGGTGCCTTCGCCGAGGCCAAGGCCAAGGGCCAGACGCGGTTCATCGGTGTCAGCAACTTCACCGTTGCGCTGCTGCGCGAAGCGATCGAAACGCACCGCGCCGACATCGTCTGCAATCAGGTCGAGTACCACCCCTACCTGTCGCAGCGCCCGGTGCAGGCGGCGACGGCGCAGTACGGCCTGATCCTCACCGCCTATTCGCCGCTGGCGCGCGGTCGCGTCGCCACCGATCGTGACCTTGCACGCATTGGCCAGGCCTACGGCAAGACGCCGAGCCAGGTGGCGTTGCGCTGGCTGCTCGACCAGCCCAACGTCGCCACCATTCCCAAATCGACGACCCAACCCCACTTGACGGCGAATTTCGCGATCTTCGATTTCGCCCTGTCGGCGGCGGACCGTGCCGTGATCGACGCCAAGCGGACCGACCTGCGGCTGGTCGATCCGGCGGGCTGGGCGCCCGAGTGGGACCCGGCCTGAAACCTCGGTAAACCACAGAAAATCTCGGCAATTTACATCGCACCCCCAGTGTGCACACTGTCGGCGGGCCCGGCGGCTTTGCCCGGGCCCGCGGGAACCATGTCATGAGCTGTTACGATCCCAACCAGGCGCCCTGGAACGGTAAGGATGTCCATCGCCACCGTGCTCAAGGGCGCGGCGGCGCTGGCCGGCACGCTCGCCGCACCGCGGGCACGCGCCGCCACCCGGCCGATCAAGCTCGCCTTCTGCAGCCAGCTCCTCTGCATCATTCCGTATGAGGTCGCGCGCGCCCACGGCTATTACGCCAAGGCCGGTCTCGACGTCGAACTCGTCTATGCGCGCGGCGGCGGCGCGGCGATGCAGGCGCTGGTCGGCGGCGCGGTCGATTACAGCGCGACGGCGCTCGACGTGGCGCTCGAGGCCTATAACAGGGGTGCGCCGATCCGGCGCTTCCTTTCGACCGGCAAGCTGCCGCTCTTCGCGCTGGCCGTCGCGCCGAAGGATGCGAGCGCCATCACATCGATCAAGGCGCTTGAAGGCCATACGGTCGGTATTTCGGGTCTCGGCAACGCCGATCACGCGCTCTGCCTTTATCTGCTGCGCGAGGCGGGCGCCGACGTTTCACGCGTCCGCTTCGCCGTCATGGGTCCGAACCTGCTGCAGGCGCTGCGGCTGGGTCAGGTCGACGCCGGCATGGTGCAGGAGCCGGCGCTGACGCTGGTCGAGAAGGCCGGCGGCCGTGTGCGGGCCAATCTGATGAACGCCGCCGACGCGCACAAATATCTCGGCGGCAACTACGAGTTCATGGGCGTGGCGGTGCGCGCGGCAGAGATTCAGCAGCGCACCGAGGAGATGAAGGCGCTGGCGCAGGCGCTGGCGGGCGCGCTCAAGGCCGTGCAGACGCTCTCGCCCACAGACCTGGTCAAGTCGCTGCCGCCGGAGATGACGACGGGCGCCGACACCGGCGCAATGCGCGATCTACTCGCGAAGTATCGCGCGTCACTCTATCCGACCACGGTCAAGATCGACCTCGCCGCCGCCAACCGGGTCGCGCGCGCGCTCGAGATCGCCGGGCTGCTGCCGCGCGACGCGAAGACCTCGGGACTCTACGACACCGCCATCGCCGGCTGAGACGCGCCCATGCTGCGCGTGGATTCGCTCGCGTTGGCTTATGGCGCGACGCCCGTCCTCGAGGGCGCGAGCCTGGAGGTGCCGAACGGCCGCTCTGTCAGCCTGGTGGGGCCGTCGGGCTCGGGCAAGAGCAGCCTGCTGCGTGCGGTCATCGGCTTGCAGAAGCCGCTTTCGGGCGCGATCGACACCGACGTTGCCGCCGGCGATATCGGCATGCTGTTCCAGGACGACGCGCTGCTGCCCTGGCGAACGGCCGAGCAGAACGTGGCGCTCGGCCTGCGGCTCAAGGGAATCGCCGCCGGCACTGCGATCGCCAGCGCACGGCAGTGGATCACGCGGCTCGGACTCTACGGCTTGAGCGAGCGCTTTCCGCGTGAGCTGTCGGGCGGCCAGCGCAAACGCGTCGCTCTGGCGCAAGTGCTGGCGCGCGAGCCACAGCTCATCCTGATGGACGAGCCCTTCGCCTCGCTCGACGCGATTGTCCGCGCGCGTGACGCAGGATCTCGTGCGGCTGGTGGAGCTGCGCGGCATCTCGGTACTGCTGGTGACGCACGATCTCGAGGAGGCGCTGGCGCTGTCGGACGTCATCTATTTGCTGTCGCAGGGACCGCGGGCACGCATTTCCGGGCGTTACGAGGTGCTGCTGCCACGACCGCGCGACGTCATCAAAGCGCGCACCCTGCCAGCTTTTGCGCCGCTGCTGCAGCGGTTGTGGAGCGACCTCGCCCGCGAGATCGGAGGACGCGCCGCGTGAATCCGAAGACCGCGTGGCTGCGCCAAGCCGTCGCCCTCGCCTTACTGCTCGCGGTGTGGGAAGGAAGCGCTCGCCGACGCCGGCTATTTCGATCCGCTCTACATGCCGGCGCCATCCAAGGTGGCGGTCGCGCTGTATCAGCTGTTCGCCCAGGGCACGATCTGGCCGCATTTGATCGCGACCTTCAGCGCGGCGCTCGGCGGCCTCGTCGTCGGCACCGTGCTCGGCGCGACCGCCGCGCTGACGCCGTTGGTCGGTGAGCTCTTGGCACCGGTGATGATCGCGCTCAACGCCGTGCCGCGCGTCGCGTTGGCGCCGCTATTCGTCATCTGGTTCGGTATCGGCCTCGGCTCGAAGGTGGCGCTGTCGTTCATCCTCGTCGCGGTGCTGATCTTCTTCACGGTCTTCACCGGCATTCGCGACGTCGACCGCCGGCTGGTCGAGCGTGTCGTCACCTTGGGCGGCGGCCGCGTCGCCCTGCTGCGCGAGGTCTACGGACCGTCGGTGGTGGCGTGGATTCTCGGCAACCTCAAGGTTGCGGTCGGCTTCGCCTTCACCGGCGCGGTCGTCGGCGAGTTCGTCGCCGCGACCAAAGGCCTCGGCTACCTGCTGTCCTTCGCGCAGAGCAGCTACAACGCCGCGCTGATGATGGCGCTGGTGCTGCTCATCATGGGATTCGTGCTGCTGCTCTTCGGGCTCACCGGTTGGCTTGAGCGCCGTCTGCTGCGCTGGCGCGGCTAGCCGCCTCGCTCGCCTTCGAGTTTCTCAACCAAGGCCGGCAGGATGCGCAGGTCATAACCCTTACGTGCCGCGTCGGCGACGATCGGCAGCGAGCTCTCGCCATCCAAGAGCGCGCGCGACAATCCCCACAACAGAAAACAACGCGTGCCGCTACGGCAATACGCGAAGGCGGGTCCGTTGCGCAGCATCGCTTTCTGGAACTGCACCACGTCGTTGCGCGTGATGTTGCCGGTGACGACCGGTATGTAGTAGTACGCGAGGCCGTGCTTCTTGGCCTCGGCAGCGACGGCTTCGTGGTCGGGCTGACCGGGCTCCTCGCCATCGGGCCGGTTGTTGATGATCGATGCGAAGCCCTGCTTGGCGACCTCGGCCATGTCGGCGAGGCCGATCTGGCCCGACACCGTGAGCTGATCGTTGATCTTGGTAGCGCCCGACATTCAGGCGCTGCCCGCCGGCCAGACGCCGGCCAACTCGAGCTCGCGCATGGCGCGATCGGTAAACTCGGCCTGCGGCGCGTTGCCGCCGATGACGAACATCAACAGATACTCCTCATCAGATTCGCCCGGCGTCATGCACTCGAAGCGGCGGATGGCGCCAGCCGGGAACGAGATCACGTCGTAGGGCTCGAGATCGACATGCTCGACGCCGCCATGCTCGTTCTCCCGCGCGCAGCGCCAACGGCCGGTCATGGGAATGAAGGTCTCGTTGGTGTCATGGTTGTGCATCATCGGGCCGTGACCCGGCTTCGCCTTGCAGTAGCCGAGGTTGAAGCCTTCGGCGATCGGAATCGCCGCGAGCCGCGCCACGTCGTCACCGACCGGCGACGTCGTTGCGTCGTTGTCGCCGGTCTCGGGCGGCTGAAAACCGATGATGTTATAGAGGATGCGTTCGCAGCCCGGCATCTTGCTGTCGGGCAGTCCGCCATCCGAGCCCTTGAGGTCCTTGAAGCGGGCGACGCGCTTCATCATCGCGGCGCGCGATATGCCGAATTTCGGCAGCTTCTCCATCGGCGGCCTCCCCGGTCTCGGAGGCCGAGGTTAACACGCCGATTACGCTGCGCCCAGGCGGGCGGCATTGCTTGAACGCATGGCCGTGTTCCGCTTTAATTCGGCCAGCGCGTTTGCCGCGCGAGGCGCGGGTGTAGCTCAATGGTAGAGCAGAAGCTTCCCAAGCTTACGACGAGGGTTCGATTCCCTTCACCCGCTCCACCCCGTTGTGCACCTTGACCTAAATCAACGCGCCGCCTGCCGCCTCGGCCTACGCTGATGATGTTGAAAGGCGGATATCATGAAGACCCCGGTAACCTGGTACGTGCTGGCAGATGGTGCGCGGGCGCGGATCGTGACGCGACCCGAGCCGTCGGCTGGCTATATGATCGTCTTTGCCGAGGATTCGGCAACCGCGCATACCCGTACCCGCGAAATCGTCAGCGACCGCCCCGGCCACGGTCAGGAGAGCGCCGCTTCGGGCCGTTATGCGATCGAGCCGCGCCATGACGCGCATCGCCTGGAGGAGCAGAAATTCCTGCGCTCGGTCGTCGCGCATATCAATCGCGAGAGCGCGCGCGGCAGCTTCGACCGGCTCGTGGTCTATGCGGCACCGCGCTGCCTCGCCACACTGCGCGCGGGTCTCGATCCGGTGACCAGCCGCAAGCTGTACGGCGAGTACCCCAAGGACTTGACGAAAATCCCGTTGGCGGAGCTGCCGGTCCATTTCGGCACCGCCTGAGGCGCCGCCAAGTCGCGGCGCCCGTCCGTGAAAGGGAGTTGACATGCCCTACGCCACCAACAGCATGCTGCCGGCCCCTGTGCGCCATCACCTGCCGGCGGGTGCGCAGACGATCTATCGCGAGGCCTTCAACGGCGCCTGGCATCAATACGCGACCAGCGAGCGGCGCGAGGAGATCGCCCACCGCGTCGCCTGGAGCGCGGTCAAGAAACGCTACCGCAAGGCGGGCGAGACGTGGGTTCCGCTCGCGCCGCTTGAGCCGGCCCGCCCGGTCCGCGCCCGTCGCCGCTAGGGGATTCCCCTTACGGAGCAATCCGTATTTTACCGCCGTCCTTTTTTGCGATCATCGGCGTCGCCGGCCGAGCGCCGGCCCGAACGCGGAGGGGAAGATGCGGTCGCTATTGGCCTTGGACATCGCGCAACTGAACCGCCTGCGGTCCAAGATCGCCGAGCTCGAAGCCGGGCCGGTGATGGAGCAGGCACGCAAGTGTCACCTGTTGCAGGCGCTACGGATCGAGGAAAAGTCGCTCCGGCAATACAATCGGCGTCTTCATGCGGTGGTTGCCGCGCACTAGACGGCGCGATTCGGGGCACGCCCGATCCGGTCGCCGTGCCGGACCAAGCCGCCGCTGACGGTCGGCATCAGCTGCCCGCACCTTTCGCTCCCTGAGAACCGTTCTCGCCGCTGCGGCGTCTCGTCGCGCCGCGTGCGGTGTTTGATCTAGGTCAAGCCGCCGTCGCGATGCCGCGCCAAACATAGCGCCGTGAACCCCGAGCGTTCGTCGCGATCGCGTTTCACCAAAGCTCGTGTTCGCGGCGCGTCAGCGCGATCCGCCTGCGGCAATTGGTCCGCGCCACACCGCAAGTAATTGATCATATGATAAATTACTACTGAGGGGAGTAACGATGCCTGACACGATCGAGTTGCCGGTGCGCGAACGGCCGTTCGCGCTGCTCGACGAGGCGGCGATCGCCGCCGTAGAGCTGCGCCGCGATCCTTACGATTTCGCCTTTGTCGAGCACGCCATTGCACCGGACCGCAAAGACGAAGTCCTGGCCGATGCGCCCACGATTCCCGATCGCGGCAGCTATGGCCTGCCTGACCTGCGCTACGGACCGCGATTCGGCGACGCCATCCAGGACCTTCTGAGTCCGCGCTTCCGGCGCCTGGTGGAGCGCAAATTCGACACCGATTTGAGCGCCTATCCGCCGTGCATCGTGATGATGGGCAACACCACCGGCCACTACAACGAGGGCTACGCCCACCCCGATTCGAAGCACAAGATCATCACCGTCCTGCTCGGCTTCAGCCGCGAATGGCCCTACGAACGCGGCCGCCTGCGGGTGCTGCGGAGTTCCGACCGGAACGATTACGCTTTCGAATTCGCGCCCGAGTTCGGCCGCATGCTGATGTTCCGCGTTTGTGACCACTCCTGGCACGGCTTCCTGCCGCAGAGGGGCCAGCGCATGAGCCTCCAGCTCTGCTACGTCGACTCGGAGTGGTATGTCCGGCGCGAATACTGGCGCCACAGCGTCAGTGCCTTCGCCAAATCGGTTCCCATGCTGCGCAAGGCGATCGAGTGGGCGCCGCGGTGAGCGCGACGGCCGCCGAGCGGCCGACGGCCGAGCGGACCGTCGAGTTTCCGCCGACCCCGGACGCTGCGGCCATCGCCCGGCATTTCGGCGATGCGCTGGCGCGCGCGCAATGCGACGACAAGCCCTATCGCCACTGGAACCTGGCGGCCGTCCTGCCCGAAAGTCTGGCCGTCGGCGTGCTACTGCTACCGATCGCGCCGCCGGCCATCGGTGACAATCATGGCGTGCGCGACCTC
>JAGWNF010000027.1 GCA_028871455.1 Alphaproteobacteria bacterium
ACCCGCAACGTCTTCGGCTGGCAGCGGCCGTGCTATCTGCTCGGCGAGGGCTACGCCAAGACCTTCAAGGAGCTGATGGCGAGCACCGATTGGGACGCCTACGGCACCGGCAATTACGAGAAGTGCGCCGACTGCATGGTGCACTCGGGCTACGAGGCAACCGCCGTAGTCGACGCCGTCAAGCATCCGCTGAAGGCACTCGGCGTCGCGCTCAGGGGCGTCAAGACCGAAGGCGAGATGGCGCCGGAAATTTCGCTGGATAAGCAGCGGTCGGCCGACTACGTCTTCTCGCGCCACGTCGAAGAGGCGATGGAACGGCTCGACGCCGCCGCTGAATAGCAGCGAGTCGCTGCATTCAGGGGCAAGGCCGGGCACTGTCCCGGGTTTTTCGTTCGCGGCCCGCATCGGGCGTTATAATTGACCGTGCCGGCAATCTGCCAAATCATCCCGCCACTCGAACGACCGGGTGAACCGCTTTCACGACATGATCTTTAGAAAACTCAAATTGCCGGACAATTTCCAGGATCACAGACAAGAAATCCCTTCGGACCCACACACATGAGCAGGTTCAGCGCAGAGTTCATGTGGAGGAGGAGACCCGCCGGGATATTTCCTGATGTCGCGCTGCACGCCATGGGTGGATAAAAGAGACTAAGACACTTATATGATAAAACGTGTGCCCGCCCTGCAGGCTGGTCGGGTCGGATCAATGATTCCAGCTCGTGACGCGACGATTCGTCCCGACTTTCAATACCATGGCCGCCATTCCACGCTATCGCACTCATACGGGCCCCGCCATCTTCTCCGCGGGGTTTCGGCCTTTCTTTCTCGCAGCCTCGATCTGGGCCGCGGTCGCGATTCCGCTTTGGCTCGCCGCCTATGCGGAAGGGCTCGCTTTACCATCGCTGCTCGCGCCAATCGTCTGGCACGTCCATGAAATGGTGTTCGGTTTCGCCGCGGCGACCGTCGCCGGTTTTCTTTTGACTTCCATCCCCAATTGGACGGGGCGAATGCCGCTGCAAGGCGCGCCGCTGGTGGCGCTGGTCAGCCTTTGGGCGATCGGGCGTCTAGCGGTTCTGTCCTCGGGAGTGATCGGGGCGTCGGCCGCGGCAGTAGCGGATCTGTGCTTTCCCATCGCGTTCCTTCTCGTCGTCGCGAGAGAAATTCTCGCAGGCAGAAACTGGCGCAATCTGCCGATGGTCGCGGCTCTAGCGCTGCTCCTGATTGGCAATCTTCTCGTTCATCTCGAAGCTCTCGGCGTTGCCGATACGGCCGGGCTCGGCAATCGCATCGGGCTTGTCACCTTGTTCATGCTGATCTCGCTCGTCGGCGGCCGGATCATTCCAAGTTTCACGCGGAATTGGCTGACGAAGATGCGCCCTGAGGTTCCGCCGCCAACGCCGGAAGGGCGTTTCGACCTTTTCGCGCTTGTCCTGACAGCGCTGGCTCTTACGAGCTGGGCAGTCGCGCCGGACGGGTTGATTACGTCCTGGATGGCCTTGGTCGCCGGCATTGTCGTCGGGTTGCGTTTGTGGCGCTGGCGTGGCCTCAAGACAATGCGCGAGCCGCTGCTGCTAATTCTCCATATCGGTTATGGCTGGCTCGCCCTTGGCTTACTGTTGGTCGGCCTCAACGGCATCTACGAAATCCTGCCTCCAACGACGGCCTTGCACGCCCTGACAGTGGGCGCGGTCGGCACGATGACGCTTGCCGTCATGACGCGGGTCTCGCTCGGGCATACCGGGCGTCCCCTCAACGCGGGGCCCGGCACCAAGGCGATCTACGTTCTAATCACGACGGCGGCCATTCTGCGGGTCCTGGCGCCCCTCGCGGGCGATCGAGCCATGCTCGCGCTTACGCTTGCTGGTGTCAGCTGGAGCGCCGCGTTCGGCCTCTTTGCGATACTCTACGGCGGAGCTCTGGCACGTCCCCGGGTCGCTGGCGAGGCGGCAAAGCCGATTTGACGGGCGGCGATCCGCCAGCATATGCGTGGCGGCCTTCTTGGCCGCTCAAATTCCAGAACCGGTAGGGATGGCGCGCGGCCTCTCTGGTGGAGGGCGTCGGCCACCGGCAGCGCTGCTTGGTCGGGGCATGAAGGGCCGATGCCGTGAACCTCGGCCCGGAATCAGGTCCTTCCACAAAGGCGGGGAGATTGATCGGCGCGATGTCGACCGATTGACGAGCGTCAAGCGCAACTGTTCAAGCGGAGGAACCCGCATCGATACCGCTCGTGTGGGTGGCTGCTTCTATAAACATGTATATGTTTTATTTCTTATTGACTTCAGTTGAGTCAAGCGCGAGACCTGACTGCGGCGACCAACCGACGGATGGCGGAAGAGAGTCTTTCATGCTTGCTCGTTTGGGTCTGGTGGATTGGGGTGTTGTGGCGCGCGCCATTCATGTTCTGGCGGTCGTCGTATGGATCGGCAGCGTCTGGCTTGTGACCATGGTGCTCTTGCCGGGAATGCGGCGGAAGCGGCCGGCGGAATGGGTCCAGGAATTCGATGCGATCGAGCATCGCTTTGCGCCGCAAGCCCGAATTGCCGTTCTGCTGGTTCTGCTGAGCGGCCTCTACATGCTCTACCACTACGACCTATGGGACCGGTTCACACAAGGCGAATACTGGTGGATGGACCTAATGGTCGGTGTGTGGGCGTTATTTGCCGCGCTGCTCTTTATTATCGAGCCTTTCGTCTTCCGGCATGTCGTTCACAAAGGCGCGGCTCGCGCACCCAAAGCGACCCTGGCTCTCATGCTGTGGCTACACCGCGTCATGCTGATGCTTTCGCTGCTCGCGGTGTTCGCGGCGGTGGCCGGAAGCCATGGGCTCTTTTGACCATCGGCAGCCGGTGAGCAAACCGCGCGCGCCTCTCCCTCCAAGGAGCGCATCATACGCACGCCGTGTGCTGAATGGCTGGCAGTTCGTCGATCTTATGAACGCCGGCGTCCATATACGAGGCGTCGTCGCTTGAACGATCGACGTCGCCCCGTGCGACTTGTTGGCTGGTGGACGTCCGCCGCGATGTCCTACCCGATCACCACCTCAACCTGAGATCGAACGGCGCCGGCTTGACGGTGGATGTGGACCAACTGCATCGATGGTCGACTGGGCTGGGTATCGGATCATGTGCCGCACGGTGCGATTCGACTGTACCGCGCACCTCGCTCATAGACGTTCGCCGCTCACTTGCAATCCTGTCCAGCCATCTGGCACCCGTATTTGCTGACCCGATGGAACCACCACCGCGAACTCTGGTGCTGGTCCGAGGACCATTTGCCGCCGCCAAAACACAGCCTCGGGGGTCTGTGTTCGCAGCGGCTCAAGCGCGGAACGCCACTGGACGCCGCGCGGTCGCGTCAGCCAAGTCACAGCATGGCGGCTTGAAAGATTGGGGGTTCCCCATATCAGCGTGTAGAGGCCGCCGTGACCGATTTCCATTTGCCCCGCCGCCGTGTCATGCGGCGCTTTGACTTCGCCGGCAACGGCAAACCCATTGAGTATGTCGAGCGCCCATGAGCCCTCGACATAGCACCAGTCTTCGTAGCCGCCGCGGTCGCCCAGCCACGGAACTGCAGGTATTCGATAGGAAGTTACATCCCGAAGACCGGCAGGCCGGTGCTCTACGAGGCTGTGCTGAAACCGAAGGAGCGATTCCTCGTAGCGGCCCGTTTCGACCGTCGGATAGGGGCGATGCCAGAATAGATAAGCGAGCATTTTCTCCTGATGACCGAGGCTTTCGTTGGTGCCAAGCAGACACGGCATTGCCCACACGCCCGGAACCGATGAACCTTACTTCAAGAGCGCACCACGCGACAGGACGCCTTTCCGACCATCAGCACCGTCCTCGTGCCGCGGCTCGCCGGCGCCAATCGTCCGCGACAGGCTGCCACCATCCTCCCCAGAAGACTTGTCATTGCGCTCGCTCATTGCGCCAGCGCAACGACGATACCGCGCGTGCGCATAATTCTAATGCGACCGTAACGCCGCGACTGCGGAACAGCGCAACCAGCCTTCCCACACCCGAATTCGGGGAAGATCCCTGGTGATCGATCCGGGGAGGTTCGTCGCGTGCTCTGAATCGTATGGAGACGCTAAGGATGAGTCTGGCTGCCTCGTATCGCACCCCGGCAGCGCGATTTTGGATGCGCTGGCTTTTCTCCACGAACCACAAGGATATCGGCACACTTTATCTGCTGTTTTCGGTCTGCGCAGGGGTGATCGCGGGCGCCCTGTCCGTGGTGATGCGCTACAACCTGATGCGGCCGGGGGACGTTCTCTTTCACGACAACCATCAGCTCTATAACGTCGTTCTGACGGCGCACGGGTTGATTATGATCTTTTTTACGCTGATGCCCGCGATGATCGGCGGCTTCGGCAATTGGTTTATTCCGTTGATGATCGGCGCGCCGGACATGGCATTTCCGCGCCTTAACAACATAAGCTTTTGGTTGCTCGTGCCGGCGTTCTTTCTTCTCGTTGGCTCGACATTCATCGGCGGCGGCGCCGGTACCGGCTGGACGCTCTATCCGCCACTTTCCACCATCGGTCAACCGGGTCCGTCGGTGGACATGGTGATCTTCGCGATCCATCTGGCGGGGGCCTCATCGCTCCTCGGCGCAATCAATTTCATCACGACCATCCTCAACATGCGTGCCCCTGGGTTGACGCTGTTCAAGATGCCGCTGTTCGTGTGGGCCGAACTCGTAACCGCGTTCATGTTGCTCATTACAATCCCGGTGCTGGCCGGCGCGATCACCATGCTGCTGACCGATCGCAACTTCGGTACCACGTTTTTTGAACCGAGCGGCGGCGGCGACCCACTGTTGTTCCTGAACCTGTTCTGGTTCTTCGGCCATCCCGAGGTCTACATCATGATTGTTCCAGGGTTTGGCATCATCAGCCAGGTGGTATCGACGTTCTCGAAGAAGCCCATCTTCGGTTATCTCGGGATGGTCTTTGCAATGGTTGCTATCGGCGTGATCGGTACTGTCGTTTGGGCGCACCACATGTTCACAACCGGCATCAGTGTCGACACCCAGGCCTATTTCACCGCCGCCAGCATGGTCATTGCCGTACCTACCGGCATCAAGATTTTTTCCTGGATCGCCACGATGTGGGGTGGGTCGATCGAGTTCAAGACACCAATGCTGTTTGCCATCGGTTTTCTCTTTGTCTTCACGGTGGGCGGTGTCACTGGGGTGGTGTTGGCGAATGCCGGCGTCGACCGCGTGCTGCACAACACATACTACGTCGTAGCGCATTTTCACTACGTGCTGTCGTTGGGCTCGGTGTTCGCGATCTTCGCCGGGTTCTATTACTGGATCGGCAAGATGTCGGGAAGGCAATACAACGAGACCTTAGGGAAGATCCATTTCTGGATGACATTCATCGGCGTCAACCTCGCGTTCTTCCCGATGCACTTCTTGGGCCTTGCGGGCATGCCGCGGCGCGTTAGCGACTATCCGGATGCTTTCGCCGGCTGGAATTTTGTCTCCTCGATCGGCGCGTTCATTGCGTACGCCGCGACGCTTCTCTTCGTGGGTAACGTGCTCTACACGCTACTCGCCGGGAAACGAGTGGCGGCCAATCCTTGGGGAGAAGGAGCAACGACACTCGAATGGACCCTGCCCTCGCCGCCCCCATTCCATAGCTACGATAAGATCCCGGTCATCGAATGAATTGTAGCGAGGCGCCGCGGCACCATCATTTGGCGTGCTTGCGTTGCGGCAATGTGATAGCAAAGGCAACATGCCGAGTGATCGCGGCGCGATGCGCGAGCGGTCCCCCGTATACGTCCTGCAGGACTGGAAAGGCTCAATGCCGGATCCGGCTCGGGCTTACACTTTGAGCCGAATATCCACGAGAAGTACGGGTCGTGGCGACGCGATATTTCGGTTTCAGAAAAACTCGAAGTGGCCTGCACCCGGTTCCGAAGACACTGAGTTAGGTGTTTTGATGGAGCCGGAGGTGGGACATGGAGAGACGCAGGTTCACGCGGGAGTTCAAGCTTGAGGCTGTGCGCCTGATCAAGGATCGGGGCGTGTCGTATGTGCAGGCGTCGCAAGACCTGAAGGTGCATCCGACGCAGCTGCGCAACTGGGTGAAGGCGTTTGCAGACGATCCGCAGGGCGCATTTCCTGGTCACGGTCAGATGAAGCCTGAGCAGCTCGAGATCGCGCAGCTCAAGCGCGAGATCGCGAAGCTGAAGGCGGAGCGGGACATCCTAAAAAAAGCCGCGGCCTACTTCGCGAAGGAATCGACGTGAAGTTCTCCTTCATTGCGAAGCACCGGGGGATTTGGCCGGCGATCTGGATGTGCGAGGCGCTCGGTGTCTCGCGCGGAGGCTTCTATGCGTGGCTGACCAGGCCGCGTAGCGCACGCAGCCGCAGTGATGAAGAGCTCGGCGCAAAGGTGCGGGCGAGCTTCCTCGGCAGTGATCGGACCTACGGCGCCAGGCGGGTCTGGAAAGACCTGCTGGAGGAAGGTCTGTTGTGCGGATTGCATCGCGTCGAGCGATTGATGCGGCTGCAGGCCCTCAAAGCGCGCCCGCGACGGCATCGCCTGCCGCCCGATCTGGGTGAGCGGCAGACGGCCGCCATTGCTCCGAACGTCCTCGATCGCAGCTTTGACGCGCCAGCTCCGAACCGCAAATGGATCGCTGACTTCACCTATGTGTGGACTGCCGAGGGGTGGCTCTACGTCGCGGCGGTGATCGACCTGTTCTCGCGTCGCGTCGTCGGCTGGTCGATGAGCGCCGCGATGACAGCGCAACTCGTCACTGACGCGCTCATGATGGCGATCTGGCGACGCGGCAAGCCGGATGCGGTGCTGCATCACTCCGATCGTGGCAGTCAGTACACCAGCGACCAGTTCCAGCGCTTGATGGTAGATCACGGTGTCGTATGCTCGATGAGCCGCTCGGACAACGTCTGGGACAACGCCGCGATGGAGAGCTTCTTCTCGTCGCTCAAGACCGAGCGTACAGCGCGGAAAGTCTATCGAACACGCGACGACGCGAAGGCTGACGTGTTCGATTACATCGAGCGATTCTACAATCCGAAGCGCAGGCACTCGACGATCGGATATCTGAGCCCTATGGAGTTCGAGCAGAAGGCAGGTTTAGCTTAAGCGGGTGTCATCCAAACCGGGTGCAGGCCAAAGGGCCACCTCTCATCTAGAGATTTAACAGGCATCTCTAGACATTTCACTTTGGCGGACGCCGTTGCGCCCTAATCGGACGATCGTTTCGTTCGCTCGTGACGTTTACGAAACGTCAGCACCAAAACGTCACGGAATGCGTTCAAGCCTGGATCCAAGGCATGAATCGGCGTGACGCCATGTAGAACGCGTTCGTCGTCTATAAAAACCGTGTCCAGCGGATCCGTGAGCGTGAACGCCCCGAGAGGTTCTGTCCGGCTATAAATTTGAGTGATGCCGCTGGCGACATTCCTTCGCCTTACCAGAACAACACAAACCCAGTTAACTCCATCGCGATGGATGCCTTCCGGCGTTGGAAGTCCAGCGTGTTGCTGACTTGCCTCAATCCGAAACTGATGCATCTCGACGTGCCACACCTGCTGACCGTCGGTTTTAGTAGTAGTGTCGTCGAAAATATGCCTGCAAGTGGCGAGAAGGCGTTGCGTAAACGCATGCGCAGCGATCGTCTCGTAAACAGGCTCGAACCAGCGAATGATCCCACCATTTAGCGGATTGTAGTCGCGGCTTTGATAATGCGGCTGGTGCGGCTCGCGGATGATTTTATCGCCGCAAATCTCGAAGGCGGCAAAGCGTCTGCGTCGGTATCGCCCGCCGTCGGCCATGTAAGTATCCTGGCCGAGATCATCCCAGCTTGCAGCGAAGGAGCCCCACTCATCCAACTCCGGCCCGGATAGGATGGGCAGCATGGTCTCTCGGGGACGAAAAGCATAGCCGTTTCGGAGAATCTCCTTGGCGATCTCGGCCAAGGTCGATGAAGCGGCGTCTGGTACGCGCATCGGCACCGTCTCGTGGGCGCTCGTCGTTTGCTTGCTAGGATTGATCATCGATTTCGGCAAGACCACGAAAGCCTTGCGACAGATCGGCCCAAAGATCGTCTTCCGCTTCGAGGCCAACGGATAAGCGCAACAAGGTATCGCTGATTCCAGCAATGCGGCGGACTTCCGGGCTCAGGCACGAATGCGTCATGGTCGCCGGATGAGCGATCAAGCTCTCCACCCCACCGAGCGATTCCGCCAGCGTGAACAACTTGAGGGCGTCCACAAAGCGCCGGACGTCGCCGACATCACCCACAAGATCGAAGCTCAACATGGCACCAAATCCCGTCTGTTGGGCTTTGGCGATCGCGTGACCGGGATGGCTTTCAAGCCCTGGATAGTAGACCGCGCGCACGCGCGGATGCTGCCGCAGACGCCTTGCCAAAGCGGCCGCGGTCCGCTGCTGCGCTTCGATCCGTGGGAACAATGTGCGCAAACCGCGCAGGGTCAAGTATGCGTCGAAGGGTGCTCCGGCGACACCTGTAACATTCGCCCAATTGGCAAGGTTGGCGACATCGGTTTGGTTGGCCGCGATCACCGCGCCGCCGACTACGTCGGAATGCCCATTGAGATATTTGGTAGTCGAATGGATTACGAAATCCGCCCCCAGAGTGAGCGGCATCTGAAGTGCCGGCGAGAGGAATGTGTTGTCAACGGCGAGCTTGGCGCCGGCCACGCGGGCGTGCGCGGCGAGCGCTCGGACGTCGGTAACGCGCATGAGAGGATTGCTCGGCGTTTCAACCAGGACGAGAGCGGGACGCCGCTCGAGGGCGACCGACAGAGACTTTTCATCGGTCTGATCGACGAAAAGGACGTCAAACTGTTGCCGCTCATGGCGGGCATTCAACAACCGATAAGTTCCAGCATAACAATCATGCGGCGCGACGACGAGATCGGTGCGATTGAGTTGCGCGAGCAGCAGATCGATGGCCGCCATGCCGGACGACACCACGACAGCGCCGGCGCCTCCCTCCAACTTAGCCAGCGTATCGGCAAGCAAGTCACGGCTTGGATTGGCGGTCCGCGTGTAGTCATAACGCCGAGCCTGCTGAAAGCCCTCGAAAGCGAAGGTGCTGGACAGATAGACTGGTGGCGTTACCGCACCGAAAGCCGGGTCGGTCGCGATTCCATTTGTCACTGCGACAGTTTGGCGGGATCCGTTCTCGAACATGATCGCCTCTCATCCAAAGTTCCGAGCGACGCCGATGGCCTGGCAAGCAGTCTGGCGTTGCCGTGGGCATGGTTGCGATAATGCGCTGCTTCCGCGTCAGACCGCAAAGCCACGCCTCGAGTCCATATCGGCATCAACAAGTTCAGCGCCTGCTGCCCATTCCCTTGTCCGAAGAGCAGCGACCGCCACTGGGAACCCCCGATTGCTCTTCATCCTCCGTGTTGCGGCGGGGCGATTCGAGGACAGGAGCGCCTTTTCGTCCTCGGCCTACCATACAGCACGTACGGAATATCGGCGCGCGTAATGCCGATATCCGCCAGCGATCGGTCGTCCAGCGAATATAGTTCCGCAAAGGACCTCTGATGCCGGCGCCGCTGTGACAGTCGCTTCCAGAGACAGCTTGCGTACCGAAGAAAAAGGGTGGGCGTGGAAATTCTCCTCATTGATATACCGAAAATATAGCTTCACGGATGGGAAGGCTGTCCTCGAGAATGCACAAGCCAGCACGTTGGTATATGCATGACTCTCTCGGAGCCGGGGTGGGTCAAGGGAGCTTGAGCCACGTTCGACAGGCCGGTTGACTTAGCGTGCTGCACCGAACCGGTGAGAATAGTCGCCACTTGATGTCTGACGGTGACGAACGCGTGCCTTCCCCAATCGCGCTCGCGATGGCGGTGGATGAACTTCGTTTCGCGCCAGCACCGCCCGCGGCAACCGGCGTGCCATCAGCGAGCGAGCGCTGCCAGTTCCTTGCGCAAGTGCTTGCCGGCGGGCGTCAGGATGGCGACGAAATAGGCTTCGCGGAGCCGCCGTTGGGCGCGCGCGGTGCGGACATAGCCGCGGGCGCCGAGATGCAGCAACGCGGCGTGCGCCGCCTTGATCGCCCAATCGCCGGCGTCGACGCGCGATTGGAACACGCGGCGGAGGTAGTCGCGATCGGTTTCGAGCGGCGTGGCGCAGAGCGCTTCGGTCTCGCGCTCCAGCTTGTCGAGCGCTTCGGCGATCGGTTCGGCCTGCTCCGGCAGGTACCGATTGACGTGGCCGAGCGGGCGGGCGGCACGCTTGATCATTGCCAGACAGTCGCGCATCAGGCCGATGGCGAGACCGTTCTGGAGCAAGATGAAGGTCGGGCGGATTTTCGGCACCAGCGCTTCGGCCGGATCGGCGAGGATACGCGCGTCGGGCACCAAACAACCGTGGAGTGACACCGCCCAGGTGCGGGTGCCATCGAGCGCGGCGAACCGCGCACGTTGTCCGGCCCTGAGGTCTGCCATGCGGGTGTCGAGGAGTGCCATGGCATGACCGCCCTCCTCGGTCGCGAATATGGCGCCGAAGACATGACCATCACCAAGATTAGAGACGAACGGTAGCTGACCGCTGACGCGATAGCCGCCAGCAACCTTGCGGCCCTTGAGGCTGATCGGCTCGATGCCGGCGAAGGCCTTCATCGGATTAGAGAGAGCGGTGCCGCCCAGCTGCTCACCACGGCCGACCGAATCTAGATAACGCCCACGCAAGGCTTCATTGGGAGTCACGGCGAGGTACCAGGCGCAGGCATCCTGGCACCACATGCAAAAGGCCGTGGCGCCGCATGCCTCGGCGGCAAGCGCGATGGCCCGCGTGGCGTCCCATAGCCCCACACCACCGGGTACGGTCGCGACATGCGCCGCATAGGCACCGGCGCCGCCGAGCCGGCGCAGCACATCCTCGGGGTAATAGCCATCGAGGTCGATGCGGACGGCGAGCGGCGCGAGCTCCTGCGCGACGATCGCGTGCAGGCGATCGAAGTCGACCGGCGGCATCTGTGCCGCCGGCCGGTGCGCTTCGGCCGCGGCCGAGGTCGCGGCCTGGCCGCTCATCGCCATGCCGTTAGGCAAGATTGACGCTGACGGGCACCGCATTGCGGAAGGTGCCGGTGACAGGCGACCAGCGCACTGCATGCGCCACCAACTCGTCGAGCGTCTTGCGGTCGGCGTCACCCTCGACATGCGCCCTGATGCGCACGGCGGTGAAACCGACGGGCTTCTCGTTAATATCGCCGACGCCCCAGACCGACGTGATGTTGATGTCGCCTTCGAGCTCGAGCTCGATGCGGCTCAGGTTGATGCCGCGATGAAGGGCGTTGGCATGGATGCCGACCGAGATGCACGAGCCGAGCGCAGCCAGCGCGGCTTCGGAAGGATTGGGCGCGGTGTCGTCGCCGAGCAGCGCCGGCGGCTCGTCGACGACGTGCGCCGGCAGGTTGCGGATATAGCTGAGATGACGGAAACGACCCTCCGCGACGGTGCGGCACTTGGCGGTGCGCACCTGGGTCGGATCGGCCTTGCCCTTGGCGGCGAGCTTTTCGAGGCCGTCCTTGTCGACCGGCGCCAGTCGGGTTTTCGTTGTCGTCATGTCGTTGCTCCTTCTTGCTTGAGGTCAGTTTTCGGGATGCCAGGCGTAGCGGCGGATCAGCGCCAGGCAGCAGGAATCCATCGCGAATCCCAAGAGGCCGATGAACAGGACGATCGCCGCCAGGTTGTCGTAGCGCAGCGTGTCGCGCGCATCGTTGATGGCGTAGCCCAGGCCGGACGTGACGCCGAGATATTCCGCCGGCACCAGGATGATCCAGGCAACGCCGAGCGCCAGGCGCACGCCGGTGAGAATGTCCTGCGCCACCGCTGGCAGGGTGATGCGCCAGAGCATGCGCGCCGGGCCGGCGCCGAGATTGCGCGCCACCTTGTGCCAGTTGGGATGCAGCTTGCGCAGGCCGTTGGCGGTGGCAAAGGTCACCGGCCAGACCGCGGCGGCGGCGATCAGGAAGATGATGGCGCCATCCCAGGTGGCAAAGGCCATGACGGCGATCGGCATCCAGGCGAGCGGGCTGATCATGCGCAGGAACTGGAACGGCACATGGGTCATGCGCTGGAAGGCGCGGCTTCGGCCGATGGCGATGCCGACCGGCACGCCGATGAGCGTGGCGATCGCGAGGCCTTGGCCGATGCGCGACAGGCTGGCGAACGCCTGTGGCCAGATCTTGCCGCTGACGGCGAGATGAACAAGCGCGGCGATCGCCGGCGCCGGCGCGAAATCGCTGAACGCAACGGTGTCGGGATCGGCGGCGACGATCGCGCCGCCCACCCACCAGACGCCGAGCAGAACGCCGATGCCGATCAGCGGATAAAGCAGCGTTACGGGCAGCCGCCAGCGCCGCGGCAGACGCGCGTCACGATCGGACGAGCCGGCGCGAGCGATGGTGATCTCGGTCATATCGCGATGATCTCTTGGCGGCTGAAAGGATGCGCCGGGTCGACGCCGACCTGCTTCGGCCAACCCGGAAATTTCGCCAGCGCCGCGCGCACGTGGTCGTAATTGACCAGATCGCGGGCCACAAATTTCGGATCGAGGCCTTTGAGGAACGTGGTGTCGCCAGCAACCACGGTGTGGTTCATCGCCGTGACAACCAGCTCGGTGGCCGACGGATAGGGCCAGGGCTGGAAGTCGATGCGGTGGTTGTGCCACTGCGCCTCGTGCTCGATCGCATGCGTCGGACCGTAGAAGGCGGCGTCGTAATAGTTCATCGCGCGGTCGACGACATTGCCCGGCACCGGCAGATAGGCCTTGCCGTCGGCGGAAAGGATCTCGGCCACTTCCTTGCGGTTCTGCGCGGCGTAGATCTCGGCGCGGACGATGGCGTTGACGATCTTCTGCGTCCATTCCGGCCGGTGCTTGACGTCGTCCTCGTGCATGGTGATCACGCAGCAGGGATGGTTCTTCCAGATGTCGCCGGTGAAGCGCAGCATGCGCGCATTGGCCTTGATCTCGCCCAGCGCATTGAACGGCTCGGCAACGATGTAGCCGTCGATCTTGCGGGCGGCGAGGCCGGCGGTCATCTCCGGCGGCGCCATTACCTGGAGATTGCACTCGTCGGCCGCCAGCTTGACGGTTTGCGGCTTGATCACCGCCTTCACGCCGGATTTGCGCAGCGCCATCTGCAGCATGATGTTGTGGTTCGAGTACCAGAACGGCACGGCAATCTGCTTGCCACCGAGATCGGCAAAGCTCTTGATGCCGGTCTGGTGGCCGACGACGATGCCGGAGCCGTTGGTGTGGCCCCACGCCATGATCTTGGCCGGAATCTTGTTGTTGTAGCGCATCCACACCGGCACCGGATTGAGCAGGTGGACGACGTTGAAGCGGCGCGCGACAAAACCCTCGGCGATCTCGGCCCAGCCACGTATCAGCGTCGGCTTGGCGACCTTGAGACTCTCGTCGTCGAAATAGCCGTTGGCATGTGCCACCAGCAGCGAGGCGGCGTCGGTGATCGGCAGGTAGCCGATGCGTACCGTCTCGTCGTCGGCGGCCCGCGCGCGCTCGGGCATGGCGGCGGCGAGCGCGGCGAGACCGCCGGCTGCGAAATAATCCAGCAGGTCGCGACGCGAAACCCGCCGCAGCGCCGCCGCCGTCAGGGGAAAGTCATCGCCATCCATGAGCCGAGACCTTTCGTTTGCATTCCGCCACGGGCCGCGCACCTAGATCGCCGCCGCATAGGTGGTGGGCGCCAAGCTGCGATCGGCGGTGTGGAAGAGATCAGCGAGACGCGCGCGGATACGGCGGAACTCCATGGTGTCGCGGTTGCGCACGCCGTCGATCGCGACCGCGACCTCGCCGACGATGCGGCCCGGCCGCCCGGCCAGTACGAGGACGCGATCGGCGAGCGTGACCGCTTCGTCGAAATCGTGGCTGACGATCACGACCGTGAGACCAAGACGGCGCGCGATCTCGCGCACTTCGCGCTGCAGATCAACCCGCGTCAGCGGATCGAGGCCCGAGAATGGCTCGTCGAGGAGCAGCACTTCGGGCTGCGGGGCCAGCGCGCGGGCGAAGGCGACGCGCTGCTGCTGGCCGCCGGACAGGCGTTGTACATTGGTGTCGGCCGATTCTTCGAGTTGCACGAGCTTGAGCAGCTCGGCAACGCGCGGCTTCGCGCCACGGCCGAGACCAGCGAAGTCGAGCCCGATCGCGATGTTTTGCGCCACGTTCATCCATGGATAAAGTGACGGCTCCTGGAACATCAGGATGCAGGCGCGCGTCGGCGCAACCACCGGCTTGCCTCCGACGAAAATCCGGCCGGCAGCCGGCCGCACGAAACCGGCGATGAGTTGCAAGAGCGTCGACTTGCCGCCGCCACTACGGCCGACCACGGCGACGATCTCGCCCTTGTCGACACCGAACGTGACGCTCTCGAGCACCGAGCGCGCTCGGCCATAATGATGTGCGAGACCTTCGACCTTAATGATGTGGAGCATGATGCGGTCCACCGGCACCCACTGACGCGTTGACTGCAATAATATGTGAATTCACAGCGATTCCCACAATGATAATGTCAAAATATATACATATAACACATTATTAGTGTATATTTGTGCGGCATTAAAAGCTGCCCAAAGGCGGCCCTGACCTAAAACAGTCTCTGCTACCGGCTGACTACGGCGGCGACGCCCGGCCGTCTGAAAACGTCACTGACCAACGGCATACATAAACTTGTTTGAGCAGCGGGCTGGACAAGCGGCTTTTTGCCGCGACCGAATAGAATTCACTTAATTAGTCAGGTGTCTGCGGATCCCGCTGGCCCGGCGCATGATGACCTTACCGAACTCCCACAGCAAACCTGCGAATGCCAGTATCCAGGCGCCCACTGCCACCAAGAACATCGTCCAAGGCAGCGGATTCAAAAATGGCAGATCGAGCGCTTTCTCCATCTGCAGCGTTGCGACACTGTACATGCCGAGGGGAAAGACCGCGCCCCAATAGAGCGGATCGTATCGCAGGGGAAATCTCTGAATGACATGCCGCCAGACACCAAGCACGAGCAACATCGGGATCCACCACGTCCCGGTGGCCCAATAAAACACGGTGAACCCCTTAAGGAACGGCAGCAGCGAGGCGAGAAACGGCGCATCCGGCGTGTTCTCCACCAACCTAGCCCCCGCCAAGGTCGAGATCGCCATCGCGCCCATGTTGATCCAATAGGGCGGCGTGAGATCGCCCGGCGCGAACTCGAAGAAGCTGTAACGGTAGAAGATCAACGAGATGATCCAGATATAGAACATCCCGCCCCACAGCCACATCGACAGCGCGAAGAAATTGAGTTCCAGCCGGTATGGCTGCGGCCACTCCCGGGCAATGAGCGCCGCCAGCACCGCGATCGATTGCGTGGCAACGATCGCAATCAGCCAAGCGCCCGTGATGCCTTGCGCAAGCTGCGGCTTATGACGCTTGACGGTGAAGGCCGTAAACACCGTATAGGTCAGGCCGATCCACAGCAGGATGCCCAAGGCCAGGAATAGGGTTGCCGCCGCCAAGCTGTGGACGATCAAGAGGAATTGAACGCCGAGGATGCAGGACCCCGCGACCGCAGTGAAGAAACCGGTTCCGAGCCGGTGATCGACCATGTCGCCGAAGAAGAGCCGAGGATAAACGACGCTGCGGCCGACAGTTAATCCCGTTAAAACGGCGTAAGCGACGAGATTGATGGCGAACAGTGCCTGCGCCAGCACCGGCGTGCCGAAATCCCGCGCTGCGATCGAAACGATGCCGGTCGCCATCACCAAGGCGAAATAGGCGGGCGAAAGGTGTTTCATGTCGAACACCTGTTCCGCCGGCCGAATCGCTATTGCAGGAGCGGTACGGCGGCCGGATCGAGATCGATGCCGCGAATCTCGGCCTGACCGGCCAACAAGCTCACATATTGCCGCAACGCGGTCTGCTGAACCCGAGCCGTCAGCATCGCGGCAATACGCTCTCGGACCGCTTCGAAAGCCAAGACCGTTCCGTCGACGCGGCGATCGATCACGACGATATGGAACCCGTACCGCGTCTTGACCAGATGTGGCAGGATGCCGATCGAGCCGTGGCCAAATACCGTCTGCTCGAATTCAGGCACGGTTTCGCCGCGACCGATCTGCCCCAGATTGCCGCCATGCTGGCCCGACGGACAGTTCGATAAAGTGCGCGCAAAGTTCTCGAACTTTTCTGGCGCGGTCGAGACGGCGGCTAGTGTCCGCTCCGCCTTGCGTCTCAGCCGATCCAACGGTATGCCCGGCGTGACCTGAAAAAGAATGTGACGCACGAAGACCAGATCGCCGCTGCGGAAGGATTCGCGGTTCGAATCGTAATAACGTCGGCACTCGTCCGCGGAGGCTGATGGAACCCTCACTTCGCGATCGAGCAGTTGGTCGATCGCTGCGGTGACCGCCTCGTCGCCGTCAGCGGCGCCAATGAGTCCGGTATCCACGGCACGCTGCCGCAGCAGCTCGCGCACGGCAGCGACGGCGGGCGAAGGCGAGCCGGCGGAATCGACCGGAACGCCGTTGATGCTGACGTTTTCGGAATTCCCGCTCATGTCACCGGCCCTGACCGCCGCGTGCGCACGATCTGATAGGGACGAAAGACGTAAGCCAGCGCTCCGGCGCCGCTCCAAATGTGCACCATGCGCGTGAACGGCGACACCAGGAAGATGGTAAAACCGAGAAAAATATGCAGGCGGTAAATGATCGGGGTGCGGAGAAGCAGATCGGCCACACCGCCCCTAAATATGACGATACCCTTCACATAGGCGACCATGGTCTCGAACATCGAGCCGTCCATGTGCTGCGCCGACAGCGGCACCGTCAAAAGGCCGAGTGCGAGCTGCAGCCACAGCATGAGGACGATGGCGATATCCCATGCGCGACTGTTGCGGCGAATGCGCTCGTCGCCGAGGCGACGGTGAATCAGGATCGACAGGCCGATGATCGCCACAACGCCGGCGATGCCGCCGGCAAGCATGGCAATGAGCTGATGCTGTGCCGGATCGAGCGCCCAGCTGATCGCCCAATCAGGCGTCAGGAAACCGATGAAATGGCCACCGATCACCACCAGGACGCCGTAGTGGAAAAGGTTGGAGCCGATCCGTAGCTCGCGCTTGCGCAAGAGCTCGGAGGAATCGCTTTTCCACGTATAGGGATCGCGATCGAAGCGGATGAGGCAACCGAGCAATAAGGTCGTCAGCGCAATGTAGGGATAAATCCCGAACAGGAACGTGTTGAGATAACGAGCAAAATCCATCACAACCTCCCCTCTTGCGGAGCCTGCGCCGCCGCTGGCGGTCCGAAGGCAGGTTGCTCGACCCATTCACCGTCGAGATTCTCGTCTTCAGCGGCACGGCATGGCGCGGCCGCACGATCTAGACCGGCTTCGCCCGCTATCGCGAGCAAAGCCTCGAATACGGTGCTATAGGTGCTGCCGCGCTGCAGCAATGCCTCGCCGATCGTGCGGAGAATGCGGGCGCAATCCCGTAGTGTCGTCTGGCTCTCAGCGAGATCGAGGCAGCTCAAATACTCGAGCACGACCGGCAGGTAATCGGGCAATTCGTTCGCGGTGAGGCTGAACCCGGCGCGCTCATAGTGCGCCTTCAGGGCCACCATGGCATCGCCGCGGGTGCGCGTGTCACCATGGATATGCTCGAAGAGATGGAGCGACGTGGCGCGCCGGCGGTCGAACATCTCGACGTAATGCTCCTCGGCCGCAAGTAGATCGGTCTCGGCCAAGAATTCGATCAACCCCTCGAGCGCACCGCGATCCTGCGGCGAGATAAGCAGCGATGCGCGCAGCGCTTCCGTGATCTCGGGCAGAGCCTCGAGCAACTCGCGGTGCGGATAACTCAGCAAGGCGCCAAGCGCGCGTAGCACGATCATCGGCGAGGCGCTCATTGCCGGCTCCTTTCAAATTCCGACAGGCGGATCGGCAGGGTCTTACCGCCGTCCGTCGTGCCGCCGAACAGGCTCGGCTTGTGATGAGCATCGCAGCCGTTGCCGAACGAGAACCCGCAGCCGCCGCGCAGCTCATAGGCGTTCTCCGCTGCCTCGCGATGCGAGGTCGGGATCACGAACCGGTCCTCGTAGTTAGCGATCGCGAGATAACGGTGCATCTCCTCGACCTGATCGAGGTTGAGACCGACCTGCTCGAGCACACTCATATTGTCGCCGCTGCCGAGTTGCCGGCCGCGGAAGAACGCGCGCATTGCCAGTAGCCGCTCCAATGCCGAAACGATCGGCGCTTCCGCACCGGCAGTGAGGAGATTGGCGAGATAGCGGACGGGGATGCGCAGCGAGCGAACGTCGGGCAATTCGCCAGCCGCACCGACCTGACCGGCATTGGCACGCGACTGGATCGGCGACAGCGGCGGCACGTACCACACCATCGGCAGCGTGCGGTACTCGGGATGCAGCGGAAACGCTATCTTCCATTCGACCGCCATCTTATAGGTCGGCGAGCGCGTGGCCGCCTCGATCCAGGCTTTGGGGATGCCGCTGGCGCGCGCTTCGGCTTCGATCTTGGGATCGTTCGGATCGAGGAACAGGCGGAGCTGCTCGTCGTATAGATCCTCCGGACGCGCGGTGCTGGCCGCCCGTTCGATGCCGTCAGCGTCATAGAGCAGCACACCGAGATAGCGGATACGACCAACGCAGGTCTCCGAGCACACCGTCGGCTGGCCCGATTCAATGCGCGGATAGCAGAAGATGCACTTCTCGGCTTTGCCCGTCGTCCAGTTGAAATAGATCTTCTTATACGGGCAGCAGGAGACGCACATGCGCCAGCCACGGCACTTGTCCTGATCAATCAGGACGATACCGTCCTCTTCGCGCTTGTAGATCGAGCCTGAAGGGCACGATGCGACGCAGGTCGGATTGAGGCAGTGCTCGCACAACCGCGGCAAGTACATCATGAAAGTGTTTTCGAACTCGCCGTAGATGTCCTTCTGCACTTGGTCAAAATTATAATCCTGCGAGCGCTTGGCGAATTCGCCGCCGAGAATTTCCTCCCAGTTGGGACCCCATTCGATCTTGTCCATGACGCGGCCGGTGACCAGCGAAATCGGCCGCGCGACCGGCGCGGTCGGCAGCTCCGGCGCGGTTTGGAGATGCTCGTAGTCGAAGGTGAAGGGCTCGTAGTAGTCATCGATCTCGGGTAAATTCGGATTGGCGAAGATGTTGGCGAGAATCGCCCACTTGCCGCCCTGCTTCGGCACGATGTGGCCGCTGCGCTTGCGCTCCCATCCGCCGCGCCAGCGCTTCTGGTTTTCCCAATCCTTCGGATAGCCGACGCCGGGTTTGCTCTCGACGTTGTTGAACCAGGCATATTCCATGCCCGGTCGCGAAGTCCAGACGTTCTTGCAGGTGACTGAGCAGGTGTGACACCCGATGCACTTGTCGAGGTTCAGTACCATCGCGATCTGGGCGCGGATTTTCATGACCGATTCTCTTCTATTCCGCGGCCTGCGGTTCGGGCGTGTTCAACCAGTCGACCTTCGCCATCTTGCGCACGATGACGAATTCATCGCGGTTCGAGCCAACGGTGCCGTAGTAATTGAACCCATACGACAGCTGAGCGTAGCCGCCGACCATGTGTGTCGGCTTGAGCACGGCGCGCGTCACCGAATTGTGGATGCCGCCGCGCTGCGCCGTGATTTCCGAGCCGGGCGTGTTCACGATTTTCTCTTGGGCGTGATACATGAGGCACATGCCCACCTGGACGCGCTGGCTCACCACCGCCCGCGCCGTGATCGCGCCGTTGAGGTTGTAGAGCTCGATCCAGTCATTGTCCTCGATGCCCGCCTCCTTCGCGTCGGTCTCCGATATCCAGACGATTGGGCCGCCGCGCGACAGTGTCAGCATCAGCAGGTTGTCGGTATAGGTGGAATGGATTCCCCATTTCTGATGCGGCGTGATGAAGTTGAGGACGATTTCCCTTTCGCCGTTACCGCGCTTGCCCAACAGCGGCGCTACGGTGCGGGTGTCGACCGGCGGCCGGTAGGAGGCGAAGCCCTCGCCGAAATCGCGCAGCCACCGATGGTCCTGATAGAACTGCTGGCGGCCGGTCAGCGTTCGCCACGGAATCATTTCGTGAATGTTGGTGTAGCCGGCCGTATAGCTGACGGACTCGCTCTCGATGCCGGACCAGGTGGGCGACGAGATGATCTTGCGCGGCTGCGCCTGAACGTCGCGGAAGCGGATTTTTTCGTCTTCGCGCGCTTCGGCCAGGTGACGATGCGGGTGGCCGGTGATGCGCGAGAGGGCGTCCCAGGCCTTGATCGCGACCTGGCCGTTGGTCTCCGGCGCGAGGTAAAGAATCACCTCGGCGGCATCGATATCGCTCGCGATGCGCGGACGTCCCTTGGTCGGGCCTTCGGCGACCGTGTAATTGAGCTGCGCCAGTCCCTTCACTTCGGCCTCGGTATTCCAGGTGATCCCTTTGCCGCCGTTGCCGAGCTTGTCGAGCAGCGGCCCGAGTGACGTGAAGCGCCGGTAGGTGTTCGGGTAGTCGCGCTCGACCACCGTGATTTGCGGCGCGGTCTTCCCCGGAACGAGATCGCACTCGCCCTTTTTCCAGTCATGCACCTCGAGCGGCTGTGCGAGCTCGGCCGGGGTATCGTGCATGATCGGCGTCAACACGACGTCCTGCTCGACGCCGAGGTGGCCGAGAACGAGCTCGGAGAATCTGCGTGCGATCGCCTTGTAGATCTCCCAGTCGCTGCGCGATTCCCACACCGGATCCACGGCCGCCGACAGCGGATGGATGAACGGATGCATGTCCGACGTGTTGAGATCGTTCTTCTCGTACCAGGTCGCCGTCGGCAGAACCACGTCGGAGTAGAGGCAACTCGTCGACATGCGGAAGTCGAGAGTGACGACAAGTTCGAGTTTGCCCTCGGGCGCGGGATCGCGCCACACCACCTCCTCGGGTTTCTGCTCGCCCATCTCGCCGAGGTCCTTACCCTGCAGGCCGTGACGAGTGCCGAGGAAATGGCGCAGGAAATACTCGTGCCCCTTGCCCGACGAGCCGAAGAGGTTGGAGCGCCAGATGAACAGATTGCGCGGGAAATTGACTGGATTATCCGGGTCCTCGCAGGCCATGCTCAACCGGCCGCTCTTGAGTCCGTCGACCACGTAGTCCTTCACCACCTGGCCCTTCGCTCGCGCGTCGGCGGAGAGCGTCAGCGGATTGACGTCGAGCTGCGGCGCCGACGGTAGCCAACCCATGCGCTCCGCGCGCACGTTCAGATCGATGAAGCTGCCGCGATAAGCGGCTGGATCGGCGAGCGGCGATAGCAGCTCGTCGACGCGCAGCTTTTCGTAACGCCATTGATCGGAATGCGCATAGAAGAACGAAGTGCCGTTCATCTGGCGCGGCGGCCGCACCCAATCGAGAGCAAAGGCCAAGACGGTCCAGCCGGTTTGCGGTCGCAGCTTCTCCTGGCCAACATAATGCGCCCAGCCGCCGCCCGAGACACCGACCGTGCCGCACATCATCAGCATGTTGATGATGCTGCGGTAGTTCATGTCCTGGTGGTACCAGTGGTTCATGCCGGCGCCGATGATCACCATCGAGCGGCCCTTGGTTTTTTCGGCATTCTCGGCGAAGCCGCGCGCAACGGCGATCGCCTTGTCGGCAGGGACGCCGGTGATCGCCTCCTGCCAGGCGGGCGTGTAAGGAAAATTTTCCGTAAAGGAGCGCGCACCCTCGCCGCCGAGCCCGCGATCGAGCCCGTAATTGGCACAGAGCAGATCGAACACAGTGGCGACGTCTGCCTCGCCGTCGACGAGCTTGACGCGCCGGATCGGCACGCGACGCACCAGAACGTCGCTTCCCTGGTCGTTACCGCGGAACCGCTCGTGCGGTTGATTGCCAAAATAGGGAAACGCCGCGTCGACGACGTCGTCGCAGCGATCGATCAACGAGAGTTGTAGCCGCACCTCGCAACCGGACGCGCCGTCCTTGGCTTCGAGATTCCACCGGCCCGCATCTCTGCTGCCCTCCACCGGCCAGCGGAAGCCGACGGAGCCCTGCGGCGAGACGATTTCACCCGAAATCTCGTCGAACGCGACAGTCTTCCATTCCGGATGCGACATCCGGCCGGTCGTTCCCGCGAGATCGCTCGAGCGGAGGTAACGATCCGGCACCCAGTGCTCGCCTCGCCGGACGAGCCGCACCAGCATCGGCATGTCGGTATAGCGCCGGCAGTAATCCTGGAAATACGGCACTTGCCGATCGAGAAAGAATTCGCGCAGGATGACGTGGCCCATCGCCATGGCGAGCGCCGCATCGGTGCCCTGCTTGGGGTGCAGCCACAAATCCGAAAGCTTGGCGACCTCGGCGTAATCCGGTGTGATCGCGACGACTTTGGTGCCGTTGTAGCGCGCCTCGACGAAGAAATGCGCGTCCGGCGTCCGCGTCTGTGGCACATTCGAGCCCCAGGCGATGACATAGCCCGAGTTGTACCAGTCGGCCGACTCCGGCACGTCGGTCTGCTCGCCCCAGGTCTGCGGACTCGACGGCGGCAGGTCGCAATACCAATCGTAGAACGACAGCAGGGTGCCGCCGATCAGACTTAGATAGCGGGCACCCGACGCATACGAGACCATCGACATCGCGGGGATCGGCGAGAAGCCGACGACGCGATCCGGACCATAGGTCTTGATCGTGTGGATATTCGCCGCCGCGATGATCTCGGTGACTTCATTCCACGTGGAGCGGACGAAACCGCCGCGGCCGCGCAGCGACTTGTAAGCGCGCGACCGTTGCGGATTGCCGACAATATCGGCCCAGGCCGCCACCGGGTCCTTGGTCTTGCGCGTTTCCCGCCAGAGCCGCAGCAGTGCGCCGCGCACCATCGGATATTTGAGCCGGTTCGCGCTGTAGAGATACCAGCTATAAGACGCGCCGCGCGCGCAACCGCGCGGCTCGTGATTGGGCATGTCGGGACGCGTGCGCGGATAATCGGTCTGTTGCGTCTCCCAGGTGACGACGCCGCCCTTGACATAGATTTTCCAGCTGCACGAGCCGGTGCAGTTCACGCCATGCGTCGAGCGCACGATCTTGTCGTGCTGCCAGCGCTGTCGATAGCCCTCTTCCCAATCGCGGCTTTCACGGCGGACTTCGCCGTGTCCGTCGGCGAAGGGCTCGCGCGCGCGGGTGAAATAGCTCAGTCGGTCGAGAAAATGACCCATCGACTCGCTCCTGTCGGCCTAGATGCCGGATTTATGTGGTCCCATCGCCGCTCAGAGCGATCTGGCTCGCAAGCCACCGGGCGGCGGCTGTCGCCGCGTCTTCAGATCGAGGTGGTGGAAATTCCAGGAAACAGCGATCGCGATCACGGCGAGGATCACGTAGGCGAAAAAGCCGCCGGCGTAGCCGCGCGCGCCGAGGGCATCGACGGTCGCGCCGAGAAAGGGCGGGATGATGAATCCGCCCAAGGCACCCAGCCCACCGACCAGACCCGATGCCCCGCCGACAGCCTCGGGCACGTATTTCGGCACCATCTTGAACACGGCCGCGTTACCGATCCCCATGCCGAGCGCGACGAAGATCTCGCCGACGAAATCGGAACCGAAGTCCACGATAAAGGTAAGGACCAGGGCACCGCCGAGGACGAGAGCGAACGCGACAACGGCGGTCCGCTCGCCGCCAAACTTCTCTGACAGCATGCCGCCAAATACGCGGATAACGGCAGCGAGAATGGAAAAACCAAGTCCGCCGATCAGCCCGGCTTCGCGCGGCGTCAAGTGGTACAAATTGACCCAGTAGGTCGGGAACCAAGCGGTGAGCGCGAGGAATCCGCCGAAGGAAACGAAGTAGAGCGAGACTAGTCCCCAGGTGCGGGTGTCCTCGGCGGCCGTGATAACAGCCTGCCAGACCGTTCCTGTGGGAAACAGCTCTTGCCCCCTCTCGCGCGCGATTGCCTTGGCGGCGTCTAGGTCATGGCCCTGACGACGCAATTGGAAGAAGTACGCGTCCTTTGCCAAGAAGAAGTAGATCGCTGCACCGACGACGAGAAAGATCAGCCATGCGAGATAGGAGCCGGCAAGCCCCCAAGCGGCGATGGCGAAAGGCAGCAGCAGGGTAAAGATGCCGGGCGCGAGGTTGCCGATCCCGCCATAGGCGCCGAGCACCGTGCCCTGGCGCGACTGCGGATACCAGTACGAAACCTGCGGAATACCTACCGAGAAACTGGCGACGCCGCACCCGCTCAGAAATCCGAACATGAGAACGATCGGGTAAACGCTGACGGTCAACGTCTTGACCGTGAAGAGGATGAACACCAATCCCCACATGCCGATCAGCGACAGTCCAAACAGCGTCAGCATGGGCAGCCGGCCACCAACGCGATCGACCCAGGCGCCGAAGGGGATGCGCAACAACGATCCAGTCAGCTGCGGCGCTGCCACCAGCAATCCGACGGCTAGGCCGCCAAGCTGCATCTGCTCCTGGAAGTACTTGGCCGCAGGCCCATAGAGCGCGACGGCGGCGAAGCCGACGAAGAATCCCCAGGTTCCGAGCGCCAGCCCTTGGGCGGGCGTTCCCGACAACGTCGTGTTGAGCTTTGCTCTGGCCGAACTTGTAGGGGCGATCTGAGCCATCGTGTCTCCTTCGCGCCCCCCGACCGGGGAGTCGCCAGAGGGCCACGTAACTTGATTTGCGGCGGCCCGACGATGATCCATATCAATGACTAACTAATTTTCGCCCGCGCACTGGCTGTCACGTCGGCCCGTAGCGAAAGACACCAGCAACATGAAAAACCCCCTCAGAATCGGCTGAATCCGCGTCGTTCGGCCGAATCGCTCCCGCGACTGGCCGCGCATGGCTCACCTGATCACGGTCGAGAACCTTATTGTTGAAGCTAAGCCATCCTCGCCATCCGCCTTATTGCTCTGGATCAATATCGGCCCGAATACGGCCCCCTAGATTTGCGCGAATCGTCGGCGCCGATCAGTTGGGTAGGACCATGACAGACCAGAAAGACGCGGTACTGCAGGAGACTATGGCGACGATTACTGAAATTCTCGGCTCGGAGCTGGAACAGCTGACAGTCAAGCGGGCGGTCATCGGCCTCTTCTTTATCGGGGTGGAACTCGGCGACGGCACTTGTGGCGCCAGTGCCAGTCCGATCAAGACCATTCCGGAAGCGGTCTGCTGTCCGAGCTCGGTCAAGGCGATGCCGTTTCCTGGCAAGTTGCAGGGCCGTCGCGCGACCGACCTTATGGAAGAAGCGCTTGTCGACAACGGCCTCCGCCGCGCAGTCGGCATCGCCACGATGAACGCGCTCACAGAGATTTGTTGGCGCCGCCGCCCGCATCCAACCGTCGACCTTCTAAGCGGCATCGATGCTTTTGACGCCGCTGACATCCGCGCTGGCGAGAACGTGGCTGTCGTCGGCGCGTTCGTGCCGTTCCTGCGCAAGCTCAAACGACGGCGAGAACCCTTCACTGTGCTCGAGCAGGATCCGGCGACATTGAAGCCGGACGAGATGCCGTTTTTCCGTCCGGCCGATCAGGCCGATCGTGTCGTACCACGGGCGCACGTCGTCATTATCACCGGCACGACTTTGATCAATGGCACACTTGAGGCGTTACTGAGCCTTGCCAGACCGGAAGCGCGCGTGGTCATCGTCGGACCGACTATCGGTATACTGCCAGACGCGTTCTTGCGACGTGGCGTCGATATTCTCGGCGGAATTCGCGTCAACAAACCGGACGCCTTTCTCGACATTCTGGCCGAGGGCGGCTCAGGCTATCATTTCTTCGGTCGATCGGCCGAGCGCGTCGTTCTGCTACGGCGATCGCCTGGCATCAACGCCAAGCCAACGCTGCCACGTTTTATGACCGATGCATCGTTCGACGTCATCGGCCCGTGATCGGTGTTAAGGATGCCGTGATCGGCCAAAGGCAACTGCATTAGTGCCCGTCATACCGGGACTCAAGCGATATTAAACGCATCACGTTTTGGCAAACACGGAGAGAGAGGATTGACGTTACCGAAATGGAACGTCTGGTTCCGCATCAAATTCAGATGAAAGGCGTGCTTCGACAGGCACGCCTACGCGCTCAACTGAAATCAGTGGAGTCTGGTATCACCTTCGCGAAAGAGGGCGCGCCCGCGCTCGATATTTTTACCGTGACTACCGGCAGCGTCAAACTATCCAAGCTGGTAAAATTCGGACGGCGCCAGGTCGTTGGCTTTCTCGTTCCCGGTGAGGTTTTCGGCTTCGTTCCTGGTAAGACCTATCCGGTCAGCGCGCAGGCTGTCGGTTCCGTGACCGTATGGCGAATCCCGCGCCGCCGGCTCGAGCGACTGTTTATGGAATTTCCAGAGGCCCAGCGGCAATTTCTCGACAACTTGACGCATCAACTGGAGCTGGCGCGGGAACAGATCGTGTTGCTTCATCGGAAGAGCGCGCGCCAGCGTGTGGCGGCGTTTCTGCTGGGATTGGCCCAGCGCCAAGGCAACCGCGAAGGTTGGGTGAGCCTACCGATGACCCGTGCCGATATCGCTGACTATCTGGGTCTCAGCATGGAGACCGTGAGCCGCGTGTTCAGTGTACTCAGAAGTATAGGCTCGATAACCGTGGCCACGGGCGAATTCCGCATTGTTGATGCCAATGCACTGACGGACTTAACCGAACGCCTCGTGCATACGCGGGATTCGTTAACCACGGCTCAGTGATCGCTGACGATAAGTCGGAGCCCCCATTCGGGTAGCATCGGCCTGTTCGCCGAGCGATCGGGGCTCATTGCCGGCGAGGTCGATATTGACGCCGCCGATGTCAGTGAGTTGGCCTGCTCCAAAAGACACCCGCCCACATCACCGGTGATTGGACAAGCTGCTCACGACAATCTCTTCGATCTCCTGAAAGTCTTTTGGTCTGCACGTGTTTGTCTGGCGTCGCGCGGAAACTCGAGCACTTCTAGACGCGGTGGTCGCGAATCTCCGAAGACCAAGTCAAGAGATCGAGGCCCTGTTGCAGGGCACGCTCTCGCGCTTTGAGAATAGCCGCGAGTTCGCTGGACGGTAGAGTCTCCGTCATAATGGAGAGCCCTTCGCAGTCGCTGACATGCGGCAAGATACCGCGGATCAGACTGACCGCCTCGCTCACCTGTTCATTTGTCTGGTGGTTACTGCCGGCTAGAGCGGAGATTCTCTTGGCCGCTCCTATCGCGCGATCGTGATCCGAAAAAAGTTTGCCGATGTAATGTTCGCCAAAAATTCCGATAAGGGAAGGGTAAAGGGCTTCCTCTTCATAGCGGAAGTGCGGTCCGGTGAGGCTTGCGACCGTGTTGAGCGACGTATCGATGTCCGTCGATGACTTCTTCTCGAAGGCTTGTGCCAGTCCAAATAATGCATCGCGGATCGCGCGATGCTCGCTTCGGAAACTCTGGGCAAACTGATTTGCAAGCGTTGCTTCTTCTGCCATTCGTCGTGCCTTTCAGCTGCCGAATTAAAGACTCTTGATGCCGTACGTTAATTGCTCTGGATCAAAGTCGATTGATTTTTTTGTTCTTTTGCGGGCTTCAGGCTCCTAGTTCGTCTGCTGCAAGGAAGGCCCGGCCCTCGCGGCCCTTAAGAAATCCATTGGAGAACACGACGCCGGGCAAGAGCTCAGCGAGCTGCTTCGTGCCGTCCGCGGCGTCGATGCGCTTGTTCAAAACGAGGCGGTATAACCGCGCAACCGCTACCATGTCGGTCGACATCGGCGAGAGGCGGAACCAGCCGACGCCCGCCTTGCGCAAGGTGGCGAACTCGCCGAGCAGGTTGCAGCAGGTATGGGACATGACCTGCATACCGTTCACCGCCAGGAACGGCTTGCGGTCGAGCGTCTCGACGACGAGCCCGTCGGGGTCGTTGCCGCAGACGAACTGACAGCCGTCCTTGTGCAGATGATGGGCGCGGGCGTGGAAGCAGCGCGCCGATAGGGCGAGCGGCATGCGGCCGAACGTGAAGACTTCGACCGCGATTTTCTTGACGGCCGCGAGGCGGTCGATGCTGGACAGCGGCAACTCCGGCGGCAGACAGGCCCGCACCGCGCCCTGGTCGGCGAGATAGGCGAGGGTGCCTTCGTTGTAGATGTTGATCAGCGGTCCGATGACGTGAGGCCGGCCGCCGACGACGCGTAGCAAGCCGATATCGTTGATCTCGACCGTGAGGCCGCCCTCCGCGCACAACTCGTGCATCTGGCCTGCGTCCCGCTCGTTGGTGACGAGTGCCAGGCTCGAGTAGACGACCTCCTTGCCGGCCCGGCGCAGGCGATCGATCACGGCGGCGAAATGCGGCGCGACGAACGGCTGGCGCTTGGAGCAGACGACCTCGCCGACATGCACGGCGTCGACATCGGCCTCGTCGGCGACGCGGAGGTAGAAATCGCGCCACTGCTCCGGCGGCCAGTTGAACAACACCGGACCGAGCGAGAGCCGCGCCTTCACCGCCATCTCCGTTCATAGGCGCCCGCGCTCACGCGCCGTCCTTCGGCGGTCTGGTCGAGGTTCTGGATTGCCGCCGTGGGCAGGTCCTGGCCGCGCTCGAGCGCATCGAGCAGGGCGCGGAAGGATGCGACGGCGTTCGCGATGAAGGCGCGGCCGCGCTGCCGTCCCTCGATCTTAAGCGCGGTCACGCCCGCCGCCTTCAGGTCCTTCAGGATCGCCACCGTGTTGAGGCTCGCCGGTTCCTCGAACAGGTAACCCGCCACGCCGTTCACCACGAACCGGCCCTTGCACAACGTGGGATAGCCGGCGGTCTCGTCCGGGCCGAAGCGGTTGATGATGGAACCGCCGAGCCGCGTGACGACGACGTCACCCTCGCGGTCGTAGCGTACCTGGCTGGTCGGCGAGCACACGCCGGCCGCGTTGGCCGATTCACCGGTGACGTAAGCCGACAAGGCGCAGCGGCCCTCCGCCATCGGGCACATGATGCTGTAGGCGAAGGTTTCGGTTTCGACGGTAATTGCGCGGTTGAGGGCGGCGATGTCGGCGACGGTCAGCATCCGCGGCAGCACGACGCGGCGGACCCCGAAGGCCTCGGCATAGAAGGCGATGGCTTCGGCATGCGATGCGCCGGCCTGCACCGACAGATGAATGCGCAGCTTGGGGAACCGCCGCGCCGTATATTCGAGCAATCCGATATCGGCAAGGATGACGGCGTCGGCGCCGAATTCGGCCGCGTTCGCCACCGCGCGCCGCCAGATGTCCTCGGCGCCGGCGCGCGGAAACGTGTTGATCGCGACATAGACCTTGCAGCCGCCGGCATGCGCCAGCCCGATCCCCTCGCGCAGCTCTTCGGGACTGAAATTCAAGCCGGGAAAATTGCGGGCATTGGTCTCGTCGCGAAAGCCGACATAGGCGGAATCAGCGCCCGCTTCGACGGCGGCGCGCAACGCGGCAGGGTTGCCGGCGGGGCAGACGAGTTCCACCGTTATGCCTCGCCGTTCCGATCGTCGCTGGCGGCCGCAACGGCGGAGCGCCGCGGCGGCCGCCGACGGTGTTGACGACGCTCCATATTCTGCGCGAGCGCCGCAATCCGATGACGGATGCGGCGTGCCGGCCGCGTCAACGGTCCGAGCAGCTCGAGCGCGTCATCGAACAGGTCGATATCCTCGCTATCGAGTGCGTTGCGCAGCAGCAGGATGGCGCTGGTGTCACCGCTGATGAACAGGTCGCGGGAAAAGAACATAGTGTCGCCGTCGACGCGACCGTCGAGCAGGTCCAGCAAGCGGTCCAGGTCTCCGCCGACGATCGCCGTGGCTCGCTTGCGATCCGCGCCGGTGGCCAGCCGCAGGCTCGGCGGCTTTGACGCCGCCTCGATGGTCAGCAACAAGGCGCAAGGTACGTCGGACAATTCGATGAGGATCTTCGCACCAGCGCTCGGTGCGAGCCGTGCCGTGAGACCCGGATGACGCCGCGCCATCGCGCGCGCCAGGATGGCCAGACCGCCATCGACGAGCAACATCGGCGATGCCGTCAAGGCAAAGCGGAGTGACGCCGAGCGCAGCCGCATTCGCGTCGGCAAGCGACGCCCCGATGCCGGAGGCCGCGCGATCACGATGCGGCGAGTCGGCCGATTCTCAGAGAGCAGGGCGGGCAAACGACCTCCCGACTGGCGCGTCACCTCCACACCGGCGCGGGTTCGCATCGGTGGCTGCGAGACCGAATGAGCTAGCGGTGCCCTCGATGCCGGTGCAAGTCAAAGAGTTGACGCAGCGACAATCGGTCTCGCCCAGTCGGCATGCGTGCTAGCGACATCGCCCTCACCCTCGGTTGAAAATTGTTATTCGAATAATTCCAACCATACTTAGTCGCATTGCTGACCCAAGATCGATATGATTCATTCGATCGTTCTGCGAGGTGGGTCGATGACTCGGTATCCACGCTTCACTGCCGCTGCCGCGCACATTGCGCCGATCTTCCACGACACCGAACGCACGATCGACAAGGCTTGCGAGGTAATCGCCGAAGCGGCGGGACGCGGCGCGCGCATCGTCGCCTTCCCGGAAAGCTTCGTGCCCGGCTTTCCGGTGTGGGCAGGCATCGTCGCGCCCATCCGCACGCACGATTTCTTCAAGCAACTGGCCGCAGCGGCAATCCTGGTCGAGGGGCCAGAGCTGAAGCGCGTTCGCGACGCTGCCCGGCAGCACGACGTATATGTGTCCCTGGGCTTTACCGAGGGCACGACCGCGAGCGTCGGATGCCTATGGAATGCGAATGTCCTGATTGGACCTGACGGCGCGATCCTGAATCACCACCGCAAGCTCGTACCGACGTTCTACGAGAAACTGGTCTGGGCGAACGGAGATGGCGGCGGCCTCCGTGTTTGCGATACCGACATCGGCCGCGTCGGCATGCTGATCTGCGGTGAGAACACCAATCCGCTCGCACGTTACACGCTCATGGCCCAGGGCGAACAAGTTCATGTCTCGACGTATCCGCCCGTTTGGCCGACACGGCCGGCGAGCGATGGTGAGAACTACGATCTGGCGCAGGCTATTCGCATTCGAGCGGGAGCCCACGCCTTCGAAGCGAAAGCCTTCAATATCGTCGCTTCGGCTCCCTACGACGCGACGATGCGCGCCGCTATGGCGCCACTCGGAAAAGAAGCTCTCGCAGTGCTCGATGCCAGTCCCAAAGGCGTATCGATGGTGATCGACCCGACAGGATCCGTTATCGGCGCCGTTCAATCCGACCGGGAAGGCTTGGTTTACGCCGACATCGACGTCGCGCGCTGCGTCGAGCCCAAACGCTTCCATGACGTGGTCGGCTATTACAATCGCTTCGATATTTTCAAGCTGACCGTCGACCGCTCGGCGAATCGACCTATCCAGTTCGAGCCGGACGAGCAGCCATCGCCGCACGCCGAACCCGTCGATGTCGTTCGACCGATGGATAAAGATTTAACGCCGGCCGCGGCACAGCCTTAGCGCTATGATGGCGTGCCGCGCGCCGTGGCGCGCGAGAACAGCAGGAAGAGAAAGGGGCCGTCCTTAACCGACGGCCCAAGTCCTTGGGAGGATAGCCAATTTGGCTAGCCCGTCCGGCATTTTTACGCGCTGCTCCACCGCAAGACAAATTGATTCACTGGCGTTGAACACGGCTGTGCGCGCCACTCTGCCACGCCGTTTGATGCTCCTTATCACTCTGTCGACACGAGAAATAACGGGTCTAGCTCATCACTAGAACTAATTCTAACTCACGTTCGACTGCGTCGATGGGACGCATTAGCAATCGCCCGCCACTGGTCACTGGATGCGTTACGCTCGTCGGCAACGAGAACGAGTTCGTGCATGGGTTACCTGCTGTGCGCCGTATCCTCGTTGCCATCGACAGATTGGAGTACACCAATCGCGCGCTCGAATTTGTGTCTGAACTCGTGGGGACAACTTGCGAACGCCTGCCGGTAAACATCGCGCGTCCATTGCTGCTCGCAAGTGACGGCGCAGGTGAAGACGTCGGATGACCACCGTATTCAAACGACGGGGAATGCGCCGAAAAAGCAAAACGTATTCGGAAGCGGCACCGATCCAGAACCTGCCCCCAAGCCAAATGGCGAACGAACGCTCACACAAACCTCATTAAAGGCAAAAACCATGACATTGGATCTCGCCGACAAGGCACAAGACGACCGACCCTTCGCAATGCTCGACGAGAGCGCGATTAGCGCTGCAAAATTATGGAATGACCCTTACGACTTCGCTTTCGTCGAACAAGCGATTGCGCCGTCTTGCAAGGACGAGGTGCTTGCAGATGCGCCGCGTATCCCATATCGCGGCAGTTACGGGTTGCCAAGCCTCCGTTACGGGCCGAATTTCGGCGCCGTTATCGACGACCTTCTAAGCCCACGCTTCAAGCGATTGGTCGAGCGCAAATTCGATACCGATCTTAGCGCTTATCCGCCCTGCATCGTGATGATGGGCAACACCTCCGGTCACTACAACGAGGGCTACGCCCATCCCGATTCGAAGCACAAGATCATCACCGTCCTGCTCGGCTTCAGCCGCGAATGGCCGTACCAGAAGGGTCGGCTTCGGGTGTTGCGCAGCGGCGACCGGGAAGATTTTGCGTTCGAATTCGCGCCCGAATTCGGCCGCATGCTGATGTTTCGCGTTTGTGACCACTCCTGGCACGGCTTCCTGCCGCAGAAGGGCCAGCGCATGAGCCTCCAGCTCTGCTACGTCGATTCGGAGAAGTACGTTCAGCACGAATACTGGCGTCACAGTATGAGCGCTTTCGCCAAATCGGTTCCTATGCTGCGCAAGGCGATCGAGTGGGCGCCGCGGTGAGCGTGACGGCCGCCGCGCGCCCGGGGGCCGAGCGGACCGCCGAGTTTCCGCCGATCCCGGACGCTGCGGCCATCGCCCGGCATTTCAGCGATGCGCTGGCGCGCGCGCAATGCGACGACAAGCCCTATCGCCACTGGAACCTGGCGGCCGTCCTGCCCGAAAGTCTGGCCGTCGGCGTGCTACTGCTACCGATCGCGCCGCCGGCCATCGGTGACAATCATGGCGTGCGCGACCTC
>JAGWNF010000002.1 GCA_028871455.1 Alphaproteobacteria bacterium
TGCGGCGGCATGGCCGACGGCCACACTTTCAAGGGCTATCTGCCGGGTGGCCCTTCGGGCGGCATCCTGCCGGCATCGATGGGCGACCTGCCGCTTGATTTCGGCACGCTTGAGCCGCACGGCGCGCTGATCGGCTCGGCGGCAGTTGTTGTGCTGTCCGACAAGGACGATATGCGGGCCGTTGCGCTCAACCTGCTCAAATTTTTTGCAGACGAGAGCTGCGGTCAGTGCACGCCGTGCCGCGTCGGCACTGAGAAAGCAGTTGACCTCATGTCGCGGCCCAAGTGGGATGGGCCGTTGCTCGACGAGCTGACACGGGTAATGACGGATGCGTCGATATGCGGCCTCGGCCAGGCGGCGATGAATTCGGTTAAGCTGGTGCTCAAGCATTTTCCGCAGGAGGTCTCATGAGCGACGGCGGATTGGCGGGGAACACGATCAAATTCTTCCTCGACGGTGCCGAAGTCGAGGCGTTGCCTGGCGAGACCATCTGGCAAGTCGCGCATCGCCGCGGCACGGAAATCCCGCATCTCTGTTACAGCCCCGAGCCGGGTTACCGGCCGGATGGCAACTGCCGCGCCTGTATGGTCGAGGTCGAGGGCGAACGTGTGCTTACCGCCTCGTGCCTGCGCAAGCCGGCGCCGGGGATGAAGGTCCAATCCGCGTCCGAGCGCGCCAAGTTCTCGCGCAAGTTGGTGTTCGACCTGCTGGTCTCCGACCAGCCGTCGCGCCAGGCTCATCCCGATCCCGATTCGAAGTTCTGGCGCTGGGCCGACAAGGTAGGCGTCGCGACGGGCCGGTTTCCGCCCACGCATCATCCGAAACCGGACCGCAGCCACCCGGCAATGGCGGTGCGGCTCGACGCCTGCATCGAATGCAATCTGTGCGTTCGCGCCTGCCGCGAGGTGCAGGTGAACGACGTCATCGGCATGGCAGCGCGCGGCCACAACGCTAAAATCGTGTTCGATTTCGACGATCCGATGGGCAATAGCACCTGCGTCGCCTGCGGCGAGTGCGTCCAGGCCTGTCCGACCGGTGCGCTCCTCGAATCGGCGCTGGTCAACGACCGTGGCGTTCACGCCAAGACGGCGGACCGCGAGGTTGACAGCGTCTGCCCCTATTGCGGCGTCGGCTGCCAGATCACCTACAAGATCAAGGACGATAAGCTGCTCTATGTCGACGGCCGCACCGGCCCGTCGAATCTCAATCGGCTCTGCGTCAAGGGACGGTTCGGCTTCGACTATGTGAGCCATCCGCAGCGGCTGACCAAGCCGATGATCCGCAAACCCGGCGTCAAGAAGGATGCGCACGCACCCTTCGATCCCAGCAACCCGTGGGCGCTTTTCCGCGAAGCGACCTGGGAAGAAGCGCTCGATGCCGCGGCCACGGGCCTGAAGAAGATTCGCGACGCGCACGGTCCCAAGGGCCTTGCCGGCTTCGGCTCGGCCAAAGGCTCGAATGAAGAGGCATATCTCTTCCAAAAGCTGGTGCGCGCGGGCTTTGGCACCAACAACGTCGACCACTGCACCCGCCTGTGCCACGCCTCGTCGGTCGCTGGGCTGCTCGAAGGCATCGGCTCGGGCGCGGTTACGGCGCCATTCATGGCCGCAAAGGACGCCGACGTGATCGTCGTGATCGGCGCCAATCCGACCGAGAATCATCCGGTGGCGGCGACGTTCTTCAAGAACGCAGTGAAGCGCGGCGCGACGCTGGTCGTCATGGATCCGCGCGGCCAGACGCTGAAGCGCCACGCCACGCACATGTTGCAGTTCACGCCGGGCCGCGACGTGTCCATGCTGTCGGCGATGCTCAACGTCATCATCAACGAGGGCCTCACTGACAAGCAGTACGTCCAGGCGCACACCGAGGATTTCGAGAAGCTTGCCGAGAGCGTCAAGGACCGCACGCCGGAGAAAATGGCATCGATCTGCGGCATCGACGCCGACACGCTGCGCACGGTCGCACGCAAGTTCGCGCGCGCCGAGGCGGCGATCATCTTCTGGGGCATGGGCATCTCGCAGCACGTCCACGGCACCGACAACACGCGCTGCCTGATCGCGCTGTCGCTGATCACCGGCCAGGTCGGCCGTCCGGGCACCGGCCTTCATCCCTTGCGCGGCCAGAACAACGTGCAGGGCGCGTCGGATGTCGGGCTCATTCCGATGTTCTTCCCTGATTATCTCTCGGTCGAGGATCCGGAGCGGCGGGCGTTCTACGAAAAGCTCTGGGGCGCCAAGCTCGATCCGAAGAAGGGTCTGACTGTCGTCGAGATCGTGAACGCGATCCACGCCGACGAGATCCGCGGCATGTACATCATGGGCGAGAATCCGGCGATGTCGGACCCCGACGTGCAGCATGCGCGTGAGGCGCTCGCCAAGCTCGATCATCTCGTGGTGCAGGACCTGTTCCTGACGGAGACCGCGTCCTATGCCGACGTCTTCCTGCCGGCGTCGGCTTGGCCGGAGAAGAGCGGCACCGTTAGCAACACCAATCGCCAGGTGCAGATGGGTCGCCAGGCCCTGCCACTGCCGGGTGACGCGCGCCAGGATCTCTGGATCATCCAGGAGATTGCCCGCCGATTGGGGCTTGACTGGAACTACACGGGTCCGGCCGATGTCTTCGCCGAGATGAAGCTTGGTATGCCGTCGCTCGATAACATTACGTGGGAGCGCGTCGAGCGCGAAAGCTCGGTAACCTATCCCTGTCCGGCGCCGGATCAGCCCGGACAGGACATCGTCTTCGGCGAGGGCTTTCCGACCAAGAGCGGTCGCGGCCGGTTGGTGCCGGTCGAGATTCGGCCGCCGGCGGAGGAGCCCGACAAAGAATATCCGATGGTACTGACCACCGGACGCCAGCTCGAGCATTGGCACACCGGCGCGATGACGCGGCGGGCGACCATGCTCGATGCGATCGAACCCGAGGCGCATGCTTCGCTCTCGCCCGGCGATATGAACCGGATGGGGATCGGCAGCGGCGACATGGTGCGGGTATCGACGCGGCGCGGTACGGTGGAGTTGCGGGCGCGGCCGGACAACGCCATCCCGTCGGGCATGATCTTCATCCCGTTCTGTTACGTCGAGGCCGCGGCCAATCTGCTGACCAATCCGCAGCTCGACCCAATGGGCAAGATTCCCGAGTTCAAATACTGCGCTGCGCGGCTCGAGCCGGCGACAGCCGCAGCAGCCGCAGAATAGCGATGCCGCGGCGCGCTTAAGTGCGAGCGGCGTCCGGCTTTCGCGCGACCAGGTCGATCAGCGCTGACATGCCGTTGTGTCCGCTGCCCTCGCGGATGACCTCGTTGTGCTCGGCCAAACGAAGAATCTCGAAGCCGGCAAAGGCTGCGCGCAGGATCGCCACCGTATAAAGGTGGTCAATCTCCTTCGGCCCACCCGTGCCATAGCGAAGCTGCTCGGGCCGGTATCCCTGGATGAGGACGATGCCACCGGGCTTGAGGGTCGTGCGGATGCCCTCGAAAAGGCGCGACCGTAGCGCCGCATCGGCAAACTGGATGAAGATGCCGACGACGACGTCGAAACGCTCGGATTCCCATTGCCATCGCGCGAAGTCGGCACAAACGGTCTCCAGCGCCAAGCCCTCGCGTGCGGCGAGCCGCCGCGCCTTGGCCAATGCCACCGGCGAGAAGTCCGCCGATAGCACCTTGAGTCCGCGCTGGGCGAGAAAAACGCCGTTGCGGCCCTCGCCGTCGGCGATGGCGAGCGCCCGCTGGCCCGGTTTCAGCCGGTAGGCTTGCGAGACCAGGAACCGGTTGGGCGATGTCCCGAAAAGATAGTCCTCGCCTTGAAAACGCGCGTTCCAGCGCGCCAGCGCCTCATCCGGCCGCATCGATTTGGTCGCGATACAGGGCCCCGGAAGGCGGTTTTCCAGCCATTTCCGGGGATTGCCGGTCGCCGGCCCGCCTATAACCGTCGCGGCGGTTCCGGCGTCGATTTGGCCGCTTGGCGTCAAGGCGCGAGCCACGGTGGGGCAGATACATGGTCGGAGGCTTTCCCAAAATCAGCCGCGGTCTTATACCTTGGCGCGGGACGCGAGAAGAGGCCATAAAGCGCGCCAGCGCGGATGGCAATGCCCGGTTCCGCTCGCCGGACCGTCGAGCCCGCCGCGGTTCCTCCTGGGGTAGAACGATGCGTCTGACCGGCGCGCGGCGTGTTCCTGAATCGGCACGAGGCGGCATGCGGTGAGGCTGGAGGAACGCCTCGGCGGACGCCGCCGACTGTACTGGGCCGCCGCCGCGCTTGCCGCGGTTGTCATCATCGGCCTCTGGATCGCATTGCGCCCGAGCCCGAAAGGACCTGGCGCCGCGCCGTCGATTCCGGTGGTCGCGACGCCGGCCAAGATCGACAACATGCCGGTCATCTACGACGCTCTCGGCACGGTCACGCCGCTGGCGTCAGTTACCGTGCGCACGCAGATCAGCGGCCAGCTCGTCGCCGTCGGCTTTACCGAAGGGCAGGAGGTTCAGGCCGGCGCCTTCCTCGCGCAGATCGATCCGCGTCCCTATCAGGCCGCGCTCGATCAGGCCCAGGGCCAGCTCGCGCGCGACCAAGCTCAGCTTGCGGGCGCTCGCGTTGACTTGGCGCGTTACGCGCTCTTGATGAGGCAGGATTCGATCGCCAAGCAGACCTACGACGATCAAGCGTCGACCGTCCGCCAGTTCGAAGGCACGGTGAAGCTGGATGAAGCTGCGGTCGAGACCGCGCGTGTGAACCTCTCCTATTGCCACATCGTCGCGCCGGTCGCCGGCCGTGTCGGCCTGCGTCAGGTCGATCCCGGCAATTACGTCACGCCGTCGGACACCAACGGGATCGTCGTGCTCAACCAGATGCGGCCGATTTCAGTCTTGTTCTCGCTGCCCGAGGATGATCTCGAAGCGGTTCTGAAAGGAAGTCGCGGCAACGCGAAGCTGCCGGTCGCTGCCTATGATCGCACCGGCGCCACCAAGCTTGCCGAGGGCACGCTCCAGAGCATCGACAACACCGTCAATACCAGCACCGGCACGTTCGAGTTGCGCGCGGCGTTCGCAAACGAGAATGAGACCCTGTTTCCGAATCAGTTCGTCAACGTGCAGATCATGGTCGACGTGCTGAAAAACGTCGTCGTCATCCCGAGCGCGGCTATCCAACGCGGTGCGCCGGGAACCTTCGTCTACGTCGTCAACCAGGACAACACGGTATCGGTGCGTCCGGTGACCTTAGGCCCATCCGCGGCCGAGAACGTCGCCACCCTCAAGGGCTTGCAGGCAAACGAGCGCGTGGTCGTCGACGGTGCCGACAAGCTCAAGGAAGGCGCCAAGGTTGTGCTGCGGCCGCCAGCGGCCATCGGCGTATCGTCCGCTCCTCCCGGTGGGGTGTCGCCGCGCAGTACCGCCGCGCCGGCCCGCCAGTGACCGTGGCGGCGTGAGATGGCATTCGGTCCGTCGCGCCCGTTCATTCTTCGGCCGGTGGCCACGTCGCTGTTCATGGCGGCGATCATGCTGGTTGGTATCGTGGCATTTCGGTTCCTGCCGCTCTCGGCGTTGCCAGAGGTCGACTATCCGACCATCGAGGTGACGACGTTCTATCCGGGCGCATCTCCGGACGTCATGACCTCGTCGGTGACCGCACCGCTCGAGGTGCAGTTCGGCCAGATGCCGAACCTTGTGCAGATGTCATCGACAAGCTCGGCCGGCGCGTCCGTCATCACTTTGCAGTTCGGCCTCAATATCAGTCTCGACATCGCCGAACAGGAAGTCCAAGCCGCGATCAACGCCGCTGGCAATCTGCTGCCGTCGGACCTTCCGGCGCCGCCGATTTACGCCAAGGTCAATCCGGCCGATGCGCCGGTGCTGACGCTTGCGGTCACGTCGACGACCATGCCGCTGCCGCAGGTCGAGGACTTGGCCGACACGCGGCTCGCCCAAAAGATCTCGCAGCTGCCCGGCGTCGGCCTCGTCAGCATCGCCGGTGGCGAGCGGCCGGCGGTGCGCATCCAGGCCGACCTGCGGGCGCTGGCGGCCTATGGCCTCAACATCGATGACCTGCGCACGACCATCGCCAACGCCAACGTCAATGCGCCCAAGGGCAGCTTCGACGGACCGTCGCGCGCCTATACGGTCAACGCCAACGACCAGATCCAGGATCCCAACGCCTACCTCAACCTGGTCGTCGCCTACAAGAACGGCGCACCGGTGCATCTGGGCGACGTCGCCCACGTCGTCTCCGGCGCCGAGAACGACAAGCTCGGCGCTTGGATGAACACGACGCTGGCAGTGATCCTCAACGTTCAACGCCAGCCGGGCGCCAACGTGATCGCGGTCGTCGACCGCATCAAGGCCCTGCTGCCGCAGCTCCAGGCGTCGCTGCCCGAATCGGTCAATGTCGCCGTGCTGACGGACCGCACCGTGACGATCCGCGCCTCCGTAGCCGACGTCGAGTTCGAGCTGATGCTCGCCGTCATCCTCGTCGTGCTGGTGATATTCGTGTTCCTGCGATCGACACGCGCGACGATCATCCCGAGCCTCTCGGTGCCGCTGTCGCTGGTCGGCACGTTCGGCGCCATGTATCTCCTCGGCTTCAGCCTCAACAATCTGTCGCTCATGGCGCTGACGATCGCCTCGGGCTTCGTCGTCGACGACGCCATCGTGATGATCGAGAACATCTCGCGTTATCTCGAGGAGGGTGAAACGCCGTTGCGCGCCGCCCTGCGCGGCTCGCAGCAGGTCGGCTTCACCATCATGTCGCTGACCATCTCGCTCATCGCCGTACTGATCCCGCTGCTATTCATGGGCGATGTGGTCGGGCGGCTGTTCCGCGAGTTCGCCCTGACGCTCGCCGTGACCATCCTGATCTCGGCGGTCGTGTCGCTCACCATGGTACCGATGGCCTGTGCCAAACTGTTGCGGCGGCCCGGCGTAGTGCCAGAGACGCGCTTCCAGCGCTGGAGCCGCGAGCGGTTCGACGCGATCATCCACGCCTATTCCCAGGCATTGGCGTGGGTGCTTGATCGCGAGCGAGCGACGTTAATGGTCGCGGTCGCGACGCTGGTGGTGACCGTGCTGCTTTACGGTGTCATCCCGAAGGGCTTTTTCCCGGTGCAGGATACTGGCCTGATCCAGGGCATCTCGCAGGGGCCGGACAGCGTCTCTTACGCTGCGATGGCGGAGCGCCAGCAGGCGCTGGTCGATGCCGTGCTCAAGGACTCGGCCGTCGCCAGCGTCTCGTCCTATATCGGCGTCGACGGCACGAACACCACACTTAACAGCGGCCGGCTGTTGATCAATCTCAAACCGAAAAACGAACGTAGCGACATCGAAACAGTAATCCGCCGCCTGAAGCAAGAAACCAGCACCGTTCCGGGCATGACGCTCTACCTGCAGCCGGTCCAGGATCTCACCATCGACACCACGGTCAGCCGGACGCAGTACCAATTCGCGCTCGAAGACGCCAATCCCGAAGAGCTTGCGGCATGGGTCCCGCAGCTTGTCGACAAGCTCAACCACACCACCGGGTTCGCCGATGTCGTCAGCGATCAGGCAAGCAACGGATTGTCGGTCTACATCGATATCGATCGCGCGACGGCTGCGCGTTTCGGCATCACGCCGGCGACCATCGACAATGCGCTCTACGACTCCTTCGGCCAGCGCATCGTCTCAACCATCTTCACGCAGTCGAACCAGTATCGGGTGATCCTCGAATCCGCCAAGGACTACCAGTCGTCGATTGGCGCGCTGAATTCGATCTACCTGCCGTCGGCCGGCGGCGGCCAAGTTCCGCTGTCGGCGATGGCCAAGGTCGAAACCCAGATGGTACCGCTGCAGATCGATCACCTCGGTCAGTTTCCGTCCAATATGGTTTCATTCAATCTGGCACCCGGTGCGTCGCTCGGCGCTGCCGTCGATGCGATCAAGAGTGCCGAAACGGCGATCGGCATGCCGCGCGGCATCATCACCGTGTTCCAGGGCGCGACGCTCGCCTTCCAGAACTCGCTCACCAACGAGCTGTTCCTGATCCTGGCCGCAGTGGTCACCGTCTACATCGTGCTGGGTGTGCTCTACGAGAGTTACATCCATCCGATCACGATTCTGTCGACCTTGCCGTCTGCCGGTATCGGCGCGCTGCTCGCGCTCATGCTGGTGGGCGACGATCTCACGGTCATCGCCATCATCGGCATCGTGCTGCTGATCGGCATCGTCAAGAAGAACGCCATCATGATGATCGACTTCGCCCTCGATGCCGAGCGCAATGAGGGCAAATCGCCGCGCGACGCGATCTTCCAGGCGTCGCTGCTGCGTTTCCGGCCGATCATGATGACGACCATGGCGGCGATCCTCGGTGCGCTGCCGCTGATGGTCGGCACCGGCGTCGGCTCCGAGCTCCGACATCCGCTGGGCCTCACCATTGTCGGTGGTTTGATCGTCAGCCAGGCGCTGACCCTGTTCACGACGCCGGTGATCTATCTCACGTTCGATCGCATGGCGACCCGATTCCGCCATCGCACCGCTGGCTTCTTCAACCGCGAGGCCGAGGGCGCGGGGGAGACCTCCGCCGAATGAACCTCTCGGCGCCCTTCATTCGCCGGCCGGTGGCGACGACCCTGCTGACGCTGGGCATTGCGCTCGCGGGGATCGTCGCTTTCTTCCAACTGCCGGTCGCACCCTTGCCGCAAGTCGATTTCCCGACCATCTCGGTCCGAGCGTCGCTGCCAGGCGCCAGCCCCGAGGTGGTCGCGACCTCGGTGGCGACGCCGCTCGAGCGCCATCTCGGCCAGATCGCTGACGTCACCGAGATGACCTCGACTAGCACGGTCGGCAGCACGCGCATCACACTGCAATTCGGTCTCGACCGCGACATCGACGGCGCCGCGCGCGATGTCCAGGCCGCGATCAATGCCGCCCGCGCCGACTTGCCGACCAGCCTGCGCCAGAACCCGACCTACCGGAAGGTCAATCCGGCCGACGCACCGATCATGGTCTTGGCACTGACCTCGGACACGCTCAATCGCGGCCAGATGTACGACGCCGCCAGCACGGTGTTGGCGCAAAGGCTGTCGCAGCTGTCCGGCGTCGGCGAGGCCGATGTCGGCGGATCGGCGCTGCCGGCGGTGCGCGTCGAGCTCAATCCGCTCGCCCTGGCGCAATATGGCATCGGGCTCGAGGACGTGCGCGCCGCGCTCTCGGCGGCTAACGCGCACGCGCCTAAGGGTGCTCTCGAAGAGGGCGGCAAGCATTATCAGATCTACGACAACGACCAGGCGCGTACCGCCGGCGCCTACAAGGACCTCGTCATCGCCTATCGCCACGGCTCCGCGGTCCGGCTCGACGAGGTGGCGGGCGTCGTCGATTCGGTGGAAAACCTGCGCAATGCCGGTCTGGCTGACGGCAAGCCGGCCGTGCTGGTGATCATCTATCGCCAGCCCGGCGGCAACATCATAAGCACCGTCAACCGCGTGAAGGCCGAGCTGCCGGTGCTGCAGGCGGAAATGCCGGCCGGCATTGACATCGCGATCCCAGTCGATCGCTCGACCACCATCCGCGCGTCGCTGACCGACGTCGAGCGCACGCTGCTGCTTTCGACGCTGCTGGTGATCGCAGTCGTCTATCTGTTCCTGCGCAACGGTCGGGCCACGGCCATTCCGGCGGTCGCGGTACCGGTGTCGCTGATCGGAACCTTCGGCGTCATGTATCTGCTGGGTTACAGCCTCGACAACCTGTCGCTCATGGCGCTGACCATTGCCACCGGCTTCGTCGTCGACGACGCCATCGTCGTCCTCGAGAACACCACCCGGCATCTCGAGGCAGGCATGCCACGGCTTCAGGCCGCGCTTCTCGGCGCGCGCGAGGTCGGCTTCACCGTGGTTTCGATGAGTCTCTCGCTGGTCGCCGTATTCACCCCGATCCTGCTGATGGGCGGTCTCATCGGCCGGCTGTTCCGCGAATTCGCCATGACGCTGTCGATCGCCATCCTGGTCTCGCTGGTGCTGTCGCTGACGACCACGCCGATGATGTGTGCCCGGCTGTTGCGCCGGCCGCGCGGTGACGATCCGCCGCCGCATCGCGTCCTGCGCTGGAGCGAACACGGCTTCGATTGGCTCCGGGGCCGTTACCAGCGCTCGCTCGCCTGGTCGCTCCGACACTCGCGCGTGGTGCTCGCGATTCTCGGCGCGACTTTGTGCCTCAATGTGTTTCTGTTCATCGTCGTGCCCAAGGGCTTCTTCCCGCAACAGGACACAGGTGCGCTGGTCGGCAGCATCCAGGCCGACCAGAGCATATCGTTCCAGCTGATGCAGAAGAAGCTGAGCCAGTTCATCGCCATCATTCGCAAGGATCCCGCGGTTGCGCACGTCGTCGGCTTCACTGGCGGCGGCCAGACCAATTCCGGTTTCATCTTCACGTCGCTCAAGCCGGAGAACGAGCGGCCCGGGATCACCCAGGTCATGGGTCGGCTGCGCCGCGAGCTGTCGGCGGTGCCGGGCGCCACACTGTTCCTCCAGCCGGTGCAGGACATCCGGGTGGGCGGCCGGCTGTCGAGCGCCCTGTATCAGTACACGCTCCGCAGCGACGATTTGCCGACGCTCAATGAATGGATGCCCAAGATCACGGCGGCCCTCGAAAAGGTGCCGCAACTCCGCGATGTCAATTCCGACATGCAGAACAAAGGCCTCGAGTCGGATCTGGCGATCGATCGCACCACCGCGGCGCGCTTCGGACTCACCGTCAGCGCCATCGACAACACGCTCTATGACGCCTTCGGCCAACGTCAGGTCTCGACCATCTTCAATCCATTGAACCAGTACCACGTCATCATGGAGGTGGCGCCGCGGTTCTGGCAGAACCCCGACACGCTGAAGGACCTTTACGTCAGCACCACCGGTGGCGCCGTCGGCGGCACGCATGCCACCAATGCCGTCGCCGGCACGGTGGTGCTGAAGGGCCAAAGCACCCAGGCGGCGACCGTGGCCGCCGACGCCGCGCGCAATCTTGCCATCAATTCCATCTCCGCCACCGGTCGCGGTCCGGCCTCGACGGGCGCTGCCGTCAGCACCGCGAAAGAAACCATGGTGCCGCTTTCGGCCTTCGCCGACTTTCGGCCGGGCACGACGCCGCTCGCCGTCAACCACCAGGGACTGTCGGTCGCAGGGACGATCTCGTTCAACCTCGCGCCCGGCGTGGCGTTGGGCCAGGCGGCCTCGATTATCAACCGGACGATGCTCGACCTCGGCGTGCCCACGAACGTGATCGGCAGCTTCCAGGGCACCGCGCAGGTGTTCCAGCAGTCGCTCGCCGCCGAGCCGCTCCTCATCCTCGCCGCGCTGGCCGCCGTCTACATCGTGCTGGGCATGCTCTATGAAAGCTACGTCCACCCGGTGACGATCCTCTCAACATTGCCGTCGGCCGGAGTCGGTGCCGTGCTCGCGCTCATGCTGTTCCACACCGAATTCAGCATCATCGCGCTCATTGGCGTGTTCCTGTTGATCGGCATCGTCAAGAAGAATGCCATCATGATGATCGACTTCGCGCTCGAGGCCGAGCGCAACCTCGGCCTGTCGTCGCGCGACGCGATCTTCCAGGCCTGCCTGATGCGCTTCCGGCCGATCATGATGACCACCATGGCGGCGATGCTGGGCGCGTTGCCCTTGGCGGTTGGCGCCGGCGTTGGCGGCGAGCTGCGCCGGCCGTTGGGCCTCGCCATCGTCGGCGGCCTGATGGTCAGCCAACTGCTGACGCTCTATACGACGCCGGTGATCTATCTCTATCTCGACCGCGTGCGCCTCTGGGGCCGTCGGCGATGGGCGCGCCGCGCCGCACCGGTTCCAGGCGCCGCACCGGCGCCAGGCGAATAACGATGCGGCGCGTATCTGTATTGCTGCTTGCGACGGCGCTCGCCGCCTGCTCGGTCGGTCCGGATTACCAGCGGCCGGCCGTCGAGACTCCGGCCGCCTACAAGGAGAGCGCCGACTGGAAGCCGGCCGCACCGAAGATGCCGGCCTCGGGCCAGCCGTGGTGGTCGATCTACGACGATCCGGCGCTTGGCGGCCTCGAGCAGCAGGTCACGGTCTCGAACCAAAATCTCAAGGCCGCCGAGGCCGCGTATCGCCAAGCGGTGGCGATCGTCGCCGAGAGCCGCGCCAGCTATTTCCCCTCGCTCGGCATTGATCCGGCGATGACGCGATCCAAGCCTTCAGCCGGTTCGTTCGGCAGCGGCCATATCCGCAATCAGTTCAGCCTGCCGATCGACGCCAGCTGGGTGATTGACGTCTGGGGCCAAGTCCGACGCAGCGTGGAAAGCGCCACTGCGACGGCCCAGGCTGACGCCGCTCAACTCGCGGCCGCGCGACTTTCGGCGCAGGCGACGCTGGCGCAGGACTATTTCCAAGTGCGCATCAACGACGCCCAGCAGCAGCTCCTCAAGAGTACCGTCGCGGCCTACGCCCAGCAGCTGCGCATCACGCGCAACAAATATCTCGCCGGCAATGCCGCACGGTCGGACATGGCGCAGGCCCAGGCGACCCTCGAAAATGCCCGCGCGCAGCTGGTGGCGTTGGGCGTGGCGCGCGCGCAGCTCGAGCACGCAATCGCCGTGCTCGTCGGCAAACCGCCCGCGGCGGTCGCCTTGGCGCCGACCCCGGCTCCGTCTGCCCTTCAGGTGCCCGTGGTGCCCGCTGGCGTGCCGTCCGAGCTGCTCGAGCGCAATCCCACGGTGGCGCAGGCCGAGCGGCAAATGGCGGCTGCCAACGCCCAGATCGGGGTCGCCGTCGCAGGTTACTTCCCGACCGTGACGCTCACCGGCAGCTACGGGTTCGCCAGCACGATGCTTGACACTCTGCTGCACGCCTCGAGCCTGACATGGTCGTTCGGTCCGCAGATCGCCGCCAACGTCTTCAATGGTGGTCTGACGACGGCACAGGTCGCCGCCGCGCGCGCGTCTTACGACGAGACCGTCGCCAATTATCGCCAGGCAGTGCTGACCGCCTTTCAGGGCGTCGAAGACAACTTGGCCGCGCTGCGGGTGTTGCAAGAGCAGGCTAAAGTGCAGGATGCTGCGGTTGCTGCCGCCAGCGACGCCGAGCGCCTGATTCTGAACCAATACCGCGCCGGCACGGTTGATTATACCAGCGTGGTCACCGCCGAGGCTGCCGCGCTGGGCGACCGCCAGACGGCGCTCAACGTGCTGCAAAGCCGCTTGAATGCCAGCGTCCTGCTGGTCGAGAATTTGGGCGGCGGCTGGAGTACGACAGAACTTCCGGACCAGTCGCTGCGGGTGCCGCCGCCTGGATTTCCGGCGGCGGAGACCAAGGAATCGCAATGAGGTCATCCAAGCGGTTGCGCCAGGCTCCGATCGTCCTCGACGAAAGCGCGGTCGACGAGGATTTTATCCTCGCCTCCGGCCCCGGCGGCCAGGCGGTGCAGAAGCAGTCGACGGCGGTCAAGCTGCACTATGACCTCAATCGCGCTACTGGCATCGACGACCATATGCGCCGGCGCCTTAAGGTCATCGCCGGCAAGCGGCTGCGCCGCGATGGCGTCATCGTCATCACGGCGCAGCGCTTCCGCTCACAGGAGCGCAATCGCGCCGACGCGCGCGCACGCCTGGTCGAACTTTTGCACCGCGCCGCTTTCCGACCGAAGCCGCGCCTGCCGATCGGACCGACGCTCGCGGCTGTGCGCAAGCGCGTCGAGGATAAGCGCGTTCGCGGTCGGTTGAAGCGTCTACGCCACGTCGGTCGAGCGAACGCGGTAGCGGGCGAAGAGTAGCGCGGTAGGTCGCGCACACGTCACGGCTGATATACCATCGACGGCGAATCTACGCGGAGGATGCGGGATGGCGGAAGCCGACTGGGAATTGCCGCCCCAGGCGCAGCCGAAGCCGGCGGATTATGCTTACGACCTGGAACGTGCGCTGTCGTCGGTCGTCGGTCTGCGGGCCACCGTGCCCGAGGATGCCTTTACCGCTCAGACACTCGGCACCGAGCGCGCCGGGAACGGCGTCGTCATCCGCGAGGACGGCATCGTCCTGACCATCGGCTATCTCGTGACCGAGGCCGAAAGCCTGTGGCTCAACACTATCGATGGTCGAGTCCTGCCGGGCCATGTCGTCGCTTACGACCAAGAAACGGGGTTCGGCCTGGTGCAGGCATTGGGCCGGTTGAACCTGCCGGCCGTGCCGTTCGGTCAATCGGCGGCGGTGCGGGTCGACGACGAGGTCGTGGTCGGCGGCGCCGGCGGCTTGGCGCGCTCGCTCGCCGCGCGCGTCGCCGCCAGGCAGGAATTCGCCGGCTATTGGGAGTACCTACTCGAGGAAGCCCTGTTCACGACGCCGGCGCATCCCAATTGGGGCGGCACCGGCGTGCTCGACGCCGCAGGACGGCTGGTCGGCATCGGCTCGCTTCACCTGCAGCAGGCGCGCGAGCACGGCCGCCCCGAGCACCTCAACATGAACGTGCCGATCGACCTGCTGAAGCCGATTTACGATGATTTGATGACCCTTGGCCGTCCCAACAAACCGCCGCGACCTTGGCTCGGGTTCTATGCCACCGAGATCGAAGACCGTGTCGTCATCGCTGGCCTTGCAAGCGACGGCCCGGCCCGGCGTGCGGACCTTCGGGTTGGCGACATCGTCATGTCGGTGGCCGGCCAGGATGTCGAGACGCTGGCGACACTCTACCGGCGCATCTGGTCGCTCGGCCGCGCCGGCGTCGAGGTGCCGATCACGCTCCAGCGCGACGGCCAGACGCTGACGATCACACCGCGCTCCACCGATCGCGCTACGCTTCTCAAGAAGGCGCGATTGCAGTGATGCCCACGCTGGCTTGAATGATCAGGCCCCGCTCCGCGTTCTCGCAGCAGCGGGGCCTCCTCTCACCAAGTGGTTGGGATCGCGTCAGAGACTCGATGCGACCGAATTGAAGGTGCTCGACAGGTGGGTGCCGACGGCTGTCACCGCCACGACGATCACCACGGCGATCAGCGCGGCGATGAGACCGTATTAGATGGCGGTTGCACCGCGGTCGTCGAGCAGCAAGGAACGCCGGCGGTCGTGACCGTCAGGGACAGCGTATGCGCGCATGTTCAGAACTCCCCTTTGAACCCGATCAGAGTCGCGATGGTGCGCTTAAGACGGTGTTAAGACGTTGCGGACGTCGTTCGGTATTCGCCGAAAATCCGACCACAATCCATATCGGATGGCCGGCCGGTTCGAAGAAAGCTGTGGAAAGATCGCAGTACCGGCCAAAATCTGTGGATGCCGCGCGCCGACGTGTGGCGGTTTTAACCGTCGTTAAAGGGCTGTGGCTAAGGTGTGACCGATTTCGACCGGGAGCCTGTGGGACGTGCCGAGCAAGCTTCACGACGACCCGATCTTGGGTGCCGCCTACGCATACTGGCGCCGCAAATGCCGCGCCGGTGGCCTGCCGCTCCGCTGCGACATCGATCCGACCGAGATTCCACAGCTGCTGCCGCACCTGCTGATCACCGAGTTCGCCGCCGACGGCCAGCGGCTGCGTTATCGCCTTGCCGGCACGGCTGTAGTGGCCGCTTATGGCGGCGAACTGACCGGCAAGTATTGCGACGAGGTCTGTCCGCCCGAACGCCGCGCCTCAATCATGGCGCATTACCGGCTGATCAGCGAGCAGCGGCAGCCGCTGCTGCTGCGTCACCGCTACCTGTCGCCGAAACGGGTATCGCTGGTCTGCCATCGCCTGGTGATGCCGCTGGCGGACGACCGCGACGCCGTCCGGCAATTCGTCGCCGCGCTCCGCTTCGAATATCAAGGCGAGGCGCACGAATGGACAGGGCGCTGGGCCGATACCACCGACGACTTTACCTTCGAACACGCCTACAGCGCGCTCGTCGCCTAGCGCCTAGCGCCCGGTTTTGCGCCGTCGGCAACGCCGCGTTGGCGCGGGCGATCGCCTGAATTCAGCACTGCGGCACCTTGCGCTCGGCGAGCTGCGCCAGTTTTTCGAATTGGGCGGCGACTTCGAGGAGCTCGAACCGCAACAGCGTACTATTCGACTCCCGCGCTAACTCGCGCAGACGAGCCGCTTGTTCACGATAGGTCGACGCCGCTTTTGCTTCGGCCATGGTCACCTCGCAGCGACCGCGCACAGGCTAAGGGTGATTCGCCGGTCGACCCCGTGACTGTTCTGTGACGCGAGTCGTGCGGGCGACGGCGTGGATACCGGCGGCCTTCACGTCGTTGCTGACATAGGGTTCATATTGCTTGAAGGTAATCTCGAACCGCTTATCAGCTCGCGCGCAGTCTGGTCGTGTGGTGCACGTGGCACACCGCTGTTCGCGTGTCAGCGTTTCATTTCGCCGATGCTGCGATGCGGTAGTCGTCGCCCGAGAGCCAGTCGATGCGGCCGAAGCCGGCGACGAGGTGGATGCGAGCGACCGTGAAGCGATAGACCGCGAAATCCTTGAAGGCCGCATAACCGGCTGCAGCGGGATGGCGGGCGATAAACGCCGCCCTCGCGGCTTCGTCGGCGACGCGCACCGCCGCGCCGAGAAAGGTCGCCCGCGGCGCAGCCAGCGGGTCGCCAGCCGGTTGTGCAGTCTCGACCAGAAGCGAGGCGCGGGAGTCGCGCTTCAGGTTCTTCGCGTGTTCGGCCAGATCGGACAGCAGCAGCAACGGCACGCCAATGCCGTCATCCGCCGTCAGCACCAGCGAGGCGTAGGGTGCACCGTCGTCGGTCAAGGTGGCGAGACTGGCGCGTGGCGCGCGGCGCAAAAGGTCGCGTACCGTCGCCGTCAGGGCCGCCGAATCGCTTGTCATAAGGCCCATCCTCGGCCGCGAGTGCGCGCGGCGCAATGTCGATGCGCCGGAATCAGCTTGGCCAAATTGGTCGCGATAACGGAGTGCCGGGTTTTCGGCGTCGATCCGGGCCGAAAACGGCCGCCAGCGCCGCAACCGCCCACCGGCATGTTCCGGAGCGTTCTAAGGTATTCTCCGGCACGGTATTTTGGCGAAAACTGGCGGTAAACTGGCGCCCTAAACTCGCCACACTTGGCCGGCTACCTTGGAACGACCATATTCTTTTACCGATAAGAGGGGCTCTTCCGTGGCCAATTCCATCGCTTTGGTCGATGACGACAAGAATATTCTGCAATCGCTTTCGGTCGCGCTCGAGGCCGAGGGTTTCGCCGTGCGTACGTACAACGACGGAGCCGAGGCGCTCAAGGCCATCACCGCGCAGCCGGTCGACCTGGCGATCCTCGACATCAAGATGCCGCGCATGGACGGAATGGAGTTGCTGGCGAACCTGCGCAAGCAAAGCGCGCTGCCAGTCATCTTCCTCACCTCAAAGGACGACGAGGTCGATGAGGTTCTCGGCCTCCGCATGGGCGCCGACGACTATATCAAGAAGCCGTTCTCGCAGCGCCTGCTGGTCGAGCGCATTCGCGCGCTCCTGCGTCGCGGCGAGATCGCCCGCGGTGGCGATACCCAGGCCGAACCCGTCATTCAGCGCGGCGATCTCACGCTCGATCCGGGGCGGCACCAATGCACCTGGAAGAGCAAGGACGTCGATCTGACGGTCACCGAATTTCTTATCCTGAAGTCGCTCGCACTCCGGCCCGGCCACGTCAAGAGCCGCGATCAGCTGATGGACAGCGCTTACGGCGAGCATATCTACGTCGACGATCGCACCATCGACAGCCACATCAAGCGTCTGAGAAAGAAGTTCAAGGTGGTCGACGGCGAATTCGCCCAGATCGAAACCCTGTATGGCGTCGGATATCGTTACCGCGACCACTAACCCGCGAGACGCTGCCGGTGCGGCACCGCGCCCAAATTCGCGTGCCAGGGCCGCGCGCCGGTTGCGCCTGCGTGCGCGCCGCCGCTGGCGCCTTTCGCCGCTGACGCGTCGCATTCTCGCGGTCAATGTGCTCGCCCTCGCGCTTCTCGGCATGGGCGTGCTTTATCTCGGCGAATACCAGGACAGCTTGGTTACTGCCAACCTCGATTCGCTCAGGACCCAGGCCGAGATTTTTGCCGGGGCACTCGGCGAGGGTGCTGTCGACCAGCGGCGCGCGTCGTTCGTGCTTGATCCGCAACTCGCGCGCGAGATGATGCGCCGCCTTGTCGAGCCGACCAAGACACGGGCGCGCCTGTTCAACGATCAAGGCAAGCTGATTGCGGATACGGACGTGCTCAGCGGTCCGGGCGGGACGGTCCAGGTCAGCAAGTTGTCGGCACCGGCGTCGAGCCTCTTCGAACGCGTCACCGATGCCATCTATGACTCGGTGATCAGTGCGTTTCCCTGGCGTCGCAATTTCCCGCGCTATGTCGAACCGACGAGCGACAACGCCGAATCGTTTCCGGAAGCCGAGCGCGCTCTCGCTGGCTATGTCACCAGCAGCGTCAAGACCCGCAATCAGGGGCTGATTCTCGAGGTGGCGGTGCCGGTGCAGCACTACCGCAAAGTGCTGGGCGCCGTCGAGTTGTCGATGGGCAGCCGCGCTATCGAGAATGCGATCCGTTCGGTGCGGGTCGAATTCATCAAGGTCTTCGCCTTCGCCCTCGGCGTGACGGTGCTGCTGTCGATCTACCTTGCCGGCACGATCGCGCGGCCGATCCGGCGGCTTGCGGCGGCCGCCGAATCCGTCCGCCGCCGGCCGGTGCGCGAGGTCGCGATTCCCGACCTGACCGGCCGCGGCGACGAGATCGGCGATCTCTCCGGTGCGTTGCGCGAGATGACCACGGCGCTGTGGCAGCGGGTTGGCGCCATCGAGCGATTCGCGGCCGACGTCGCGCACGAGATCAAGAATCCGCTGACGTCGTTGAAGAGCGCCATCGAGACCGCTTCCCGGCTCAACGACCGCGAAAAAGAACGCAAGCTGTTGGCGCTGGTGCTTGACGACGTAATGAGGCTCGACCGTCTCATCACCGACATCTCCGACGCGTCGCGGCTCGACGCCGATCTGGCGCGCGACGAGTTCGTGCCGGTCCCGCTGGGCAAGCTCTTGGCAACGCTGGTCCAGGTCAACGAAGCGGCGGCGAAGGAAGACTCGCCGCGGCTGCTACTGTCGCTGCCGGGTGAACTGGGGACGCCGGAGGGCGATCTGCCGGTTTCCGGCATTGAGGGCCGGCTGGTTCAGGTATTCCGCAATCTCGTCGCCAATGCGGTCTCGTTCAGCCCGCCGGAGGGCGCGATCCGGATCGAGGCGCGGCGCGAGGGCCGCAATGTCGTGGTGACGATCGACGACCAGGGGCCCGGCATCCCCGAAGGCAAGTTCGCCGCGATCTTCGACCGCTTCTACTCCGAGCGCCCGCGCGGCGAGAAATTCGGCACCCATTCCGGCCTCGGCCTGTCAATCTCGAAGCAGATCGTCGAGAACCATCGCGGCCAGATCTGGGCGGAAAATCGGCTCGACGGTAACGGCCAGGTCATCGGCGCGCGTTTCGTGGTGCGGTTGCCAGCCGCCTGATGGCGTCATATTGCTCTGCAGCATAGGGCTGCTCTGGCGCCCCTGCTGGCGGCCCGGGTTTCGGAAATATGCCTTGTTTTTCAACGGTTAAGGTTCTGTCAATGGCTTCGGTGCAGTGCCACACCATTGACATTGAAGAGCGGCCGGCGCACCTAAAGCCCCCAATGCAATTGGTCCATGGTACGGCGGTGCGGTGGGGGCAGGCAGGATTGCTGCTCCGCGGCCCGTCGGGCAGCGGCAAGTCGGATTTGGCGTTGCGCCTCATCGAGTCGGGCGCGCGGCTGATCGCCGACGACCAAGTCGCACTCGCCTGTGAGCACGGCGAGATCTGGCTGCAGGCACCGCCGGCAATCGCCGGCATGATCGAAGTGCGAGGCCTTGGCATCTTGCGGCTGCCGCGCGCGCCGCGTACCCCGCTGCATCTGGTCTGCGATCTGGTTCGACGCGAGCAGGTCGAGCGTCTGCCCGAGCGCGGCCGCTGTGAATACTTCGGCATCGCGGTGCCCCAGGTCGCGTTCTGTGCCTTCGATGCCTCGACGCCGGCCAAATTGCGTTTTGCCCTGCGGGCGGTCGCTGGCGACGCGATCACCGTTGAGCCGCTCTCGGTCCAGCCATGAATTCCGGCCCCGCCCGTACGCGCCTGTTGGTGGTGACCGGGCTTTCCGGCGCGGGCCGCTCGACGGCGCTCAAAGCGCTCGAGGACATGGGCTATGAAGCAGTCGACAATCTGCCGCTTTCGCTGCTGGCCAACTTGATGGGGCGGGGTGCGACCAGCGTGCCGCTGGCCATCGGTATCGACGTGCGGACGCGTGACTTCGCCGTGCCTTCGCTGGTGCGGGCACTCGATGACCTAACCACCGGCCGCCCGATCGAACTCAAGCTGCTGTTCCTCGATTGCGACGACGATCAGCTTGAACGGCGCTTCACCGAGACGCGCCGCCGCCATCCGTTGGCGGTCGAACGGCCGGTCGCGGACGGCATCCGGCTCGAACGCCAGCGTGTCTGGCCGCTGCGCGATCGCACCGACCTCGTGATCGACACCAGCAGCCTCACGCCCGGCGACTTGAAGCGCCTGCTGCAGGGCCATTTTGCGCTCGGCGCCGGCGCCGGCCTGACGGTGGCAGTGACCTCGTTTTCGTATCGCTACGGTCTGCCCCGCGATGCGGATTTGGTGTTCGACATGCGCTTCCTGCGCAATCCGCACTACGTGTCGGCGCTGCGGCCGCTGTCAGGTCGCGACCGCACCGTTGGCACGTTCATCGAGGCCGATCCCGATTTCGCGCCGCGCTTCGGGGAGATGGCGGCGTGGCTCGACCAGTTGCTGCCGCGCTACGAGGCCGAAGGCAAGAGCTATCTCACCATCGCCTTCGGCTGCACCGGCGGCCGGCATCGTTCCGTCTATGTCGCCGAACGGCTCGCCGCGCGGCTGGTCGCCGATGGAAGGCGGGTCGCGCTAATGCACCGCGATCTCGACCGGCCGGCGGAAGCCGGCGCACATGCGGCCGAGCCGCCAGCCCCACCCGTGAAGGATATTGCATGATTGGTATGGTCCTCGTGACGCATGGTCGCCTCGCGGCGGAGTTCATCTCCGCGCTGGAGCACGTCGTCGGTCCGCAGCGGAACATCGCTGCCGTCTGCATCGGCCCCGAAGACGACATGGAAAAGCGGCGGCAGGACATCCTTCGTTCGGTCGAGGAGGTCAGCAACGGCGATGGCGTCGTGCTGCTGACCGACATGTTCGGCGGCACGCCCTCGAACCTCGCCATATCGATCATGGACAAGGCCAAGGTCGAGGTGATCGCCGGCGTCAACCTGCCCATGCTGATCAAGCTTGCGAGCCTGCGTCAGACCGAGTCGCTGGCCGATGCCGTGCGCGGCGCGCAGGAGGCCGGCCGCAAGTACATCAACGTCGCATCGCAGCTCCTGGCCGACGTCCGCTGATGGCGGACACGCCGGCCAGCGTTCCCGCGCCGTCCGAAGTCCACCGCACCGTCACGATCCGGAATCAGCGCGGCCTGCATGCGCGTGCCGCTGCGCGCTTTGTCAAGCTCGCCTTCGAGTATGATGCCGACATCACCGTGACGAAAGCCGGCGCATCGGTTTCGGGAAAGTCTATCATGGGCTTGATGATGCTGGCCGCGGGCCCCGGCAGCACCATCGATTTGAGCGCCACCGGGCCCGATGCCGCGCGCGCCGTCGACGCGCTCGTGGCGCTGATCACCGGCGGCTTCAATGAGGACTGACGGCGCGCACGGCGAACGGCGATTGCAAGGGGTCGGGATCGCGCCCGGCATCGCGGCCGGCCGCGCCTTCATCACCGATAGCAGTGCCATCATCGTGCCCGAGCGCCGGCTCGATCCGGCCGAAGTCGATGGTGAGCAGAAGCGGTTCACCCGCGCGGTCGAAACCGCGATCAAGCAGCTCAAGAAGCTCAAGACCAAGGCTGTCGCGCTGCCCGGCACGGCCGCCGAGGAGATGGGTTATCTGCTTGACGCGCATCTGGCGATGCTGTCGCGTTCGCGTTTCGTGCGCGGCGTCGAGCATCGCATTGTCGAGGATCGGATTAATGCCGAGCGTGCCGTGGCGCTTGAGATCGAGCGTGTGGGCGAAAGCTTCGCGGCGATGGGCGACGCCTATCTCGCATCGCGAATTGAGGATGTTCGTGTTGTCGGGCAGCGCTTGCTGCGCAATCTGACCAAGACGCCTTACGCCGCCTTCAAGACGTTGGCCGAGGACACCATCGTCCTCGCGGAGGAGTTGAGCCCGGCCGACATCGCGCTGATGGATCCGAAGCAGGTGAAAGGTTTTGCCACGATGCTAGGCGGCGCCGAGGGGCATACCGCGATCATGGCGCGGGCACTCGGCATTCCCGCCGTACTCGGCATCCCCGACCTGCTCAAGGATGCGGCGGCCGGCGATACGGTGCTGCTCGACGGCACAGCGGGCGAGGTCGTGTTGAAACCCACGGCAGCGACCCAGGCGCGCTTCGAGAAGCGGCGGTCGGCGATCGAGCGCGCCGGACGCGGCCTGGCGCGACTCCGGCGGCTGCCGGCGGAGACGCGCGATGGCGTTCCGATCGCGCTCGAGGCCAATCTCGAGCTGCCGCGCGAGCTCGGCCAGGCGCTGTCGGTTAGCGCGCAGGGCCTCGGCCTGGTGCGCACCGAGTTTCTCTACATGAACCGCGACGACCTGCCCGACGAGGACGAGCAATACGCCGCCTATGCCGGCTTGGTGCGCGGCATGGACGGCAAGCCGGTGACGCTCAGGACGCTCGACATCGGCGGCGACAAGCTGGCGGCGCCGCTGGCCGAACTGATGGAGGGCGAAGGCAACAATCCGGCACTCGGCCTGCGCGCCATCCGGCTGTCGCTCAAGGAGCGTCGCCTGCTCGACGCCCAGTTCGCCGCCATGCTGCGCGCCGCTGCGCATGGTCCGGTGCGCATCCTGCTGCCGATGATCTCGAGCGTCGGCGAGGTGCGCGCGGCGCGCGAGGAGCTCGGCCAGGTGGCGCGGCGGCTCAAACGGCGCGGCGTGCGCCTGCCCGATCCGTTGCCGCCGTTGGGCGTGATGATCGAGATTCCGGGCGCGGCGCTCGCCGCCGACGCTCTTGCCTCGGTCGCCGATTTCTTCGCGATCGGCACCAACGATCTCATCCAATACACGCTGGCGGTGGATCGCGGCGACGAGCGCGTCGCCTATCTTCATAACCCGCTGCACCCGGCGGTGCTACGCCTGATCCAGTTCGCGGTCGAGGCGGCGCTGCGCGCCCAGATTCCGGTCAGCCTGTGCGGCGAGATGGCCGGCGATCCGCGCTATATCGCGCTGTTGCTCGGTCTCGGCATCCGCGAGCTGTCAATGGCGCCGGCCAGCCTGCCGCGCGTCAAACAGCGCATCCGCGCGCTTGACCTCGCGGCCGCGACCCAGCGCGCGCGAGCCATCATGGATCAGCTGGACGACGCGCGCATCGCCAGCCTGCTCGACGATTTCAACGAGCTGGCGTGAGTCGGAAGCTAGCGCGCCGGCACGCCCGTCACGGTCGAATATTCGAAGTGCAGCGCTTCGCCCGGATGGACGAGCGGGAAAATCGCCCGCGCGGCGAGCGCCGCCTCCGCGAAGCCCGACAGGATAAGCTTGAGCTTGCCGGGATACTGCGCCACGTCGCCGATGGCGAAGATGCCGGGCTCGGAAGTCGCGCAGGTCGCGGACTCGACCGTGAGGTGATGGCGCTCGAGCGCCAGGCCCCACTGCGCAATCGGTCCCAGGTCAGTGGCGAGGCCGAAGAACGGCAGCAACGCGTCGGCGGCGAGCGTCCGCGTGTTGCCGTCGAGGTCGGCGACGATCACGGCTTTGAGCCGGCCGTCGGCGCCGTCGAGCGCCTGGAGCTGAGATGGTACGACCAATTCGATCGTGCCGGCTTTCGCCAGCGCCTTGAGCCGCGCGACGCTGTCCGGCGCGGCGCGGAACTTGGCGCGGCGATGCACGACCATGATCTTGGCGGCGATCTCGGCGAGCGACAGCGCCCAATCGACCGCCGAATCGCCGCCGCCGGCGATGACCACGCGCTTGCCGCGAAAATCCTCGCGACGGGTCACCAGATAGAACACGCTCTTGCCCTCGTAGTGCTCGATGCCGGCGAGCGGCGGCCGGTTGGGACCGAAAGCGCCGGCACCGGCGGCGACGATGACGGCGCGCGCCGCGATCGTGTCGCCGCTGGCGGTGTGTAGCACGAAGCCTTCGTTCTGCCGCGCCAATCCGGTGACCGCATGCCCGAGCCGGTATTCGGGCGTGAATGGCGCCGCCTGCTCGACCAGTTTGTGCACCAGTTCGAGCGCGGCGATACGTGGGTAGCCGGGAATGTCGTAGATCGGCTTTTCGGGGTAGAGCGCCGCGCACTGGCCGCCCGGCGCTTCCAGGGCATCGACAACGCAGCACCGCATCTTCAGCATGCCGCATTCGAACACCGCGAAAAGCCCGACCGGCCCCGCGCCGATGACTGCGACATCCGTGGCGGTTTCCGTCATCGCACCACCATGCAGGTGGGCCCCTAGGGGGCGCAAGCCTGCGGTTGCGGCGCTGCAAGCCGCGGCCTAAAACATCGCGGTGGACGGAGGCGCCGCATTTGTTCTCGCATTGGCCAACGAGGCTGCGACCGGTCGGCTCGCCGCGCAGCTGGCGCGCGCGGCGCGGAAAGGCGACGTGATCGCGCTCCGGGGCGAACTCGGCAGCGGCAAGACGACCTTCGCCCGTGCCTTCATCCGCGCCCGCTTCGGCGAATCGACCGAGGTGCCAAGCCCGACTTTCACCCTGGTCGAAATTTATGGCGGCGAGTCGGACCTGCCGATCTGGCATTTCGATCTTTATCGTCTGAATGGCGCCAACGAGGCCGGCGAGCTCGGTTTCGAGGAGGCCTTGACCGACGGGGTCAGCATCATCGAGTGGCCCGAGCGCCTCGGTACGCTGCTGCCGGGGGAGCGGCTGGAGTTGGCCTTTGCCATGGGGCCGACGCCGGAGTCGCGCAGCATCGCCGTAACGTCGTCGCCGAGTTGGCGGAAGCGGATCGAGGAGTTGCGACGTGACTGATCGGGCACCGGTCGTCGCGCGGTTTCTCGACCAAGCGGGCTGGAGCGAAGCGGTGCACGAACCGCTGCCCGGTGACGCGTCGTTCCGCCGCTACGTGCGCTTGCGCGGCGCGGACAAGCGCACCGCGATGCTGATGGACGCGCCGCCGCCGCGGGAAAACGTCCGGCCCTATCTCGCGGTCGCGCGCCTGTTGCGGCAGCTCGGCTTCGGCGCGCCGGCAATCTTCAATCAGGATGCCGAGAATGGCCTGCTGCTGATCGAGGACCTTGGCGACGACACCTATACGCGGCTGCTGGCGCGCGGCGAGGCTGAGGAGCCGCTTTACGCGCTTGCGGTCGATGTACTCATCGCGTTGCGGCGGCGTTTCACGGCGCAGGAAATGAAAGCGGCGAAGTTCCTGGCGCCCTACGACGACAAGCGCTTCCTCGACGAAGCCGCGCTGCTGGTCGACTGGTATTGGCCGGCGATCACCGAGGCGCCGGTGGATCCGGCGCTGCGCGCCGAGTATCTCGCGCTGTGGGAAAAGGCCCTGCCAATCGTACGCAAGCTGCCAGCGACTCTCGTGCTGCGCGACTATCATGTCGACAACCTGATGCGTGTCCGCAACCGCGGTGGTCTGCTCGAATGCGGTCTGCTCGATTTCCAGGACGCCGTCGTCGGTCCGCCGAGCTACGATCTGGTCTCGCTGCTGGAGGACGCCCGCCGCGACGTACCGCCGGCGTTGGCCGCGGCGATGCGCCAGCGCTACCTCGCCGCCTTTCCCGAGCTCGATCCGGCGGCGTTCGACGCCTCCTACGCGATTCTGGGTGCGCAGCGCAGCGCCAAGATTGTTGGCATTTTTACCCGGCTCTGCGTGCGGGACAGCAAACGGCAATATCTCGAGCACATTCCGCGTGTCTGGCGGCTCCTGCAACAAGATCTGGCGCATCCCGCGCTCGCGCCGGTCGCTGCTTGGTTCGCGCGCCACATTCCCGAGACCGCGCGCCACGTTCCGCCATGCCGCCCCGCCGCATGAGCGTGCCGGAGAGCGCGATTGTCCTCGCCGCCGGGCGAGGCAAGCGTATGGGCACGCTCACCGACCGTCTCCCGAAACCGCTTATTCCGGTCGAAGGCCGCGCGCTGATCGACCATGTGCTCGACCGGCTCATCGCCGTCGGCGTCCGCCACGCGGTGGTCAACCTGCATTATCGCGGTGACACGATCGCCGAACACTTGGCGCGACGGCACGATATCGAGATCGAGTTCTCCCGCGAAAGCGAGGCACTCGAGACCGGCGGCGGCATCGCGAAAGCGCTGCCACTGCTCGGCGATGTGTTCTATGCGATCAACGCCGATGTCTTCTGGCTCGACGCCGCCACGCCGGCACTGCACCAGCTTGCGGCAAGTTTCAATCCGGCGCGCGACGACGCGTTGCTGCTGATGCAGCCGACGGCGCGGGCCGCGGGCTATCACGGGCGCGGCGACTTCATGCTCGATCCGGCGGGCATCGTGCGCCGGCGCGCCGAGACTGAGGTTGCGCCGTTCGTCTTCGCCGGTATCGAGATCGTGCATCGCCGCCTGTTCGACGGCGCGCCCGCCGGCGCATTCTCGATCAACCGGCTGTGGGACGTGGCGATCGAACGCGGCCGGTTGCGAGGCTTGGTTCACGACGGCGAGTGGTATCATGTCGGCACGCCGGACGGCCTGACGCTGGCCGAGACGCGCCTGCACACCCACCGCGTCGAACGCTAGCGCTATGGGTGCGGTCTACGCGGTCGATGCCGGCGTGCCGTTTCTCGATGCCCTCGCCGCCGGACTTCTGGTGCATGCCGGCGGCGATCCGCTGACCCTCGCGCGCATGACCGTGCTGCTGCCGACCCGGCGCGCTGCGCGCTCGCTTGCCGAAGCCTTTCTGCGCCAAGGCGAAGGGCGGCCGCTGCTGCTGCCCCGGCTCATGCCGGTCGGCGACGTCGATGCCGAGGAGCTCGCCATCCTCGCCGACGAAACGGCGGATGACGAGACGCTCGACCTGCCGCCGGCCATGCCCGAGCTCCGGCGTCGGCTCCTTCTGGCGCGCCTCGTTCTGCGCTGGGGCGAGGCGTGCGGCGCCGGACCGGTGACCGCGCCGCAGGCCGTACCGCTCGCCGCGGAGTTGGCGCGCTTTCTCGACGAAGCCGCGGCGGAGGGTTGCGGTCTCGCCAATCTCGACCGCTTGGTTCCGGAGGAGCACGCCAAGCACTGGCAACAGGTGGTGAAGTTCCTCGGCATCGTGTCTGAGCATTGGCCGCAGGTGCTGGCCGAGGCCGGTTGCCTCGACGCCGCCGAACGCCGCAACTGTGTTTTGGCGCGTCAAGCCGAAGCGTGGCGCGCGCAACCGCCGGCCGATCCGGTGATCGCCGCCGGCATCACCGGCGGCGTCCCGGCGGTGGCCGACCTTGTCGCGGCGGTGGCCGACCTGCCGAACGGCATTGTTGTCCTGCCCGGCCTCGACCGGGAAACCGATGCGACGGAATGGGAGGCGATCACCGACGATCCGACCCATCCGCAGCATCTCCTCGCGCGGTTCCTGGCGCGGCTCGGACTTGTGCCGAACCGGGTCTCGGTCTGGCCGGCACCGGGTACCGCGCGCGGTCGTCCCGAGCGGATGGCCCTGTTGCGAACGGCGCTGGCGCCCGCTGCGCGTAGTCACCGCTGGGCGATTTTACGCGGCCTTCCGGCGGGCGCGACCGAAGGGATTGCACGCATCGATTGTGCCGGACCGCAGGAGGAGGCGACGACGATCGCGCTCCTCATGCGCCGCCAGCTCGAAGTGCCGGCGGCCACCGCCGCGCTGGTCACGCCCGACCGCGATCTGGCGCGCCGCGTCGCCGCCGAGCTGCGCCGCTGGGATATCGAGGTCGACGATTCTGCCGGCACGCCGCTCGCCAAGACGCCGCCGGGCGTGTTCCTGCGCCTACTGCTGACCTGCGTTGCCGAGGATTTTGCGCCGCTGCCGCTGCTGGCCTTGCTGAAGCATCCGCTCGCCGCGGGCGGTCTTGCGCCGGCGGCCTTTCGCGAGCTGACGCGCCGGCTCGAAACCGCCGCGCTGCGCGGTCCGCGGCCGGGAGCGGGCATCGAAGGCCTGGGCCGTACCGTGGTCGGCACGCGCGACCTCGCCGATCACGTTCGCCGCATCGGCGCGGCGCTCGCGCCGCTGACGACGGCGCTTGCCGCCGACAACATCGAGCTCGCCGTCCTGGCCCAGGCCCATATCGGCGCCGCCGAGGCGCTGGCCGCCAGCGCCGACGAGAGCGGCGACCGCCGCTTGTGGCGCGAAGCCGCTGGCGAAACCGCCGCGCTCTGGCTCAACGAGCTGCTCAGCGCCGCGCGTGAATTCCCCAAGCTCGCCGGCGCCGATTATCCGGCGCTGTTCGAGGCGCTGTTCGCCGCGCCCGTGGTGCGACCGCCCTATGGTCGGCATCCGCGGCTGTTCATTTGGGGCCTGCTCGAAGCGCGGTTGCAGCAAGCCGATCTGGTCATCCTGGGTGGCCTCAACGAAGGCGTCTGGCCGACGCGGGCCGACAGCGATCCCTGGCTGTCGCGGCCGATGCGGCGCGATTTCGGCCTGCCGCCGCCCGAGCAGCGGATCGGCCGCGCAGCGCACGATTTCGCGCAAGGTCTGGCCGCGCGCACCGTCGTGCTGACCCGTGCCGCGCGGGTCGAAGGCAATCCGACGGTGCCGTCACGCTGGCTGCTGCGGCTCGAGACCGCGCTGCGTGCCGCCGGGCTCGACCCCAAGCTGCCGGGCGACTTCGCGGCCGACGGCCCACCGCTCGCCTGGCAGATGCGGCTCGACGATCCCGGCCGCGTCCGGCGCGCCAAGCCGCCCGAGCCGCGCCCGCCGCTTGACGCACGGCCGCGCCAACTCTCCGTCACCGAGATCGAAACCTGGCTGCGCGATCCATATGCGATCTACGCCCGGCATGTGCTGCGCTTGCGGGCGCTCGATCCGATCGACGCCGATTCCGGCGCGGCCGATCGCGGCACGTTCATTCACGACGCGCTCGATCGCTTCCTGCGCGAATTTCCGCGCGACCTGCCCGAGAACGCCGAGGAGCGCCTCATCGCCATCGGCCGCGACTGCTTCGGCGACGCGCTGCAGCATCCCAATGTGCACGCGTTCTGGTGGCCGCGCTTTGAGCGGATCGCTGGCTGGGTGGTCGAGACCGAGCGCGAGCGCCGCGCGCTCATTGCCCAGAGCTTCGGCGAGATCACCGGAACGCTGACGCTGTCTGCCAAAGGCGGTCCATTCACCCTGTCCGGCAAGGCGGATCGCATCGATCGCCTCAGCGACGGCGATCTCGCCATCATCGATTACAAGACGGGCGTGTTGCCGCAAAAGAACGAAGTCGAATCGGGGTACGCGCCGCAGCTCGCACTCGAAGCCGCGATCGCCGCTGCCGGTGGCTTCCCCGGCGTGCCGCTGGCGCCGGTCGCCGCCCTGATCCATTGGCGCCTCACCGGCCGCGATCCACCGGGCGAGGCGCGCACGGATGTTGACGGCGCCGCCGAGGTCGGCACACGCGCGACGGCGGCGCGCGACGGCCTTCAACGGCTGATTGCCGCCTTCGACAATCCGGCGACGCCCTATCGCGCTTGGCCGCGGCCCGAGAAGCGTCCGCGTTATTCCGACTACACGCACCTGGCGCGGGTGGCCGAATGGCTGCCCGGCGGCGGCGACGAATGAGCGTGCAGTTGACACCGGGTCCTGACGCGCCGCAGCGGCTGGCGGCCGATCCGGCGGCGTCGGTCTGGGTCTCGGCCTCGGCCGGCACCGGTAAGACCAAGGTGCTGACCGACCGCGTGCTGGCGCTGCTGCTCGCCGGCAGCGCGCCGCAGCGCATCCTGTGCCTCACTTTTACCAAGGCGGCCGCCGCCGAGATGGCCATCCGCATCGGCACCAAGCTCAGCGACTGGGCGACTATGCCGGACAAGGATCTGCGCGACGACCTACGGCAAATGGCCGGCATCGAGGCCGACGCCGACACACTCGACCGCGCGCGCCAGCTCTTTGCGCACGTGCTCGATGCGCCGGGCGGCATGCGGATCGAGACGATTCACGCGTTCTGCCAGTCGCTGCTGCGGCGCTTTCCACTCGAGGCCGGCATACCACCCCACTTCCAGGTGATGGAGGAACGCAGCGCCATCGAGGCTATGGAGCGCGCCGTGACGCATGTGCTCGAGCGTGGGCGCGTCGGCAAGCCCAGGGCCTTGAAGATCGCGCTCGACGTGGTGACGCAGCTCGTCGGCGAAGAGGGGTTCGTCGAACTGGTCGCCAAGCTGGCAGCCGAGCGCGGCCGCGTTACGGCACTGCGCGACGGCGACACCAAGTTCGAGGCGCGTCTGCGCGAGCGCTTTGACCTGCAGCCGGACGAGACGCCGAACTCGATTGTCCGTCGGGCATGCAAGGACGACGCATTCGACGGTGCCGCGCTGAAGCGCGCCGCACGCACTCTCTGTGCCAGCGGCGGCAAGCAGGACAAGGACACAGGCGAAGCGATGAATCGATGGCTCGGCCGCGTGCGCGGCCGCGTCGCGGGCTTCGATACCTATTGCTCTGCATACCTAACGCGGGCGGGCACACGCCGTGTACGACTGGCGAGCAAAGCGGCGTTGACGCTCGATCCGGCGATCGGCGATCTGCTCGCGTCGGAAGCCGCGCGCCTCGAGGCGCTGTGCGAGCGGCGCAACGCAGCACGCTTGGCCGAAGCCACCGCGGCCCTCGTACGGCTCGCCGGCGCGGTGCTCGACGCTTATGCCGCGCACAAGGCGATGCGGGCGCAGCTCGACTTCGACGATCTGGTGCTGAAAGCGAAAGAACTGCTGCGACGGCCGGGTGTCGCACCCTGGGTGCTGTTCAAGCTCGACGGCGGCATCGATCACGTGCTGATCGACGAGGCGCAGGACACCAATCCGGATCAATGGGACGTGGTCGCGGCACTGGCGGAGGAATTCTTCGCCGGCGAGGGCGCGCGCGAGATCGAGCGCACGGTATTCGCGGTCGGCGATCCGAAGCAGTCGATCTTCAGTTTCCAGCGCGCCGATCCCAAGGCGTTTATCGCGATGCGCGAGCATTTCCGCGCCCGCGTCGAGGCGGCAGAGCAGAAATGGCAACCGCTCTCGCTCGAATTGTCGTTTCGCTCGGTCGCGGCCGTGCTGCAGACCGTCGACGCGGTTTTTGCCGACCAGCGTGTCGCGGCTGGGGTGGTGCTCGCGGACGAGGTCATCCGCCACGAACCGTCACGCCGCGGCCAGGCCGGCTTGGTTGAGCTCTGGCCGCCGGTCGGTCCGGAGGACAGCGAACCGCCGACGCCGTGGGATGCGCCGCTCAGCCAAACGGAGCTCAAACAGCCGCGCGCACGGCTGGCCGATGCCATCGCCGCGACAGTTAGATCGTGGATCGAGACCGGCGAAACGCTCGAATCGAGCGGCCGGCCGATCCACGCCGGCGACATCTTGGTGCTGGTGCGGCGCCGCAATCCCTTCGTCGGCGCGTTGGTGCGCGCGCTCAAGGAGCGCGACGTGCCGGTTACCGGCGTCGACCGCATGATCCTGGCCGATCAGCTGGCTGTGCAGGATCTGATCGCGCTGGCGCAGTTCCTCCTGCTGCCAGAAGACGACTTGACGCTCGCCACGGTGCTGAAAGGGCCGTTCTACGGCTTCGACGACGATCACCTGTTCGAACTGGCGTGGCGGCGCACCGACAGCCTCTGGGAAACGCTGCGGCGCCGCGCCGGCGAGAATCCGACCTTCCGCTTCGCCGCCGATGAGCTCGCGGCGTTGTTGGCACGCGCCGATTTCGTCCCGCCCTTCGAGTTGTTCGCCGAGATGCTCGGCGCGCGCGGTGGCCGGAAGAAAATTGTCGGCCGGCTCGGTCCGGAGGCGAGCGATCCGCTCGACGAGCTGCTGGCGGCTGCGCTCGCCTTCGAGCGCGATCATGGCCCTTCGCTGCAAGGCTTTCTACACTGGCTGGTGCTCGGCGAGCTCGAGGTTAAACGTGACCTCAACAACGAGTCCGGTCGCGACGAGCTGCGCGTCATCACCGTACACGGCGCCAAGGGATTGCAGGCGCCGATCGTCTTCCTGCCCGACACGCTTGCCGTGCCGGACCGGCCGCACGGCATCGTCTGGACCGACGACGGCCTGCCGTTGTGGCTGGCGCAGGGCGATGCGTCGGCGGCGCGCGCCGCCGAGGCGCTGGCCGATCAGCGCCGCGACGAGGAATACCGCCGGCTGCTCTATGTCGCGCTGACCCGTGCCGCCGACCGGCTCTATGTCTGCGGCTGGAACGGCAAGCGCAAGGCGCCCGACCACGCGTGGTATCCGTTCGTGCAGGCTGGCCTCAAGACGGCGGGCGGCCAGGCCTTCGCCTTCGACAACGCGAAGCTCATCGGCGCCGACGGCTGGCGCGGCGAGGGGCTGCGGCTGGTCACACGCCAACAAGCCCGGCGCGAGGAGAAGCCGTCGCGGCACGCCGTGTCGCCCGTCGCTGGTGCGCTGCCGCCATGGGCAATCGCGCCGCCGCCGCCCGAGCCGGCGCCGCCCAAGCCGCTGCAGCCGTCGCGGCCCGCGCGCGCCGAGCCGCCGACGCGCTCGCCCTTGGGTGCCGACAACGGCCATATCTTCCGCAAGGGATTGATCGTGCATCGATTGTTGCAGAGCCTGCCCCGGGTGGAGCCCGAGCAGCGCACGGCGGTCGCCAAACGGTTTCTCGCCCGGTCGGTGCTGGCGCTCGCGCCGGCTGAGCAGGCGGCGATCGCCGACGAGACCCTCGCGATCCTCGCGGAGGCGGAATTTGCGCCGCTGTTCGGCCCGGGCTCCGAGGCCGAGGTGCCGGTTGTAGGTCTGATCGGCGACCGTGCGGTGTCCGGCCGCATCGATCGCCTGTTGGTCACCGAATCCGAAGTCGTGATTGTCGATTACAAGACCATGCGGCCGGTGCCGCTAGCCGAGTCGGTGGTGCCGGAGGCTTATCTCGACCAGCTCGCGGCCTATCGGGCGGCGCTGGCGCGGGTCTATCCCAGCAAGGCGGTGCGCTGCGCGCTGCTCTGGACCGAGGGGCCGAAGCTGATGTGGATTTCAAACGGGGCGCTCACCGGCGGTGCCGCGTGAGAGCGGTTTTCAAGGGCCGAGCCATGCGATTGTCGCGCGGGAGCCTCGCTTGACCCTGTTTCCGCCGCTCGCCTAAGCTGCGCCATCGATGGAATTTGGAGCAGGACCAGCATGAAGCCGAACAAGGTGACCGACGCGTCGTTCGACGCCGATGTACTCAAGGCGCCGGGGCCGGTGCTGGTCGATTTCTGGGCCGAATGGTGCGGCCCGTGCAAGATGATAGCGCCGTTCATCGACGAAATCGCGGCCGAGATGGGTGGCAAGGTGACGGTCGCCAAGCTCAACATTGACGAAAACCCGCAGACGCCGGGCAAATACAACGTGCACGGCATTCCGACGTTGATGGTGTTCAAGAACGGCCAGGTGGCGGCGACCAAGATAGGTGCACTGCCGAAATCGAAACTGGTCGAGTGGGTCCAGTCGGTCCTCTAGCCCGCTAGCCGTTCGCGGCGAGCACTTTTCCGGCAAGATAAAGCGAGCCGCAGATCAGCGTGCGCTGGCCGGCGACGCTCGCCGCGGCGACCGCTTCGCGCAGTGTCTTCGCGGACGCCGCATTGATGCCGAGCCGCCGCGCCGCCGCTACGCATTCTTCGGCGCTCAGCGTGTTGGCTTCGCCGGGAATCGCCACTGCGCTCAGCCGCCGCACATAAGGAACGAGCGGGGCGAGGAACGCCGTTGGGTCGTGGGTCTTGATCATGCCGAAGACCAGGCCGGTCGGCCGGCGCCAGCCGGCGACGAAGCGCGCCAGCGCTTCGCCGCCCGCCGCGTTATGCGCGCCGTCGAGCCAAAGTTCCGCGCTCGCCGGCAAGGCCTTGATCAGCGGACCGTGCTTGAGGCGCTGGAGACGTCCCGGCCATTCGACTTGGCCCATGCCGCGCGCCAGCGCCGCCGGGTCGAGCATGAAACCGCGCAGACATTCGAGCACGGCGAGCGCCGTGCCGGCGTTGTCGTACTGATGCGGGCCAATCAAGCCCGGCGTCGGCAGGTCGAAGGTTCGCCGACCGCGGTAAATCAGGCCACCACCTTCGGCGTGCTCGACGGACCATTCGCGGCCGTAGCGATAGAGCGGCGCGTGCAGCTCGGCGGCGCGATCGGCGATCACCCTGGCCGCATCCGGCATCTGCGGTCCGACGACGGCCGGCACACCCGGCTTGAGGATGCCAGCCTTCTCGAAGGTAATCGCGGCGATCGTCTCGCCGAGGAAATGTTGATGGTCGAGCGACACGGGCGTCAGCACCGCCACCGCCGGCCTGGCGACCACGTTGGTCGCGTCGAAACGACCGCCGAGGCCGACCTCGATCAGCGCGTAATCGGCGTCCTTGCGCGCGAAGGCGAGAAAGGCGGCGGCCGTCGTGATCTCGAAGAAGGTGATCGGCTGACCGGCATTGGCGCGCTCGCACTCCGCGAGCAGGGCGCTCAGCATATTTTCGGGAATGATCTTGCCGGCGATGCGGATGCGCTCGTGGAAGCGCACCAAGTGCGGCGACGTGTAAACATGTACGCGCTTGCCGGAGGCTTCGAGGAAGGCGCGCAAGAACGCGATGGTCGAACCTTTGCCGTTGGTGCCGGCGACGTGGATGACGGGCGGCAGTTCGTCCTGCGGATCGCCCAGCGTCTTCAGAAGCCGCACGACGCGGTCGAGCGACAGGTCGATCAACTTCGGATGGAGCGTCAATAGACGCTCGAGAATGCGGTCGCTCGGCACCCGCCGGCGGGTCAGGCGCGCTCCCATCCGCGGTCCGTCGCCGGCAACGCGGTTGCGGCCAGCGCCGGCGGCGCCTTGCGGCATAGCAGGCCCAGGATGCGGTCGATCGCGGCCTTGAGGTCTCGGCGATGGACCACCATGTCGACCATGCCGTGCTCAAGCAGGTATTCGGCGCGCTGGAAGCCTTCGGGAAGTTTCTCGCGGATGGTCTCCTCGATGACACGCGCGCCAGCGAAGCCGATCACGGCGCCCGGCTCGGCGAGCGTAACGTCGCCCAGCATGGCGAACGACGCCGAGACGCCGCCGGTGGTCGGATCGGCCAACACCACGATGTACGGTTGGCCGCTCTCCTTGACCATCTCCACGGCGAGCGTGGTTCGCGGCAACTGCATGAGCGACAGGATACCTTCCTGCATGCGCGCGCCGCCCGAGGACGGCACGACGATGAGCGCCGCCTCCTGCAGCACGGCGAGCCGCGCCGCCGCCAACAAGGCCTCGCCGACGGCGATGCCCATCGAGCCGCCCATGAAGCCAAAATCGAAAGCGCAGACGACGGCGGCAACGCTGCCCAGCGTGCCGTGCGCTACCACCGCGGCGTCCCGCGTCGTGCCCTTGGCACCCTGCGCCTCCTTGAGCCGCTCGGCATAACGCTTGCGGTCGCGGAACTTGAGCGGATCGACAATCGCCTTGGGCAGCTCGATGACCGTGTATTTGCCGTCATCGAACAGCATCGCGAGCCGCTTCTCCGGCGCTAGGCGCAAATGGTGGCCGCAGGCGGCGCAGACATGCAGATTGGCCTCGAGCTCGCGGTGGAACAGCATTTGGCCGCAGCCCGGACATTTGTGCCAAAGGTTGTCCGGCATCTCCTTCTTGGCGACGACCGCCCGGATCTTGGGCAGCACGAAATTGGTGAGCCAGTTCATTGTGCCGCCCGGGCCGGATGACGCGGCCGTGCCTTGCGCACACCGGCGGCGAACGCCGTCACGTCCTTGAGCACGGCCGGCATCAAGGCCGGTTTCGCTTTGCTGCGCTTGTCGAGGTTCTTGGCGATCTTCTCGACCAGCGCCGAGCCGACTACCGCCGCGTCGGCGACGCGCGCAACTTCGGCGGCTTGTGCCGGCGTCTTGATGCCGAAACCCACGGCGATCGGCAGGCTGGTATGACGTCGGAGCCGTGCGACCGCCGCGGCGACGACCTCAGCGCGCGCCGACTTGGTGCCGGTGATGCCGGCGATGGCGACGTAATAGAGGAAGCCGCCGGCGTTGTTGAGTATGACCGGCAGGCGCCGGTCGTCGCTGGTCGGGGTCGCGAGGCGCACGAAGTCGAGGCCGGCGGCGCGCGCCGGCAGGCACAGCTCGTCGTCATGCTCGGGCGGCAGGTCGACGACGATCAGGCCGTCGCCGCCGGCCGCCTTGGCGTCCTTGAGGAACTGTGGCACGCCGTAGCGATAGATCGGATTGTAATAGCCCATCAGGATCACCGGCGTGTCGCCGTCTGTCTTGCGGAAGCGACGCAGCACGTCGAGCGTCTTGGCGAGCGTCATGCCGGACCTGAGCGCGCGCAGGCTTGCCGCTTGGATCGCCGGCCCGTCGGCCATCGGATCGGAGAACGGCATGCCGATCTCGATCAGATCGGCACCGGCCTTCGGCAGCCGCACCAGGAGCTTTTCGAAGGTCGCACGGTCGGGATCGCCGCAGGTGAGATAGGTCACCAGGCCGGCGCGGCCGTCGGCGCGCAATTGCGCGAAGCGTGCGGCGATCCGGCTCACAGCTTCACTCCAAGTGTCGCCGCGACCGTGTTGACGTCCTTGTCGCCACGACCGGAGAGATTGATCACCATCAGATGGTTGCGCGGCAGCTCGGGCGCGCGTTTGGCCGCCGCGGCCACGGCATGCGCCGATTCGAGTGCCGGAATGATGCCTTCGAGCCGCGTCAGCAGCAGGAACGCGTCGAGCGCCTCGCGATCAGTCACCGGCACGTATTCGACGCGCTTCTGCTCGAAGAGCCAGGCGTGCTCGGGTCCGACGCCAGGGTAATCGAGACCGGCCGAGATCGAATGGGTATCGAGGATCTGGCCGTCGTCATCCTGGAGGTAATAGCTGCGATTGCCGTGCAGCACACCCGGCATGCCGCCATTGAGCGAGGCCGCGTGGCGGCCGGTGGATATGCCCTCGCCCGCAGCCTCGACGCCGATCATGGCGACGTCGGGTTCGTCAAGAAACGGGTGGAACAGCCCCATCGCATTGGAGCCGCCACCGACGCAGGCGATCAGCGTATCGGGCGGCCGCCCTTCCGCCTTCACCATCTGGGCGCGGACCTCGTCACCGATGACGGTTTGGAAGTCGCGCACCATCGCCGGGTAGGGATGCGGACCGGCCACTGTGCCGATCAGGTAATAGGTATCGTCGACGTTGGCGACCCAGTCGCGCAGCGCCTCGTTCATCGCGTCTTTCAACGTCGCCGTGCCCGAGGTCACCGGTCGTACCTCGGCACCAAGCAGCTTCATGCGAAAGACGTTGGGCTTCTGGCGTTCGATGTCGGTGGCGCCCATGTACACGACGCAGGGCAGGTCGAAGAGCGCGCAGACCGTGGCCGTGGCGACACCGTGCTGACCGGCGCCAGTCTCGGCGATGATGCGTCGCTTGCCCATGCGTCGTGCCAGCAGGATCTGGCCGAGCGTGTTGTTCACCTTGTGCGCGCCGGTGTGGTTGAGGTCCTCGCGCTTCAAATAAATCTTGGCGCCCCGGCAATGGCGCGTCAGCCGCTCGGCGAAGTAGAGCGGCGACGGCCGGCCGACGTAATGCTCGAGATAATAGCGCAACTCCGCGGCGAAAGTCGGATCGCGCTTCGCGTCGTCGTAGGCGCGCTCGACCTCGAGCACGAGCGGCATCAGCGTCTCGGCGACGAAGCGTCCGCCGTGAATGCCGAACAGCCCGCGGTCGTCGGGCCCGCCGCGGTAGGTGTTGGGGCCAGCCATCTCGAAATATCGCCTGGAGCCGCCTGGAAAGCCCGAGTTTTACCCCTAAAGCCTTGAGCCTCAAAGGCTCAATTCGCGCCGGCGAGCGCCCCAACGGCGGCCAAAAACGCGCGAATTTTCGCGACATCCTTGACGCCCGGCGCGCTCTCGACGCCGGACGAGACGTCGACCGCGGGGGCGCGCGAGATGCGCGCCGCCTCGGCCACGTTCGCCGGCGTCAGTCCGCCCGACAGCATCCACGGCAGCGGCCAAGTTCGCGCGCGCAGCAGCTCCCAGTCGAAGGCCAACGCGTTGCCGCCGGGCCGCGTCGCGCTTTTGGGCGGCCGCGCGTCGAACATCAGCCAGTCGGCAATGCCGTAATAGCGCGGCGCGGCGGCGAGGTCGCTCTCGCCTGCGACCTTGATCGCCTTCATCGCCTTCTTGCCGAAGCGGCGCTTGATCTCGGCGACGCGTTCGGGCGTCTCCTCGCCATGCAGTTGGATCAGATCGAGCGGCGCGGCCGCGAGCACGCGTTCGAGCAGATCGTTGTCGGGATCGACGAAGACGCCGACCCGCATCACGCCGGCGGGCACGCCGCGGATCAACGGCCCGGCCTGCGCCGGCGTCAGGTTGCGCGGACTCGGCGGAAAGAAGACGAAACCGATAAAGCGCGCCCTACCAGCGATCGCGGCGGCGACGGTCTCGAGCGTCGACAGGCCGCAGATCTTCGCCGCGACGCTCACGGCTTGCGGATTTCGGCGAGCATGGCGCGCGCCGCGGCCGGTGGGCTCGGCGAGCCGGTGATCGGCCGGCCGATGACCAGATAATCGGCACCGGCCTGCACCGCATCGCGCGGCCCCATGACGCGTTTTTGATCGCCGTGCCCCAGCGACCCGACGCGGATACCCGGCACCACCAGAATGAAATCGGGGCCGACGATCGGACGCAGCTCCGCCACCTCGTGCGGCGAACAGATGATACCGTCGAGGCCACTGTCCTTGGCGAGCAGCGCCAGCCGCTTCACCTGCTCGCCGGTTGGTCCCCTCTGACCTACGGCATCGAGATCGCGCTCGTCGAGACTCGTCAGCACCGTAACGCCCAAAATCTTCATGCGCGATTTCCGAGCGGTCCGCTTCGCCGCCTCGACTGCGGCCTGCATCATCGCGCGACCGCCGGCGCAATGAACCGTAAGGAACATCGGCTCGAGTACGGCGGCCGCGCTCACCGCGCCGGCGACGGTGTTGGGGATGTCGTGCAGCTTGAGGTCGAGAAACAGCGGCAGGCCCTGGGCGGTGTCGCGCACGGCGCGCGGCCCGTTGGCGGCGAAGAATTCGAGACCGAGCTTGACGCCGCCGACGGCGCCCTTGAGTTCGCGCACCAGCGCCTTGGCCTTGTTGGGATCGGCCAGGTCGATGGCGCAGAGGATCGGGTTTGCCGGTTTGTCGCTCATGGCAAGCCGGATATACGGGATTCACGCCCTGGCGCGCGAGTGCATTCTCGGTGCGGGGCCACGGCGTCTTTGTGCCTAGCGCCCTGCGCCCGGCAGGGATTGCGGCGGCGCCGGCCGGCTGGCGCGCAAGCCGTCGACTTCGCGTTCGAGCACCGCGATGCGTTTAGCGTGGGCGCGGGATTCGCGGCGCGTCGGCGCGCCCGCCATCCACGCCAGCAGCAGCCCAAACAGCAGGCCGACCAGAAGCGACAACAGAATGACGAGGAAGAGCGGGGTATCGAGCTCGAATGGAAACGGCCACAAAGTCACGACGACCCGCGCGCGGTTCGACACCGCGAAGACCACCAGAACCAGCGCCAAGGGCGCGGTCACGAGCCAATGGAATAGCCTCATGCCTGGTCTCGGCCGCGCGGCCCGGCCGCGCCGCCGCTCACGGCCGCTCGTTGAGCCGCTCGCGCAGCTCCTTGCCGGTCTTGAAGAAGGGGATGTGTTTTTCGCCGACCTGAACGCTCTCGCCAGTTCGCGGGTTGCGGCCCATCCGCGCGCCACGCCGTTTGACCGAGAATGCGCCGAAGCCGCGTAGTTCGACGCGGTCGCCACGCGACAAGGCGGCCGCGATCTCGTCGAAAACGGTGGAGACGATGCGCTCGACGTCGCGCTGATAGAGGTGCGGATTGCGCTCGGCCAGCCGTTGGATGAGTTCCGATTTGGTCATGGCGCAGCTCAAGCCCCCCGCCGCGTTAAAGCATTGGAAACCCTGCCAAATCACGCCCGCCCCGTCAAGGAATGCAGACGGGCGACGGTCGGGGTTCAGCTATCGGACTTCTCGTCCTTCTCGTTCCGGCGGTTGAGCGCCGCGCCGAGAATGTCGCCGAGGCTGGCGCCGGAATCGGACGAGCCGTATTCCGCCATCGCCTGCTTGTCCTCATCGACTTCACGCGCCTTGATCGACAGCGTGGCCTTGCGCCCGCTGCGATCGAAGCCGGTGAGCTTGGCGTCGACCTTCTCGCCGACGGCGAAGCGGTCGGGACGCTGCTCGGCACGATCGCGCGACAGTTCGGCCTTGCGGATGAAGCCCTGCAGGCCGCCAGCCAGCGTCACTTCGATGCCGCTGTCGGTCACCGCCGATACCGTGCAGGTGACGATGTCCCCCTTCTTCACGCCGGCGGCTTCGGCTGCCGACGCCGGCTCGGCCTGGAGCTGCTTGATGCCGAGCGAGATGCGCTCCTTCTCGACGTCGACGTCGAGCACGCGCACCTTCACCATGTCGCCTTTCTTGTAGTCCTTGATCGCCTCTTCGCCCGGCTTTTGCCAGTCGAGGTCCGAGAGATGCACCATGCCGTCGATGTCGCCGGGCAGGCCGACGAATATGCCGAACTCGGTGATGTTCTTGACCTCGCCCTCGAGATCGGCGCCGAGCGCATACTTTTCCTTGAAGGCCTCCCAGGGATTCGCAAGGCACTGCTTGAGGCCGAGCGAAATCCGCCGCTTCTGCGGATCGACGTCCAGTACCACGACCTCGACCTCCTGGCTGGTCGAGACGATCTTGCCGGGATGCACATTCTTCTTGGTCCAGCTCATCTCCGAAACGTGGACCAAGCCCTCGACGCCGGGCTCGAGCTCGACGAAGGCGCCGTAGTCGGTGATGTTAGTGACCCGGCCCTTGAATTTAGCGGCCGCCGGATATTTGAGCTCGACGCCCTCCCACGGATCGGCCTCGAGCTGCTTCATGCCGAGCGAGATGCGCTGGGTCTCGGGATTGAAGCGAATGACCTGGACCTTCACGGTCTGGCCGATATGCAGCGCCTCGGATGGATGGTTGATCCGGCGCCAAGCAATGTCGGTCACGTGCAACAGGCCGTCGACGCCGCCCAAATCGACGAACGCACCGTAATCGGTGATGTTCTTGACCACGCCGTTGAGGATCTGGCCTTCCTTGAGCGATGCCACGAGTTCCGAGCGCGCCTCGGCACGGCTTTCCTCCAGCACGGCGCGCCGCGAGACCACGATGTTGCCGCGGGCGCGGTCCATCTTGAGTATCTGGAACTGCTGCGGCGAGCCCAAGAGCGGCGTGATGTCGCGCACCGGCCGGATGTCCACCTGACTGCCGGGCAGGAACGCGACCGCGCCCGAGAGGTCGACGGTGAAGCCGCCCTTGACGCGGCCGAAGATGACGCCCTGAACCCGCTCGTTCGCCTGGAAGCTCTTCTCGAGTAGCGACCAGGCTTCCTCGCGCCGCGCCTTCTCGCGCGACAGCTGCGCCTCGCCGTTCTTGCCTTCCATGCGCTCGAGGAAGACTTCGACCGTGTCGCCGGCCTTGAGCTCAGGCGCGCGGCCCGGCGCGCCGAATTCCTTCAACGGCACCCGACCCTCGGATTTGAGGCCGACGTCGATCAGCACCATGTCGTTCTCGATGGCGATGACTTGGCCCTTGACGACGGTGCCTTCGAGGCCCGATGCGGCGCCCAGGCTTTCGTCGAGCAGCGCAGCGAAGCTTTCCTTGCCCTTATCCTGCGAAATGGCGGTCTGACGAGCGGCCATGCAAACTCCGGAACTTCCCCGTGACTGACAACCGCCTCCGCACGGGGAGCGGAACGCAGTCAGCCGCCGGCATCGTCGGGTGCGGCGGCATAAACCCGTCGTCCGTGCGGCAGGCGCCTAACGCCGTTGCCGGCGTTCTCCGATGAACCGGAGCACCGCCACAAAGGCCGCGTCGGCATCGAGCGCGGTGGTATCGAGCTCGAACGCGTCAGATGCGCGGACCAGCGGGGCGGTATGGCGCTCCCGGTCGCGCGCGTCACGAAGCTTCATGTCCTGCAGGACGCGCTCGTATATAGCGGCGGCGCTCCGGGCCTGCAACTCTTTGAATCGCCTCATGGCTCGGGCCTCGACCGTGGCGGTCAGGAAAACCTTGGCGTCGGCGTCGGGGCACACCACGGTGCCGATGTCGCGGCCGTCCAGCACGGCGCCCTCGCCGCGGCGGGCGAAATCGCGCTGAAAGGCCAATAACGCTGCCCGGACGCCGGGAATCGCGGCGACCACCGAGGCAGCTTGGGCCACCTTGTCGTCCCGTAGCCGGAGGTCGTCGAGGTCGCCGACCTCGACCTGCCGGGCGGCCGCGACCGCCGCCGCCGGATCGGCTGGATCGGCACCGGCCGTCAGGGCGCGAAGCGCGACCGCCCGATAGAGCGATCCGGTGTCAAGATAGTTGAGGCCGAAGTGCCGGGCGAGGCGTCGGGCCAGCGTGCCCTTGCCGGAGGCCGCCGGACCATCGACAGCAACGATCACTTCCGGACCTCGGCGATGCGCGTGCCCAGCCGGTTCATCAGTTTGATGAAGTCTGGAAAGCTGGTGGTGATGGTCTCGCCGTCGTCGATGCGTACCGGCTTGCAGGCAGCGCCGCCGAGAACCAGAAACGCCATGGCGATGCGGTGATCGAGCCGTGCGGCGACCCGGGCACCGCCTCTTGGCGGCGTGCCCCGGCCTTCGACCGTCAGCGTGTCGCCGTCGATGATGGCGCTGACGCCGCACTTTCGGAGGCCTTCGGCGATCGCCACAAGCCGGTCGCTTTCCTTGACCCGCAGCTCGCCCAGGCCGTGCATCACTGTGCGCCCCTCAGCGAAGGCGGCGGCGACGGCCAGCACCGGGTATTCGTCGATCATGCTCGGCGCGCGCGCGGCCGGTACTTCGACGCCGTGAAGTGCGCCCGCCTTGACCTTGATATCGGCGACGCGCTCGCCGCCGGCGACGCGCTCCTTGGCGAACGCGATCTGCGCGCCCATCTCGGCAAGCGTTTGATAGAGCCCGGCGCGCAGCGGATTGATGCCGACGCCTTCGATCGTGATCGCCGAGCCGGCACGGATCAATGTTGCGACCGTTGGAAACGCGGCCGACGACGGATCGCCGGGGACGCTCAGCTCGGCCGCCTTCAGCTCGGGCTGGCCCGTCAGCGTGATGCGCTTGCCGCCGCCTTCGGCGGCGACATCGATGGCAGCGCCGAAGTGCCGCAGCAGGTTTTCGGTGTGGTCGCGTGTAGCGACTGGTTCGGTCACTGTCGTCTCGCCCGGCGCACTTAGGCCGGCAAGCAGCACCGCCGATTTCACTTGGGCCGAAGGCACCGGCAGCTTGTAGGCGATCGGCATCGGCGAACTCGTTCCGACGACAGCCAAGGGCAGCCGGTTGCCGTTGCGCGCGACGAAACGCGCGCCTGTCCGCGTCAGCGGCTCGATCACGCGCGCCATCGGCCGCCGCCGCAGTGAATCGTCACCGGTGAAGAACGTCGTGAAGGGGTGCGTCGCGACGACGCCCATCAGCAATCGCGCGCCGGTGCCCGAGTTGCCGAGGTCGAGGATTTCGGCCGGCTCGGCCAGACCGCCGACCCCGACGCCATGCACGCTCCAGGTCCCGGCGCGATCGCATTCGATGCGTGCGCCGAGCGCCCGCAACGCCGCCGCGGTACGCAGCACGTCATCGCCTTCGAGCAGATTGGCGATCCGCGTGCGACCGACTGCCAGCGCGCCAAGTATCAGCACGCGATGCGAGATGGACTTGTCGCCCGGCACGCGGCAATGGCCGCGAAGCGGGCGCGACGATCCGGATGAAAGCGCCGTCACCGCTGAGCTGTCCCCGATGGTGCGCTGTCTTTAGCACAGCGCTTCGAGGCGCGCGACCGAGCCGCGATCGGCCGCGCGGCGTACACGAATTAACTTTTGACAGCGGCCCGCCGTCGTGGCAAAGGGCCGGAATTATGGTTTTGGTGTTCGCATCGTAGCGGAGGCACCGTGTCGAAGCCGGAGTGGGGTACCAAGCGGGTTTGCCCGAATTGCGGCACACGCTATTACGACATGCGACGGGATCCGATCACATGTCCGAAATGCGGGGCGCCGTTTGATGCCGAATCCCTTGTGAAGAGTCGCAAAGCGCGCGCTGCCGTGCCGGCTGCGGTCGAGGATGTGGCGCCGCTCGAAGAGGAGCTTGAAGCCGATCTCGCCGCGGAGCCGGACGAGGGGGGCGAGGCGGTGACCGAAATTCCGGTCACCGAGGAGGGCGAGGGGGAGGTCGAAGAAGAATCCGAGCCGGCGGCGGCCGGCAAGGGCAAGGGCCGGGGCAAGGCCAACGAGGACGAGGAGAAGAAGGAGGACGAAGAGGACGAAGAGGTCCTCGAGGACGCCTCCGAACTCGGCGAAGACGAAGACGATATGGCGGAAGTCATCGAGAACGTCGACGAGGAGGATGACCGCTGACCGGCCGAGGCCTTTTCCGGCCGGTTGCGTCGCGCTAGATTGGTTGCGCTCCCGTTGCGGGGGCTCGGTTTCGGGGCCATAGCTCAGCTGGGAGAGCGCTACAATGGCATTGTAGAGGTCAGGGGTTCGATTCCCCTTGGCTCCACCATTTCGAAGGCCCAGCGCGGTGCGCGGCGGGCCTTCGTCTTTTTGAACCTGATCGAGAGTTCCACTTCGGGCAGCTCGGCGGCAAGGTGAATTTGTCCCCGGCGGCTAAGGCATTGGCTGATCTTGATGACGCCATTCCGCGAACCCATATCTCCGGTACCGGACGAGGCCCGATGGCTCGTTCGGCGGGTTTTGCTGGGGCGCCCAGGACGGGGCCCCGCTGACGGACTTAGCTCGATCGAGGAGGTCCACGTGGCTCGTTTGTCGGTGTTCAATTCGCCTTTGCTGCTTGGCTTCGACCAGTTCGAGCGAGCGCTCGACCGGGTCACCAAGGCCACGGCGGACGGTTATCCTCCCTACAACGTCGAACAACGTGGCGCCGACGCGATCCGCATCACGCTCGCGGTCGCAGGTTTCACCATGGACGACCTCTCGGTGCAGATTGAGGACAACCAGCTCGTGATCCGCGGCAAGCAGGTTGAAGAAAAAGAGCGCGTCTATCTCCACCGCGGCATCGCGGCGCGGCAGTTTCAGCGCTCGTTCGTGCTCGCCGACGGCATCGAAGTCGCGGGTGCGTGGCTCGAGAACGGCCTTCTGAACGTCGATCTCGCGCGGCGTCCCTCGGAGCAGCGGATCAAGCGAGTCGAGATCCGCCGGCCGAATGGATCGAGCAACGGAAAGGCAGGCAACAATGAATAGCCAGGAAATCGCACGGCTCAGAAGCATCTCGCCCAAGGAGTTCGCGCTCTGGGGCATCCAGGACGTCGCTTATATCCGGCCGACCACGATCGACGGACGGCAGGCTTTCGCCGTTCATGCTGCGGACGGCACACCGGTCGCGGTGATGAAGTCGCTGGAGCTGGCGCAGGCGGCGGTCCGCCAGAACGACCTCGAGCCGCTCAGCATCCACTGAGCGGTTATCCCTGAAATCGATGAGCGCGGCGCGGCGCTTCAGGCGGCGTGACTGGCCGTTTGATCGACGAGCAGCGCGTAAAGCGCATCGGCGCGATCGGTTCCGCGCAGCTTGTCACACGTCTTGCGATCGCGCAGCGTGCGCGACACCAACGCTAGCGCCTTCAGGTGGTCGCCGCTAGCGCCTTTGGGCGTCACCAGCAGGAAGATCAGGTCGACGGGCCGGTTGTCGACCGCCTCGAAATCGACCGGCTTCTCGAGCCGCGCGAAGAATCCACGCGGTGCCGACAGGCCCGGCAGCCGGCCGTGCGGCACCGCGACGCCATTGCCGATTCCCGTCGACCCCAGACGCTCGCGCTCGATCAGCGTCTCGAAGAGCGCGCGCTCGTCGACCCTCATGAGGGGCGCCGCTCGCTTGGCCAGATCCTGCAGGGCTTGCTTCTTGTTCGCGGCCTTGAGGCGCGTCGTGACGGATTGCGGCGTCAGCAGGTCGGAAATACGCATTGCGGGTTTGACTGCCGTTTCTCAGTTACAATTGCAAAGCCTTCTCGCGGCGGCGCCGGACCGAGGAGGGGATGTGCATCGCCTCGCGGTATTTGGCGACCGTCCGTCGGGCGATGTCTATACCTTCTTTCATTAAAATTTCCACGATCCGGTCGTCCGAAAGGATTTCTCCGTCCTCGGCCTCGATCAACGAGCGGATGCGGAAGCGGACGGCCTCAGCCGAATGCGCCTCTCCCGACGCGGCGGCGATCGCCGAGGTAAAGAAATACTTCAACTCATAGATGCCACGCGGCGTAAGGATGTACTTGTTGGTGGTGACGCGGCTGACGGTGCTCTCGTGCATTTCGATGGCAGAGGCGATGTCGCGCAGCACCAGCGGCTTCAGGTGTTGGACGCCGTGGCGAAGGAAGCCGTCCTGCTGCCGCACGATCTCACGCGATACCTTGAGGATCGTCGTCGCGCGCTGATGCAGCGCCTTGACCAGCCAGTTCGCCGACTGGAATCGTTCCGACAGATATTCCTTCTCCTTCTTGTTGCGCGCGGCTTCGCTGACCTCGGCGTAATAGCGGTTGTTGACGAGCACGCGGGGCAGGCTCTCGCTGTTGAGCTCGACCGCCCATGACCCGTCGGGCAGCGCGCGCAGCAGGACATCGGGCACCACTACTTCCGGCGCGGCCTTGTCGAAGGCGAGGCCCGGTTTCGGGTTGAGTGCCTTGATCTCGGCGACCATCTGCGCGAGGTCGGCCGCATCGACGCGGCAGATGCGCATCAGCTGCTGCGCATCGCGGTTCGCTAGCAGTGGCAGATTCTCGATCAGGGTCTGCATTGCCGGGTCGAAACGATCGCGCTCCTTGAGCTGGAGCGCCAGGCACTCGGCCAGGTTGCGGGCGAAGACGCCTCCCGGATCGAAGCGCTGTAGCAGTGCTAGCGTCTTCTCGATGCGCGGCACGTCACAGGAGAGCAACTCGGCGATGGCGGCAAAGTCGCTGGTGATGTAGCCCGCCTCATCCACCATGTCGATGAGGTGACTGCCGATCACGCGATCGGCGGGGTCGTGCACCTCGACCGCAAGCTGCTCGAGAAGATGCTCGCGCAGACTGATCGGCCGTGTCAGCGTCTGATCGAGTCCAGGGAGGCCGTCGGCAGCGGCAACCCCGTTGCGCGTGCGCCAGGCCTCAGGATCGCCGGCGTAATCGAGGTTGCCCTCGCCCTCGCGGCCGGCCTCTTCGTGCCAGGTCTCGGCGGCGTCGGCGCTGTCGGCGTCGATATCCCGGCGATCTTCGTCGGGCCCGGCAGCCTCGGCTGGCTCCGCAACGACGTCTTCGGCCGCCGGCTCATCGTCGCTGGCGGTTTCGTCGCGCTCGAGCAGCGGATTCTGCTCGAGTTCGCCGTCGACATAGGCCGTCAACTCGATGCTCGACATCTGCAGCAGCTTGATCGCCTGCTGCAGCTGCGGCGTCATGACGAGCGCCTGGCCTTGGCGAAGATCCAATCGGGGCGTCAGAGCCATGGCGACCGCCTACAGGCTGAACCTTTCCCCCAGGTAAACGCGGCGCACATTGGCGTCGCGCACAATCTCCGCCGGCGCTCCCTCCATCAGCACTTGGCCCTGGTGCAGAATGTATGCCCGATCGACGATCTCGAGCGTCTCGCGGACGTTATGGTCGGTGATCAGCACGCCGATGCCGCGGTCTTTCAGATGGGCCACCAGGCCACGGATATCGTTGACCGCGATCGGATCGATGCCGGCAAGCGGCTCGTCGAGCAGGATGAAATTCGGTCGTGTTGCGAGCGCGCGGGCGATCTCGACGCGCCGACGCTCGCCGCCGGACAATGCCATAGCCGGCGCGCGGCGGAGATGCGTGATCGAGAATTCGGCGAGCAGTGCGTCGAGCATGTTCTCGCGGATCTCGACCTCCGGCTCGGCGACCTCGAGCACGGCACGGATATTCTGTTCGACCGACAGGCCACGGAAGATCGACGCCTCCTGCGGCAGGTAACCGATGCCGAGTCGGGCGCGCCGATACATCGGAAGCTCGGTAATGTCGTCGCCGTCGAGGGCGATCGTGCCGACGTCGGGTCGCATCAGGCCGGTAATGATGTAGAAGCAGGTGGTCTTGCCCGCGCCGTTCGGTCCGAGCAGACCGACGGCTTCGCCGCGCTGGACCGCGACGCTGACCGCGCGTAGGACCGGACGCTTCTTGAAGCTCTTGCCGAGATTGGTCGCGACGAGGCCGGCGTTCGACGCCACGAGGCGAGGCGCGCTGTCACGTCGCTGGCCGGTCGCGACATGCGAAGGCCGGGAATGCACCTGACCGTGCTGTGGCGCGGCTTGCGCGCCTTGCACCGCGCGGCTAGGCAAGGGGTTGTGGTCGGTGGGAAGTTTGTTCATCGCCGCACCGCAGAACTCACTGTTCGTCCGCCGCGGACTTGCGGTTCGGCACCAGCAGACCCTCGACCCGCGGCGTCGGACCACTGGCAATCGTGTTGGGCGGCGCCGCCAGGATCTCGCTGACGTTATTCTTGATGTCGACGACGCCATACTGACCGCGCAGTTCGTTGTCGCCCTTGGTCAGCCGAACGTGGCCGATCAGCGTCGCCGTCTGGGTCGCGACGTCGTAGACCCCTTCGTCGCCGTGCGCGATCTGCCCCGGAGCGGAAACCAATACGTTGCCATAGCCGTTGACGCGCGTGATCTGTGCCGGCTGGTTGTCCTTCTTCTCGACATCGGCGGTGATGATGTCGGCACGGAGCCGTCGGTCGCCGTGAACCGCCAACGCGTCGCCACGGGCCACGGCGATCTGCGTCTTGTCATACCACTCCAGCGAATCGCGCGCGGTGATCGTCTCGTTCGGCGTGACGATGTGGAGGTTCTTGCCGGTGAGGACCATCACCGCCTGATCGACATCGTACACGGCGTGATCACCGAAGGCTTGCTCGTCGCCATTGACGAAGTGGACGTGGCCGTCGGCCTCGAGCCGATAGATGTCCGTCGATGTGCCGCTGTTGAGCAGATTCTGCTGACGCGCATCGGCATCGGCGCGCGACCCCTTGGCCGCCGGTGCTTGGCCGGTCGGCCGGTAGTAGGCGTAAAGCACGTCGGCGGTCACCGTGGCGTTGCCGCGCGTCGCCGAAGCGTGACCACGTGCGATGTAGACGTTACTCGCCTGCTGCCATTCGATGCCGCGGTCGGCCACGATGCGGATCGGTTGATTGGAGATCTGCGAGCCGGCGAGCTGCGCGTCCGCCGCCGGCGCGGTCGCACCCGCGACCAGTGCCGCGGCCGCGAGCGCGGAAACATAACGGATCGTCACGGCGTCGCCTTTGCCGTCGTCCGTGTGTTCAGGTCGAGGACTGCGTGGCCGGTGAAGATGATCGTCTGGCCGCGGTCCAGGACACGCAGCCCCTGGGCTTGAATGTGGCCGAAAGTCCCTTCGCCTTCGACCGGATCGCGGCTGATCGCCGTGCCTTGCGCCATATTAATGGTGACACTGTCCGACCGCAGCGCATTACCTTTGTCTTGATAGAGCTCGACATTGCCGAACAGATCGAGCTTCTGCGCCTGGGGCTGATAGAGGCCGACGTAAGCCGTCAGCTCGTCCCAGTTGCCACCCGTCGTCGCAAGATCCGCCTTGGGAGAATCGAGCGAGATCGCGTCGTCGGCTTTCGCCGTCTGGGTCGCCGCGTCCGCGGTGACGACGAACGGCCGATTGTCGTGGTCGACGCCCGTGTAGCGCGGATCGACCATGCGCACTTGGCGCGCCTGGTTGACGTCGATCTTGGGCATGTGCGCGAACCGGACTCGGTCGATCGAGCCCTGGATGCGCGGCCAAACCGCCACCAGCAGCAGCAGCGCCAGCGCCGTCGCCGGCAGTATACGCTTGGCGACGCCGACGAACCGGCTGTAGCGCCGCAGCGAGGCAGTGCGACGCTCCTGCCCGGAGACGTGCAGCGGTCCGATGTCGAGCTGGCCCTTCATGCGATGCCGGCCCGCAGACAATCGTGGATATGCACGATGCCGAGCGGCTTGTTCGCTCCATCGACCACGAACAGGCTGGTGATGGCGCTTTGGTTCATCCTGGCGAGCGCCTCGGCGGCGAGCGCCTGAGGCCGAATGGTCTTCGGCCGGCGGCTCATGACTTCGGCGACGCTGGCGCGCAACAGGCCGTCGCCCATGTGGCGGCGCAGGTCGCCGTCGGTGACGATGCCGGCGAGGCGGCCGGCGCCGTCCGTGATACCAACGCAGCCGAAGCTCTTCGCCGTCATCGCCAGGATCGCATCGGCCATTGCCATATTAATAGCTACCAGCGGCACCGCTGGTCCTTCATGCATGATATCGGCAACCTTGAGCAGGCGCCGACCCAGCCGCCCGCCGGGATGAAGCTGTTGGAAATCGTCGGCTGAGAATCCCTTGCGCTCGAGCAGCGCGACGGCGAGCGCATCGCCGAGCGCCATCATCATGGTCGTCGAGGTCGTCGGCGCCAGGCCCATCGAGCACGCTTCGGCGGTCGCTGGCAGGCGCAGCGTCACGTCGGCGGCTTCGGCGAGCGCACTATCCGCCCGCGCGGTGATCGCGATCACCGGCAGGCCGAAACGGCGCGCGCGCGCCAGGATGTCGGCCAGTTCGGCGGTCTCGCCGGAGTTCGATAGCGCCAGCACGGCGTCGCCGGCAGCGAGCATGCCAAGATCACCGTGGCTCGCTTCGGCGGGATGGACGAATTGGGCGGGCGTGCCGGTCGAGGCCAGCGTCGATGCGATCTTGCGCGCGACATGGCCGCTCTTGCCCATGCCCGTCACGGTGACACGGCCGGCAATCGCCGCTAGCTTGTCGACCGCGTCGGCGAAGCTCGCATCGAGTTCCGCCGCCAAGGCCTCAAGGCCGACGATCTCGGTGCTGATCACGCGCCGGGCAACGGCGATGTCAGGCGACTCTTTCGTCTTGGCGACGGCTTTGGCCACGGTGCGGCGCAACAATGATCTCCCGTTGCGAGCGTCTCCGACGGCGACAATCGGAGCGCGGGAACGAAAGCCTTCCCTCATGGTAGGCGCACTATGCTCCCGCAATCCCCCGAAATCAACGGAACGGGAGACGAACGGCACATTATTTGCTTGGCCGGGTTAAAACTTGCTTTCAATGCTCGAAAAGGTCGGGCCCGGGAAAGCCCGCGAGGTCGAGCGCGGCGCGCGTCGGCAGGAATTCGAAGCACGCCTGGGCGAGCGCGGCGCGTCCCTCGCGCGCCAACATCGCGTCGAGCCGAGCCTTGAGCGCATGCAGGTGCTCGACATCGGCGGCGGCATAGCGCTTTTGCTCGTCGCTCAGGTCGGACGCACCCCAATCCGACGATTGCTGCTGCTTCGACAGCTCGACGCCGAGAATCTCGCGGCACAGGTCCTTGAGGCCATGACGGTCCGTGAACGTGCGTGCCAGCTTCGACGCCACCTTGGTGCAGTAGACGGGCGCAGCGCGCACGCCGAGATAACGCTGGATCATCGCCAGATCGAAGCGCGCAAAGTGGAAGATTTTGAGCACCTTGGGATCGCCGAGCAGAGCCTTGAGCCGCGGCGCGCCGTATTGGCCCGACGCGAACTGCACGAGATGGGCGTTACCGTCGCCGGCGGAGAGCTGCACCAAGCAGAGCCGGTCGCGCGCTGGATCGAGGCCCATCGTCTCGGTGTCGACGGCGATCATATCGCCGAGAGTCAGACCCGCTGGCAGATCGCCGCGATGCAAGTGGATGGTCATCGATCTCGCATGCTCCGAACCGGCGACGACGCGCGGGTTTGCAGTGGTGCCCAGGAGAAGACTCGAACTTCCACGGCCTTTCGGCCACTAGAACCTGAATCTAGCGCGTCTACCAATTCCGCCACCTGGGCAATCGGCCTGTGACTTAGAGGCGCGGTCCCGGTCTGTCAATGAAATCCCGGTTTTAGCCGCTGCCGGCGGGCTCGCCTGCGGCGGGGTCGCTGTTGTAAAACAGCGCCGTCAACACCGGACGGAGGCCATGCGGTATCGCCGTTTCGTCGTCGTCGGCGCCTCGGGCTTCGTGGGGCGCTACATCGTCAAGCATCTTGCGGCCGAAGGCGCGCTGATCGCAGCCGTCAGTCGTCGGGCGAGCGCTGCCGGCTTCCTGCGGACGATGGGTGATGTCGGCCAGATTGCGTTGATCGATGCCGGCATCACCGACCGTGACCGCATCGCGCCGCTGCTTGACGGCGCCGCAGCGGTCATCAACGCCGCCGGCATTCTCTACGAGCGCGGTACCCAGCGGTTCGAGGCGCTGCACGAGACCGGTCCGGCCAGGCTCGCTACGCTTGCGGCGGCGGCCGGCGTTCCACGCTTTGTCCATATTTCGGCGATCGGTGCTGACCCCGCGTCGCCGGCGCACTACGGCCGTTCGAAAGCGGTCGGCGAAGCGGCTGTGCGCGCGGCCATGCCACAGGCCACCATCATCCGCCCGTCGCTGATCTTCGGCCCCGAGGATTCGTTCTTCAACCGCTTCGCGGCAATCGCGCGCATCTCGCCGGTGCTGCCGCTCATCGGTGGCGGCGGCACGCGTTTTGCGCCGGTGTTTGTTGGCGATGTCGCCGCGGCGGTCGCGGCCACGCTCGAACGCGACGACGCGCCTGGCCGGGTCTACGAGCTCGGTGGACCGCAGATCGAGACCCTGCGGTCGCTGTTCGGGCTCATCTTGCGCGAGACCGGCCGTCGCTGCCTGTTGCTACCGGTGCCATTCGGCCTGGCTTCCGTTCCGGCAGCGCTGCTTGAAATTGCGGCGCAGGCCCTGCACGCGGTCGGCTTCACGGCGCCGCCGTTGCTAACCCGCGACCAGGTCCGCATGCTGCGACGGGACGCGGCGCCGGCGCCCGGCATGCCCGGCCTCACCGTCCTCGGCATCGAGCCGACCGCGCTCGACCTGATCCTGCCCACTTATCTGGACCGGTTCCGCCGCCGCGGCCGCGCCGCCGGCGCGCACGCCGTCTGACCGCTGCAACCGGCGACTGACGACACGCGCCAAATAGCGCTATCATGCGCCGCCATGCGGGTGCTCTATCACCTCTGGCTGTCGCCATCCTCACGCGCCATCCGACTCGTGCTGGCCGAGAAAAGTCTCGACTTCACTATGAAAGTCGAAAAGACGTGGGAGCGTCGTCCGGAATTTCTCGCGCTCAATCCCGCGGGCGAAGTGCCGGTGCTGATAGAGCCCGACGGCATGGTGCTGGCCGGCGCGTCGCCGATCGCCGAGTTTCTCGACGAGGTTTATCGCGAGAAGCTGCTAATCGGACTCAATCCGGTCGATCGCGCCGAAGTCCGCCGCGTCGCCGCGTGGTTCGACCATAAGCTGAACAACGAGGTCACCGAAGGCCTCGTCACCGAGAAGATCATGAAACGGTTTCTCGGCTTCGGCACGCCGGATTCGGCCGTCCTGCGCACCGCCAAGTCGAATCTCGGCTATCATCTCGAATACGTCAGCTATTTGGTCGAGCGCCGCCGCTGGCTCGCCGGCGATCATTTCTCGCTCGGGGACATCGCGGCCGCGGCGCATCTCTCGGTGATCGATTATCTCGGCGACGTGCCGTGGGAGGCGCACGAGCCGGCGAAAGAATGGTACGCGCGAGTCAAGTCGCGCCCGTCCTTCCGGCCGCTGCTCGCTGATCACATACCGGGCGCGCCGCCGCCGAAGCACTACGCCGATCTAGATTTCTAGGCGGCCGCCGCATCAGCGGGCTGGCACCGTCCGTTGCCCGGGATCGTTGGTCAGAAGCTCGGCCGCCGCCGGATTTTCACCGATATGGGCCAGATTATATTGGGCGTCGCGCGCCGCCTGCGATTGCGGCGCGAGCGCGATAACCCGCTGCCAGTCGGCCTTGGCGCCCGCGGCATCGCCCCGCAGGCGCCGGATGTTGCCGCGTTCGAGCAGGCCGGGCACCGAATCGGGCGTCAGCTTCAAAGCTTGATCGGCGTCCGCTTGCGCGAGCTCCAACGCGTCGGTGCCGCCGATGTGCCGATAGGCGGAAGCACGGAACAGCAGCGCGTCGACGTTGTCCGGTACGATCGCGAGCGCGCGATTGAGATCATCGACCGCTTCCCAGTAATGGCCGGAATCGGCGAGCGCCTCGGAGCGATCGATGAGGAACTCGGCGTTCCGCGGATCAAAGCCCAGCGCCGCGTCGAATGCCGCCTTGGCGCGATCGGGTTGATCGGCGAGCAGCCACGCCTGGCCGGCCTGATCGAGGGCGTCGCCCCGCAGCGCCGCCGGCTCGGTCATCATAGCGCCCGCCAGCGCTTCGAGCCGTTGTGCCGCCTCGGCGTAACGCTTCAGCCCGATCAGGGCGATGGCGACGCAATGGTCGGCCGGGAAGCCACCCCCGGCTTCGCGCCAGGTCTGTGCAGTCTTGAGGGCGGTGGCCGGATCACGGCGCGCCTGGGTCAGGCAGGCGTCGTATTGCGAGGACGGCGGCCCGATCTCGATGACCGGCGATTTCGATGCCGCGGCGGCGGTCAGCAGCGGCAGTGCGAGCAGCACCGCCGCGCTACTCGCCCGCCTGCGTCGCATGATCCCGTTCGAGTGCACCACCACCCGCGCCAGCCGGCGTCGCGTGAGCCGGGGCGAACCACAGCCGCACTTTCTCCATGTAGAGATAGATCACTGGTGTGATGAAAAGGGTGAGCGCCTGCGACACGATCAGGCCGCCGACCACGGCGAGACCCAGCGGGCGGCGCAACTCCGAGCCGACGCCGAAGCCGATCGCGATCGGCAGGCCGCCCATGATCGCTGCCATGGTCGTCATCATGATCGGCCGGAAGCGCAGCAAGCAGGCCTCGAAGATCGCCTGATCCGCGGTGGTGTCGCCGGCGCGCTGCCGCTCGAGCGCGAAGTCGATCATCATGATCGCGTTCTTTTTGACGATGCCGATCAGCATGACGATGCCGATGATGGCGATAATGCTGAGATCCTCGTGGAACAGCAGCAGCGTGCTGAGCGCGCCCAGGCCCGCCGCCGGCAGGCCTGACAGAATCGTGACCGGATGAATGTAGCTCTCGTAGAGGATGCCGAGCACGATGTAGATCACCAGAATCGCTGCGATCAACAGCAGGCCCTGGCCCTTGAGAGCGGCCTGGAATACCTGCGCGTTGCCCTGGAAACCGGTGTTGACGGTGACCGGCAGGTTGAGTTGCCGCTCGAGCCGGCTGATTTCGTTGACGGCGGTTCCGAGCGAAATCCCCGGCGCCAGATTGAACGAGACCGTCACCGACGGCAGCTGGCCCTGGTGGTTGACGGTCACCGGGCCGACGCCGGACGAAACCGAGGCGACGGCGCCGAGCGGCACCATCTGACCGCTACTGCTCCGCAGGTAGATGTCGGACAGATCGGAGGGCGACTGCTGGAAACGCTTCTCGAGCTCGAGGATCACCTCGTAGTCGTTCGACGGCTCGTAGATGGTCGAGATCTGCCGCGCGCCGAACGCGCTGTAGAAGGTGTTGCGGATCTGGTCCATCGTGATGCCGAGCTGCGCCGCCTTGTCCTGGTCGACGTGTATGATCGCCTGGCGATTGCGCAGCTGCAGGTCCGAGTTGACGTCCTGAAACCCGGGCAGGTGCGCTATGCGGTCTTCCATGAGCGTGGCGTAGCGATAGAGCTCATCGGTATCCGCATCCTGCAGCGTGTACTGATACGTGCTTTTCGACAGCCGGCCGCCGAGCCGGATGTCCTGCAGGCTCTGGAGGAACGTTCGCATGCCTGGCACGGTGGCGAGCTTGGGCCGCAGTTCCTGGATGACCTCGTCGGCCGAAAGCGCCCGCTCGCTGCGCGGCTTCAGCTGAATGAACAAGCGGCCGTTGTTGAGCGCGGGGCTGAAGTTCGTCGCGCCGATGATCGAGCTGACATCGGATACGTTGGGGTCGTCGCGAATGATCTGCGCCACCTGCTGCTGGTGCTCCACCATGGAATCGAAGGACGCGTCCTGCGGACCTTCGGTGAAGGCGAAGAGGTAGCCGGTATCAACGCTCGGGAAGAAACCCTTCGGCACGACCGTGAACAGCACGGCGCTCAGAATGACCGACAGGATCGTGACACCGAGCATCATGCGGCGGTGGCGCATGACCCGGATCAGCGCCCATTCGTAGCCGGCGCGCATCTTATTGAACGCCACCTCGGACCAACGCAGCACGATGAACTGCCTCCGGACGTCGCGGTGCGGCTTCAAGAGCCGCGAACACAGCATCGGCGTCAGCGTCAGCGACACCGCGCCCGAAATCAGAATCGTCATGCTGATCGTGATCGCGAACTCGCGGAACACTCGGCCGACCACGCCGCCCATGAACAACACGGGAATGAACACCGCCACCAGCGAGAAGGTGATCGATATGATGGTGAAGCCGATCTCGCGCGATCCGCGGAACGCAGCATCCATGACGCGCTCGCCGCGCTCGACATGACGCACGATGTTTTCGAGCATGACGATCGCGTCGTCGACGACGAAGCCGACCGACAGCGTGAGCGCGAGCAGCGACAGGTTGTCGATGCTGTAACCCATCACGTACATGCCGGCGAAAGTACCGATTATGGCTACCGGCAAGGTAAGCGCCGGGATGAGCGTCGCTGTTACGTTGCGCAGGAACAGAAAGATCACGAGCACCACCAGCACCGCCGTCAGCATCAGCGTGTACTGGACGTCCTCCACCGAATTACGGATCGATACTGAACGATCCGCCATCACGTTCAGCTTGGCGGCTGCGGGCAACTGTGCCTCGAATACCGGCAAGAGCCGCTTGATCGAATCGACCACCTCGATGGTGTTGGCGTCGGGTTGCTTCTGGATCGCGAGGATGATCGAGCGTTGGCCGTTGTACCAGGCGGCAATCTGATCGTTTTCAACGCTGTCGACGACTTTCGCCACATCTCCGAGCCGAACCGGCGCGCCGTCACGATAGGCGATGATGATCGGCTTGAAATCGGCTGCACGACGGTATTGCTTCATCTGCAGCGTGAAGCTCTGGTCGGGCCCCATGATGGTGCCCACCGGCGTGTTCGAATTCGCCGCCGTGACGGCGTTCTGCACGTCCAGCAGAGTCAGGCCCTTGGCCGCCAGCGCTTTGGGATTGACCTGGACGCGGACCGCATATTTCGCCGCGCCGAAGACGTTGACCAAGGCGACGCCGGGCAGCGTCGAAATGCGCTCGGACATCATCGTCTCGGCGTATTCGTCGAGCAACGACAACGGCAGCGTGTCGGAATGAAGCGCCAGAAGGATAACAGCAAGATCGGCCGGGTTGACCTTCTGGAAGCTGGGCGGCGTCGTCATTTCCGACGGCAGCTTCTTGGCCGCGGTCGTCATCGCCGCCTGCACGTCCAGCGCCGCGCCGTCGATGTTGCGGTCGAGATCGAACTGCAAAGTAATGCTGGTGACGCCCTGGCCCGAGGTCGACACCATCGAATCGAGGCCCGAGATGGTGGAAAACTGCCGCTCGAGCGGGGTCGCCACTGACGACGCCATGGTCTCCGGGGAGGCGCCTGGGAGCTGCGCCGACACCACGATGGTCGGGAAATCGACCTGAGGAATCGCCGCTACAGGCAACAGCCGATAGCCAAACAGCCCGAAAATCACGAACGCCATCATCAGCAACGTCGTCATCACCGGACGACGTATGCAGGTCTCCGGCAATGTCATGACGGGGTGTCCGGCTTGGCTCCGGTGTTACGGATCTCGACCTTGCTGCCGTTGGTCAGGCGCAGTTGGCCGTCGGTGGCGATCCGCTGGCCGGCGACGAGGCCTTTGCTGATCACGCTCTCGCCGCCGACGGTGCGCGCGACCGTGACGGGCTGCATCTGGGCGATTTTGTCGGTCTTGATGACGTAGACGTAGGTGGTGTTCTGGCCGACGAGCACGGCACGCGCCGGGACGGTGAGCGCATTCGGATCAATGCGCTCGATTACCGAGACGTTGACGAACTGTCCGGGCCAGAGCCGCTGCCCCGTGTTTTCGAATACCGCCTTGGCGGCGATCGTGCCCGAGTTGGCGTCCACCGTATTGTCGAAATATGCGAGTCGGCCGGCGATCGGTGCGCCGCTGTCGCCTTCTGGCCTGGCCTCGACGGCGACGGGGCCTTTCGCCATGGCCTCGCGCAGCGTCGGCAGCTCCGCCTCCGGCAGTGTGAAGCCGACATAGATCGGCGAAATCTGATTGACGGTGACGAGTGGCAGGTCGTTGGCCTTGATGCTGTTGCCCGACTTGATGTTGATCGTGCCGGCGCGGCCATCGATTGGCGCGACGATGGTGTAGTAGCTCAACTGCGCCTGAAGATTGTCGAGTTGGGCTTGCAGCGCCGCTTCGGTGGCCACGGCGGTGTCGTAGACCTGGCTCGACACGAACTGTTGCTTGACCAGCGGCCGATAGCGCGCGACGTCGCGCTTGGCGTTGTCGAGCTGCGCCCGGATCTGGGCGAGTTGCGCTTTGGCGACGCGGTCGTCGAGCCTGAACATGATCTCGCCGGCCTTGACGTACTGGCCGTCCTTGATGAGGACGTCGGTGATGTAGCCGTCGACCCGCGATTTGACGACGACGTTGGCGATCGTCTGGACCGTGCCGATCGTGTCGACGCGCACCGGCATCGGGCGGCGCACGACAGTTGCGACGGTGATTGGAACCGGCGGGTGGGCGGGTGCGGTCGCGATCCGCGCCGGCGACAAGGCGACATAGACGGCGGCGGCCGCAACGGCCAACCCGGCGATGGCGCCAAGCCAAATGAGACGGCCGCGACCGATCGCTTTTTCGACCACTGCCATGCGCCGGAACCCGAAAAAGCGCCCTTGGCGCCAATAGTTTAACGTCACGCGGCACTATACTGGCCCACCCGGTCATATGCCAGAACCCGAATGGTTATCCCTCGCGAATTTGCCGCCGGCGCGACCTCCGGGTAGGGCTGCGCCGTCGTCGGTTGTCGCGATCGCGAACCCTCTCTTGACGTCAACGCTCCGGACGGAGGGAACGGTCCGATGACACAGGCGAATTACTGAGATCTTACTTTGAGCAGCGGCCGCAGCCGTGCGACTAAAGCAACTCGGCGAGCGTCTGCATCAGCAGCGCGAGATCGATATCGCGCGACAGCCGGTGGTCGCCGTCCTTGACGAGCGTGATGCGCACGTCGACGGCAGCGAGGCAATCGGCGAGCGTCAAGCTGCGCTGCCAGGGTACATCGGCGTCGCGCATGCCGTGCAGCAGTCGTACCGGACCCGCGAACGCGATCGGCGACCGCGTCACCAGATGGCGCCTTCCATCCTCGATCAGTCCGCGGGTGATCAGATATCCCTGCTCGCTGTAGGCCAAGGGAATGCGCGCCGCGCCGTCGCGCGCAATGCGTTGCTGAACCTCGGCCGGGAATTGCGCCCACATCAGGTCCTCGGTCGCGTCGGCCGCCGTGGCGATGCCGACAAGGGCCTTAACCCGCGCGGGTCGCGCCTGGGCGGCCAACAGCATGATCCAGCCGCCGAGACTCGATCCAACCAGCACTTGCGGTCCCACGGTCAGACGGTCGAGGACCATGAGCGCGTCGTCGCGCCAGCGGCTCACCGTCGCCGCGGCGAAATCGCCCGACGAGCGGCCGTGACCGAAATAGTCGAACCGGACGAAGGCCTGGCCGCGCGATGCACAGAAGGCATCGAGGGCGAGCGCCTTCGTCCCGCTCATGTCGGACATGAAACCGCCGAGGAACACGACGCCCGGCGCGCGGCCGTCGCGGCGATGGTATGCGATTGTGGCGCCATCCTCGCGTGTTAGAATGGACGGCGAAAGGTCTTGGATTTCGGCCATCGTCGATCCGGTGAACGCTGCAATGAAGGACGCCGAGCCTAGCATCCGGGCTGCGGATGACAAACGACGCCCGGCGGTGCTCCAGGTTCTGCCCGCGCTGGTCGCGGGCGGCGTCGAGCGCGGCACGGTCGACGTTGCCGCCGCGTTGGCGGCAGCTGGCTGGCGTTCGCTGGTGGCCAGCGCGGGCGGGCCGATGACGCGCGAGCTCGAGCGCGCTGGCGCGACCCATTTCACGCTGCCCCTTGCCTCGAAGAATCCCGTCGTCATGCGCGCGAACATCGCGCGCCTTGCCGCGCTCGTCCGCGAGCAGCATGTCGACATCGTGCACGCACGTTCGCGCGCGCCGGCGTGGAGCGCGCGCGCCGCGGCCCGACGCGCGGAAACGCATTTTCTGACCACCTTCCACAACGCCTATGGCGGCCGGTCATGGCTGAAGCGGCGCTACAACGCGGTGATGGCCGCCGGCGAGCTGGTGATCGCCAACTCGAATTTCGTCGCCGAGCACGCCGCCGCGACCTACGGCGTCGCGCGCGAGCACTTGCGCGTGATCCACCGCGGTGTCGACGTGGCGCGTTTCGATCCGGAAAAGGTCAGCGCCGAGCGCATGGCGCGACTGGCGCAAGACTGGCGCCTGCCCGACGGCGTGCCGGTGGTGATGCTGCCCGGCCGACTGTCGCGCTGGAAAGGCCATTTTGTCCTGATCGAGGCGATGAAGCGCCTCAACCGGCCGCAGATCCACGCCTTGATCGTCGGCGCCGGCGACGCCAGCTATCGCGCCAAGCTCGACGCGGCCATCGCGCGCGCCGGCTCGGCCGTGACCTTCCGCGTGCTCGACGAGTGCCGGGACATGCCGGCGGCCTACATGCTGGCGGATGTCGTGGTCTCGGCCTCGACCGCGCCCGAGGGCTTCGGCCGCGTCATCGTCGAGGCCCAGGCGATGGGCCGGCCGGTGGTGGCGACGGCGCATGGCGGCGCGGTCGAGACCGTCGTGCCCGGCGAGACGGGTTGGCTCGTGCCGCCGGGCGATCCGGCGGCGCTCGGCGACGCGATCGCGGCGGCGCTGGCGCTCGATACCGACGCACGCGGCCGTCTCGCCGCGCGCGCCATCGCCCGGGTGCGCGCCCAGTTCACGACGGCGGTGATGGTAGCGCACACCATCGCGGTCTATCAGGAATTGCTCGGCGCGCATCCGGCGCCGATCCCGACCACCGCCGCAGCCTGAACCCGTGCCGGAGCAGATTCTGGTCATCAAGCTCGGTGCGCTGGGCGATTTCGTCCAGGCGATGGGACCGGCGGCGGCGATCCGCAGGCACCACCCCGACGCGCAGATCACGCTGCTGACCTCGCCAGCGCTCGCGGCGCTCGGCCGGCAGGCACCCTATTTCGATGCGGTCTGGGTCGACGACCGTCCGGGCTGGACGCGGCCGTGGGCGCTGGTCCGTCTAGCGCGGCAGCTGCGCGCCGCATGCTTCGATCGCGTCTACGACCTCCAGACGTCCGACCGGTCGAGCCTCTATTTCCATCTCCTGTGGCCCGAACGACCGGAATGGTCGGGCATCGCCGCAGGATCGTCGCATCCGCATGCCAATCCCGACCGTGACCGCATGCACACGATCGACCGCCAGCGCGATCAGCTGGCGATGGCGGGCATAGCGTCCGTGCCGCCGCCCGACCTCTCCTGGGCGCCGTCAGGTGTGGCGCGTTTCGATCTGCCGCAACGCTTCGTGCTGCTGGCGCCCGGCGGCTCCAAGCACCGGCCGGAGAAGCGCTGGCCGGCCGGACGCTATCTGCGGCTGGCGTCGTTTCTCGCCGATCGCGGTCTGACGCCGGTGCTGGTCGGCGGCGCGGACGACGCGGCGGCGGGCGTCGAGATCGCACGCGACTGCCCGTCGGCGCGCAATCTCATCGGCAGCACGACGCTCGGCGACCTGGTCGCGCTCGGCCGGAGCTGTGTCTACGCCGTCGGCAACGACACCGGCCCGATGCACCTGATCGTCGCCGGCGGTGCGGCCGCGACGGTGCTTTACTCCAGCGCCTCCGATCCCGAACTCACCGCGCCGCGCGGCGCGCACGTCACCATCCTCCGTCGCGCCGATCTCGGCGATCTGCCGGTGGAGGAGGTTGCCGCGACGCTGCCCTTGCGATAAACCGGCGGCCATGCCCGACGCCAAAGCCGCCGCCTCGATCGCCGTCACCCTGCCCGACGGCGCGGTGCGCAGCTTTCCGCGCGGCGTCACCGGCGCCGAGATCGCCAAAGCCATCGGTCCGGGTCTCGCCAAGGCGGCGCTGGTGGTTGCGGTCGACGGCACACCGAAGGACCTTGCGGCACGGATCGATCGCGATGCCCGGATCGCGATCCTGACGCGCGACTCGCCGCCGGCGCTCGAGATCATCCGCCACGATGCCGCGCATGTCATGGCCGAGGCGGTGAAGGAACTCTATCCCGAGACCCAGGTGACCTTCGGTCCCGCGACCGACACCGGCTTCTACTACGATTTCGCGCGTGACACGCCGTTCACGCCCGAGGACGTGGCGAAGATCGAACAGCGCATGCACGAGATCGTCGACCGGGACGAGACGATTACGCGCGAGGAATGGGAGCGCGACAAGGCGGTGCAGTTCTTCGCCGACCAGGGCGAGAAGTACAAGGCGGAATGGATCCACGAGATTCCGGCGCACGAGGCGATCAGCCTCTATCGCCAGGGCGGCTTCGTCGATCTCTGCGTCGGTCCGCACTTGCCGTCGACCGGCAAGCTCGGTCATGCCTTCAAGCTGACCAAGGTCGCCGGCGCCTATTGGCGGGGCGACGCGCGCAACGCCCAGCTCCAGCGCGTCTACGGCACCGCCTGGGCGCACGAGAAGGACCTGAAGCAGTACCTCTTCCAGCTCGAAGAGGCGGAGAAGCGCGATCATCGCCGCTTGGGCCGCGAGCTCGACCTCTTCCATCAGCAGGAGGAGGCCGCCGGCAGCGTCTTCTGGCATCCGAAGGGCTGGACGCTCTATCGCGTCATCGAGAACTACATCCGCATGCGGCTCGACCGTGCCGGCTATGTCGAAGTGCGCACGCCGCAGCTGATCGACCGCAAGCTGTGGGAAGAATCCGGCCACTGGGAGAAATTCGCCGAGCACATGTTCACGGTCGAGAACGCCGACAAGGAAACCGGCGTGAAGCGCATGCTGGCGATCAAGCCGATGAACTGTCCCGGCCACGTGCAGATCTATCGCCAGCATCTGCATTCCTATCGCGAGCTGCCGCTGCGCATGGCCGAGTTCGGCTCGTGCCATCGCAATGAGCCGTCGGGCGCGCTGCACGGCATCATGCGGGTGCGCGCCTTCACCCAGGACGACGCACATATCTTCTGCACCGAAGACCAGGTCACGGCCGAAAGTGTCGCGTTCTGCGATCTGCTGCGCTCGGTCTACCGCGACTTCGGTTTCGACGATGTGTCGGTCAAATTCTCGGACCGGCCAACGAAGCGCGCCGGCGTCGACGCGGTGTGGGACCGGGCGGAAGCCGCGCTCAAGACCGCGGTCGAGGCGGCCAAGCTCCCCTACACGCTCAATCCCGGCGAAGGCGCGTTCTATGGGCCCAAGCTCGAATTCGTGCTGCGCGACGCGATCGGCCGTGACTGGCAATGCGGCACGCTGCAGGTCGATTTTGTCTTGCCCGAGCGGCTCGACGCGAATTACATCGGCGAGGACGGCCAGCGCCATCGGCCGGTGATGCTGCATCGCGCGATCCTGGGTTCGCTCGAGCGCTTCATCGCCATCCTGATCGAGCAGCACGCCGGCCGGTTCCCGCTTTGGCTGGCGCCGGTGCAGGCGGTCGTCGCCACCATCACCTCGGATGCCGACGCCTATGCCGAGACCGTGCTGGCCGCATTAACCAAGGCCGGCCTCCGGGCCGAAGCCGACCTGCGCAACGAGAAGATCAACCTCAAGGTGCGCGAGCACAGTCTCGCCAAGGTGCCGGTGCTACTGGTCGTGGGTGCGCGCGAGGCTCAAACCCAAAGCGTTGCGCTGCGCCGTCTCGGCGGAAAAGAGCAGGAAATCCTTGCGCTGGACGAAGCCATCGCTAGATTGAAAGGCGAGGCTGCCGTGCCATCCGCGGCGCCCACTTCTTAGGCAATCAAAGGAGCGCGTTGGAGGTGTTTCATACCGCCTAGACTACCCCCCGCCGTTGCACATCGAGGGGCCGCACATGATGGTCCTCGCGTGAACGACGAGATCGCCGCGGCGCGTCTGCGCCTCGTCGACGAACGTGGCAACATGGTGGGCGTCGTCAGCCGGCACGAAGCCCTCACCCGCGCAATGGAAGCGGGCCTCGACCTGGTCGAGGTGGCGCCACAAGCCGATCCGCCGGTCTGCAAGATCCTCGATTTCGGCAAGTTCAAATACGAGGAGCAGAAGCGCAAGAGTGAAGCGCGCAAGAAGCAGAAGGTCATCGACGTCAAGGAGATCAAGCTCCGTCCCGGCATCGACGACCACGACTACGACGTCAAGCTGCGCCAGATGCTCAAATTCATCGGGGAAGGCGACAAGGTAAAAGTCGTCATGCGGTTCCGCGGCCGCGAGATGGCGCACCAGGAGCTCGGCATGGACGTGCTGATGCGCGTCAAGGATGGCCTCGACAAGGTCGCCAAGATCGAGCAGTCGCCGCGCACCGAAGGCCGCCAGATGACCATGGTGATGTCGCCCAAATAGGGCGCGCGGCTGCCGCCAGCGCCCAGCCCCGGCCGCTTGCCATTCCACCCCCCGGACTGTATAACCCGCGCCGAACCGGGCGGCGGGCTTGCGGGCATGCCTTGACCGCCTTTTTCTGCACAACGAACGTTTTCGGAAAGGCAATCAAATGCCCAAGCTCAAGACCAAGTCCGGGGCGAAGAAGCGCTTCGGGCGGACCGCCTCGGGCAAGATCAAGGCGGCCAACGCGCACAAGCGCCATCTGCTCATCAACAAGTCGAAGCGCGGCAAGCGCAACGCCAAGGGCACGGTCACGCTCCAGCCGGGCGACGCCAAGCTGGTGCTGGCCTACATGCCTTATATGCGGGGCTAGCGCGCCATGGCACACGTCAAACGCGGCGTCACCGGTCGCGCCCGCCACAAAAAGGTGCTCGGCCTGGCCAAGGGCTATCGCGGCCGCGCCAAGTCGTCGTTCCGCGTCGCGATCGAGAAGGTCGAGAAAGGCCTGCGCTACGCCTATCGCGATCGCCGGGCGAAGAAGCGCAACTTCCGCGCGCTCTGGATCCAGCGCATCAACGCCGGCGCGCGCGAGGCGGGCCTGACCTATTCGCAGTTCATGAACGGATTGCGGCTCGCGGGCGTCACGCTCGATCGCAAGATGCTGGCCGATATCGCCATGCGCGAGCCGGCGGCGTTCAAGGCCATCGTTGCCCAGGCCCGCGACGCGCTGCCCAAAGCCTAGGCTCGCGCGCCGGCGCCTGCGTAATATGCCGGCGCGGATCGTGCCCACGGCGTGCGGTTGCCGAGCGGTCCGGTCTGCCTGAGGAGCATGCACGCGGCGATGGAAAGCCTCGATCACATTCGCGACGAGCTGCTGCGCCTGGTCAAGAGCGCGGCCGATCTCGACACGCTGGAGCAGGTGCGCGTCGGCGCGCTCGGCCGCAAAGGGCGCTTGACCGCCTTGCTGAAGGAGCTAGGCACGCTGGCACCCGACGCGCGCAAGACGCGCGGTGCCGCGCTCAACCGGCTCAAGGACGAGGTCGAGGCCGCGCTCGCCGAGGCCAACGCGCGGCTCGGCGATCAGGTGCTCGATGCGCGTCTGGCGCAGGAGCGCGTCGACGTGACCCTGCCGGTGGATGCCGTTCCCACTGGGCGCGTCCACCCAGTGAGCCAGACGACTGACGAGATCGTCGCGATCTTTGGCGCGATGGGCTTTGTCGTCGCCGAGGGTCCCCATATCGAGGATGACTTCCACAACTTCACCGCGCTCAACATCCCGCCCGAGCATCCGGCGCGGCAGGAGCAGGACACCTTCTATCTGGCGGCGACCGCGGCGGACGGCAGTCGTAAGGTGCTGCGCACCCACACCTCGCCGGTGCAGATCCGCACCATGCTCAAGCAGAAGCCGCCGATCCGCATCATCGTGCCGGGCCGCACCTTCCGCTCGGATCATGACGCAACGCACTCGCCGATGTTCCATCAAGTCGAAGGCTTGATCATCGACCGCACGACCCATATGGGCCATCTCAAGGGTTGCCTAATCGATTTCTGCCGCGCCTATTTCGGCCTGGCCGACTTGCCGGTGCGCTTCCGGCCGAGCTACTTCCCCTTCACCGAGCCCTCGGCGGAAGTCGACATCGGCTGCTCGCGCGAGGGTGGTGGGCTCAAGATCGGTGCCGGTGCCGACTGGCTCGAGATTCTCGGCTGCGGCATGGTCCATCCGAAGGTGCTCGCTAACTGCAACATCGATCCCGACGAGTACCAAGGCTTCGCCTTCGGCATGGGGATCGAGCGCATCGCGATGCTGAAATACGGCATCCCCGACTTGCGCACGTTCTACGACAGCGATCTGCGCTGGCTCCGGCATTACGGCTTCCTGCCCCTGGATGTCCCCACCCTCGCGGGAGGCCTCGCCGGATGAAGACGACGTTCGGCTGGCTCAAGACGCATCTCGAGACCGACGCGACGCTCGACGTGATCGTCGGCAAGCTCGCGATGCTCGGCCTTGAGGTCGAGAGCGTCGAGGATCGCGCCAAACCGCTCGCGCCGTTTGTTGTCGGCCGCGTGCTCGAGGCGAAGCGCCATCCCGACGCCGACAAGCTTCAGCTGTGTCTCGTCGACACCGGCCGCGAGAAGGTCGAAGTGGTCTGCGGCGCGCCCAACGCCCGCGCCGGCATGCTCGGCGTCTTTGCGCCGCCCGGCGCCGTCATTCCGCGCACCGGCCAGGCGCTCAAGGCGAGCAAGATCCGCGGCGTCGTCTCGAATGGCATGCTGTGCTCGGGCTACGAGCTGATGTTGTCGGAGGATCACGAGGGCATCATCGAGCTGCCCGAAGGACTGCGGCCGGGCGAAAGCTTCGTCAAGGCGGCGGGGCTCGACGACCCGGTGCTCGATGTCAAGGTCACGCCCAATCGCGCCGATTGCCTGAGCGTGCGCGGCCTCGCCCGTGACCTCGCCGCCGCCGGGCTCGGCAAACTTGCGCCGCTCGATGCCGCGCCGGTCGCCGGTTCGTTCCCGTGCCCCATCGCCGTCCATCTCGCCGGTCCCGACGACAAGGCCTGTCCGCTGTTCCTCGGCCGTCTGGTGCGCGGGCTCAAGAACGGGCCGAGCCCGGCATGGCTGCAGGAGCGGCTGGCCGCGATCGGCCTCAGGCCGATCTCGGCGCTGGTCGACATCACCAATTTTCTGACCTTCGATCTCGGCCGGCCGTTGCACGTGTTCGACGCCGGCAAGCTCGAAGGCGATCTCGCGGTCCGCGGCGCGCGTTCGGGCGAGACCCTGGGGGCGCTCAACGGCAAGACCTACGAGCTCGACTCCGGCATGACCGTGATCGCCGACGCCAACGGCGTCCTCAGCCTCGGCGGCGTGATCGGCGGTGAATCCAGCGGCTGCACCGCCACCACCACCGACGTCTTCATCGAGGTGGCGCTGTTCGATCCGCTCCGCACCGCCACGACCGGTCGCAAGCTCGGCCTGCAGAGCGACGCGCGCTATCGTTTCGAGCGCGGCCTCGATCCCGAGTTCGTGCGGCCTAGCCTCGAGATCGCGACCCGGCTGATTCTTGAGCTCTGCGGCGGCCGTCCATCCGAAATCCGCGTCTCCGGTGCCGTGCCATCGTGGCGGCGGACCATCCGCTTCCGGCCGGACCGGGTGCGCAGCCTCGGCGGTCTCGAAGTTGCCGCGAGCGAGCAACGCCGCATCCTGCACGCGCTCGGCTGCGCGGCCCACGAGACCGGCGATCACTTCAACGTCGAGCCGCCGTCGTGGCGCGCCGATATCGAAGGCGAAGCCTGTCTGGTCGAGGAAGTGCTGCGCGTGCATGGCTACGACGCCATTCCGGCGGAATCGCTATCGCGCGACGGTGCGGTGCCGGCGCCGGCTTTGACCCCGGCGCAGCGTCGCGCCGGTATGGTCCGGCGCACGCTGGCGGCGTGCGGCTTGATCGAGGCCGTGAGTTTCTCGTTCCTCGCGCTTAAAGAGGCGGCTCTCTTCGGCGGCGGCGATGCCAAATTAAAGCTGATGAACCCGATCAGCTCCGATCTTGACGTGATGCGGCCGTCGATATTGCCGAATTTGCTGGCGGCGGTGCGGCGGAACGCCGATCGCGGCCTGCCCGACATCGCGCTGTTCGAACTCGGTCCGCGCTATCGCGACGACACACCCGAGGGTCAGGACCTGGTCGCGGGCGGCGTCCGCGCCGGCGCCGTCAGGCGCAAGACCTGGGACGAGCCGGCCCGGCCGGCGAGCGTCTTCGACGCCAAGACGGACGCCCTGGCGGCGTTGGCGGCGGCGGGAGTCGCCGCGGAGTCCGTTCAACTCGAAGCCGCGGCACCGGGCTGGTACCACCCCGGCCGTTCCGGCACGCTACGCCAGGGACCCAAGGTGCTCGCGACCTTCGGCGAAATCCATCCGGCGGTGCTGCGCGCGATGGCGGTCGAAGGGCCGACCGCGGGCTTCGAAGTCGCGCTCGACGCCGTGCCCGAGCCGCGCGCCAAAGGCGCGGCACGGCCGCTGCTCAAGCTCTCGTCCTTCCAGCCGGTGAGCCGCGATTTCGCTTTCGTCGTCGACGCTGACGTGCCGGCCGAAACGCTGCTGCGCGCGGCGCGCGGTGTCGACAAGAAACTGATTGCAGAGGTCCGCCTGTTCGATCTCTACCAGGGCAGGGGCCTGCCTGCAGGCAAGAAGTCGCTCGCCATTGGCGTAACGTTGCAGCCGACCGAAACGACGCTCACGGATGCCGAGATCGAAGGCTTCTCGGCGAAGCTGGTTGCGGCGGTGGAGAAGGCGACCGGCGGCACGTTACGCAAATAGGTTATGACCGATCTTGCGCATATCCGGAACTTCGCGATCATCGCCCATATCGACCATGGCAAGTCGACGCTGGCCGACCGGCTGATCGAGCGTTGCGGCGGCCTCGAGGCGCGCGAGATGCGTGCGCAGGTGCTCGATTCGATGGACATCGAGCGCGAGCGCGGTATCACGATCAAGGCGCAGACCGTCCGGCTCAGCTACACCGCGAAGAACGGCGAGGCCTACGAGCTCAACCTGATGGACACGCCGGGCCACGTTGACTTCGCTTATGAGGTGAGCCGGTCGCTCGCTGCCTGCGAGGGCTCGCTGCTGGTGGTCGATGCCAGCCAGGGCGTCGAGGCGCAGACGCTCGCCAACGTCTATCAGGCGATCGATGCCGGCCATGAGATCGTGCCGGTGCTCAACAAGGTCGACCTGCCGGCGGCCGAGCCGGAACGCGTGCGCCAGCAGATCGAGGAGGTCATCGGCCTCGATGCTTCGGGCGCGATCGAAATCTCCGCCAAGACCGGCCTCAACATCGACGCCGTGCTCGAAGCGTTGGTCGGGCGCCTGCCGCCGCCCAAAGGCGACGCGCAGGCGCCGCTCAAGGCCCTGCTCGTCGACAGCTGGTACGACTCCTATTTAGGCGTGGTCATCCTGGTGCGGGTGAAGGACGGCGCGCTGAAGCCCGGACTCAAGGTCCGCTTCATGGCGACCGGCGCGGCCTATACGGTCGAGCGCGTCGGTGTCTTCACGCCAAAAGGCGTGCAGGTCCCCGAGCTCGGTCCTGGCGAGATTGGCTTCATCACCGCCGGCATCAAGCAGGTCGCCGACTGCCGCGTCGGCGACACGATCACCGAAGACCGGCGGCCGGCGGTCGCGCCGCTGCCCGGCTTCAAGCCGCTGCAGCCGGTGGTGTTCTGCGGCCTCTTTCCGGTCGACGCCGCCGATTACGACCGTTTGCGCGACAGCCTCGCCAAGCTGCGGCTCAACGATTCGAGCTTCGAATACGAGCCCGAAACCTCGGCGGCGCTGGGCTTCGGCTTTCGCTGCGGCTTCCTGGGGCTCCTCCACCTCGAGATCATCGAGGAGCGGCTCGAGCGCGAGTTCGGTCTCGAACTGATCGCAACCGCGCCGTCGGTCGTCTACCACGTCCATCTCACCAACGGCGACATGGTCGCGTTGCACAATCCGGTCGACATGCCTGATCCGGTGAAGATCGACCACATCGAGGAACCCTGGATCCAGGCCACCATCCTGGTGCCTGACACTTATCTCGGCAGCGTGCTGGCGCTGTGCGAGGAACGTCGCGGCGTGCAGCAGAACCTCACCTACGTCGGCAACCGTGCCATGGTGGTCTATCGCCTGCCGCTCAACGAGGTGGTGTTCGACTTCTACGATCGCCTCAAATCGGTGTCGCGCGGCTATGCCAGCTTCGACTATCAAATCGCCGGCTACGAGCCGGGCGATCTGGTGCTGATGAATATACTGGTCAACAGCGAGCCGGTCGACGCGCTCGCCATCATCGTCCATCGCAGCCAAGCGGAGCGCCGCGGTCGCGCGCTGTGTGAGCGCTTGAAGGACCTGATTCCGCGCCAGCTCTTCCAGATCCCGATTCAGGCGGCGATCGGCGGCCGCATCATCGCGCGCGAGACGGTGAAGGCCTTGCGCAAGGACGTGCTCGCGAAATGCTATGGCGGCGACGTGACGCGCAAGCGCAAACTGCTGGAGAAGCAGAAAGAAGGCAAGAAGCGCATGCGCCAGTTCGGCAAGGTCGAAATTCCGCAATCGGCCTTCATCGCCGCTCTCAAGATGGGCGACGAATAGCGCCAACCAGCGGCGGTTGCCACACGCCGACGCCGATTTTTGAATCAGAAAGGAAAAAGGGCGACGGCGCCGAGACGCCGTCGCCCGCCAGGCGGTGCCAGCTTACTTGTCGTTGGCGTCACTCTGCGGGGCAGGAGCGGTCGGGCTCTGGCTCTGATCGTTGCTATCTGAGCTCTGCGCGACGAGCGTTCCGGTCGGCAGACCGGAAGTCACCGCCGGCTGACCATTGGTCGACGCCGAGACGGGGGAGGCGAGCGCCGGAAGCGTCGTAAAGGCGATGGCGGCAACGAGCGCCGCGATCAACGGCTTGTTCATCGAAGTCTCCTTCAAGTTGAGACGCTGCGGCGAAAATGCCGCGGCGCCGAGGCGGCCATTTGCGGCAAGGCGTGTAAGGAGGGTATGAGCGTTGCCCGGAGATTTGTAAGCGACTGTAAGCACGCGACGACCGCTGCCTGGCCCCGCCAGCCTGCGTCGCGGCCGCGCATCGGCCGCGGCCCATGCCGGCTACAGCCGCATGTTGTCGCCGTGAGAATTGCGGTATTTTGTCTTGCTGGCGCGGTCGAAATCCGCGAGCGGACGCGTACGGCCATTACCATCGGCATTGAGCCACCGCCATGAGCAAGGGTGCTCACATTCTCATCGTCGACGACGATGTCAGTATCCGTGTTCTGTTGAAGGAGTATCTCGAGCAGAACGGCTTTCGGACATCGATCGCCGCGGAGGGGAGTGCGCTGAAGGAACAGCTGCGGCGCGCGCCCGTCGATTTGATCGTGCTCGACCTCATGCTGCCAGACGAAGACGGCTTTGCGCTGTGCCGCTGGGTTCGTGCGACGCGCGATACGCCAATCATCATGTTGACCGCCCGGAACCGTGGTGACGATCGCGTGCAGGGACTGGAATTGGGTGCCGACGACTACGTCGCGAAGCCGTTCGAGCCGCGCGAACTCCTGGCTCGCATTCGCAGCGTCCTGCGCCGAAGCTCGATCGCTGACGAGGACGCGAAAACAGTGCGCACCTTCGGCTTCGCGGGTTGGGAACTGAGCCTGCCACAACGCCAACTGCTGTCGCCAGAGCACGTGCTGGTGCCCTTGGCGGCGTCGGAGTTTCAGCTCCTGGTGATTTTCCTCGAGAATCCGCAGCGCGTGCTGAGCCGCGATCAGCTCATCGAGCGCTGTCACGGCCGCGACGCCGACCCCTACGACCGCAGCATCGACGTGCGGGTGAGTCAATTGCGCCAGCGACTGGGCGACAGCGGCCGCGAGCCCCGCCTGATCAAGACGGTCCGCAGCGCCGGTTACGTCCTGACGGCGAATGTCGAGCGGCACTACTGAATGCGGCTCGTGCCTCGAACTCTGGCGGCGCGAACGGTCGTGCTCCTGCTCGTCGGCCTGCTCCTGGCTCAGCTGCTGGGCACGGCGATCGACACGCTCGACCGCGGCAAGGCGTTCTACCGCAGTACGACCTTGCAGATGGCGGAGCGCATCGCGGATCTTGCCAAGGCGCTCGATGCCGTGCGCCCTCCCGACCAGCGGGCGGAAATTGCCCGAAGGTTGAGCGATCACGGACTCGTCATCACGCTGTCGCGGGGACCACAGCATATCGACGGTGCCAGCGAGCGGTCCTATGCACGGACGTTTCATGCGATGGTGAGCCGCGACCTTGGCCCCGGCTGGCCGATCAACGTTCAGCTCCATCGCGTCACCGTGCCGCCGAACAGCTCACCGGCGTTTGCCGCGGATGCACCCGCCGGCTTTCTCGACCACTATCTCACGTTGAGACAGTTCTATCCTATGCCGCGTGGCTTCGCCTTCGTCACGCGCGTGCAGTTGAGCGACGGCAGCCTGGTGACGTTTTCGGCGCCGCTACCCTACGAGACGGTCACCCGGTTCTATGTGCTGCTGCCCAAGCTTGCCCTGATGCTGACGATCGTGATCGCCTTGCTGCTGGTTGCAGTCCGCTGGGTCACCCGTCCGATGAAACGGATGGCCCAGGCGGCGCTGGCGCTCGGCCAGGATCTCAACCGCGTGCCCATTGCCGAAAGCGGACCGGAGGAAATCCGAACGACGGCGCGGGCACTGAATGTGATGCAGCTGCGGCTCCAGGAATACGTGCGCGATCGCGCGGCCATACTGGCGGCGCTGTCCCACGACCTCAAGACGTACATCACGCGGGTGCGGTTGCGCGGGGAACTATTGCCGGAAAGTCACCATCGCGACCGGCTCATCGCCGACGTCGGCGAGATGACCGCCATGATCGACTCGACGCTCGAGTATCTGCACGGCCTCAGTCCAGCACGCGGTCGCGCACAATTCGACGCCATGGCCTTGGCCGAGAGCGTCCGGATCGATGCCGAGGACATGGGCTGGCCCGTCGCGGTGGCGGGAACGACGAGCCAGCCGTTTTACGGCAACGTCCAGGACCTGCGCCGGTGCCTGATGAACTTGGTCGACAATGCGGTCAAGTACGGCGGTCGCGCCACGATTCAGCTGGAAGACGGCGCCGACGAATTGACGATCCGCGTGTGCGATCCGGGGCCCGGCATACCGGCCGGCGAACGCGAACGGGTGTTCGAACCCTTTTATCGGAGCGGATGCGCCGATACCCGTGACCTGGGCGGGACCGGACTCGGCCTGAGCATCGCCCGCACCATCGCGCGCGCTCATGGCGGCGATGTGGTGCTTCAAAACAACACGCCACTGGGCTTTTGCGCGGCGATCCGGTTGCCGCGCGCCAACGCTTGACGGTCGGCGTCGCGGGTTGTGGGCGGACAGTCACCGTCCGCGCTTGCGGCTCGGCCAATACAGCAGCAGCCCGGAAACGGCGAAAGTGGGCGCCGCCCACAACCGCAACAGCGTAATCATCACCGGATCCCACAGCGGCGCCGGCAGATCGCGCCGCACAGCCGCGAGGCTGGCGCGGTTGACCTCGAGCCACAGCGTGCCGAGCGCGATCGGCGCGAAGACGTGCTCGGCACGCCAATCGAGCAGGTCGCGGCCAAGCACCAGCAGCGCCGCAATCAGCAACGCCAACCCGAGCCAGCGGCCGAGAAGCCGGAACGCGCCTGACATGCCGATGTCTCCCCCAGGTCGCATCAATGTGGTTAACGGCCGGCAAGGATGGTGGGACAGGGGCACGACCTTGGCAAGGTTACCCCGTAAATACCCTATTCACGTCCGTCTGCTATCAGAGAGGGGCGGGTGCTCCGCCGCTCCGCCGGCCAACTTCTCGAAAGCGTTCCATGCCGCGTCCCCTCGAACTTCGCCAGGCTGCCCAGCTGATGATCCGGCGCCACAGAATCGGCGCAGCGGTCAAGGCCGGCTTCCGTGCCGCCACGCTGATGGACAGCGGCGACGCCGGTGCAGCGGCGATCTGGATCGACATCATCACCGAGATCAACCGCATCCGCGCCGAGGAGCGCGACGCCTATGTCGCGTTGCCGCTCGATCCGCCGGCAATCGCGTCGGAGTTCGACGACCGCGTCGCCTGAGCCGTCCACGCCGGGCCATGCGCCCGGACCGGCCGTTGCGTCCCCTTTCCCGGTTCATTAGGCTTCGCGCGCTCCGGAGGGGTGGCCGAGTGGTTTAAGGCGCACGCTTGGAAAGCGTGTTTACGGGAAACCGTAACGTGGGTTCGAATCCCACTCCCTCCGCCACCACTCGCACTGGCCCGCAGAAACCCTAGCGATTTCGCCGGCAATTCTTGTCCCTTCTCCGATGCTGGTACAGCAACTTGATACAGCACGAAGATGGAAGCATGGCGAATTTTAAACGCGTTCATCTGGTGCAACGGGGCCGTGCTCTGTATTTTCGGATTGCGGTGCCACGTTCGCTCACCGCTCAACTCGGACGACGTGAGCTGAAGTCCTCGCTCAAAACCACCGACCCGGTACTCGGCCGGCTCCGCTGCAAGCGGATCTCGATCTTGTTTGACGCTCTTTTCCTAAGGATAGCCAATATGCCCAGCGCGACAGCCGATACCGGAAAAACCGCAAATGAGAACCGTGCCCGGCAGTAACTTCGACGATTGGCCGGACGTTTCTCCGCGCTCTACGCGGATATGATGCCGGCGCACAGCATGACAATCCTCTTGGATGACGCGGTGGAGGGACGGATCCTTCGCTTCCGCCATCCTGACCGCATCATCATTGCTCACACACCGTCCGAGGTTAAGGGCGCATTGGCAGAGTTGGAAGCGGCTCGGACAAACGGCCGGTATCTTGCTGGCTGGTTTGCTTATGAGCTTGGTTATGTACTGGAGCCGCGCCTTGCGCCTTGCCTCTGGAAGCGGCGTCCCGTGCCGCTTCTTTGGTTTGGCGCGTTCAGCGCGCCGGAAACGCTGTCGCGGAAAGACCTGGCTTCGACCGGCGTAGCTTACGCCGGCCCGCTGCACCCCGACTGGGACGAAGCCGCTTATCGCGCGCGCTTCGAGCGTGTAAAGACCTATATCGTCTCGGGCGACGTCTACCAAGTTAATCTGAGCTTCCGCGCACAGTTTGCTTTCGCGGGCGATCCTTGGACGCTCTACCTCGCCCTGCGCGATGCCGCCGAGACCCGCCATGGCGCCTATGTCGATATGGGCGAAAGCCAGGTTCTCAGTGCGTCACCGGAGTTGTTCTTTCGCATTTTTCCCGACGGGCGTATCGTCGCGCGCCCAATGAAAGGAACCGCACCACGCGGGTGCGATGCCGAAACCGACGCTCTGGCCGTCAGATCACTCGCGGCCTCCGAAAAGAACCGCGCCGAAAATCTTATGATCGTCGACCTTTTACGCAATGATCTGAGCCGGATCGCAGAGCCCGGGAGCGTGAGCGTGTCGGAGCTTTTTGCGGTTGAGACCTATCCGACGCTCCACACCATGGTCTCGACGGTTGCGGCGCAACTTCGGCAGCGACCGCGCATCGAATCGATCTTGCAAGCGCTTTTCCCCTGTGGGTCCATCACTGGCGCGCCCAAAATACGGGCGATGGAGATTATTCGCGAACTCGAGACGGATCCGCGCGGAGTCTATTGCGGGGCGATCGGCCACATCGCGCCCGATGGCACCGCAGTCTTCAATGTGGCGATCCGTACGGTCTTTATCGAGGACGGTCGCGGCACGCTCGGCTTGGGTGGTGCCGTCGTCCATGACTCAATCGCGAAGGACGAATACGCGGAATGCCTTCTCAAGGCGCAATTCTTCGAAAGAATTCGCAGACCCATCGCCTTGATCGAGACGCTGCGCTGGGATGGCGAATTCGTGCGTCTTGATTTGCATCTGGAGCGCATGATGCGCTCTGCGACTTGGCTCGGCTTACCTTTCAACCGAGCGACGGCCTTGAAGCTCCTTCATTCGACTGTGAGTGCGTCGGCACAACCGCTGCGCGTGCGCCTCCTGCTCAACGAAGACGGCCAATTCGAGTGCGCCGCCGATCCCTTGGGTTTACAGTCTCAGTGCTGGACCTTTGCGATCTCGCCACGCCGCGTCGACAGTCGCGATCTCTTGCTCCGGCACAAGACGACCTGGCGGGAATTTTTCGACGATGAACGCGAACGTCTTAGCCAGAACAGCGGGGTCGATGAAGTCCTTTTCTTGAATGAACGCGGCGAACTGACCGAAGGCAGCCGCACCAATATATTTGTGCGCCGCGGCGATTGCCTGCTGACGCCTCCGCTCGCCAGCGGATTACTCAATGGCGTCCTGCGCCAAGTATTGCTCGAAGAGGGGCGCTGCCGCGAAGCCGTTCTGACGTCGGACGATCTCGAGGCCGCTGACGAGATATTCTTTGGGAATTCATTACGCGGCTTAGTTCCGGCGAGTCGATTATGCTATCGGCCGTGAGCCTCGTCGAGCACAAACCTTGGCCGTCGCCACCGTGTGGCGCCAATTGATCACCGGCCACGTCTTGGCACCGTCGCCTGCATCGACGTGCTGCATCCTGAACGTCCGGGTGGTTGGCAATGTCACGGACCGCCCGTGCACGGGTGCCTGCCGATCCGCTTCTTCGGCCTGATCGGCGTGCGCTAACGTCGGCGCCGAAACGCCGCCAGTCCGATAACTCAGTCGCGAATCTTGCCGCCGATGCGGTTGGTGATCGTCGCCGCCGCGCGTTTGACCATCGGTCCGAGCTCGCCGAGACGTTCTTCCGTCATGCGCACGGTGGGGCCCGAGACCGAGATCGCGCCCACGGCCTCGCCATGCTCGTTGTAAATGGCAGCGCCGACGCAGCGCAGTCCATCGGCACGTTCTTCGTCGTCGATCGACCAGCCACGCTTACGCACCTGGGCGAGGTCGGCGAGCAGGGCCTGCGGATCGATGATGGTGCGGGCGGTGAATTTCGGCATGCCGCTGCGATGCAGCCGCTCTATCGCCTCGTCGTCGGTGAGCGCCGCCATGATCGCCTTGCCGAGGCTCGACGCATGCAGCAGGCTGCGCGAGCCGGGCCGGTGGAAGGCCCGCACCGATTGGTGACTCTCGGTTTGCGAGATGAAGACGACATAGCCGTCGTCTTCGATGCCGAGATTCACCGTCTCGCCGCTTTCTTCCATCAGCCGGCGCATGGTGCCGCGGCTGGCATCGGCCAGCTTGCGGTTGCGCAGGAAGGCGCTGCCGATGCGAAACGCCTGCACGCCGATCACATAGCCGCCTTGCGGATCGCAGTAGACAAAGCCGCTGCTCTTCAGCGTGGCGAGAATCCGGTGGGCGGTTGACGGCGCGACGCCTGATCGCTGCGCGAGGCTGGTGAGCGACAACCCATCCGCTTCGGCGATGATCGTGAGCAGCTTCAGGCCGCGTTCGAGCGCCTGGACCGAGCCGCCGAGATGGGTACCGAGCGTCTGCAGCTCGACCGGCTCCGTCTTATTGGCCTGCGGCCGTCCGGCCATCACCCGGGTTCCCGGCGGCCGATCGGGATCATCGGCGAGGCCGCGACGCGACTGCACCGAGCTCCCGTTCTCTGTGACGAAAACATATCCCATTCTCCGCCTGCGACAATTTTTCCGCAAGGAAAAAGGCCATGTATGGGTTATCCATAGAAATGGAAAACATTTCCATTGTCATTCTAAACCGGCTAATGTTATCGGATATACCAATGGCTGATCGAGGGGTGGAGTAATGCCGTTAACGGCCGGCAAGCTGGCGCCTGACTGGCGCGCGTTCTTTGCATCGGGCATCGAGCAGGGCGACCCCGAGGTCGCGGCGGCGATCGCGCGCGAAGTGGCGCGCCAGCGGAATGAAATCGAGCTCATCGCCTCCGAGAACATCGTCAGCCGCGCCGTGCTCGAAGCCGCGGGCTCGCCGCTCACCAATAAATACGCCGAGGGTTATCCCGGTCGCCGCTATTACGGCGGTTGCCAGTACGTCGACGAAGCCGAAACTCTCGCCATCGAGCGCGCCAAGCGGCTCTTCGACTGCCGCTTTGCCAATGTCCAGCCGCATTCGGGCAGCCAAGCCAACCAATCCGTGTTGCTCGCGCTCGCCAAGCCGGGCGACACCATCCTCGGCCTGTCGCTCGCCGCCGGCGGTCACTTGACGCACGGCGCGCCGCCCAATCTCTCGGGCAAGTGGTTCCACGCGATTCATTACGGCGTCAGCCGGCAGGACCAGCGCATCGATTACGACGAGGTCGCGCGGCTCGCGCGCGAGCACCGGCCGCGCATCATCATCGCCGGTGGCTCGGCCTATCCGCGGGTGATCGATTTCGCACGCTTCCGCGCCATCGCCGACGAAGTCGACGCCGTCCTGATGGTCGACATGGCCCATTTCGCCGGCTTGGTCGCCGGCGGCGTGCATCCGTCGCCGCTGCCGCACGCCCATGTCGTCACCACCACGACGCACAAGACGCTGCGCGGTCCGCGCGGCGGCATGGTGCTGACCAACGACGAGGCGATCGCGAAGAAAATCGACTCGGCGGTCTTTCCAGGCCTGCAGGGCGGACCGCTTATGCACATCATCGCCGCCAAGGCGGTGGCCTTCGGCGAGGCGCTACGGCCGGAGTTCAAGAACTACGCGCGCGCCGTCATCGACAATTGCCGCGCCATGGGCGAAGTCTTGCGCGACGCCGGCTACGATCTCGTCGCTGGCGGCACCGATACGCATTTGATCCTAGTCGATCTCCGGCCGAAAAAGCTGACCGGCAACGTCGCCGAGAAGAGCCTCGGCCGCGCGCACATCACCTGCAACAAGAACGGCGTGCCGTTCGATCCGGAGAAGCCGATGGTGACGTCGGGCATCCGCCTCGGCGCCGCCGCGGGGACGACGCGCGGCTTCGGCGTCGCCGAGTTCCGCGAGGTCGGCCGGTTGATCGCCGAGGTGCTTGACGGTCTGGCCGCCAACGGCGAGGCCGCCAATGCGACGGTCGAGCAAAGCGTCAAAGCGCAGGCGACCGCGCTCTGCGAGCGGTTTCCGATTTACTGAGTGAGTCGGCGGCGTGTCACCGCCGGCTATTGCGCCTGGAGAACACGAGGGAGGAGTAACGATGCCTGGTTTCCACGGTCTCTTCATTCCCGGTCCGACGAATCTGCCGTTCGACGTGCGCCAGGCGATGGACGTGCCGCTCGAGGATCATCGAGCGCCCGACTTCCCCACCTTCACGCTGCCGCTGTTTCGCGACCTGAAGCAGATCTTCAAGACCGAGAAGGGCCAAGTCTTCCTGTTCCCCGCGTCGGGAACTGGCGGTTGGGAGGCGGCGATCACCAATACGCTGTCGCCCGGCGATCGCGTGCTGATCGCGGTATTCGGCCAATTCTCACATCTCTGGGCCGATCTGTGTCAGCGGCACGGACTGGTCGTCGATAAGCTCGACGTCGAGTGGGGCGAAGGCTTTCCGCTGGACAAGTGCGCCGAGCGCCTGGCGGCCGACAAGGAGCACAAGATAAAGGCGGTGCTCGTCTGCCACAACGAGACCGCAACCGGCGTCACCAGCGACGTCGCCGGCGTACGCAAGGCGCTCGACGCCGCGAGCCATCCGGCACTGCTGATGGTCGACGGCGTCAGCTCGATCGCCAGCATCGACTTCCGCATGGATGAATGGGGCGTGGACCTCGCCGTCGCCGGTTCGCAGAAGGGCTTCATGCTGCCGGCGGGTCTGGCGATCGTCGGCGCCAGCCCGAAGGCGCTCGCCGCCGGCAAGACGGCCAAATGCCCGCGGTGCTTCTTCGACTTCGCCGACATGATCCGCACCAACAAGGACGGCTATTTCCCATACACGCCGGCAACGACGCTGTTGCGCGGCCTGCGGGCTTCGGTCGACTCGCTGCTCGCCGAGGGCCTCGACAACGTGGTCGCGCGCCATCATCGGCTGGCGGAAGCCGTGCGCCGTGGCGTCACGGCCTGGGGCCTGACGCTGTGCGCCAAGGAGCCGAAGTGGTATTCCGACACGGTGTCGGCGATCGTCGTGCCGAAGAATTTCAACGGCGACGACGTGATCAAGGTCGCCTATCATCGCTATCGGCTGTCGCTCGGCGCCGGCCTGTCCAAGGTCGCCGGCCGCGTTTTCCGCATCGGCCACCTCGGCCACATCAACGAGATCATGGTCCTACAGGCGCTGGCCGGCTGCGAGATGGCGATGCGCGACGTGGGCGTTCCAGTCGAGGCGGGCTCTGGTGTTGCCGCGGCGGAGGAATACATCCGCTCGACCGCGCCGAAGCTCAAGCTCGGCAAAGTTGCCTGAACTGCGAAGCCGGGGGCGGCGATGCGGATTTGCATCTATGGCGCGGGCGCGATCGGCGGTTATCTCGCTGCCGGTCTGAGCACGGTCGACGAGGTTGAACTGTCGTTGGTCGCGCGCGGTGCGCACTTGGCGAAGATCCAACAGGACGGTCTCAAGCTGTTGATCGGCGGCGAGGAGAAGACGTGTCGGCCGCGCGCGACGCACGACCCGGCGTCGCTCGGGCCGCAGGACTACGTGATCATCGGTCTGAAGGCGCACCAGGCATGGGAAACCGCGGAGCACACGCGCGCGCTCCTGGGCCCGAACACGGCGGTCGTCACGTGCCAGAACGGCGTGCCGTGGTGGTACGCCTACGGTCTTGTCGGTTTCGAGGGTGTTCGGCTGCACAGCGTTGATCCCGACGATCGGCAATGGAACGCGATCGGACCCGAGCGCGTCATCGGTTGCGTCGTCTACCCGGCGACTGACATGCCGGGTCCGGGCGTCATCCGGCACATTTACGGCAACAAATTCTCACTGGGCGAGCCCGATGGCACGATCTCCGAACGCTGTCGCGAACTCTCACGCGTGCTCGAGCAGGGTGGCTTCGACGCGCCGGTGCTCAGCGACATCCGCAGCGAGCTGTGGCTCAAGCTGTGGGGCAATCTCTGCTTCAATCCGATCAGCGCACTCACCCGGGCGACGCTCGATGTGGTAGCGACGGAACCGGCGCTGCGCGCATTGGCGGTCCGCATGATGTCCGAAGCCAAGGACATCGCGGTTCGCTTCGGCGCGTCGTTCCGCGTCGACATCGAACGTCGCATCAACGGCGCGGCGCGCGTCGGCGCCCACCGCACGTCGATGCTCCAGGACCTGGAAAGCGGGCGGCCGCTCGAGATTGACGCGTTGATCACCGCAGTCCAGGAGATGGGCCGTCTGGTGGGGGTGAAGACGCCTTATATCGACATGGTCCTCGGCTTGGTGCAGCAGCTCGGCCGGTCGCTGGGAATTTACCCGACCTTCCAGCCCGAAACCGCGCCTGTTGCGCAACCACCCCGGATGGTCGGAACATAGGCGCCATGCCGCCGGATGCCGCCGCGCCGCCGCCGCGCATCGTGTTCCTCGACCGCAACACGATGGGCCCGGCCGTGCGCGTGACGCGGCCGCACTTCGAGCACGAATGGGTCGAATTCGGCACTACCGCGCCGGGACAGGTGGCCGAGCGGCTGGCCCGCGCCACGATCGCCGTCACCAACAAGGCGCCGATCCGGGCGTCCGATCTGGCCAAGCTGCCGCAGCTCAAGATGATCGCGATCGCGGCGACGGGCTACGACGTGGTCGACGTGGCCGCCTGCCGCGAGCGCGGCATCATCGTCTCCAACGTGCGCGGCTACGCCATCAACACCGTGGCCGAGCATGCCTTCGCGCTGATCCTCGCGCTGCGCCGTGCCATCGTCGGCTTCCGCCAAGATGTGATCAACGGCGAGTGGCAGAAGGCGGGGCAGTTCTGCTTCTTCACGCATCCCATCCACGAGCTGGCCGGCAGCACGCTCGGCATCATGGGTGAAGGCATCATCGGCCAGTCAGTCGCGCGGCTGGGCCAGGCCTTCGGCATGAAGACGCTCTTCGCCGCACACAAGGGCGTTCAAGGTCTCGGCCCGCTCTACACGCCATTCGAAGAGGTGATCGAGACCAGCGACGTCATCACGCTGCACTGCCCGCTGATGCCGGCCGCGCGCAACATGCTCGGCATGGCCGAGTTCCGTAAGATGAAAAAGCGACCGCTGCTGATCAATACGGCGCGCGGCGGACTCGTGGTCGAAGCGGACGTCGTGCGCGCGCTCGACGAAGGGCTACTCGCCGGCATCGGTTTCGATTGCCTGACCTCGGAGCCCCCGGCCGCCGATCATCCCTTCCGGGCGATCCTCACGCGGTCCAACGTGATCGTCACGCCGCATGTGAGCTGGGCCAGCGACGAGGCGATGCAGGTCTTGTGGAATCAGGTCGTTGGCCATATTGAGAACTTCCGCGCCGGTCAGCCGACCAACGTCGTCGGCTGATCAGCGGCGTCGGAGGGGACGGACGTCCCGTCCAGGAGGACACGCATGCAGCTGCACGAGTTTCAGGCCAAGGACCTGCTGCGCCACTATCAGGTCGACACGCCGCCGGGCCAAGTTGCCCTGACGCCCGACGAGGCGGCTGCCGCAGCGCGCCAGCTCGGCGTGGAATCGCTCTTCGTCAAGGCGCAAATCCTGGCTGGCGATCGCGCTGCCGCGGGCGGCGTACGTGCAGTACGCTCGCCGTCGGGGGCGCGCGCTGCCGCGGCCGAGTTGCTCGGCCGCCAACTGGTGACATCGCAGACCGGCGCGGGCGGTTTCCCCGTCAAGCGCGTGCTGGTCGAGGCCGGCATCGAGGCCGCCCAATCGTTCTATGTGTCGTTGCGGGTCGATCCGCATTCGGCGTCGATCGCGGTCCTTGCTGGTCCGCACCGGGCCAGCATCGAACAGCGCCTCGCCGCCGGCACGGCGGACTTCCAGACTCTCAAACTCGGCATCGCCGGCGAACGCCGGCCGGGCGAGCTCGCCGAGCTCGGCCGGCGGGTTGGCCTCAGCGACGAGGCCGCCAGCCGGTTCGGCACCGTCGTCGGCCGGCTGCATCGCGCCTTCGTCGAGCTCGATGCCAGCCTGATTGAGATCAACCCGCTGATCCTGACCACCGCGGGCGGCTTCGTCGCCGCCGACGCCAAGATTGTCATCGATGACAACGCCGTATTCCGCCATCCGGAGACCGCCCAGCTGCGCAGCGACGACGAGGTCGACCAGATCCAGCTTCAGGCGCAGCAGCACCAGATCAACTACGTGCAGATGGACGGCAATATCGGCATCATCGCCAACGGCGCCGGCCTGGGACTGGCGACGCTCGACATGGTGCGCGCGGCTGGCGGCGAGCCGGCGAATTTCATGGATATCCGCACCACCGCAAAGAGCCTCGACATCGCGCATGGCGTCGGCATGATCCTCGACAATCCGCGCGCCAAGGTGCTGCTGGTCAACGTGTTCGGCGGCGGCATGCAGGCCTGCGATACCGTCGTCGACGGCCTGGCGATCGCTTTCCGGCGGAGCGGGCGGGTCATGCCGATAGTGCTGCGCATCACCGGCAATAACGAGGCCTTCGCCAAAATGCGGCTCGCCAACTTCAATCTGCCGAAGACCGATTGCGCCGATATGGGACAAGCGGCGGCGCGTGCGGTTGCGATCGCCCAGGGGAAAGCGTGATGGCGGTCCTCGTCGATCAGAACACGCGGCTGCTGTGCCAGGGCATGACCGGCTGGGCCGGCACCTATCACACCGACCGGATGATCCAATACGGCACTAAGGTCGTCGCCGGGGTAACCCCGGGCAAGGGCGGTCGCACGCATCTTGGCCTGCCGGTGTTCGACACGGTCGCCGAGGCCAAGCAAGCGACCGACGCTAATGCGAGCATCCTGTTCGTCCCGCCGGCCACCGCGGGCAAGGCGATGGTCGAAGCGATCGAGGCCGAGATCCCGCTGGTCGTCGTCGTTACCGAACGTATTCCGGTGCTCGATATGGTGCGTGTGCGCGAGGCCCTGTCCGGATCGAAGACACGACTGATCGGCCCCAACTCGCAAGGTATTCTCGCGCCCGAGGTCTGCAAGATTGGCGTCATGGCGACGCCGCGCGCAAAACGCGGGCCGATCGGCGTGGCGTCGCGTTCGGCGACGTTGACCAGCGAGGTGGTCAGCCAGCTCACCAGCGTCCGCCTGGGTCAGTCGACGACAATCGGCATCGGCGGCGATCCGGTCCATGGCGTCGGCTTCGTCGACTGCTTGGACCTGTTCTTCAAGGATTCGCAAACCGAAGGTGTTGTTCTGATCGGCGAGATCGGCGGCACCGAGGAGCAGGAGGCGGCGCGCTATCTCCGCGAGACCGGATTGAAAAAGCCGGTCGTTGCGCTCGTCGTCGGACGCGCGGCGCCACATGAATGCCGCATGGGGCATGCCGGTGCGCTCGCGGCGCAGCCGTCGGATGACGCGGACGCCAAGATAAAGGCGCTGCAGGACGCGGGCGTAATCATCGCGTCGAGCGCCCATCTGGTCGGCGCGACGATGGCGGAAGCGTTCGCGCAGCGCGCAGCCTGACACCGGCCGCGATCGATCCGATCGCACCGCTATGACCTTCGAGCCGGAACGCTTTGCTTACGATCTCGTGCGTCACGCTTCCGATGCCATCATCTATGCCGATGCCGATGGTATCATCCGGTTCTGGAACGACGCGGCGACGCGCATTTTCGGCTTCGCCGCGGCTGAGGCGATCGGTCAATCGCTCGACATAATCATTCCGGAAAATCTGCGACAGCGGCATTGGGACGGCTACCGCGCGACCATGCGCAGCGGCCAGACCCGCTACGGCGCCGGCGATCTGCTGGCCGTGCCGGCGCTGCGCAAGGACGGCGCGCGTATCTCGGTCGAATTCACGATCCTGCCGTTTGGTGGCGAAGATGGTCGGATGACCGGCATCGCGGCGATCCTGCGCGACGTCACGCGCCGGTTCGAGGAGATGAAAGCCCGGCGGGCACAATTGACCCGCAGGCGCGACCCATAAGGCCGGAACAATTGAGAAACGCCGACCCCAAACCGCCGGCGGCGCGGACCAACGGTCGCTAGGCCGCCGGGTCGCGCGCGGGCGAAGGCATTGCCTTTGCTTGTGGGCTGCGGGTAAATAGCGCACCTTAATGATCAAGTGACCGGCAAGAATCCGGCACATTTTCAAAACAAGTGAAACGCAACCAGGGAGAGCGCATCGTGGCCCAACGCAAGAAGACTTCCGTTTCACGTCGTCGCGTTCTGCAGGGAGCCGCCGCTGCCGCCGGCACACTACCGTTCATTCACGTCCCACACAGCTTGGCCGCCGAAGAAGCGATCGGCAACTGGCCGACCGGAGCCAAAGGCAGCAGCGTCTTTGTCGGTGTCACCACGCCGCTGACCGGTCCGTATTCGGCCGACGGCATCGATCACCTCAAGGGCTATCAGCTCGCGATCGAGCATCTCAACGAGGGCAAGGGGCTCGCAGCGCACGTACCGTCGTTCAAAGGCAAGAAGGGCCTGCTCGGCAAGAAGATCGTCTACAAGAACGCCGATACCCAGACGCAGCCGAACCCGGCGATCCAAGCCCAGACCAACTTCATCACGCAGGACAAGGCGATCATGATCGCCGGTTCGCTCAGCAGCGCAGTGGCGATCGCCATCGAGAAACTGGCGCAACGCTACAAGGTCCTCAACATGGTCGGCTGTAGCGGCGCCAACGAAACCACCGGCGTCGATTGCCAGAAATTCGCCTTCCGCTCTCAGCCGTCGGCCTACATGGCTGCCAAGGCGCTGGCGCCCGTGCTCGGCAAGGAGATTGGTCGTAACAAGAAGGCGATCTACTTGGTGCCGGATTACGCCTACGGACACTCGGTCGAGCATTCGACCGGCGAATTCACCGAGAAAGAGCTCGGCTGGAAATCGCTCGGCTCGCAGGTCTACCCGTTCGGGAAGACGACCGATTACAGCTCGTACCTGCTCAACATCGCCAATAGCGGCGCCGACGTCTTCGTCAACGTCGCATTCGGCGGGGAAGCCGTTGCTTCGATCAAACAGGCCAAGCAGTTCGGCATTTTCGACAAGATGAAGATGGTGGTGCCGAACATCTCGGCGTTCCAGGGCAAGGAGCTCGGTCCCGAGTACATGGGCGGCGTCTACGGCACGATGGACTTCTGGTGGACGCTGTCGGAGACCAATCCGATGGCCAAAATCTTCGTCGACACCTTCCACGCCAAGTTCAACTACCGGCCGAGCTGGCCGGCGCACATCGCTTACACCCAGATGATGGTCTGGGCTGACGCAGTGGCCCGCGCCAAGACCTTCAACCCGGCCAAGGTCATCGCGGAGCTCGAGGCCGGCCACAAGCTGCAGATGCCGCTTGGCGAAGTTTGGTACCGCAAGGAAGATCACCAGCAGGTGCGCGCGGTGCCAGTGGTGGTCGGCAAGACCAAGGCCGAGATGCGCAACGAGGACGACTTCTTCAAGATCGTTGGGTTGACACCGGGACCGGAGGTCATGCCGCCGGATTTCCTCGGTTGCAAGATGCCGACCAGCATCTGACCGAGCCGACGACCGGTCGGTGTTGGGGGCGGGAGGAGTGCGACCCTGATCAGTTGGCCGCTGTTCTTCTCCCAGATCTTCAACGGGCTTACGCTCGGCGCGCTGTTGGTGATCGTGGCCATGGGGCTGACGGTCATCTTCGGCGCGCTGGGCGTGGTCAATTTCGCGCACGGCGCACTTTATGCGGTCGGGGCTTACGCTGGCTTCGTCACCTACGAGTACACCGACTCATTTGTCGCCGCGATGGCGGCCGGCGCCATCTTCGTGCTGATCGTCGGTATCGTCATCGAGCGTGGGCTCATACGTCTCTATTATCAGCGACCGCCGGAAGATCAGATTCTCGTCACCTTCGGCATCGGTATCGTGCTGGTGGAAGGCCTGCGCGCGATATTCGGCGGCCTCAATCGGAACCTGCCGGCGCCTTCCTGGGCCGCGAGCATAGTCAATCTGCACGTCACGCTCTACCCGATCTATCGCATTGACGTCCTGGTGATCGTCGCCGTCGTGCTGGCGCTGCTCTACGTCGTGCTTTATCGCACGCGCCTCGGCCTGATCGTCCGCGCCGGGATCGAGGACCAGCTGATGGTCAACATCCTCGGCATCAACGTCACGCGCACGTTCCTGACCGTGTTCGGCCTCGGCGCGATGGCGGCGGGGTTCGCCGGCGTCATCAACGCGCCGATCGTGACGGTCAGTCCGGACATGGGTGCCGACGTGCTGGTGCAGTCGTTCGTCGTCATCGTCATCGGCGGCGTCGGCTCGTTCTGGGGTGCCGTCGTCGGCGGCCTGATCGCCGGCGAGATCCTGAGCCTCGCTGCCATGATCGATCCCGCCTATTCCGACGTCATGCTGTTCGCGGCGATGGCGGTGGTGCTGATCTTGCGGCCGCAAGGCCTGTTCGGCGTCCAGGGTCGGCAATGAGCGCAGCGCCGTCGCGGATCGGGGCGCGCGGCGTGGCGTGGTGGCCCGTTCTGGGTATGGCGGCGTTTCTCGCCGCTTTCCCCTACGTCATTCCGTATCTCGGCGGCTCGCTCGACACCGCCAACCGCATCCTCGACTGGGGCCTGTTTGGTCTCGGTTTCGACCTGCTGTTCGGCTTCACCGGCCTGCTGTCGTTCGGTCAGGCCGCGTTCTTCGGCGTCGGCGGCTTCGTCGCGTCGTATCTGCTCGTCGCGCCGGTGACTGGTAACGCCCTGCTGGCGCTCCTCGTCGGCACTGTGCTGGCTGCGGCGGTCGGCGTGTTCGTCGGCTATCTCTCGCTGCGCCGAGCCGGCATCTATTTCGCCATGCTGACCCTGGCCTTCGGCGAAATGTTCTACTTTCTCGACATTTCGCCTCTGGCGCAATGGACCGGCGGCGAGAACGGCTTGGCGGGGGTGCCGGCGCCGCAGTTCGGCTTCGGGTTCGGCGCCACGTCGCCGTTCGGGGTCTATTGGTTCATCGCCATCCTGTTCTTCTTCGGGTTCTGGTTCGCGCTGCGCCTGATCCGATCGCCGTTCGGCGCCGTGCTGCGCGCGATTCGCGATAACGGCGAGCGCGCGGCGGCGGTCGGTCACGACGTGCCGAAATACAAGCTCACGGTCTTCGTCATCGCGGCCGCCTACGGCGGATTGGCCGGCGGGTTGCTCGGTCTGCTCCAGGGCTACATGCCGCCCGACGCGTTCTATCTGGAGACCTCGGGCCAGCTGGTGGTGCAGACGATCATCGGCGGTGCCGGAACGCTGGTCGGGCCGCTGGTCGGCGCGGCGGTTTGGCTCGACCTCTACACCGTGCTGCAGAACATTGCCGGCATTGGCGCGCTCTGGAAGATGATCCTCGGCGTTATTTTCGTGCTGCTGGTGACGACATTCCGCCGCGGCCTCTGCGGCGTCGTCGTGTTGCTCTGGTGGCGCGCCACGACCTCGTCGCCGCCGGCCGGATCCGAGGCCGAGGCACCGCCACCGTCGGACCTCATTCCGCCGCCGGCGGAGCCGGTCATTCGGGTGTCGCGGCCGATCACCGGTTCTGTGGTGCTCGCGACGCGCAACCTGAGCAAGCGCTATGGCGGTCTCGCAGCCGTCGACGACGTCTCGTTCGAACTGCGCGAGGGCGAGGTCCGTGCGGTGATAGGCCCCAACGGCGCCGGCAAATCGACGTTCTTCAACATGCTCGCGAGCGTCATACCGCCGAGCGCGGGCACAATCGAGTTCAAGGGCGCCAATATCACCGACCTCGGCACGATCCGGGTCTGTCAGCTCGGCATCGCCAAGAGCTTCCAGATCAACCAAATCTTTCGCAGCCTCACCGTGCGCGAGAACCTCCGCGTTCCGGCGATCGCGCGCACCTACGGGAAGTTCCATCCTTCGATGTTGAAGACCGTTGGCCATGACGCGGCCGTCAACGTCCGCATCGACGAGGCGGCCGCAGCCGTGCAGCTCACCGACAGACTCGACACGCCGGCGGCGGCGCTCGCCTACGGCGAGAAGCGGCGGCTCGAAGTCGGGTTGGCGCTTGCGACGGAGCCGCAGGTACTGTTGCTCGACGAGCCGACCGCGGGCATGAGCCCGGCCGAGCGCGCCGACACCGTGCGGCTGCTCAAGCGCATCGGCGCTGGCATGACCATCGTCATCGTCGAACACGACATGGACGTCGTGTTCGGCCTTGCCGACCGCATCACCGTGCTGTTCAACGGCCGTAAGATCGCCGAAGGCACGCCGGAAGCGATTCAAGCGAATCCGGACGTGCGTGCGGCCTATCTCGGAAGTCAGGCGGCTCATGAGCCTGCTTGAGGTCGACGCGATTAACACCTATTACGGCGAGGCGCATGCGCTGTTCGACGTGTCGATGCGCGTGGAACCGCACGAGGTGGTCGCGCTTCTGGGCCGCAACGGCGCCGGCAAGACGACGACGTTCAAGACCATGATGGGTGTGATGGCGCCGAAATCGGGCACCATCCGCTTCAATGGCATGCCGATTCAGGGGTTGCCGCCCTACAAGATCGCCCGCCTCGGACTTCAACTCGTGCCCGAGGAACGGCGGATCATCGGCGGCCTGACCGTCGAGGAGAATCTGATCCTTGCCGGTCTGAGCGCGCCCACGCCGTGGAAGCCCGAGCGGGTTTACGAGATTTTTCCGCGGCTCGGCGAGCGCCATCGCAGCCGCGGCCGCGAGCTATCGGGCGGCGAACAGCAGATGCTGACCATCGCCCGCGCGCTGGTGCGCGAGCCGCGGCTGATTCTGCTCGACGAACCGTTCGAAGGTTTGGCGCCGCTGATCGTGCAGGACCTGCTGCGCATCTGCCGCGATCTCGCCGCGGCAGGTCGCACCATCGTCATCGTCGAGCAAAACGTACAAGCGGCGCTGTCGTTGGCGCAGCGCTGCTATATCCTCAACAACGGTCACATGGTCTATGAGGGCACGCCGGCCGAGTTGCGCGCCGATCCCGATTTCATGCGTCGCCATCTCGGCATCTAACCCGTCGTCAACGAATCGTTCGTGCGGTCAGGATGAAGGCAGCGGAGTCAGCTTCCAGCCTCGGTCGAGCATGCAGCGCACCTGCTGACGGGTCGGCGCGGCCGGTATGTCCCCGCCGATCACGATGTCGTGGCTGTTTGCGGTGTTGGCGGCGGTCGCAAGTTCGTCTCCGTGACAAGCCGTCAGATCGCTCTGCAATGCGGTCTGGTCACCGCCCGGCTTGCTCCAAACGACGCGCGTCGTGTGGCACGCCGCAAGTGCCGTCGCGAGCGCGACCCATATGGCCAGCCGTGCGGTCGATTGCGCGCCGCGCCTCAATGGACCGCCTTCGGCGTCGCCGATTGCGGGTCGACAGCGAGCTGCCGGTCTCCTACCGCGAAATGGCGGATGTCGTAGATGGACGCCACGGTTTGCACCTTCATTGGATCTCCACTTTGACCGCCTGCCCGGCCGCCGTCCAGAGCTCGCCGGTACCACGCGCGGCGCGTGATACCGGCATCGGCAATTCGTCATACCATCCGGCCTGCCGAAAAATTGAGTTACTACTAATTCGGACAATCGGGAGCGACACCTAATCCGGCCTCGAATTAACAACGATTTTCGGGAAAATACTGAACCGGATGCATAGCAGCGAGTTGTAATTTGGCGGGTGCGGTCCTAGAACGATGTACCAAATTTATTACACGAGGAGCGGGTAGTGCGCGAAGGAACAAAACGGAAGGTCGGGGCCAAACGGATGTGGATCCGGCGCTGGCGTCAGGCGGGCCGGATTTCGGCGAGCGAGGCGAAGGCTTTCGAAAAGCATCTCGAGCAAACCGGCAAGCTCCTCAAGCCGAAGACGCCGGCGCCGAGCACGGTCGGCGGCCGGAGAACAGCGGCCGCACCGATCGCGCTGGCCGGCGGCAAGGCGCCGATGCTGTTCGCGCCGGCCGGGCCGGTCGTCACCATCCAATACGATCCGTCCAAGTTCCGCGTCGAGTTCACCGCCATTCGGCGCGGCCGGCTACCCAAGACCGGAGCCGCGCACGGTTGATGCGGCACTGGCCAGCGCGCGCTTTAGCCGCTACGCTCAACCGAGTCGCCTAATCTGAGATGATCCGTCCAACGCCTTTGAGGGGGAATGCCATGGCCGACGCCAAAGCAAAAACCGTTACGTTGAGGCAGCTTTCCGCTCAGCTCGCCGAGCGCCATAAGATGACCAAAAAGCAGACCGAGGAGGTTCTCGAAGGCCTCGTCGACCTGATCCGGACGAATCTCAAGAAGGGCGCCCGCATTCGCATTGGCGGCCTGGGCATCTTCCGGGTGCGCAATCGTCCGGCCCGGATGGGCCGCAATCCCAAGACCGGCGAGCCGATCCAGATCAAGGCAAGCAAGAAGGTCGCCTTCCGCGTCGCCAAGGACCTCAAGGAAGCGATCTAGGTTCCGGGCGCCGCCGCTTCCACGGCTTGGCGGCGCTTGAGGCCAATCCGGTGATGCGCGCCAAGGGATTGGCGTGAGGCTGACTGCGCGCGATCGACGATCGCGCGCCGACCGTCGCTATTGGGCGGCGGCCACTTGGGTCGTGGCAAACCGCCGCGCCGGATCGAAATAGGCCCACCAGCCGGTGTCGTTGATCGCGTAGTAGGCGCGGTAGCGCGTGACGCTGGTGAGCGGATCGACGCTCTCCGTCAGGTTGTCGAGGACAAAGTCCTGGCCGTTGATCGTCACGATCAGGATGGCGTGGTCCTCGTTGCTTTGCAGGTCATGGACCACGGCGACGCGTAGGTCCTGGTCGGGCACGCCGGCGGCTTCGAGCGCCAGGTATTTGCTGATGGCGTAATCCTGGCATTGGCCGCCACGGGCCAGAAACTCGAATGGTGTCTCCCAATAGCCGGGCGAGCCCCAGTTTGTGGTCGCCGGCACATAGCGAACGGCGTTCAGGTATTCGTTGGCATGCTCGACGCGATCAGCGAGCGGCCGCGATTTGAGATCGTCAATGAAGGCGGCCCATTGCGCCTCGGCGCAGTGACCGTCGGCCTCGGCGATGCAGGCGCCTGGTTGCTCTTGCGCGGCTAAGCGCGATTCGACACCGGTCCAGCGCGTGAAGTACGACAGGTTCGACGAGTAAATCTCCTGCGGCGGGAATATTGTCTGTTGCACCGCGGGCGTCGGCTGCACCGCTTGCATCAGCGGCGCGTCGGGCTGCGGATCGCTGGCGCAGGCCGCGAGCAGGATCGCGAGGAAGGCGGGGCCGACAAGACGCGACGAGCAACGAGGCGACACGATCGAACCTCATTCGGAGGCCCCGCTATCCCCGGAATTGCATCCATGGACCGGAGGCTTTGCGTCCCCGGGTCGCCCCGGGTTTGCCGTTTCGTGAGGCGCGGACTCGCCCGCGCCGTTCGTCACTCAGAAAACCACAGACAGATTGAGAACCCCTGAATCGGCGATGCGCGTTTTCAGGCGCGGCGCGCGCCCCATTAACGCCGGATTAACCGTCGTTGTGATTTTCTGGGAACAGAGGAGTCACCCCCGTGGCCATTCGTACCGTCGCCAGCATTGCGTCGAGCCGCGCCCATCAACGCGCGACGTCGTTCGACTTCATCAAGCTGCTGGTCTGGGTGGCGGCTGCGTCGGTGCCGTGGATCGGCATCGCGTTCATCGCTTCGAGCCTGAGCCGCTAGTCTCCCGCGATCGGCGATCCGCGCCGGCAGTTCCGGCTTTAAGCACTTCGAGCGAGGGCAGCAGGCCATCACGGCCAGCCCCGCGTCGCTGCGCCAAGGAACATGGTCTATCGGCAGCGCCGTAAACGCGATCGACGGATTTATCATTGGCGACTGCGGCAGCGCCTATTCGATCCACCAGCAGTACCGGGTCGCCGACGCCAGCGGCGGTTCTCCATTGCGGCATGCCATGATGGACCGATCGCCTGATGTCGCTTACGGGCGGATCTGGTTCGGTTCCCGTAGGCGCCGCCGTCCACGCGCCGTGAATGCAGCGCGCGACGCATCGCGATCGGATGATGCCGATCATCGATGCAGCAGGGCAGCTAGCTCCCACGCTGGCAGGCTCGTCGGCATTGCGGACGGCCGATGCCCTGGCCGATGCAGGTCGGGCTCGACCGGGCCGATCGGATGGGGGCAAGATTCAGTCAGCCAGCACATTACAACCGGGGGGTTGTCTGGTAACATTCGGCTGGACGTAGAGGGCTGGGAGCAGGGTCGTATTGGCGCGTATTTCGAGGGTGCTAGTCGGTATTGCTGCCGCGGCTGCGTTCGTGGCGGGGATTCATACGGCTATTGCACAAACCTCGAACACCCAGCCGACGTCGAGCGGCGTCACCCAGCAGTTCAAATCCGGCGCAGACCAGGTCGGCCAGGGTGCGGCACAGATCGGCGAGGGTATCAAGCAGGGGGCAATCATGACGTGGGAAGCCATCAAGTCCGGCGCGGCTGCCGCCGCCACCAAATTCAACGGCAGCCAAAGCTCGCCCGGGACCAAAAGTCCGGCGCCTCCGGCCCAGCAATCCCACTGAAGCCGCCGCCGGTTGCGGCCGCTACTGAGATTTTGGCGTGATGACCGATAGCAATATTCAAAGCGCTCAGGAAGCCGAGCTGGCGTGCCTGATCGTCAAGACCCTCAACCTCGAAGTCGAGGCGGTGGAGATCGATCCGCAGGCGCCGCTTTACGGCGAAGGCTTGGGACTGGATTCGATCGACATGCTTGAGATCGCTCTCGCCGTGTCGCAGCAGTTCGGTGTCAAGCTGCGGGCCGACGACAAGAACAATATCCAGATCTTTAGTTCGCTGCGCAGCCTGAACACCTATATCCAGCAGAACCGGGGCGCGTAGATGCGCGTGTCCGCGACGACGCGAGCGGCTCTTCCTTTGCTTCTGGTCCTCGGCATCGTGCCGCTGTTGATTCACGTGGCGATCATCACCACGAGCCAGGGGCATGCCGCCGCGCTGGCTGGCATCCCGCGCCTGTTCAGGCTCGGCGTGGTGACGGCCTCGGCGCTCACGCATTGGACCATTTATGGCGGCCTGCTCCTGACTTTCGGCCTGACGCTGCGGCCGGGCCGCGTAGCGCTGCTCACGACGATGGCGCGCAAGATGCACGGCCCGCTCTCGGACGAGGTCACGGTATATACGCGCCGCGCCACATGGGCGTGGTGCGGCTTCTTCACCGTGCAGCTCACCACGTCGGTCACGCTTTTCCTGTTCGCGCCGCTGGTCATCTGGTCGTTCTTCGTCAACGTCCTCGATCTGCCGCTGGTCGCGACAATGTTCGCCGCCGAGTATCTCTGCCGGCTCAACTGCTTGCGCGAACCGCCACGGCAATCCCTCGCCCAGATCGTGCGCCTGGTCACCGACGTTCGGAAGCCGGGCGACGAGCCGGCCGGACTGCCGTGACTCCGCGCGACCAGATCGAGACGGTCGCCGGTGCTTCGCTCGCCGATTCGAGCGCGTATCCGATTGTCGGCCACATCGATGAAGACGGCATCGTGGCGTATCAAGATGGCCGTCCCATTCCGATCGCGCGTTTCCTGCACGATATCGCGGCGCTCGCCGCCCGTCTGCCGGCGCAGCGCTACGCGCTCAATCTGTGCATGGATCGATATCGCTTCGCCGTCGGTCTCGCGGCCGCCCTGTGTCGCCGGCAGATCAGCCTCCTGCCGCCCAACGATACGCCGGGCGTGCTCAAGGCGTTGGCGGCGGATTATCCCGATCTCTATTGTCTCGTGGAAACCGCGCGACCGCCGCTCCCGAGCCTCGTCTATCCGGCGGATCTGGGCGACGGTTCGGCGCGCGAGGTTCCCATCGTGCCGGCGCAACAGCCGGCGCTCGTCCTGTTCACGTCGGGCTCGACCGGTCGGCCGAAGCCGACGGCGAAATCCTGGGAGACGCTGGTCCGCAGCGCACAGGCGGCGGGTCGCCGCCTCGAGGTCGGTCGGCTGCGCGGCGCCACGCTGATCGGCACCGTGCCGCATCAACACAGCTACGGACTCGAATCGACGGTGCTGCTCGGTCTGCAGCACGGCTTGGCGATCGATACCTGGCGTCCATTCTATCCTGGCGATATTCGCGCCCGCATCGCCGCCGCGCCGCGGCCCCGCATCCTCGTCACAACACCCGTGCACATCCGCGCGCTGCTCGCCGAACCCGAGCATCTGCCGCCGCTCGACCTGATCGTCTCGGCAACCGCACCGCTGACGGCGGCGCTCGCGATCGAGGCCGAAGCGCGTTTCGGCGCGAGGTTGATGGAAATCTACGGCTGTACCGAAGCCGGGCAGGTCGCGACGCGGCGCACCGCGCGCGACGAGGACTGGCTTTGTCTCGACGGCGTCGCGCTCGAGCCGGACGACCATGGGCCATGGGTGAGCGGGCCGTGCGTCGAGACCCGAACGCCGTTGCACGACGTGATCGAGCGTAGCGGTCCGGCAAGCTTCCGCTTGCGCGGCCGCGTCGTCGACCTCGTCGACGTCGCCGGCAAGCACACCTCCTTGGCGCATCTCAATCACCAGCTTCTCAGTATCGACGGCGTGAAGGACGGCGTCTTCGTCATGCCGGAAGAAAGCGACGAGCGCATCGCCCGGCCGATGGCCTTCGTCGTCGCGCCCGATCTCGAGGCCGACGCGATCCTGCGGGCCCTGCGCGAGCGAGTCGATGCCGCCTTCCTGCCGCGGCCGCTCGTCTTCGTCGATGCGCTGCCGCGCAATGCGCTGGGCAAGCTGACGCGTGACGCGCTCCTGCGGCTCGCGGCGCAGAGCCGGTGCTCGTAGCCATGTGGCAGTCGAGCGAGGTCCGTTTTGCGTCTGATCATCCCACGGCTGCTGGGCACTTCCCCTCGAATCCGATCATTCCAGGCGCGCTGCTGCTCGACGAGGTGGTGCAGGCGGTCGCCGGCCTCGCGGCGGACAATGGCGAGATCGTGATTCGCGCCGCCAAGTTCTTTAAGCCCGTGCGCCCCGGCGAGACCGTCGTGGTGCGCTGGCAGCGCCGGACCGACGGCGAGGTCATCTTCGAATGCCGGCTCGTGCCGGATGACTACCTGGCGGCTTCGGGTACGATCGCGCTCGGACACGTGCAGCAATGACCGACAAGTCGCTGGTACAGGAATGGACCATCCGTTCGGAGCGCGGCGCTCTGCCGCTGATCAAGTTGGGCGTGTGGATCGCGCTCCGCATCGGCCGGCGTGCTGCGCGCATATTTCTCTATCCGACATGTCTCTATTTCCTGCTGTCGTCCAAGCGGGCGGCACGCAATTCGCGCGAATACCTCGCGCGCGTGCTCGACCGCCCGCCGAGTCCGGCCGACGTCTTCCGGCATTACCTGACATTCGCGTCGTGCGTCCTCGACCGGGTGTTTCTGCTCAACGAGCAGATCGATCGGTTTGACATCCGCGTCCATGGCGACGACGTCGTCCGCGAAATCATGGAGCGGGGCGGCGGCTGTATCCTGTTCGGCGCGCATTTCGGCAGCTTCGAGGTGACCCGCGCCGTCGGCCGCCAACAGGGCCACGTGCCGATCAGCCTCGTGATGTACGAGGAGAACGCGCGCAAGATCCGCATGGCGCTCGCGGCGATCAATCCGCAGCTCGAGGCCGAGGTCATCGGCCTAGGCCGGCCCGAGTCGTTGATCACCGTCGCCGAGCGTCTCGACCGCGGCCATTTCGTTGGCCTGTTGCCGGATCGCAATGTGAGCGGCGAGGACCGCGTGCCCTATCCCTTCCTCGGCGCGCCAGCCCGATTTCCGCGCGGCCCGTTTCGCATGGCGATGCTGCTGCGGAAGCCGGTCGTCATGATGGTCGGCGTTTATCGCGGCGGTCGGTGCTACGAGATCTTTTTCGAGCCGCTTATCGATCCATCCGAAGCCGTCGCCGCCGACATGGACGCCTCAATCGAGCAGGCGATGCGCCGCTACGTCGCGCAGCTCGAGAATTACTGCTGCGCGGCGCCGTTCAACTGGTTCAACTTCTACGACTTCTGGGCCTGACATGCGCCCGAGCCGTCCGGCCGCACGGCTTGCCGCGGCGTTGTGGACCGCGCTGGCGGTGCCGACCGTCGCAGCGGCGCAGCCCGCGGCGGCCGCGGCATCGCCATGGGACCTGATGCAGCTGATGCACGCATTGCAGCAGGTCAAATCCGCCTCGGGCCGCTTTACAGAGCGAAAGACCGTGCACCTGCTGAATGCACCGTTGGTGTCGTCCGGCACCCTGAGCTATGTCGCGCCCGACCGGATGCAGAAGGTGACGCTGTCGCCTGTGCCGGAGCGCTTTGTCCTCGACGGCGACCAGATCACGATGGTCGGCGGCCCGGATCAGCAGACGCATACCTTTGCGCTCACCGATTATCCGCAGATCGGCGGCCTGGTCGAAGGCATTCGCGCAACGCTCGCCGGCGATTTGACGACGCTCGACCGGTACTATGACCTGCGGCTCACCGGCGATGCCGCGAGCTGGGAGCTGCTGCTCCAGCCGAAAGACTCCAAACTGACACGGTTCGTGAAGTCGATCCGCATCACCGGCAGCCAGAACCAGCTCCGTGCGATTGATACCGAGGAAAGCGACGGCGACCGATCCGAGATGAGCATCGTCGAAGACGCCGGCGATGCCCGCTAGGCGGCGTCTCGCGCTCGGCGTCTGGCTGCTGGTGATCGCACTGTGCGTCGCGGTCATCGCGCGCACGCGCCTCCAGACCGACATGACGGCGTTCCTGCCGCGCTCGGCATCCATGGCGCAGCAGGTCCTGACCGAACAGGTGCGCAACGGGGTCGCCTCGCGTCTCATTCTGCTTGGTATCGAGGGTGCGAAGCCGGCGACGCTCGCGGCATTGAGCAAGTCGCTGGCGGCACGCCTGCGCCACGACACCGCCTTCGCCGATGTCGCCAACGGCGATGACGCGTCGCTGGCGGGCGCGCGGGAGTTTTTCTGGCGAAACCGCTATCTGCTGAGCCCCGGCGTCGCCGCCGACCGCTTCACCGTCGCCGGACTGCACGCGGCGCTCGAGGGCGATCTCGGCCTGCTCGGCTCCGATATGGGCGCGCTGATCAAGGACAGCCTGCCGCACGATCCGACCGGCGAGTTGTTGACCCTGTTGCGGCCGCTGGCGGGCATGAAGCGGCCGCACAACCGCGACGGCGTCTGGTTGTCGCCGGACGAGAACCGCGCGCTGTTGCTGGTGCATGCGCGCGCTGCGGGCTTCGACATCGATGCTCAACAGGCGGCCCTCGCGTTGATCGACGCCGATTTCCAGGCCAGCCGTCAGGCGGTTGCCGGCGCCGCCCCGGCGCGCCTGGTCGAAAGCGGTCCCGGCGTCTTCGCGGTCCAGACGCGCGCCACCATGAAGCGCGACGCGAGCCGTTTCTCGCTGCTCGCCACCGCGGTTGCCGCCGGCCTGCTGGTTTATGCCTACCGCTCGGCGCGGGTGCTGCTGCTCGGACTGCTGCCGGTGGCGACCGGCGCGCTCGCCGCGCTCGCCGCGGTGTCGCTCGGCTTCGGCTTCGTCCATGGCATCACGCTCGGCTTCGGCGTAACGCTGATCGGCGAGTCGGTCGACTACGCCATCTACCTGTTCACCCAGACGGCGCGCGGCGATTCGGCCGCCGCGACGCTCGCGCGCATCTGGCCGACGCTGCGTCTCGGCGCGTTGACCTCGATCGTCGGCTTCAGCGCCATGCTGTTCTCGGGCTTCGTCGGTTTCGCGCAACTCGGCCTGTTCTCGATCATCGGCCTGATCGCCGCTGCCGCCGTCACGCGTTTCGTCCTGCCGAGCCTGGTGCCCGCCGAGTTCTTTGCTGCCGGCGCCGGCGCCCTGGCGGTGCCGCTGCTCGGTGTCATCCGTCACCGCCGCTGGCTGCGGCCGGCGGTCGCTGTCCTGGCGATGGCCGGTGCCATGGCGCTGGCGGCGCATCGCGGCAACTTCTGGGACGAGGATCTGACCAAGCTCAGTCCGATTCCGGCGGCGGAGCAGACGCTCGATCGCCAGCTGCGCCACGACCTTGGCGTTCCCGACCTGCGCTATTTCGTCGTGTTCCGGAATGCCGACGAACAGCAGGCGCTTGCCGAAAGCGAGGCGGTGTCGGCGATCCTCGAACCGCTGGTGGCGAGGCATGCGCTCGGCGGCTTCGACGTGCCGAGCCGACTTCTGCCCAGCGACCAGACGCAGCGGCAGCGGCAAGCGGCCCTGCCGGACGCGGATACGCTGCGCGCGCGCTTTGACCAGGCGCTTGCCGGCCTGCCATTCCGGCCGGATACCTTCGCCCCGTTCTTCGCCGACGTCGCCGCCGCCAAGCACGCGCCGCTCCTGACCCGCGCCGATCTGCCGCCGGCGCTCCGCCTTCAGCTCGACTCGCTGCTCTTCAAGCGCAACAACGCCTGGAACGTCGTCGTGCCGCTACGTGACGTCACCGACCCCGGTCGCGTCGACGCCGCCGTGATCGCCTCCGGCCAACCCGACGTCGCCTTCGTCGATCTCGACCGCGAATCCGACCGGTTACTTCACACCTATCAGCACGAGGCGACGATGTTGGCGTCGATCGGGAGTATCGCGATCGTCATCCTCCTGCTCTTCGGCCTCCGTTCGCCCCGGCGGGTCGCCGCCGTGGTCGCGCCGCTGGCGGCGGCGGTGATCGTGACCGCGGCGCTGCTCACGCTCGGCGGCGGCAAGCTGTCGATCTTCATGGTCGTCGGCTTCCTGCTCATCGTCGCCGTCGGTTCCAACTACTGCCTGTTCTTCGAGCGCCAGTACGGCGAGTCCGAGACCCAAAGCCGCTCGGTTGCCTCAATCGTGTTGGCCAATCTCTGCACGGTTTCGGCCTATGGCCTGATGTCGCTGTCGGGCATTCCGGTGCTCCACGACATCGGCATGACGGTCGCGATCGGGACGTTCCTGAGCCTGTTCTTCGCCGCTGCCGTGAGCACGCGCGGCCTGGCCAACCATCCAGCGGCCGCGGAAAGCATCCGGCACCCTGCGGAGTCGCCGTGATCACCTGTCTTCACTATCGTGCGCCGATCGAATCGCGCGAGCGCGTGCTCCTCGTCATGCTGCCAGGCGTCGGCATCGCGGCCGATGACTTCGCCGAGCACGGCCTGGTCGCGTCGCTGCACGGCCGCGAACTCGCTGTCGACGTCGCCGCCGCCCGGCCGGCGCTCGATCTCTATCTCGACGGCACCGTCGCTGCAGAGCTTCATCGCGCCGTCGTCGCACCGGCGCAAGCGGCCGGCTACGCGCGCATCTGGTTTCTCGGCATTTCGCTCGGGGGCATGGGCGCGTTGCTTTATGCGAGCGCGAACGCTGCGCCCGTCGAAGGCGTGATGCTATTGGCGCCGTTCCTCGGCACGCAAGGCACCGTCGCCGAGGTGGCTGCGGCGGGCGGCCTCGCGGCCTGGTCGCCGGAGGGCTCGGCCGCGACCGATGCCGAGCAGCGGATGCTGCGATGGTTGAAAAATTTTGTGACCACACCGCCCATGGCGCCGGCGATTTACCTCGGCTATGGCCGCGATGACCGCTTCGCCCGTGGCCACACGCTGCTGGCCGACCGGCTGCCACGCGATCGCATCGTCACCGTCGCCGGCGGCCACGACTGGGAGACCTGGGCGACGCTCTGGCGGGCCTTGCTCGACGTCGAACCCTTCGCCAAACACAGCCATACTTGCGCGTGAGAGCCAGGCAAGCGAACTGGACGCACCGGTGGAAAAAGCCAATACTCTCGTCGTGCTAGAAAATAAAATACGGGGGGCGGAAGGGATGGGTCGCGACCGCCGGGGGCCGGCGCTTGGCGGCCCCGCCGGCATCGACGCTTTCGCGACGACGGCCGCGGTGGACAATGCTTTTGCGGACCGGTTTCATCCCTATTACGCCGAGCTCTGCGCGCTCTCCGAGATCCGCAAGAAGCCGGGCTTCGGCGCCGAATTCCGCAGCGGCAGCGGCGGCCACTCCGTGCTTTATCTTGGTGGCGTCTGCCGCGACCGGCACGCCGGCTATCCGACGCTGAAGCTGTGCGATCCGGAAATGCCGGCGACGGATTGCGGCGTCGGCATCAGCGTCAATTCGCACTATCGGAACGCCAATTGGGTCGCAGTCGAGGGCCGGGATTTCGTCTTCCGCGGGCTGCTCGCGTCCGATGAGCCTCTGACCCGCGCGGCTTACGAGGCGACCCAACGCCACGCCAAGGAGACCGGCGTGCTCGACGGCGTCGAGTTCCACGAGGCACTGTTCCGCGATAAGCCCGCCGGCATGTCGAAGCGCGACTACATGTACGACATCTCGGTGGCGACTGATTACGCCATCCGCTTCGGCCGCGACGTCTACCGTGCGCGCGTGCCGCTGGACCGGGCACGGATGGCGTTGGTGGTAGATTTCCTCAACGGCCTGAACGTGCCCTATCGCGCTGGCGCGAAGGAGTACCGCTGGCGCCTTTTCAACGACAATTGCTCGCATGTGGTTCACAACGCACTGGCGGCGGCCGGCGTGTGGCGGCCGTGGCCGATCGGCCGGTTTTTCGCCATCGCGGCATTCAATTTCCCCGTGCCGAAGAACGAGTTCGTCGATCTCGTGCTGCGGATGAACGATCTGCCGATCGAGGATCCCGAGCTGCTCTACGGCGATGCTGTGGCGCGGCGGCTGCTGATCGAGCACGAGACGCTGCCGGCGGGACCCGGCGCGCTGGTGCAGGCCGAGCGCGCGGTGCGCGACAATGCGGTTTACGACACCGCCAAGCTGCGCCTGATTTTCTACGACTATCACTTGCGCGGAAAATATCACCGGCGCTTCACGAGGATCTTCAGTGATCCCCGCTATTTCGATCTGAGCGCCAATCTGCGGCACTTCCAGACGCGCTGTGCCGCGGCGCGTCAGAATCGCCGCGCGACACGGCCGGACGCGAACGAGACCGAGCGCGCCCGCTTTTTTGCGAGTTACGACCGCGCCGTTGCGCGGGTCGCCGCCGAGGTTGAATGCCACCTCGCCGCGCTGTGTGCACCCGCCGGCGCGCGGGCGGAAGCGGTCGCATGAGCGGAATGGATCGAGAGCCCGCGATGCCGCCGCTCGCGGTGCGCGATTTCACCGTTGTCACCAGTCTCGGTGCCGGACGCGCGGCTACGGCGGCAGCGTTGCGCGAGGGACGCAGCGGCCTGCAACCCTGCGCCTTCGATGCGGTGCCGTTTGCGACCTATGTCGGCGAAATCGCCGGCCTCGACACGGTGCCGCTTGAACACGGCCTCGCGCAGTTCGACTGCCGCCTCAACCGTCTGGCGGCGCTGACGCTCAGGCAGGACGGCTTCGCCGACTCCATCGCCGTGGCGCGGGATCGTTACGGCGCCGAGCGGATCGGCGTCTTCCTCGGCACCAGCACGTCGGGCCTGCTGCAGACCGAATTGGCCTACCGCCGTCGCGAAGCACAGACCGGGGCGTTGCCGGCCGATTTCGACTACGCGCGGACGCACAATACGTATTCGCTCGCGAGCTTCGTCCGCATGGCGCTGCGCCTCGCCGGCCCGGCCTTTGTCGTCTCGACCGCCTGCGCCGCGACCGCCAAGGTCTTCGGCAGCGCCGCGCGCATGATCGCCGCCGGCCTGTGCGACGCCGCCGTCGTCGGCGGCGCCGACACGCTGTGCGCAACGACGCTCTATGGCTTCCATTCTCTCGGCGTGATGTCGGACGAGCCGTGCCGGCCGTTCGATGCCGAGCGGCGCGGCATTTCGATTGGCGAAGCGGGCGGTTTCGCCCTGCTTGAACGGTCGACCGATCGGATCGACAAGGATACAGTGTTCCTGCTGGGCGTCGGCGAGAGCACCGATGCCTACCATATGTCGTCACCGCACCCGGAAGGCACCGGCGCGCGGCTGGCGATGGAGCGGGCGCTTTCCGCCGCCGGCGTCGATCCCAGCGAGATCGATTACGTCAACCTTCACGGCACGGCGACATCGGTCGGCGATGCCGCCGAAGACCGCGCGGTCGCGGACGTGATCGGCACGACGACGCCATGCAATTCGACCAAGGGCTTCGCCGGCCACACACTCGGCGCCTCGGGCGTGATCGAGGCGGCGTTCTGCGCGCTGGGCATCCTGGACGGCTTCATCCCTGGAAGCCCGCACACGCGCACGGTCGATCCGACGTTCCGCAGCGGCTATCGGCGCGACGGCGGCCCGGCGCGCGTCGATCGTGTGCTCAGCAATTCCTTCGGTTTCGGCGGCGCCAATTGCAGCGTCGTACTGGGACGGGCGGCATGATCCGGGTCTATATCGAAGGCGTCGGTCTGCGCGGTCCCGGCCTCGACGGCTGGGCGGCGAGCCTGCCGGTGTTGAGCGGCGCGGTGGCCCACGTTCCGGCGCCGGTCAGCGTGCCGCCGAGTGCGCTGTTGCCGCCGAACGAGCGCCGCCGTGCCGTGCAGACCGTGCGGCTCACGCTAGCAGTCGGCGCCGAGGCCTTCGCTGCGGCCGGCCGCGATGCCGGCGAGACGGCGACGATTTTCACCTCGTCCGGCGGCGACGGCGACACCATCCACGAGATTCTGAATGTGCTCGCCTCGTCCAATCGCGAACTGTCGCCGACACGCTTCCACAACTCGGTGCACAACACACCCGCCGGCTATTGGGGTATCGCCACGGAATCGCGCGCGCCGTCGAGCACTCTCTGCTGCCACGACGACAGCTTCGCCGCCGGTCTGCTCGAAGCCGCGGCGCAGGCCACGGCGGAACGCCGCGCCGTGACGTTGATCGCCTACGACGTGCAGTATCCCGAGCCGCTCAGCTTGGTGCGACCGATCGGCGCTCCTTTCGGCGTCGCGCTGGTGCTGACGCCGGTACCGACCGCGGCGGCGCGCGCCGCCGTCACCCTGACGCTGCGGCCTAAATGCGGTGTCGCGTCGGCCGTCGCCAGCCCCACGCTCGAAGCCCTGCGCCGCACCACGCCTGCGGCCCGCAGCCTGCCGCTGCTGGCGGCGCTGGCGCGGGGCGTGGCGGCGGCGGTGACGCTCGATTATCTCGGGAACCTGGAGCTCGCGCTCGACGTGACGCCGCAGCTCGACGTCGGCGCCGGCGTCGGGCATTCCGAGCCAGTGGCCGGATGACGCCGATCGATCGGGCGCGGATCGCGACGCTTATTCCGCACGCCGGCACGATGTGCCTGCTCGATTGTGTGCTGCGCTGGGACGCCAATTCGGTGCGTTGCCTTTCGCGCTGCCACGTCCGCGACGACAATCCGCTGCGCCGGCCGAATGGCATCTTGGGCATGGCATGCGGCGTCGAAATCGCGGCTCAGGCGATGGCGGTGCATGGCCGGCTGGTCGCCGACCATGCCGCCCCTACGACCAACGGCTATCTCGCGAGCTTGCGCGACGTGCATCTTCGACGGGCGCGGCTCGATGACGTCGCCGACGATCTCGTCGTCGACGCGGAGCGACTGATGGGCGACGCGCATTCCGCCGTCTACCGCTTCACGCTCGGCGGCGGCGGCATCGAGTTGCTGAGCGGTCGCGCCACGGTGCTGCTCGGCGCCGTCCCGGAATGATCCGCGCGCTGGTCACCGGCGGCAGTGGCACCATCGGCGCGGCCATCGCGCGCAGCCTCGCCGCCGCGGGACACCACGTCTATGTCCATGCCCACGGCCAGGTGGCGCGCGCCGAGAGCGTAGTCCAGGCGATCGCGGCGGCGGGTGGTTCGGCAGCGGCCGTCCGCTTCGATGTCACCGACGCGGCGGCGACGCGCTACGCGCTCGAGGGCCTGCTCGAAGCGGGCGCGGTGCAGATCCTGGTCAACAACGCGGGTATTCACGACGACGCGGTCATGCCGGGGATGAGCGCCGAACAGTGGTCGCGCGTCATCGACGTGTCGCTCAACGGCTTCTTCAACGTGACCCAGCCGCTCTTGCTGCCGATGATCCGGACGCGGTGGGGCCGGATCGTCAACATCTCGTCCGTCGCGGCGATTGCCGGCAATCGCGGCCAGACCAACTACGCCGCGGCCAAGGCGGGCTTGCATGGGGCGGCGCGTTCGCTGGCGCTGGAGCTCGGCAGCCGCGGCGTCACGGTCAATACGGTGGCACCGGGAATTATCGAATCGCCGGCAATCCAGGACGCCTTTCCGCCCGACGTGATCGAACGGCTGGTGCCGATGAAGCGCGCCGGCCGGCCCGAGGAAGTCGCCGAGCTGGTGAGCTTCCTCGCCTCCGAGCGCGCCGGTTATATTTCGGGCCAGCTCATCTCGATCAACGGCGGGATGATCTGATCCGGCGGCCTAGGAGCCTCGGCAGCCGCCGCATGAATCCGGCCATCAGCCGCGCGTGCATGGCGGTCAGGAGCAGGTTGTCGCGCACGTAGCGGAAATGCGACACGCCGCCTTCCTCAGCGCGGAAATAGAGGACGGGCGTCGGCCGATTGATGGCCGGCACGCCGGACCAGGACAGCCGGACGGCGGCCTCGACGTCGAAGTCGAAGCCGCGCATCCAGCGACTAGAGTCCATGATCGCCAGCAACGGCGCCACTGGATAGACGCGGAAGCCGAACAGCGAATCACCGATCGCGCCCAGCGTTTCGAGGTTCGCCCAGGCGTTCGAGATCCGCCTGCCGATGACGCGCAGCCGCGGCGCGTTCGGATCGAAAACCGGCACGCCGAGGATCATCGCGTCAGGATGGGCGCGCGACTGCGCCATGAATTCGGAAATCGACGATGCCGGGTGTTGACCGTCGGCGTCCATGACCAGTACGTGGCTGAAGCCCCGGGCGGCGGCCTCGCGCAATCCGTCAAGCACCGCCGCGCCCTTGCCGCCGTTGCGGTCGCGCCGCAGCACCCGGACGCCAGCGTCCTCCCGGCGGCGCGCCGCCAGCGCTTCGCCGCCGCCGTCGGTGCTGCCGTCGATCACCACCCAGACCGGCAACCAGTGACGACATGCTTCGGCAACCGTGGTGAGCAGCCGGCTGCCGGTATTGTAGCTGGGGATGAGAACGAGGTGGCTGGTCGACGGGCGGTCCGCTGCGCTCGCGCCGTCGGGCACGCTAGCCGGCAACCTCGGTCCCGGCGCCGGCCCACGATTTGCGCCAGGCGGGGATGCGATGGCGCATCTGGGCGAACTTGGTCACGTAAAAGATCACCTTGAAGATGAACAGGCGTCCACGGATCGGCGAATCGCCGAAAATGTCGCCGGCAAGCAGCGACAGCACCGCCTCCTCGACGCGGAACCAGTTGCGCGGCGACATGAACAGGTTACGCATCGCCGGTTCGCGGATGCGGTAGATGAACCAGGTGAACGCGCCGAATGCACGTCGCATCGCCGCGTCGTAGCGCCTGAGCACGGCCCGCGACCGCTGCGGCTCGTCCAGGCAGGTCTCGACCGCGTCGGCCGCCATGAACGCCGTCACCATGGCGAGATAGACGCCGGCCGAGAAAACCGGATCGAGGAAGGCGCAGGCATCGCCAACCAGGATGAAGCTTTTGCCGCTGGTCCGCGTCGTGCCGTAGGAATAGTTGCCGGTCGCCGTGACCGGCGTATCCAGCCGCGCATTCTTGAGCCGATCGGCGATCTCGGGACACGACGCGATCAAGCCCATGAAGAAGGTCGTGAGGTCGGTCGACCGAGTCTTGAAGACCGAGGACGGGCAGACCGCGCCGACGCTGGTCGCACCGTCGGCCAGCGGAATGAACCAGAACCAGCCGCGATCGAACCAGGCAATGGTGATGTTGCCCTCCGCCTTGCCCGGCAGGCGCCGGGCGCCGGTGAAGTGGCCGAAGACGGCGGCGGTGTCGTTCCGCCGGTTGCGCGTCTTGAATCCCAGCTGGTGCGCCAACAGCGTGTCGCGGCCCGACGCATCGACAACGAAACCGGCCCGCCACCGGCGCACGGCACCGTCCTCGGCGCGGGCCTCGATCCGCGGCTCGCCATCCGCGGGAAACTCGACATCGGTGACACGCCAGCCTTCGACGACCTCGGCGCCTTTGGCCGCGGCGTTCTGGAGTAGCGCGTGGTCGAAAGTCGAACGGCGGACCTGATAGGCGTGAGGGAAGCGCTTGTCCCAGGCGCGGGAGAAGTCGTAGGTGACGCTCTTGCCGTGAAAGGCCGAGACGAACTCGACGCCGTATTTGTGAATGGAGCCGCTTTCGATCGCGTCACGCACGCCGAGCCGGTCGAGCAGCGGCAGGTTGAGCGGCAGCAGCGATTCGCCGATGTGGAAGCGCGGATGTCGATCCTTGTCGACGAGCACGACGCGGCGGCCGCGCTCCGCGAGCACCGTGGCGATGGTCGAGCCGGCGGGACCACCGCCGACAACGAGGACGTCGCAATGCGGCGTTTCCAGCTCTTGCCGCGATTCAGGTGCGCTCAAACCCTGCAAGGCCCTTTCCTTGTCGGCGGGCAAGCCGCAGAGTACGGCGGCTCTATTCCGAACGATGAGCTATTAAGCCATAGGCGCATCGTCATGGCCACCCGTCACGAGCGGTCGGTCTCGCCGCCACCGGCGCTGATCACCGGCTATTACGCCGATCCGGCGGCCCGGCTGAGCCATGCGCGTGACCTGTTCAACCGCACCGCGCGGCTCTACGACCCGGTCAACCGCTTGTTTTCACTGGGTTCGGGCGCGTGGTACCGCCGCCGTAGCTTGCGTCAGGCCGGGCTGCGGCCCGGCTTTCGGGTCGTCGACGTCGCGGTCGGCACCGGACTGCTTGCGCACGAAGTTCTCGCTCTGACGGGCGATCGTCGCGCCATAATCGGCATCGACGTCAGCGAGGCGATGCTCGCCGTTGCCCAGAAGAATCTGCGGATTCCGCTCGTCCAGGGCGCCGCCGAGGCCTTGCCGCTGGCCGACGACATCGCCGATTTCGTGACCATGGGTTATGCGCTGCGCCACGTCGCGGATCTGGTGGCGACCTTTCGCGAAGCGCGGCGGGTGCTGCGGCCGAAGGGCACGCTCCTGCTGCTCGAGATCAGCACGCCGCGCCGGTGGCTGACCCGAATCCTGGCGTCCGGCTACATTGGCAGCCTGGTGCCGCTGCTGTCGCGGCTGATGACCCGCGATCCACGCGCCCGCGCGCTGCTGCGCTATCACTGGGAGACGATCATGAGCTCCGCGCCGCCGGAGACGATCATGCAGGCGATGCACGACAGCGGCTTCCGCGACGTCGAGTGCCGGACGGAGCTCGATCTCTTCCGCTGCTATATCGGCCGCAAGGCCTGAGCCGCAGAACCGACGCCCGCGTCGCCTCGGCCTCGTCGCCTACTTAACTGTCACCCACAGATGCATCGTGGGGTGGATCGCGCATTGCACGTCGAATGTGCCGGAATGGTCGAACTCCAAATTCACCGACGTGCCGACCGGCTCTTCGCCGGAATCGAAATTCATCAACGGCGACTTGACGTAGACGTGGTGGGTAAAGCGATCGTTGTTGGTGATATGCAGCACGGTCCCGAGGGGAATCATGAGCTTGTCGGGATAGTAGTGCCGGTTGCGCTGCGTCACGTCGACGACCGCATGCGGCGCCCCGAGAGTTTTCCGCATGATATGGCTCAACGGAATCGCGAGCGCGACGAACGCCACGAGGGCGGCTGCGGCGCCGATCCAATCTTCCTTGCGCAGGGGTATGCGAATCGCCATCCGGTTGTCGTGGCCACATCACGGTGACAAGGCATGCGCCAAAACGGCTCAAGTTCCGCCTGCAGGCGCGGCGCCAAGGCGACATTGGGCCGACAGCGTTTGGCAAAGGATTAAATAGGCCGCCGTTTTTCTTAAGGCTTGCGATTAAATTTCTGAAATCTGGCGGTACTTCGGCAGCTGGTGCGATGACGCTTCTGTCCGTCGCGGCCGTGGGCGGACCAAACCCGAAAATTTTCGCCATATTGGCGGCGATCCGGCGCCAACCAACCGGCCGCCTATCGCTTCAGATGCACCAGTTTATTCGCATGCAGTGATTCCTCGTCGACCGCGCGCGGCGCCGGTCTTTGCGCAGCGGGCGCAGCGACCGCGCCGTCCAGGCGCTGGGCGCTGCCGGCGCGTGATTCCCTGAACACCGGCGTTTCGAGCAGCTCGACGATCCGTGCCGCTGGGACCACGACACCGATACCCGAAGGGATGGTGCTGCCCCGGCCCCCGGATGCGGCCCAAACCTCGCTGGGCGGAACGTCCCACGGTGCCTGAAAAACGCCGAGCACGAGGAGATCGCTGCGCGCGATTGTGGCGTTCAACCGCCGATCGGCCGATTGCAGCTCTCGCACGTCCAGGCACGGGCGGACAAAGACGGGTGAGCCACTCAAGCCCGTCGCACCAAGGAATTCCACGAGATAGGCCGCGATGCGCTTGGGCGGCAGCCATTGCTCGTCGTCCCAATTCCGAACCGGGGTCGTCGCGCCATCCGGCAGCCGAGCGATGCTTCCGGTGTGGACGAGCGCAAGGTTGTGTTTGGTGTCGTGGAGCACGCGGCGGAGATCGACGGTGTAGCAAATATCGCCGATTCCGACACATCCGGCCGTCTGCCATTCTTCGGCATGAAGCGCGGTTTGCGGGAGATACCGGCAATCGCTTGCGGGCGGCAGTCGATCGCGCTCGAACGACACGGCCGCCAAGTCGACGTTCTCGTCAGGATGAACAACCCATCGGGCATCGGCGATCTCGATGCTTGCCGCCGTGCCGTCGCTCTGGTTCAGACGAATCATGAAGCTGGCACGGTCGAGCGGCTTGGCGGCGTAAGCCGCCGTGACCGACGCAACGTGCCGGGCGGTCACCAGATAGCCATGATTTCGGTAGGTCACGAAAAAGCCCGTGCCAACGACGCGGATTTCGTCCTGGTCGTCCGCACATCCGACGAACACGACGCACTTGCTGACGTCGTTCTGAATGCGCACCGCAACCCTCGCAGCGCCGCGGGAGGCGCCAATCCGCCGGTTCCGATCCGACGGTGGAGATGTAGGCATGCCGGCGGCGAATACCAAGGTCCGCGCGCTTTGGCCACATCCTGGCGCTCGCCATTCCGGCGGTGACATCGACATGCAATTTTGATCATCGGAGCGGCTCGCGACGCGTGGCACCGATTCCTTCATACTTCCTTGACCATGCGCGACGCGGACGCTGCCCCCCAAGGCCGCTCTGGCGCGCGCTCGATAAAATTGTCGGCAATTTTGTCTGGTTAACGCGGCGATCTGCCGGATTTGCGCGCGTAAGATGAGCCGCGCGCCGGCATGCAACCGGCGCGACGAGGGTTCGTCCTGACGAGCGTTTCCATCATGCAGGCTGTCGAGCGACCGCTTCACGAGCTTACCGACGCACCGGCGCCGCTGGTTCGTCTGTCGGCCGATGCCGCCTACGACTGCGCGATGAACCTGGTGTTTATCGGCATGTTCCTCGCCCTTTGCGGGCTCGAAGTGGCGAAGCGGCTCTATCTCGGCGGCAGCGTGATCTGGACTCTGCATTCCGCGGGCTTTCGGACCAACGCGCCGCTCATGGTACTGTTTGTCGTCCACTGGCGGCGTGCCGGCGGCGGCGCCGAACGCTTCGGACTGATCGCCGCGGCGCTGGCGGTCACCGCCGTCTTCGCGACCATTTTTGCCGGTAGTTTCGCCTCGCACCTGTCGCTCGTCGGTCTCGCGCTGGTTCATGCCAGCATCCTGGTCAATGTCGGTTGTATGATCCGCGAGCGCGGCATATCGCCGGAGCGGCTCCGCGCCATGCGTGATGCGTGGTTCGTGCCCATGGTGGTGCTGCTGTCGACGCCGATGATCGATCTCTCGTCCAGCTTCGGCCCGTTGCGCGATGCCAATATCTTTCTCTTCGAGGGGCTGCTCGGCATTCGTCCGGAGGCGGCGGTCCACCTGCTAATCGCGGCAGTTCCGTCGGGCCATGCCGCGATGGAATGGATTTATGGCGCGACCGCGGCCGTGTTCGCGGTTCCGCTCCTGACGAGGCGGGCACGAAGCAATCCACTCACACTGGCGATGGTCGGCGTCGGTCTCTTCGGCTACGGCTGCTACATGCTGTGTCCTGCGGTCGGTACGTTTATCGCCGGCTACGACCGCTCGCTCTGGCCGGCGGCGCCCATCGGCCCATTGAATTTCGATGTTCCGGGTGTCTTCGCCGGCGTGCCGCGCAACTGCGTCCCGTCGATCCATGCCGCCTGCGCCTATCTTCTCATTTTCAACGCCTGGCGCTTCGCGCCCCGCCTCAGGCGTGCGCTGGTCGTGTTCGGCATGTTGACGTTGCTGTCGGCGATCGAGATCGGATTGCATTGGGCGGCGGATTTGCTGGTCGCGCTGCCCTTCACCTTCGCGACCATGGCGCTGACGGAGACCGAACCAGGCCTCGTCTTCCGCATCCGCGCGCCGATTATCGCGGCGGGTTATGGTCTCACCTTCGCCTGGGCGCTGGCTCTGCGGGGCGACTGGCTTTGGCGCACGCATTCGAGCGCGCTGGCCTGGAGTGCCGTCGCGCTGACGCTGGCCGCGAGCGTGCTGCTGAAGTGGCGTCTCGATTATGCGCTGGGTCGCCGGTCCGCGCTGTTCAAGTCGGCGGCGCCGGTGACAGCCGCGACCGCCTGAGTTTGCGCCGACGGTCTGCGGTGATCGCCAGCGGGTCACTCGCCGGAAATGTCCCTTCGAGCGCCGCGTCAAGCAATTCGTCGAGATGATGCCGTGTTGCCGATGACGCGGCCTCGCGCGCTTGTGGCTTGGGCGGTACGCGCGGTCGTGGGTCAGTGGACGGTTTGGGCATCTCGATTTCCGTGGCCTTTCGGGTCGCGTCGTCGGATCGCGGCCGATCGCTATTCAGGCTCCTCGATCATCGGGGGCTCGGGAAGCTCGCCCCACTCGTTGCCCGTGCCGCCACAATAAGGGCAGCCGACAGATTGACTATCTTCGTATGGCACCAAGCCCGTGCCGTTGCAATGCGGGCACGGCCTTCCGGTCCAGCCATCGGTCATCGGCGTCGCCCATCAAAGTGAGCAGGCAATTCTACCGCTGCGAGCCGCGTACCTGAAGCCCGCTTTGCACGTCAATCAAGAGGCCGCCCCGCCATCATTGCCGCAATTTCGTTGCGATGTTAGCGTCCTTCATCGGCGGGAGAACGCCGTCATCTCGGGGGGCGAAAGTTAAGGGGAAATCCTTTCGGCGTGCCATTCGGCGGGTGTTTGGCGCGCCGGCGCTAGCGGCGTTTTTGTGCGTCAGTTTGCTCCTCCCGTCTTCCGGCCGGGCGGATGGCCCGGCGGTGTCAGCCGTAAACGGCAAGGTGTCGGCGGCGGCCGGCGATATCGGCGGTCACGGCGGCGTATTGGGCGCCGGCAGCGTCAGCGTGCCGCTCGCCTACAGTTTTGGCGCGCAATTCGATGCCGCCGGCGGCGGCGCGAACGGCCGGGGTCTATGGGGCGTGGCCGGCCAGGGCTTCTGGCGCGACCCGGCCGTCGGCCTCGTCGGCGGCCTCGTCGTCCACGCGGCGCGGGGCATCGCCGCCGGCTCGAACGCGACGGCGAAGGGCACTTACGTCAACCGTTACGGCGTTGAAGCCGAGGACTATCTCGGCCGCTTCACGCCATCGCTCGCCGCGGGCTATCAGGACGGCAATCTGCTTCGCAAGCCCGGCGGCTTCGCCGTTCTCGAACTCGGGTGGTACCCGGTGGACGACTTGGAACTTGCGGGCGGCGGCGACCTCAATTCGGCGCATTCAAGCGTGCTGCTGGGCGGCGAATGGCAGCCCGGTCTCGCGGCGCTGCCCGGCCTGACCGGCTTCGTCATGGCCGCATTGTCGGGCCAGCGCGATAGCTACGCGCTCGTCGGCGTGCGCCTGTATTTCGGCCCGGTGAAACCGCTGATCCGGCGCCATCGCGAAGACGACCCTGATAGTCCGATTCCTGACACGCTCAACTCGGCGTACTCCGTCACTGTCACGACGTCAGGTACGGGGGGTGGCGGTGGCGGAGGGTGTGGGGGTTGTTAGGAGGTGCGGCTAGCTCAAACGTTTAAGTGCATCATGGCGGCGGTCGGGCTGCGTGAGCTGACGAGCGTCGTTCTGCGCCAGGAACGTACCCCAACCGACCGGCGCTCATTCACAGCGCGCCTCGGACCGGAGGGCGATTTGATCATCGAAGGTCAGGATCTCGGAAAAGGCATCGAGTCGCTTTCCAGCTTCCGCGAGTACGAGTGGAGTTTGACGGTCGCGACGGCCGATATCCCAAAACTCCTGGCCGCGTTGAAGGACGGTCAAGGTCCGTTCGGCGCCGCACGGGGCGTCTTACGCGCGTTGCAGCGTCGGTTCTCCGGCAGCAAAGCGAGCGAGCTCGAGCCCTTTCTCAAGGAGCAGGGAATACCCTACTCGTTTTGGAATCGGATCGGCGACTGACCGGGCATTTTTACACCACTTGCGGCGGTTATGTTCCCAGAGTCATGTCGAAGAGGTGGCGCAGTCGGGCGATGACCGAGGGCAGGTCGCCGCCTAACTGGGCGCGCTATCGTGGGCAGATCGTCGGGGAAACCTAACCGTCAGTGACGAAGGGGCCGCTCGGCTAACGGCCTTCCTGCACGCGTCGCGCGACGAGGGGCACTGTGCCGAAGGTTCTATTCATGTGAGCCAGATGGGCATGCAAGGCCATGTCAGATAAATCTGATCCCGAACGCCCAAACAATTAGGCCGGCAAGAAAAATGCTCGCACCCCACGGCTCAAGGCGCCCGCGCTGCGCCGGATAAATCCTGGCGCTGAATACGAGCGCGATCCCCACGACCATAACGACGATTCCCGCGATGCGCAGCATGACCGTCCCCGGAATAGTTCGCCGAGTCCAGAAAAGAGCGCCGACGTGTGGCCGGCAACAAAAGAAGTACTAAAAAGGCGGGTTCGCGAATAGGTTATTTGGCGCGCCCCACGAGGTATACGTCAACCACAATTGGCAGCATCCGTAACGCCGATTCAACGAATTGCACGACGAAGCATTTGAGAAAGCGTTCCCAGCGAGCGATCTACCAACCAGCACAGTAGACGGTCAGCGGCCATCAACGCCCGAGTGGTGTATCGCAGTCTCAATGTCGTGGGCGTCGCCGGGTGCGACCACGTGCGGGGCGACCGAACCAGACGAGCACCAGAACCACCGCGGTGACCAGTAAAGCGAACGTCACTAACACGTTGATCTCCCGGCCCGATCACGCCTCACAACGATGGCAGCGGCACGCCATGGGGTCGAGATCGGCGCTCAGCGCTGATCTCGCGGATCGATGTGGATCGGCGCGCGGTCGTAGCGCGTGCCGTCCCGCCGCACACCCTTGACAAAGCCTTGGGTCCGCCAGATCTCGATCGCGACATGATCGGATTTCATGGCGAGCAACTGATCTGCCTGCTCGATCGCAACCGAATCCTTTCGCGCCTCGACGGCCCGGATATCGTGGACTTCGCCGTCGTCATCGAGGAAGTAGAAGCGATAAAGGGCCATCGCGACCGCTCCTGCAGTAGATGCCTATACGTTCATCCTCCGGGTAACGGATTTCCCTGTTATCGCATGTCGACATGTCTTGGCTTCCACTCGGCAACGCGGCTTTGGATATCCTCGACCTGCTCGCGCGTTAGAGCTTTTTCCAGGGCTTCGCGAAGTACCGCAGCTTCTTTATTTCCGCGCGCCGCCGCGAGGCTGAACCACACACAGGCTTGAGCGTTATCCGCCGGGCCCACTTCGCCATATTCGGCGATGATTCCAAGATGGTATTGAGCCGTTGCGTTGCCCTGCTCGGCGGATCGCTGGAACCAACGAGCGGCGTCCGCAATGTTCGCGGGCACGCCTTGGCCAAGCTCGTAGGCGATCCCGAGATTAGCCTGTGCAGTGGCGGAGCCTTGCTCGGCGGCTTTGCGCCACCAACGGGCAGCCGCCAGGTAGTCCCGGTTCATGTCCTGGTCACTGTGGGTACTGCTCGTGCGGTCAAAATAGGCCGTGCCGAGATCAGCCTCCGCCTGGACATTGCCTTGCTGCGCTGCCTTTTGGTACCAGCCGAAAGCCTTTGGATAATCCGTAGGGACGCCGTCACCGTTCTTGTACATGTCGCCCAGCATGACCTGGGCGTCGCTGTTGCCCGCTTGAGCGAGCGGTTCCAGAAGCTTCAGTTCGGTTGCGAAGTCACCGTGCGACGCGGCCATTCTTGCCGCCCTCACGGCATTCACGGGGCCATCCGCGTGGACCGGGTAAGCCATGCATCCCAGGGCGAGCACACTCGCTATGATACCGAGACTCAAGTGACGTCCGCGCATCAATGTCACCGGTCGTTCACCGCGAGCCTCGTCCGCCGAGGTTCGCTCGCCGCGGCGAGGATCCGCTTCCATGCAGGCTTTCCCGGTTCATTTGATATCGGCCACCAGCTTACCGAACTCCTCCGGGGTGAAGCCCCGGACGGTTGTCGTCCGGACAAATCCCCGCGCCGCCAATGTGGCGGAATACTTGGCCATCGCGTCGCCGTTCGGCATTTCAACGATCGAGATCGCGTCGTATTGACCGGTCGTCACATAGGCGCAAACGATCCGTCCACCGAGCTTCTTAGCCAGCGCCTTGCTCGCCTCGTGACGTTTGACGACGTCTTTGATCGCCTTGGCGCCCTGCTCGGTGAAATTCAAATGGCAGATGAAAATCATCGCCGCCTCCCTCGAGCATTTATTGATTAGCCGGCCTTGCCAAGCCGGCACTTCAATATACTCCTTTTGGGAACGTAATTCGAACTCCGCCGAGCGACCACATCGCAATCTTTGCGGCCGCCTGGAGCATATCTTCACCAAGCTCGGGGTCGAAAACCGCGCCTCGGCCGCGGCGATGCGCGCCCGGGTCGCGCGCGAATGGACGGCCGCTGGGCCAAGCGCTCGCATGACCGACGTGGGTCCCTAGGGTTATGCTCGTCCCCGAGCAACGTCACGCTCGGCGTTGCGACGGGGGAGCCAATCAACCGATCAGCCATCATCGCCGGGATGATTGCGTTGGCGACTGCCTGCGCGCCCGCGCATGCGCAGGATTTCAAGCGTGTCGCGCCGCAACAACCGCCGCCGTCGCCGCCGGCCAAAGTCGTGCCGCCGGCCGAGAAGGCGCCTGGCTCCAACGAGAACCGCGTCATTCTGCACAGGCTGGCAGGGCTGCGGCTCGTCGGCGATATCGGCGATTTCAAGCGCGCCGGCGTGACGGAACGCGGTATTTCGATCCTGCACGTGCCGTTGCTCGCGTCGTTCATGCCCGAGATCACCGCCGATAGCACCTCCGGCAAGCTGCTCAGACCCTCGAGCGTGTCCCGGAGAGTCTCGTCGTCGATATCGGCAAACATCGCCCGAAGCTCGGCCTTCAGGGCCGCATGCTCGGCCACTGCCTCGGATAAGTTCGTCACTTTGACGCCTCCGCGATTGATCGCTAGCATTATGCGAGTTCGCATTTATAATGCAATCACATTTTTCATGCGCAGTTGCACGAAAGTGGATCGGCCCGCAACATGAAAGGATGGCGCTTACACGAGCCCAGTGCAGGGCAGCCCGAGCCCTATTGGGTATTACGCAGGTGCAACTGGCTCACAAATCCGGTGTTAGCCTTCGGACGATCGCCAGTTTCGAAGCCAAAGAGCACGATCCTATTCCGGCGAACCTGGCCGCAATGCGGCGCGCCCTCGAATCCTCGGGGGTCATCTTCCTCGACAGCAATGGCGAGGGCCCCGGCGTACGGCTCAAGGCGCGGCGGTGATTGGGTTCGTTTCGCATAAATCTGAAAATAGGAAAGGGGCTTGAGGTGGGGACGCATTTTGCGAAACGAAGCCAATCATCGAATGTGGTCGCGCTACCGCCACATCCCAACTCTGCCAGCTGGCGGACCCAGAAGCGATATGCTAGGTTACATGTAACCTTCTTACGGAGTGTTCCGTGGCATTTTCAGTGAAGTCGCCGTCCTCGCGCGACAAGGTCCGCGCCCATCGCCGCCGATTGCGCCGTCAAGGTCTGCGCCCCGTCCAGATTTGGGTCCCCGATACCCGTGCGCCCGCGTTCAAGGCACTGGCGCATCGCCAGTCCCTCGCGGTCGCGCGCAGCCGTTACGCGCGCGAGGATCAGGCGTTTATTGATTCGATCAGCGAGTGAGCCTTCGGTGAAGCGGGGCGAGATATGGCTCGTTGCCGGCGGCTCGGGCTACGCCGGTAAACCACGCCCCGCCGTCATCATCCAGGATGACTGCTTTGATGCGACCGACTCCGTCACAGTTTGTGCATTCACGTCGGATCCTACCAACGCTCCGCTGTTTCGGTTGCAGGTTTCCCCAAATGACCGCAATGGGCTTCACCTGCCATGCCGTTTGATGGTCGATAAAATCACAACCGTCGCCAAATCGAAACTCGATCGCTGTATAGGCCGCCTTGATAGCGAAGACTTGGTGCGTCTTAATCGCTCCATTTTAGTATTTCTTGGCATGGCGGGAACAGGTTCGGCGTAAGCGGGTGATCGATCGTGCCTCAAACGCCACCATGAATCCCCGCGGCCGGCCGGCCGGGCGATTTCTAATTGCCTGCGAACCGCAGGTCTTGAGATAGCGGTAGATTTTTGCGGCCCCATATAAACACCGCTCACTCAGATATTGACGCCGCGTTTCGATCCGCGATTGCTAAATACGGCTGGGAATTGAAACCTGGCGCAAAGGAGATTCTGCAATCGGCGGTAGATCGACTTGCCGCCATCGCCGAACGACCAACGTCGCCGGCCCCGATAGCGGCATTTCGGATGGTGGGGCAGGAGGCGACGCGCCGAGAGTTGAATAAGCTCGCTGACCGAGCTGACGCAGTTGCCGCCTGCGTCAAGGCGCTACACGAGCCCGCAATATTAGCACTGGCAGATCAGGGGCTGATGTGCGCGCCCCTCATTCGATGGGCAAGCGAAATTGCTGATCGCGCTCGGCGGGCAAACGTATCGAATGTCCCGACGAATGCAGGTAGGGGACGGCCCCGAGCCATTCTTGCCACGTTCGTTGCAGCTCTTATAGCCGGTGATTATGAGCAGTTGACTGGCTGTCGCGCCGATCTTCCAGCGAGTAATGCAAAAGGCATGTCTCGCGGATTAGTGCCACTGATTAGGCAAGTTTTCTCAATTTGCGCGATTCACGCTGATGCGAAGGCCGCATACCGCGCAGCTATAAACGCTCGGGGGTCAAAAATGCGGCGCTGAAACCGATTAAAATCCTGAGCCCATAAAAAGACTCGGCGAGTTGATACGGTGCGACGATGAAAATGTTGCGCGAACTTGATCGCTGCTGAAGGCCCAGGGGTAACGACACGCGAGGGCTCATGTCTGAAATTGCGCTGCAGAAACAGCCAGGTCCAGGCCGCGGTCCAGGTCGTCGCTTCAAATCGGGAAAATCCGGGAACCCTGCCGGGCGGCCACGTGGTTCACGAAATCGCGCAACGATGGCTGCAGAACTTCTGCTTGACGGCGAAGCCGAGCTCCTCACACGCAAGGCGATCGACTTGGCACGCAAGGGCGATCCAGTCGCCTTGAAATTGTGCATCGAGCGCATTCTGCCGCGTCGACGCGAGCGCCCTGTAACGATCGACCTTCCGCCGGTCAATTCTGCGGCGGAGCTTGCTGGCGCTACGACCGAGGTCCTGGATGCGATCGCCGCCGGCGCCCTGACGCCGAGCGAGGGACAGGTTGTGCTCGCTGCATATGCCACGGCGCGATCAATTTTTGAAACCTCAGAACTCGAAGCGCGCATCCGCGCGCTGGAAAAGGGGCTTGTGCAAAAATGACAACTCGCGCCATGCATCGCCGGCTTGACCGCATCGTCCGGCAGCACAATCACGTGGAGGACTATCGTCGCCTCTCGCCCGAGGAAATTCTCCATCTGCCCGACGAGCAATTGATGCGCATCATCGCCGATGGCATGGGTACAACGGTCGCTCAAGTCGAGGCATACTTCGAAAATCTTTCAGCCGAAGAGTTGGATGAGCTTATTCGCTGCGCCGAACGTAAGCTCGAGCGGTACAACACGTCTCGCGGTGCAAAGACCATCGAACCGGTCGCGCGCCCCGAGCCCGTGGTCAAACGCGACCACAAGCGGTCGGAGTGAACGCCGTGCGCGCGTGTGGTGACGAGTTGCTCGGACTGGCGGTGATGACGGCACCCGGGGCCCATGTGTCTGGGCGCCGCTTTCCATCGGTTCCCTGTTCTTTTCCCTGTTAGCAGGGAATTCGCCCCGCCGCCCCCGCTGGTTTGATAGCGCCGTCGAAATATGCCTAGAATCAGGCGATGACCGGTCGAGGCCAGATTTTCAGGCGAGCTCTAGCCGGCGTCCTGGCGGGCGCCCTCGGCGTTGCCATGCCGCTCGCGGCTTTCGCGCAGACCTGCCCGCCCGGTTACTACTACGCCAGCGACGGTAACTGCTATCCTGGGCCGCCGCCGACATATCCGGCGCCGGCCTACGATGCAACGCCGCCGGTCGCGCCGCCGCCGGTTGTGATGGACGGATTCCTGCTCGGTCTCGGCATCTTGATCGGCGGGCTCGCGGCCAGCGAGCATCACGGGGGCGATCGTGGCCGTCCGGAGGAACACGGACCACCGCGCGGCTACAGTCCCCCGCCGGGACATCGCCCGGGTTCTTACGAGCATCATTGACCCGGCGGGTTTCGCCGACCGATTTTTGCGCCGCCGTCTAGCCGCCGATCTGCTGGTCTTTTTGCTTGAGCTGCGCGATCAGGCTCGAGATGTTGCCGCCGTTCTGCGAGATCACCGAACTGAATTCCTGGCGATAGGTCACGAGCTCGCTCACGCCTTCGATGCTGACGTCGGTGATGCGGTACTGGCTGCCCTGCTGCGTCACGCGCCAGACGACGTCCACCGGCTGTCGGCCGCTCGGCTGGATGATCTGGCTGGTGACCAGCGTGGTGCCGTCGCCGACCGACCGGTTCTGCGTCACGACGAAACGCTGGCCGGTGTATTGGTTGAAGTGCCCCCAGTAGACGTCGATCATGTACCGGTCGAAAACCTGCTCGAACTCCTGCCGCTCGCTCGCGCTCGCGGTGCGCCAATAGCGTCCCAGCACGAAGCGGGAAATGCCGTCGACGTCGAAGGATTGGTTCACGAGCTGCGCGAACTGCTGCTTGCGCTCCACCGCCGGCTGCTTCTGATCGCCGATGAGATGGACCACCTGGTCGCCAAGCTTGGCCATGAAGCTGCTGGCGCCGGTGCCTTCGGCGCGGCTCGCGCCGGACGTGACGATCAACGCGGCCAGCGACAAGCCGGCGATCAGCCAGAGTTTGCGCATCGGCGCGGTGCCACGGGCACGCTTGTCGGCACGAGGGGCTACCATCGATCGTCTCATGAGCCTGTCCAATTGTGGTGAGTGGAGCATGAAGGGATGGCAATGGTAATGCCGTCAAACGCACAATGCGAGCAATGGTTCCAGCCGTCATGCGCCGGTCACGACGGTCGGGTGCCGGCCGCCAGGTCCGGAGTCGCGGTGTGCGCCGCGCGCGATCACCTGGCCGTGCCGGTCGCGATCGTCGGAGCGCTCTCGGGTTCCGTCAGGCGGCGGCTTCGTCCGCCAACCAGATGGCACGATACGCCGGCAGATGGACGGTCATCCGGGTGCCGACGCCCTTGGTGCTCGCGATGTCGAGCCGACCGCCGTGCAGGGCGACGAGGCTCTTGGCCAGCGGCAATCCGAGACCGGTGCCGGCGTGTTGCTTGGCGATGGCGCTGTCGATCTGGCCGAAGGGCTCGAGCGCCCGCTGGATCTCGTCGGTCGACATGCCGATGCCGGTATCAGCGACCGTGACGCGGAATCCCTCCGCCGAGTCGAACGCGACGGCGACCGTCACCCGGCCGGATTCGGTAAACTTGACCGCATTCGACACCAGGTTGATTAGCACCTGACGCAGCCGCAGCCGGTCGCCGCGGATGAGTGGCACGCCGGACGGAATTTCCGCGATCAAGTCGATCCGTCGCTCGGCCGCCGCCATGCGCAGCGCGGCGATGCTCTCGCTCACGAGCATTGCCAGATCGATCGGCTCGTCGCGCAGATCGGTCTTGCCGGCCTCGATCTTCGAGATGTCGAGCACATGGTTGATGATGCCGAGCAGGTGCTGGCCGGCATTCATGATGTCGCGCGCGTAATCGGCATAAATCGGCTTCACCGGCCCCATGAGGCTGTCTTTGATGATCTCAGAAAAGCCGATGATGGCGTTGAGCGGCGTGCGCAGCTCGTGGCTCATATTGGCGAGGAAGCGCGACTTCACCTGGTTGGCCCGTTCGGCCTCGTCCTTGGCCGCCTGCAGCGCCGCGCGCTGCTCGACGAGCTCCTTGCTGACGGCGGCAAGAACGTACCAGACGACGCCGAGCGCCAGCCCGATGAAGTTGCCCATCGGCAGCAGCACGAACGCCGCCGCCTGCATCGGCGAGAAATGCATCAAATCGGGGGCGGCGCCGCGGCTCAACAGCAATCCCATCCGCAGGCCAAAGAGCAGGGTGGCGAATCCGCACAGACCGAGCAGCATGCGCTCGACGCCCCAGCCGGCCTTCGCCGCCGGCCACAATTCGAAGCCAGCGAGCCAAAGGGTGATCACGACAAAGGTCGATATGGTGACGACCCGGACGCCGAGATCGGGGTGCAGATAGGTGAAATAGAGGAAGACCAGCACCAACACGCCGATCAGCGACGCTTCGACCGCGGGGCGTGGCGGCTTGCCGACCATGCGGCGGGCGCCTCGCCAGAATTGGACGATGCCGCCGCCGAGCAACGCATTCGCCAGGACGATGCTGAACAGTTCGGGAATCAGCCCGCGCACGGCGAGACCCAGGAAGCCGCCGGCGAGCATGGCGTAACCGGTGGAGAAGCTGGCCACCATCGCGCGCTGGCGCCGGTTCGACAGGGCGAGCGCGCCGAGCACGGCCGCGATGGCGAGCAGCAGGACGACCGACATCGCGCTGAGCGTGTATAGGTCAAGCCGCATGGCGGGTGGTCGATGCTCTCGCCGAATGGATACAACCGCGCGGTGGTCGCGCGCCGCCGGAAACTATGCGGTCCAACCCGTAGCAAGTGGTTAACAGCGCCGCGTCCGGAACGCGCTTCACGATTCCTTTACCCTGTCACCGCAATCCGCCTTCGGGCCTGACCGTTAGCGAAAGGTCAAGGCCGGGCGGCGACAATGGTGCAACGCCGGGCACGTACCGGCCGGGTTCCGGATTCACATGATGCAACGCAATTCCGCCGCTGCGGCGCGGCTTTCGGCGACACCAGAGCCGCCGCTGGTCGTCGACCTCGACGGCACGCTCGTCAAAGGCGACCTGCTCGCGCAATCCTTCTTCGCGCTGATGTCGGTACGTCCATTCCGGGCGCTCCGCACCCTGGCGGTATTGTGTCGCGGCAAGGCCGCGTTCAAGGCGGCGGTCGCGGCATATGCCAGCATCGACTGCAACGCGCTGCCATTCAATCCGGAGCTGCTAGCGCTGCTGCGTGCCGAGCGCGCCAAAGGACGGGCGATCTACCTGGCCTCGGCGTCCGATCGCCGCGTCGCCGCCGCCGTCGCTTCGGCGGTGGGTGTCTTCGACGGCGTCTTCGCCTCCGACGGCGCGATCAATCTCGCCGGCGCCGCCAAGGCCGCGGCGCTGGTCGAGATCTTTGGCGCGGGCGGTTTCGATTACGTCGGCAACGCGCGCGTCGATCTGCCCGTATGGAATGCGGCGCGTGCGGTTTGGCTCGCCGGTGCCGACGCGCGGCTACAGCGCCGTGTCGTCGCCCGGTTTCCCGAGGCCCGGATCGTCGATCCGGCGCAGCGGCATCTCGACGATTATCTCCGGACGCTGCGCGTCCACCAGTGGCTCAAGAACCTGCTGATTGTCGTGCCGGCGGCGACGGCGCATCGATTCCTGCCGGCAACCGCGCTGACGCTGGCGCTCGCGGTCCTGAGCTTCAGCCTCTGCGCCTCAAGCGCCTATATCGCCAACGATCTGCTCGACCTCGGCAACGATCGCGCCCATGCTCGCAAGCGCGAGCGGCCGCTGGCCGCCGGCCGGGTGCCGCTCGGTCACGCGCTGGCGCTGATGCCAATGCTGCTGGTGGCGGCGGTGGGGCTCGCCTGGCCGCTGCCGCGCGGCTTTCTCGCGCTGCTCGCGGCCTATTACGTTCTCACCCTGGGCTATTCGCTCGTCCTCAAGCGCAAGGTCCTGGTCGACATCATCATCCTGGCATGTCTCTACGGCATGCGCTTGGCCGCTGGCGCGATCGCGATCGTCGTGCCGCTGTCGGCCTGGTTCGTCGCCTTCTCGGTGTTTTTCTTCCTGTGCCTCGCCCTGGTCAAGCGCTGCACCGAGATCGCCGACCGCATCGCCAAGGGCGGCGGCGATCCCAAGGGCCGCGGCTACATCCAGCGCGACCTGCCCATGCTCGAGGCGATGGCGGCCGGCACCGGCTATGTCGCGATTATGATCTTCGCGCTCTATATCAACAGCCCGGCAGTCACCGCGCTCTACCGCTCACCCGAGTATCTCTGGGCCATCTGCCTCGTCCTCTTCTACTGGATCAGCCGCATCTTGCTGTTGACGCATCGCGGCGAGATGCACGACGATCCCGTCGTCTTCGCCGCGACCGACCTCAAAAGCTTGGCCTGCGGCGCGCTGGTTGTCATTATCGCCGCGCTCAGCATCTAAAGGCGCGATGCCCCGTCGGGTCGAGATTGCCGTGCTCTATGCGCTGTTCGCCGCGCTCGCGACGGTGATCAATATTGCCAGCCAGTGGGCGAGCCTTGAGTTCTATCGCGGGCCGCGCGCGCTGCCGCTCGCCATGACGTTCGGCACCGCCACCGGCCTCGGCCTCAAATACCTTCTCGACAAGCGGTGGATTTTCCACGATCCCGGCACCGGCATCGGGCTGCATGCGCGGAAGTTCAGCGCCTATACGCTGATGGGCGTGGCCACGACCGCCATCTTCTGGGTGACCGAGCTCGCTTTCGACGCTGCGAGCCCCGACGAACGGCTGCGTTTCGTCGGGGCGGCGATCGGCCTGACCATCGGTTATAGCGTCAAGTATCGGCTCGATCGCTGCTTCGTCTTCCGGACCGCACCATGATGCTTGCCGGCTGGGGGCGCTATCCGCACGCCGAATGCCGCGTCGTCGCTCCCCGCTCGCGTGAGGAATTGCTTGCCGCTATCGGCAACGAACCGAGCCTCATCGCCCGCGGCAACGGTCGCGCTTACGGCGACGCGGCGCTCAATGCCGACGCGACACTCGACCTACGGCATCGCGACCGTTTCGTCGGATTCGACGATGCGACGGGCGTGCTCGAGGCCGAAGCCGGCACGCTGCTGGCCGACATGCTCGACGCGCTCGTGCCGCGCGGCTGGTTTCCGGCAGTCACGCCCGGCACCAAATTCGTGACGCTGGGCGGCATGCTGGCGGCCGACGTCCACGGCAAGAACCATCACAAGGCGGGCGCGATCGGCGATCACGTCGAAAGCCTGCGGCTCGCCGTCGCGGACGGCAGCGTCCGGCGCTGCGCGCGCGACGAGAACCCCGCGCTCTTCGCCGCGACTTTGGGCGGCATGGGGCTCACCGGCGTCATCCTGAGCGCGCGCGTGAAGCTACGGCCGATCGAGACCGCCTATATCCGCCAGGAGACGCTGCGCGCGCGCGATCTCGACGAGATCATGGCGTTGTTCGAGGCCTCGCGCGACTGGACCTACACGGTCGCCTGGATCGACTGCCTCGCCCGTGGCCGAGATCTCGGCCGCGCGCTGCTCTATCGCGGTGAACACGCTCGGCGCGAGGAGCTTCCCGACGACCGTCGGGCCGAGCCCCTGCGCGTGCCGCCGCGCCGGCCGCACCGCGTGCCGATCGACTTTCCGGCGCTAACGCTCAACCGCTGGAGCGTCACCGCCTTCAACCGGCTTTACTATGGTCGCGCGCGGCCAGGCGCGGCGATTGTCGATTACGACCGGTTCTTCTATCCGCTCGACGCGATTCTCGACTGGAACCGCCTCTACGGCCGGTCCGGCTTCGTCCAATACCAATGCGTCCTGCCCAAATCCGCATCGCGCGCCGGCTTGGCGGCGCTCCTGGAGCGGGTCGCGGCCGCCGGCGCTGGCTCCTTTCTCTCGGTCTTGAAGCTGTTGGGGCCCGGACGTGGCATGCTCTCCTTTCCGATGGAGGGTTATACCCTGGCGCTCGACTTCCCGGCCGACCCCGCGAATCTCGTCCTGATGACGGAACTGGACGCGATCGTCGCGGCGCATGGCGGCCGGATTTATCTGGCCAAGGACGCACGCGTCGCCGCGGCCGATTTTCGGCGCGGCTATGACGATCTCGCCGCGTTCGGCGCGGTGCGCGCCGCCGTCGATCCGGGCGGTAAGTTTGCCTCGCTGCAATCGCGGAGGCTCGGCTTGTGAGCGCGGTGCTGATCCTGGGGGCGACGTCCGACATCGCGCGCGCCATCGCCCGCGCCTACGCCAAGGCGGGCCGCGACGTGATCCTCGCGGCGCGCCACCACGACCGCGTGGCGCCCGACGTCACCGATCTCGAGCTGCGCTACGGCATCACGGCGCGGGCGGTCGAATTCGACGTACTCGACACCGCCGGCCATGCGCGGTTTTTCGATGCGCTCGGCATGCTGCCCGACACGGTGATCTCGGTGGTCGGTTTCATGGGTGACCAGGCGACGAGCGAGCGCGATCCCCAGGCGGCCGATCTCGTCATGCGCAGCAACTATGTCGGTCCGGCGGCGGTGCTGGCCGAGGCGGCCAATCGCATGGCGGCGCGCGGCGCCGGCGTCGTCATCGGCATTTCGTCGGTCGCGGGCGAGCGCGGCCGCGCCAAGAACTACGTCTATGGCTCGGCCAAGGCGGGCTTCACTGCCTATCTGTCGGGCCTGCGCAACCGGCTCGCCGGCACCGGCGTGCGCGTCATCACCGTGCTGCCGGGCTACGTCAAGACGCGCATAAGCGAAGGCTTGGCGACGCCCCGGCTACTGACGGCAAAGCCGACGGAAGTCGCCGACGCCGTCCTCGCTGCCGAAACCGGGGGGCGCGACGTGCTTTATGTCCGGCCGATCTGGCGGCTGGTGATGGCGGTTATCCGGTCGATCCCCGAGCGCATCTTCAAGAAAATGCGGATTTGATCCTGCCGGACCGCAAGATCTGGCGTGCCGGCGGCTCGTTAGGGTTTATCCGGCATTAGCGTTAATTTTTTCGAAAGGATCGCGGTTTATTGTCCTGTGATCGAACGATCACGGGGGAGAACCGCCATGCGGCATTCAATCGGCGTACGTTTCATCGAACTCATGGTAGGCGCGGCTGCGTCGCTCGTGGCGATTGCGTTGCACGGCTGGGTGTGGCGCTAAATCGGCGACAAAGTCGCTAAAATTTTCGCGACGCGTCGTCGCAAGATCGTGACCCGCGGCCCACATCTGCAACTTTTGTGACCAATTTCCGCAATGTCTTAACTCGTTCCGACACATGCTGGTGGCGCATTCGGCCGTCCGAGTGAGCTGATACACGGGATCACTCCATGTCGCCGCGCCGCCACCGTTGGGCGACTACGCTTGAAAAGATCCGCGCGATTTCCTTCGCGCGGCGCATCATCCTGCTTACGATTGTTTTTCTGGTCGCGGTTTATGCCGGCAACGGCCTGATCCTCGTCCATTACTACGGCACCATGGCAGAGCGCGAGCGCGACGCGCGAAACGCCAAGGCGGCGCTACTCGCTGAGCATGCCGGCCGCGCCCTGGCCGCCATCGATCTGTCGCTTGAGACGATCGCCAATACGTTGCGGCAGCATCTGCCGCTCGATAAGCCCATGGTGTTCACCCAACTTCTTCTTGACCAGCATCTCAAGGAGCTACCCCAGGTGCGGACGCTCGGCGTGATCGGACCGAACGGCCGCATCGTTAATTCGACCAAGGCGTTCCCGCCGCCGTCGGTCCGCCTCGCTGATCAACCCTATTTTTCGGAGCAGAAGAAGTAGCGCGGCGTCGGGCTCTATATCGATCGCGTCCAAATCTCGCGCGTCGATCATCGGCCGTTCTTCGGTGTGAGCCGTCCGATCCTGGACAATGACGGCAATTTCGAGGGGATCGTCCTGGCCGTAGTCGAGCCGCAATATTTCGCGAACTACTACGGTTCCGGAGGCGCCAGCACGGACGACGTGGCGCTGCTGGAACGCGCCGACGGTGCGATTCTCGCGGGCACGCACGAATCCGCTGCCGCGCAAAAGTCGAACGTGTCGGTCGCACAGGTCCACGGCTTTCCGGTCAAGATCACCCTCATCGGCAAGCCGCCGATCACCTCCACGCAATTCCTGAGCTTCTGCGCGATGGACGCGACCCTGCTGCTGGTGATGACCTTCGTCGCCTGGTGGCTGGCGACCGCCGCGGCTTACGAGGCCACCGCCGTCGACCGCGAGACGAGTGCCCGGCGCACCGCGGAGGCGCGGCTGCTGAGTGCGATCGAGGGCGCGCCGGCGGCTTTCGCGCTCTATGACAGCGACGATCGCCTAGTACTTTCAAACGAGATTTTCCGGTCATTCTTCGCGTCGATCAAGGACGAGATCGCGCCCGGCCGAACGTTCCGCGAGTTGATCGAGACGGCCGTCGCCAATCACGCCTTCGCGCACACCCATCCCGACGAGCAGGAATTCATCCGTTGGCGGATGGACCAGCACCGACTCGGCATCGGTGAGCCCGTCCTCCAGCTTCGCGACGGTCGGTGGATCCTGATGCGCGAGCGGCGGACCAAGGAAGGCGATGCCGTCCTCTTCTATTCGGACATCACGCCGCTGAAACAGCACGAAGAGCAGCTCGCCCTCGCGCGGCAGCAGGCGGAGCAGGCTAACCACGCGAAGACCGCGTTCCTCGCCAACATGAGCCATGAGCTGCGCACGCCGCTCAACGCGATCATCGGCTTTTCCGAGATGATCGAGCGCAAGATCCTCGGCCCGATCTCGGAGAACTACCGGCAGTACGGTGAGATCGTCCGCACCAGCGGACAGCACCTGCTGTCGATCATCAACGACATCCTGGACGTCGCCAAGCTGAACTCCGGCAAGACCGAGCTGCATCTCGAGCCGGTTGACGTCAATCATACGATCGGCGAGGCGATCTCCATGATCTCGAGCAAGGCGGCGAGCGCCGGCGTTCGGGTATCGACGACGCTCGCCCCGACGTGTCCCCGGATCGAGGCCGATCCGGTTCGCCTGCGCCAAGTCCTGCTCAACGTCCTTGCCAATGCCGTCAAATTCACGCCCGCGGGCGGCCATATCGGTGTCTCGTCGTCGGTCGCCGGCTCCGAGCTACGCATCGTCGTCGCCGACAGCGGCGTCGGCATGGCGCCCGAGGACATTCCCCGGGCGCTTCAGCCCTTCACGCAGGTCGGCTGCGAATACACCGCGGCGCAGGAAGGAACGGGGCTCGGGCTGCCGATCTCGAAGAGCCTGGTCGAGCTGCACGGCGGCCGCTTCGAGATCTCCAGCGTCCTCAAGCAGGGCACCACTATCACGATCACTTTGCCGATCCGGCGGGCGGGTCGGACCCGCACCGACAAGCCCGCGCTTGATATCGCCGTCTGAGCTCTGCGACAGGAATGCACGCCATGAAATGGACAGTCCTCGGTGCCGTTGTCAGCGCCATCGTTCTTGCCGGCCTACCTGCCGGCGCGGCCGAGCCGATCCGGATCGGCGTCGACGGACCGTTCACTGGGGGGTCGGCGCCCATGGGCATCGACATGCTGCATGGCATCGAGCTGGCGGCCAGCGAGATCAACAAGGCCGGCGGCGTGCTGGGCCGCCGGCTGGTCTTGGTCGAGCGCGACGATCAGGCGAACAACGACCGCGGCGCACGAATCGCCAAGGAGCTTACCGAGCGGCATCTCATCGATGCCGCCGTCGGCTACGTCAACACCGGCGTCGCGCTGGCGGCGATTCCCTATTACGAGCAGGCGCGCATTCCGGTGGTGCTCAGTGTCACCACGGGCAGCCAGCTCACGCGCCTGTTCGCGCCGCCGGAATACGCCGAGAATTATATTTTTCGGGTATCATGCAGCACCGCGCTCGAAGTCCAGAAGATCGTGGAAATCGTCAAGGCGCGCGGCTACCGCAAGATCTCGATCTTCACCGACACCACCGCCTACGGCCAGGTCGGCCGCCACGATCTGATCAAGGCGCTGGCCGCGCAGGGTCTCGCGCCGATTTCGAACGAAAAATTCAACATCGGCGATACCGACATGACGCCGCAGCTGAAGCGCGCACACGCCGCCGGCGCCGACGTCATTCTGACCTACGGCATCGGCCCCGAGCTGGCCGGCATCGCCAACAGCCGCGCCAAGATCGGCTGGATGGTGCCGATGATCGGCAGCTGGACACTGTCGATGTCGAATTTCATCGATCGCGCCGGCGCGAACGGCGAGGGCACGATCATGCCGCAAACCTTCATCGGACAGGGCAACACGCCCAAGCGGGCGGCCTTCATTGAAGCCTTCCACGCGGCGTACAAGGTCACGCGTATGGCGTCGCCACCGTCAGCTGCGCAGGGTTATGACTCGCTTTACCTCCTTGCCGCGGCGATACAGCAAGCTGGCTCGGTTAACGGTCCCAAGGTCCGTGCCGCGCTCGACGACCTTCATCACAAGGTCGAGGGCGTGGTGAAGGTCTACGACCATCCCTTCAGCCCCGCCAATCACGAAGCGATATCCGCGGCGGACGTGGTCTACGGCGTGATCAGGAACGGGCGGGTGGTCCGCCTGACGACGGACGTGCCAGCGATGCCCGAGACCCAGGCGGCGGTCGCGAAGTAGCCGGCTGCACGCGCGACCCCGCTTGCGTTGAAGCCTGCTGGACGGGAATACTCCGGCAGCACAACCTTCCCGGCGGCTCCCATGCTCGGTGTCCGTGACATCCTGAAGCGCGTGGCCGTGGGCACGGCGACCGCCGAATCCGAAACTCGCGCCTGTCTCGATCGTATCGCCAAGCGCGACGGCGCGATCGGCGCCTGGGCCTATCTCGATGCCGAGCGCGCGCTCGCCGAGGCGCGCGCGCGCGACGCGGCGCGCAGCAAGGGTCCACTGCACGGCGTCGCCGTCGGCATCAAGGACATTTTTGACACCGCCGACATGCCGACGGCCTACGGCTCGCCGATCTATGCCGGCCATCAGCCGGCCGCGGACGCGGCCTGCGTCGCGCTGCTGCGCGCCGCCGGCGCCGTCGCGCTCGGCAAGACCGTCACCACCGAATTCGCCATGTCGCATCCTGGCAAGACGCGCAATCCGCGCAATCCCGCGCACACGCCCGGCGGCTCGTCGTCGGGCTCGGCGGCGGCGGTGTCGGCGGGCATGGTGCCGGCGGCACTCGGCACCCAGACCCTTGGCTCAGTGATTCGGCCGGCGGCCTATTGCGGCATCGTCGGCTTCAAGCCGAGCTATGGCGCGATCAACCGCGCCGGCCTCAAATACGTCTCGGAATCGGCGGATACGATCGGCATATTCGTCCGCGCCGTCGCCGATATCCCGCCGGTGCTGGCGGCGTTCACCGGCGCGTCGATGGAGTCCTACGATAAGGTGCTCGATCATGCGCCGCGCATCGGTTTGTTCCGCGGCGTCGAATGGGACAAGGCGTCGTCGGCGATGCGTGAGGCCTTCGAAGATGCCGCTCGGCGTCTTGCCAAAGCCGGCGCCACCGTGCGCGACGTTGCGATCGACCCGGCGCTCAGAACGGCACATGAGCGCTCGACTCTCGTCACCGGCTACGAGCTGGCGCGTGCCTATGCCTTCGAGTGGTTCAACCGACGCGACCAGCTCAGCGCTGCCTTCGCGCGCAACGTCGCCAACGGCATGGCGATCGCCTTTGCCGATTACAACGCCGCGCGCGGCGCGCTCGAAACCGCGCGGCGGACCTTCGCCGGCGGCTTCGGCGAGGATGATTTCTGGCTGACGCCGTCGGCGACCGGCGAGGCGCCGGCCGGCCTCGAATCAACCGGCGATCCGGTGTTCAACCGCTTGTGGACGCTGCTGCACGTGCCGTGCCTGAGCGTGCCGTGCGGTACGGGGCCCGCTGGTCTGCCTCTCGGCATGCAGCTCATCGGTCCGCCGCGTGGCGCGGCACGGCTGCTCGCCGCCGGTCGCTGGGTCGAGTCGGCGCTGGGTTAGCGGCGCGCGCCGAGGCCGCGCACCGCAGGTGACACTTTTGCGGTGCTCGGCCCCTGGCTGATGACGGCGGACGAAGTCGGCGATCCCGCGAAGCTCGCGTTCTCGCTCAAGGTGAACGGCGAGCCGCGCCGGGCATCGAACACCAGCCTGATGGTGATGAGCATGCCGCGTCAGATCGCCTGGGCGTCGAGTTTCTACACGCTGCTGCCCGGCGATATCATCATGACCGGTACCTGCGAGGGCGTGGCGCGTGTCGTGTCCGGCGACACCATGACGGTCGAATTCGAGCGCATCGGCCGGATGGAGGTTCCGGTTCGCGCCGCGTGAGTCAGTTGCGCGGCGTGATGCGGCCGCGTGCCGGATCGACGTCGACGTCGACCGACCGTCCGTCTTGTCGCATCGTCGCGACGAAATCGCGACCCGTCGGCTGGATTGCGCTGACATCGAGATAGCCGTGCGCCGCGAGAAGATTGAGCGCCTGCGTCTCGCGATCGGCGGCGGCGCTGGCGGGCGTGATGCGACCGGTGTCGGGATCGATCGTCACGGTATAGTTGCCCGCCGGGTCGTCAACCGTCGCCTGATAATCGCGGCCGCTGCGGCGCAGATCGTGGAATCCACCGTAGCCGGCAGCGGCGAGCCAGTTGAGCGCCCGAGTCTCGCGTCGCTGATCGCCGCCGGTTGCGACGTGCGCCTGGTGCGGTCGCCGCGCTCGCGTGACGGCTTTCTTGTGCGGCGCCACCGGGCCCGCCGTCGGATTGATCTGTGACAGCGACCGGGCGTCGGGCACGGTCGGCGACAGGTCGCGTGGCGCTCCGTTCGGCGCCGGCGGGACCGGCGCCGGGGGGATGGGCGCGCTCACGCTCGATGTTCCTGCGGCAGCGCCGGTGGCGATCAACACTGTCGCGATGCCGATGATCAGACCGTGTTTCATTGCGCGCTCCCCGGCATCACGCCGTGGCCATTCGAGTTGGTGCAATTGTAGGTTTTGCCGTCGACTCGGACAAGTCGTGGTGTACCACGGCGTCCGGCGGCGCATAGGCTGGGGCGCGCATCTGCGCTATAATTATATCCATCCAGGGGAGCGGCTCAGCGCCGCGCCGGCGCCGACCGCTCCAGCTCAATGTGGAGGGTCCGATGAACGTCGAATCGATTCTCAAGGCCAAGGGTCACCAGGTCGTGACCATCGCACCCGTTGCCGCCGTCGCCGAAGCTGCGGCGCTGCTGCGCCGCATGGGGATTGGCGCCCTCGTCGTCAGCGTGGATGGCCGACGGCTCGACGGCATCGTATCGGAGCGCGATATCGTCCACGCGCTCGCCGATCGCGGCGCCGCCGCGCTCGACTTGCGCGTCGCCGATCTGATGACGCGGCGGGTCGTCACCTGCGCGCCGGGCGAGACGGTCGCCGAGCTCATGGCCGAGATGACGCGCCGCCGCATTCGCCATCTGCCCGTCGTCGAACACGGCCGGCTCGTCGGTCTGGTGAGTATCGGCGACGTCGTCAAGAACCGGCTCGAGGAAATGGAGGAGGAGACGACATCGCTGCGCCAGTTCATCGCCGGCGCCGCCTAGCTCTCCAAAAATCTCCTGAGCCAGCCGATCACCGCGGCGACGTCGTCGAGGCGATAGCGTGCGGCGCTGCCGTCAGCGGCGCCGACCCGGATGGACACGCCGCCGAGCTCGTTGACCGCCGCGAAGCCGTCCTCGTCGGTACGGTCGTCGCCGACGAAAACCGGTCGCCGGCCGCGGAACATCGGCTCGGCGAGGAAGGCCCGGATCGCACGGCCCTTGTCGGTCGTCCGCGGCTGCAGCTCGACCACCATCTTGCCGTGCAGCAGCGTGAGCCCGTCCTGCGACAGCGTGATGGCTTGCTCGGCCAGACGGCGGCACGCCTCGGCCAATTCCGGCCGGCCGCGATAATGGATGGCGATCGCCAAGCCCTTATCCTCGATCAGCACGCCCGGGGTGATGGCCGCGAATTGTCGCACCAGTGGCCAGACCAGGTCGAGCGCCGGATCGGCGTCGGCGCGTTCCACGACGCCGTCGGCGCTGCGTCGCTCGAGGCCGTGGATGCCTGCCGCCGCTCCGCTGTAGCCGGCGAGCAGCCGGCCGAGATCCGCCAACGGTCGGCCGCTGATCACGGCGAGTGCGCCGTCGAGCCGGGCGGCTACCCGCTGCAGCAGTTCGGGCAGGCCGTCGGCGACCTCGACGCGGTCCGGGGTCGCCGCGATCTCCACCAGCGTGCCGTCGAAGTCGACGAACAGCGCGTCTCCGCGCGACGGCAGCGGTGGCGGCGGGACGACAACGTCGGCGGCGGTGATCCCCATTCCGCAACTCTCCCATCATCTCGCGCCGAACCACGCGATCCGCGCGCGCGATTCGTCGATTATGGCGGATTTCAGTTACACGGCAACGCGCCCGAAGCGGGATTTCGTGATGCATGGGGTCGCCGCCGCCTGCGATGACAGAATCGCCGGGTCGTTATGGCTATTTCGTGGCACGCCGCCGCGGGCCCGCGCTGGCGCTGTGCCCCTGCGTCAAATTTGCGCCCCATTTCAGGGGTCTGATTTCCTCCGATGGTTACCGTCGCCGGCCGCGCGCCGGAAGGGTCCGTCGCTGGAACGTCCGTCCGACGTTCCCGATCGAAAGGTGAGGTGGGGATACCGCGGTCAATCTCGCTCTGCTGTCCCAAACGTCGCTGCCGAGGAAGACGCGTGTTTCGGGCTCCAATGTGTGTGAGGTGAACAGCGATGACGATGCTTCAGAAGGACGGTGCTGCGATCTGGTCGGGCTCGAATCTCGTGCTCGCGCCAAGCGCGTCGGGCCAAGCCGAGCCATTGGAGTCACCGGCAGCGGCCCGCGTGCGACTGGTGCTGGTCGATGACGATGCCGATTATCGCGAGGCGGCGTCGGCGGAGCTGACCGAGCTCGCATTCGACGTCGTGGCGTTCGCCAGCGGCGACGAAATGCTCGAATACTTCGCGCAGAACAACGACGCCGACATCATCGTGCTCGACTGGAAGCTGCCGGCGGGCCTCGGCATCGATCTGCTGCCGAAGCTACACGACCGCGGCATTCGGCTGCCGGTGGTATTTCTCACCGGCATGCCGGCAACCGCCTACGAGAGCGCGGCGCTCGACCGCGGTGCGCTCGACTTCGTCGACAAAGCGCGTGGCGTGCCGATCCTCGCCAAACGCATCCGGCTGATTCTCAATTCGCACCGCCGCGCGCGCGAAACGCCAGCGAAGGCGGCACTGAGCTGCGGCAAGCTGATGCTGCGGCCCGACGTCAGCCGCGCCTTTTGGAACGGCCGCGACGTCAATCTCACCGTCACGGAATTCAACATCGTGCACCTGATGGTGTCGCATGCGGGCGAGCACGTGACCTATCGCTCGATCTATGATTGCGTCCATCATGCGGGATTCGTCGCCGGCAACGGCGACGAGGGCTATCGCACCAATGTCCGGTCGTCGATCAAGCGGATCCGCAACAAGTTCCGATCGTTCGACAGCGAGTTCTCGGAAATTGAGAACTTCCCGGCGTTCGGCTATCGGTGGCGGGCGGCGCCGACCCAAGCCGCCTGAGAGCGGATCGGCGATGAGCGCGAGGACCGACATGGCGCGCGAGATACGCGCGGCGGCGGACGAAACGGCTCATGCGCTGAAGGGCTCGCTGGCGACCATCCAGTCGTCGATCGAGCCGTTGCGGCGCGCCGTGCCGCCGGACAATCAGCGCGCCCGGCGCGCGATCGAATTGATCGAGGCGGCGCTCGGCCGACTCAACGACCTGGTCGAGGCGGCGCACCGGCGCGACTGCGCCGTCGCCGCCGCGCTCGAAAACACTACGACCGCGAGGCGCTAAAACCGAGCAACTCCCGACCGACGGCGGCCCGCCGGTCAGTGATGCGCGACGTGGCCCGCGTTCTGAATAGCGTTCTGGACGTAGACGTGCACCGCTTGGCCGCCCGTGGTGGTGGCGGCGTATTCGGTATAGCCGACCATCTGGCTCGCGCTGCCGCCGGCCTGACCGGTCTGCGTGACCAGGTCGCTAATCTTCGTCCAGGTCGTGCCGGTGCCGGCGAGATCGACCGAGTCGTTAGTGCCATTGCCGTTGATCCACAGCGCCACCGCGCCGCCGGCGTTCTGCACCGCGGTCGGCTCGTTGTGGGCGAGGTTGAACACGTCGTCGGCGGTGAGGGTGACCGAGTTCGCCGTGCTGGAATGCGCGCCGTCGGTCAGGTCGAAGACCTCGACGTTCTTGATATTGCTCGTGCTGCTCAGCGTCGAGGTGAAGTCGAGAGTCTGCCCCGTCGAGCTTTCAAGCTGAAGAACGTTGAGGCCCTTGCCGCTGCCGCCGTCGATATGTGTGTTGCCGTCGATCGAGGCGATGCTGCTCCAGTCGAAGACGTTGGTGCTGTCGGCGGTCGACGAGCCGGTGAGCGTCGCGGCGTCGGAGCTGTAGGCGTACTCGATCGCATTGGCCTTGCCAACCGAGGACGAGGCGTCGGCGGTTGTACTCGTGCTATCGAAGAGATAGCCGAAATGACCGTTGAAATTGCTTCCGCCCGTGAGGGGATTGTAGGGATCGTTGAAAGAGCCGGGCGCGGTGTAACCAATGTTGTCCTGTGAGGCGACGGTGGTGCTGGCGCTGCCGGTGTCGCCGAGGCCGTCGAGCTTCGGATTGATCATGCCGGCATAGGCCTGATGCGTGGTGCCATCGATCGTCGCGTTGATGTTGAGGGTCTCGCCTTCGATGTTGACCGACGAGACCGTGGCGCCCGAACCCGAAAGGTATTGCAGGGTCACCAGCGCCGGATCGTTCGGCTGGACGATAGTATCCACGCCGAGGTAGCTGCCTGATTCCGGCGTCGCTACAATGGTGCCGTTGGCGTTGACATCCACGAGCTGCTGGAAGGTGTGCGCTGGATCGACGGCGTCGGTGTAGGTGAGCAGCAGCTCGGTGGTGCCGGCGTGCGCGCTGACGTCAACGGAACCCGCCGCCGACGACACGTTGGCCGCGTAGAAGTCGAACTGGATCTGCTTGATGTCGGCGGGCGTGGTCCCGTGGCTCTCGAAGCCGTTGCTGGTGGCGACGTCGAACACGTCTTGAAAGCCGGCCTGATAGGTGTGGTACGGCTGGTTGACCGATTGCGACATCAGGTCAGAGCCGAGCTGCGACAGGGTGTGCTCGCTCGCGGTCGACAGCTGGTAGTCGTAGTTGCCGGCCGCATTGATGGTGAAAGTGCCGAACTGGCCGTTGAGCGAACCCCCCGGATTGGCGTGCGTACCGAAGGCCGGCGGCGGCGAACCCGGCGTCCAGAAATCCGTGATGAACGCCGCTGGCGACGACGACACCACCTCGGTGATGTAGTTGCCGATCAGGTCGACCGCACCGCCGCCGAGGGGCGGAATCGGATGGGTGCTGCCGAGGAAATACTGGTGCGTATCGAGATCCGGAACGCTGAGATGCTCGCCCGGCGGCGGGGGCGTGGGCGGACCCGGCGGTCCCGGCGGCGAGGGTGGACTGCCGCCGACGCCTTTCACGAACTCGTTGGTGTAGCCGAAGCCGGTCGGCGGCAGCGGATTGTCCGGAATCAGGCCCGGTCCGAGGCCGCCGATGTGGAAGGGCTGCGTCTCGAAGCCGGTGTTGCCGACGATGATCGGCGTCGGGCCGGCGGTCGGATTGATCTCGTTCAGCGCCGGGCCGCCGCACGGGCCCAGCAGCGAAAGATGGAACGCCTCGAGCAGCTGGCTCGAGGTGATCACCGTGCCGTCGGGCAGCTCGAGCGGCACGGGCTGCGGACCGTAGTAGCCGATGATGTCGTGCAGCGTGATCTGCGCGCCGTCGGGGAAGGTCAGCGTGATGTCCTGGCCGTGCTCGGTCGCCTTGAGGTCGAGCGGATTGAAATCGAAGGTCAGCGGCTGGTTCGGCACCACCGGAACGACGATGTGCTGGCCGGGCGCCGGCTCGTGCACAGCGATCGGCGGGCCGACCGGCGGGCCGGCATGCGGCACCGTGGAGCGCGGCGGACAGGCGGTCGGCGGCGGACCGGCCTGCGGGTTGACGTGCTGGAGTTGCTCGACGCCGCCGGTATGCTTGATCAGGGGCGAATGGGTATGCGCCGCCTGAATCAGATGGTCCATCTCAGCCACGGCCGGTCTCCCGCAAGACGATCATGGTTAAAACCTCAGAAAAAGCTCTCATGCCGGTCGCGATCACTCAAAGGAATTCCCCGCCAAAGCGATACATCCCAGTGTGATTCTTCACTCCCACCGGATCCAGCGGCCGCGCGACCGCGGCGCCATCCAGCGCCGGCGCGTGGCGATGAGCGCGATCAGGCCGCTGCCGAAGAGGAACAGCGTGGCGGGCTCGTTCACCGAGGGAATGCACTGGCCCGCGCTGTTGGTGACGCAGACCGATTGCGCCAGGTTGGTGAGCGCGAATTCGGCGGTGAATCCGGCGGGCAGGCCACCGTCGAAGACGATGTCGCCCAAATTGTTGGTTGTCGAGTTGCCGGAGCCGATGCTGGTGAAATAGACCAGGTTGCCGGGGCCGATGATTTTGCCTTCGTTGCCGGTGATCGTATAGGTCACCAGGTTGTGCGGCGCCGTCGCCGTGCTGCCGATGCTGCAATTGCCCGGCGCCAGGTTGGTGAAGCACAGGGTCTCGCTGGGCACGATGTTGAAGATCGGCATGCCGGTATAGCCGATCAGCATGAGGTCCTGGATGGCGACGCTGGTGTTGTTGACGACGCCGATCAGGACGCCGTTGTTGTTGAAGCCGTTGTTGGTGAGCGTCGAGCCGTTGGTCGGATAGCTGACGCTGACGTTGAAGTTGCCGCCGCTCTGCGTGATCGTCAGGATCTCGCTGCAGTCGCTGATCGTGCTGCTGACGCCGCTGCCGCTGGTGATCGCGTTGCAGGTCGCGGCCGCGGCCGGATGCGCCACCAGAATGCCGACGGCCGGACTCAGCGCGGCGCAGGCGACGAGCGCGAGCACCAAACGGCGGAAAAACGCGGGCATGAATGTCTCCTTCGGACCCAGGAGCATTCTGCTCGCTTAACCATGTTCGATTTCGGATTAACCATATATCACTCCATTTGCGAGAATGCAAATAGAGAAAAAGACTTCGCCAAGAAGACTCTTAATAATAGTTAAAGTTAATCTTGGTTAATATTTGGCGGATACGCTCAGCGCCGCGCGATATCCAGCAGGTAACCGGCAAAATCCGCCGGCTTGAGCTTGATCGCCACGCGCTCCGCCTCGCCGGCGAGCGCCCGCGCCACCAGGATATGATTCTCGACATGCGCCGGATCGACCTTGAACAGGCCGGCGGTGTCGCGGATGCGCGGGTAGTAGCGCGGCTCGATCAGCTTCTCGCGGCGGGCGATGCGCTCGATCGCCCGAACCTCGTCGAGGCCGTCGGCGGGCACCGCTTTCACCAGCTGCCAGTCGTCCTCGCCAGCCCAGCCTTGCGCGACCAGCGCCTTGGCGTCGTCGTCGGTACAGCCGATCTTGTAGACGTGCTTGCTCAGCCCGACATCGGACGCCCATTTGCCGAGTTTCGCGCTGCGCGCCACGTAGATCGCGCCCATCGGGTTTCTCCCGCCTCGTTCTGGCGCCGAGCTAACGCCGCGGTCGCCGGCAGGTCAATCGGTTCCGCTTGCCGGCGCCCGGGTTCTTGCGCCTAAAGCAAGTCACGCACGGCGGATTTATTCAGGCGCCTTCGCGAACGAGCTGCTCGTAAGCGGGAAGGGTGAGCCACTCGGGAAAGCGCGGCGCCTCGATGAGTTCGACGAAGATGCGCGCCGCGTCGCGGTAGCGGCCGCCGTCGTAGGCGGCGTCGCCCACCATGGCCTTGAACTTGGCGAGTTCCTCGTCGAGGAGCTTGCGGCAGAGCGCCCGGTCGATGACGCGGCCGTCGGCGAGCTTCGCCTTGTGCCGAATCCACTGCCAGACCTGGGCGCGGCTGATCTCGGCGGTCGCCGAGTCCTCCATCAAATGGTAGAGCGGCACGCAGCCGGTGCCCCGGAGCCATGCCTCGAGATAGCCGATGCCGACGTTGAGATTCTGGCGCAGGCCGGCCTCGGTGATGGTGCCGGTCGGTACGGCGAGCAGGTCGGACGCTTCGACGTGCACGTCCTGGCGTTTGCGCGCGATCTGGTTCGCTTCCGGCATCTGCTGATCGAAGATCTCCTTGGCGATGCCGACCAGGCCCGGATGGGCGACCCAGGTGCCATCGTGACCGTCGCTCGCCTCGCGCAGCTTGTCGGTGCGCACCTTCTCCATCGCCGCAGCGTTGGCGGCGGCGTCGTTGCGGATCGGGATCTGCGCCGCCATGCCGCCCATGGCGTGAACGTTGCGGCGGTGGCAGATCTGAATCAGCAATTGGCTGTACGCCCGCAGGAAATGCGTCGCCATCGTCACCTGCGCGCGGTCCGGCATGACCGCCTTGGGGTCCTCGGCGAATTTCTTGATGAAGCTGTAGATGTAGTCCCAGCGGCCGCAATTGAGACCGGACGAATGCTCCTTGAGCTCGTGGAGAATCTCGTCCATTTCGAACGCGGCGAGGATAGTTTCGATCAGCACGGTCGCCTTGATCGTGCCTTGCGGAATCCCGAGCGCCTGCTGGCTGTAAACGAAGACGTCGTTCCACAGCTTGGCCTCGAATCGGTTCTCGATCTTGGGCAGGTAGAAATAGGGACCGCTGCCGCGCGCCAGCAGCTCCTTGGCGTTGTGGAAGACGTAGAGGCCGAAATCGAAGAAGGCGCCGGCCATCGGCGCGCCGTCGACCAGCACATGCGCCTCGGGCAGATGCCAGCCGCGCGGCCGGACCAGCAGCACTGCGGTCTGCGGGTTGAGCGCGTAGTGCTTCTTGGTCCGCGGATCGTCGTAGACGATGGTGCGCCGGACCGCGGCGGCAAGGTTGATCTGGCCCTCGACCAGGTTGTTCCAGCTCGGCGTGTTGGCGTCCTCGAAATCCGCCAGGAAGACGTTGGCACCGGAGTTGAGCGCGTTGATCATCATCTTGCGGTCGGTCGGGCCGGTGATTTCGACCCGCCGGTCGAGCAGGTCCTTGGGCAGCTTCGCGACGGTCCAGTCAGCGGCGCGGATGGCGCGCGTCTCGGCCGGGAAATCGGGTCGCCAGCCGGCGTCGAGTTTCGTCTGAATCTCGGCGCGCAGTTGCAGTAGTCGCCGGCGCTCCGCGCCGAAGCGGCGCTCGAGCGAGGCGACGAACGCCAACGCCTCGGGGGTCAGGATTTTCTCGTGGTCGGGTTTGAGCTTGGCGCGAATCTCGATTCTTTCGGGCGGCGCGCCGGCAAACATGGTTCGGGTGTCCATAGTCGCTCCGCGTGCAACAGGGTCCAGCCGACGGCCGTCACGGCCGCGGCGCCCCCTCTGTCGGATGACCTGAAAGATTGGTCGGCGCGCCCGATTATGTCTGCGCCGTTTACTTCATCGGTGAGGCGCGAAGCCCGCCGGCCACGCGCCCGCTTTCCAGAGTGCCGCTCCCCGCCAGTCCTTTTGCCTGAGAGTTTCCGGGGCGGTTGCTCCTTCGGCGCCGGGGGGAAACCCGGTCTCTCCTGGCAGGGCGTCAAGTCTTTAGAATCTAGCAGAGAAACGGCCTGAAGGCCAGCTGGCGGCCGGTTGTCGGGCTGCAGCGCGCGGGCTAGAGTCGGCCACCAGGGATGGCCGTAGCGGTCGCAAAGAACAACTGAATTTCGGGGAGAAACGATGAACCATCGGCACATCACGTGGACGATTGCAGCGACGGCGCTGGCCGGCAAAGAAAAACCCGCCGGCGTGGGAAGCCGGCGGGTTCCGCAGAGGTTTGATCAGACTAGAAGTAGAACTTGAATTGGCTCGCGATGGCGTTGACGGTGCCCTTGGCGCCCGACTGCATCTTCCGGTAGCCATGCTCCCACCCGAAAATGAAGTCGGTCTGCGGCACCGGGGAGAAAATCACGTTCACTTCGGTGCTGTAGATCTTCTTCACCAGGCTCGCCTGCGGGCACGTTGTTGCGGCCGAGGTTCCGCATGCCACAGTGAACGGATTGCCACTGACGGTCATCCACCCGCCGTTGACATTCGCACGCCACTGGCCATTGAAGAAGTGCTCGTAGTTGGCATAGAACGAGATCGCCTTCTGGATCTTCACTGTGCCTGTCGTGGTGTTCTCAACCCAGCTGCCTTGGCTGATCCACGAGTTGAGGTCGGCAGCGCCATAGTTGTAGGTCACGCCGCCGCGTAGCGCGTCCTTGCCCCAAGTATTGATATGGCCGCTGAGAGTTGCCGCCCAATCGCCAACCTGGCGGCTGGGACCGGTATTGGTCGTGGTGTTAGCTTCGCGGATATCCGTCACGCCGGCGCCGACCGCCAGCTTGACGTGACCCCACGGCTGATCCCATTCCGGCGCGATGATGAAGCGCGGCCAATTGTAGTAGACGGTTGAACTATAGGTAATCCCCGTCACTGTGACCCCTTGGGTATTTGCGGCGACAGTCGCGCCGACGTTGTTTGGATACGTCGGCATTTCCGCCGAGGCCGCGACCGACAGGCCATTGCCCGCGAGCCAAGTGTAGCGGATCTGCGGCCGCCGGACGTTGGCGGGCACCATTTCGCCGACATTCTGGTTGGTGTTGAGGCCGTCTTCGTAGGCCGCCGGGTCGGCGAAAAGGCTCAAGGTTTGTCCCAAGAGCCAGGGCCCCAACGTGCCGTAGGCCTGACGCAAGCGAACGACATCGTTGTTGCCGGCTAGCTGAGCGGTGCTGGTTTGGTTGAAATCGAACTCGGTATAGGTTTTCAACAGGCCATAGGCGGTCGGCGTGTGCGTCTCGATGTTGGGGCGTGTATTATTGAGGTAGATCGACGTGCCGCCATTCAAGGAATTTGTCGTGGACACGCCTGGCCCCGCGACCGGTGCCGCTTCGTTGAACTGATATTCATGCGTGCCCAAGTAGTGCACGATATCGCCCTCGATGAAGCCATGAACGGCGAACGATGTGTTGGTGCCCGGCACCAGGAACGAACCCGGGAACGAGCCGCCGCCCGGTGATGCTGCCGTCGGCATGACGCAGTCGTTGTGGCCCGGAGACATCTGCGTCGTCGGGCACACCATCGGCGCACCCATCGTGTCGGGTCTGCCTTGTGCAAACGCCGGGCCCGCGAGCAGGCCGACCGCAGCGGTCGTCGCCAGCGCAGCGGTGACGTTGAACTTCCGTTTCATTATACCCCCACATGAAAAGGTCCGCGGTGCGGGGGAGTTACCCCCACGGCGGGAGGCGTTCACCCCTCGCTGCATCTACTGTTGGACTTTGCCCGCTTTAGTGGCAAGCATGGGCGGAACGTTGGTCACCGGATTACGGCGGCGTGTGTCCGAAGTGCAACATGTAAACTGGCCGGAATCCCGCGAAATCCGCGCAATTCCGGCGAATGTTTGGTGTACCAGCGCCGCGCCGTGTTCGCTGGATGTTCCGGTCGGATTCGACTCGGGCTTAGCGCTATCAAGCGATCAATTCCGGCTACGATCGGTGCTTTCGCCGATTGGCGGAGCGGCCGGAAAGACCGGGTCGACTGGGTCTGGGACGACGAGCCGGCGGAGATCAAGACCGCGCACGGTCCGCTGGTCACGCTGCCCTACACCGTCGAGCCCAACGACATCCCGATGATGGTCGCGCAGCATCATCACGCCGACGTGTTCCTCAAGCGCGCGATCGACCAGTTCGACCGGCTCTACGCCGAAAGCGCGGCGCGCGCCAAGATCCTGTGCTTCGCCATCCACCCCTATATCAGCGGCGTGCCGCACCGGATCAAATATCTCGAAGCGTTCCTCGACTACGCCGCACGCCACGCCGGCGTCGCCTTCTGGCACGGCGCGCACATCCTCGACTGGTACCGCGGCGCCAAGCGGTAGCCCGCGGTGATCGTCCGGCCGCTTGACCATGCCCCGCTTGTACGCTAGATATACGTATATAGCGTACAGAAGGGATTGTGACGCGCGCAGCCATGCCAAAAATTAAAATCCGCAAAACAAAGCCAATTCACGGCGCCCGAGGTGGCAATCGGATAGCCACTCGGATCCCGCTGATGGCCGCGGCGGTCAGGGATGCGTACGGCCAAAGTTTACGAACATGAAGGTGATCGGCCGCGCCCGCCTACTTGAACAGGTTCTGCAGCTGGTTCGGCACGATCTGCTGCAGCGTTTTGCCCGGCTGCTTCAGGAGCGTGCCCGGCTGCTTCAGCATCGCGCCGATATCGGGCCGGTACGACAGATGGTCCCACGGTCCGGTGATCAGCACCGGCACGGCGAGCGCGCCGGCGACCTTGGGCGTCAGCCGATAGTTGACCTGCCGCTGCGGCAGATCGACGGTACCGGCGCCGATCATCGGCAGCTCCGACGACACCAGCTGCAGATCGCTGTTCTTCAGGATGCCGTTGGTGATCGTGAAGGTCCCCGACAGCGTCGAGAAGTCGGTGTTGTTGCCGCCGCCGACGAGGCCCATGGTCAGCGCGTTGGCGGCGTTCTTCATCATGCCGATGATGTTGACGCCCTCGAGCTTGCCGCGGTCGAGATGCAGCGAGCCGCGGCCGGCGAGCGACGCGATGATGTCGCGCTGGCTGCGGCCGTGACCGTCGACGGTCATGTCGAGGCTGCCGCTGCCCGCCAGCAGATTGACATCGGCGGCGTCGTGCAGGAACGGCTGCATGTCGACGCCCTTGAGCGCGAAACTCTCCTGGATCGCGGGTACGGCGCCGCTACCGTCGACCGTCACCTTGCCCTGGCCAGCACCCTTGTAGAGCGAGAGCTGGGTGAGGTCGGCGGTGAGCCGCGCGTCCTTCAGATGAAGGATGAGCGCGGTCTTGCCGACCTTGATGTTGTGATACTCGAGGGTGTTGGCGCCGAGGAAGAAGTCGGCATTGGCGACCTTGAGCGGACTGATGTCGATCGGTGCCGTGCTCCAGCCCTGCTCGGCGGGGGCGGACGCGCCGCCACCGCCACTCGACGGCGCCGATGCCGCGCCCGCGCCCGACGATGTGCCGAGATAGGGGTTGAGATCGAGGTCGTCGAGCTGAAGGCTGCCTTTGACGTAGGGCTTGGCGCCGCCGTCGTCGAAGGCGATGCCGCCGTTGCCCTTGATCGCGTCGAAGGCCAAGCTCGCGTCGCTGAACACGTATTTGCTGCCGGCGATCGCGACCTTGCCCTTGATGGTGAGCGGACCAAAGCCGTGGCCGGCCGGCATCGGCTGGCCGGCCCAGGCGGCGAGACTGCGCACCGACGGAATGTCGAGATCGGCAGCGCCGTCGAGCTTCATCACCGGGGCGCCGACGCCGGTGCCGGCGAAGCTGAAGTTGATCGGTGTCGACGCAATCTTGAGCTTGATCGGTGTCGGCCGGCCGCCTTCGAAAGCCGCCGGGCGGTCGATGCCGAGATCGAGATTGATCGTCTGGCCGTTCCAGGCCACCGAGCCCGACGCCGCCAGCGGACTGTCAAGCCCCGGCAACGCGAAACTCATGTTGATGGCACTGGCCTGCCAGCGCTTGCCGGTGCGCGCATCGAAATAGCTGATGGTGCCATTCTCGATCTTGAGCCGCGCGATCCGCAGCCGCGCGAGCTCGGTCATGGCGCCGGCGCCCGCACCTTCAGGCGCATGCGCCGCCGGCGCGGGCGCCGGTGCGGCGCCCGCGGCGGAGAATTGCCAGTTCGGATGGCCGTTCTTCTCGACTTCGAGCGCGATCACAGGATCGACCAGGACGAAGCTGTCGACGGCCACGGTGCCGCTCAATAGCGGCAGCAGCTGCAGCCGCACTTCGAGCGACTTCAGCTGCGCCATGTTCTTAGCGACGCCCCCGGGCGCGTTACTGAAAGAGACCTGATCGGCCGACAGCTCAAGCGCTGGCAGGATGTGAAAGTTTACCGGTCCATCGATGCGCAGGTCGCGGCCGGTCGACTGCTTCACTGCGGCGATCAGCTTCGCCTTGTAGGTGTCGACCGGAATCACGAACGGCGCGACGATTGCCGCGATAATGACCAGAATGACGATGACGGCGATTCCGATGAGCAGCTTCTTCATGCGGTGGTCTCCCTGTCGACGGCTGCGGGATAGTGGTGCCCGTCAACGATGCATATTGGTTGAGCACGACAACGAAAGCTAGCAGACCGCCGCCCGCCGATCACGGGCGTTGCTTGACGATGCGCCGTGGTCACGGCGTGCCGTCTGGCGCGCAGGCGCGATCCATTCCGATCGCGCCGAACATGGCAGAAAAATTGCACGGAAGTTGCGGGCGCGATGCCAAGAAGCCTCTCAAGGGGCCGCTGTGGGTCGCGCTTAGGCAGGACGCCCAGAAAGAAGGCACCGGATCCGCCGGCGCCAGACGGTCGAATTTGGGGGCTTTCAGCTATGTCTCTTCGCACAATCGCCGCATGGGCCGCTACGGGCTGCGTCGTGAGCGCCTTGGCTTCGCCGGCGCAGGCGCAGCAGGCGCCCGCGCCCGCGGCGCCGGCCGCGCCCGCGGCGCCAGCGCATCCGACCTGGACCGATCCGGTCTTCGGCGGCATCCAATTCTCCGGTCACGTCGAAGCCAGCGCAAACGTCTCGTCGGCAGACCCGGCCAACAACATCAACTTCGGTCAGGGCTTCAACGACCGCGCGAACACCGTCCGGATGAATCAGGCGATGATCAACATCGAGCACGATCTCGATTCATCGAAGAACATCTTCCAGTACGGCTTCAAGTTCACCGGCATGTACGGCACCGACGCGCGCTATACGCATTTCTTCAACGAATTCGACCGCGTGACCCACAGCCCGTATCAATGGGATATCGTCGAGCTCGACGCGCAACTCCATGCGCCGACGCCGTTCACCGGCGGCGGCACCGACATCAAGATCGGCCAGTATCCGACGCCGATCGGCTACGAGGTGATCGACGCCACCGGCAACCCGTTCTATACACACAGCTATCAGTTCCTCTACAGCCTGCCGTTCAAGCACACTGGCGTGCTGACCACGACGCATCTCAACGACACCGTGGATTTGTGGCTCGGCTGGGACACCGGCGTGAACGACTCGCTCGGCGTGAACGGTATCAACAACGCCTCGCTCGGCAAGTTCATCGTCGGCTTCGGCCTCAACAACCTGCTCAACGGCAAGCTCACGATTCTCGCCCTGATGCATTACGGTGCGGAGAATCCGTATACGCAGGGCGCCACGACCACGGTGCCCGATCCAAACCGCCACGCTCGCCAGTTCTACGACACGGTGATCACGTACAAGATCAGCGACGATTTAACGTCGGTGACCGAGCTCAATTACGTCAAGGATGACCAGTCCCATTCCGACGCCGAAAGCGCCACGACCTATCTCGAGTACAAATACAGCGACCAGTGGAGCTTCAACGGCCGCGCTGAAATCTATCGCGACAATCAGGGCTTTTTCGTCACGACGCCGACCTCGTCGCTCGACGTCATCAACGCCGAGCGCGGCTTTCCGGTGACGGGCGCGAACTACAATTTTGGCAAGGCCACTTACGATGAGTTCACAGTCAACGCAGTGTGGACGCCGCCGGTCGCGCTGCCAGGAACACTCGGCCTGACCGTCCGGCCGGAAGCTCGTCTCGACACGGCCTATGGCGGCAACGGTGGGACGAAAGTCTACAATGTCGGGCCGAGCGGCACCGGCCGGGACAACACCGTCGGCACGTTCTCGGTCGACGCGACTCTGTCCTTCTAGCGTATCGCGGACACGAGTGAGGGCACGCGGCGCCGTCGGGATACCGGCGCCGCGGCTGCCTGGCGCGCATGAGATTCACATCGGCATCTTCCGCGACCCGCCGACGCCCCTTACCAACCAGGTGGTCACCGCCTAGATTGACGACGGTTCCGACCTACGCACGGCGCCTCTACGAGACGCCCGGCATCGCCGCGACCTACGACTTCGACGAATACAAGCTGCACTATTACGCCAGCCACCGGACCATCAATCCGACCGGCATTGTGCCGGCGGGGCCGCTGGTCGACTTCCGGACGGTTCAGGCGTAACGCAGCCGCGTGGCGAGGCGGGTCTTCTGGCTGGTCAAGGTCAGCGTCAGGCCGTCCTTGAGGGGCATTTCCGCGTGGATGCCGAACTGCTTCTCGGCGCGCGCGGAATCGCCGACCGACAGGCGGACGTCACCCGGACGCGGCGCGCGGAAAATCAGATCCGGGGTCACGCCGCACAAACCGGCAATCGTCTTGGCCAAATCGACGATGGTGGTGCCCGTGCCGGTGCAGATGTTGAAGACCTCGCCTTCCGCCGGCACCGCCATCGCGCGCATCAGGTAGCGCACGACGTCGCTGACATAGATGAAGTCGCGGACCTGACGTCCGTCGCCGTGAATCGTGATCGGATTTCTCGCCGCGAGGCGATCGCAGAAGATCGAGATCACGCCGGAATAGGGCGAATCCGGATTCTGCCGCGGTCCGTAGACGTTGAAGAACCGCAGGCCCGTGGTCGGCACGCCATAGAGCGTCGTCGCGACGTAACCGTGCAATTCGCAGCCGAGCTTGTCGGCACCGTAGGCCGTCATTGGCTGCGCCTCGGCGTCTTCGGTCAGCGGCACCGCCTCGTTGAGGCCGTAGATGGCCGCCGAAGACGCGTAGACCACCGGAATCGGTCCGGCGTCGCGCGCGCGGCGCGCCGCGTCGAACACCGTGATGCAGCCGGTCAGATTGGAGATGTGCGTGCCGACCCAATCGTCGATGCTGCGCTCGATCGAAGCGATCGCGGCGAGATGAAAGACGCCGTCGGTGCCGGCGATTGCGTGGCGCACGGCAACCCGGTCGGCGACATCGCCGATCATCAGTTCGGCCGCTTCCGGCGCATTGTCGCGATGACCGGTGGAAAGGTTGTCGAGGATACGGACCTCGTGACCCTCGGCGAGCAGTGCATCCGCAAGATGCGAGCCGATGAAGCCGCACCCGCCGGTAACCAGATATCGCGCCATGAAAATCCCGTTGAGTGTGTTGCGGCGACGGTGGCGCCGCTTGACCACCACTCTAGGCAGCGAGGATTTAGGGAATTCTTAAAGGGCGGCCGCAGTTAACCAAATTGCCAGCGGTAGTAGATCAGGCCGAGAATTTCGTGCAGGGCGTAGAAACTGTCGGCCAGTGCCGTCGACTGGGGCAACAGCATGGCGGCGTCGATCGGCGTTTTGAGGTAAGTGCGCGCGGTCGGAGCGGGGATGGCCTCGATGCCGACATGCGCGAACGACCACAGCGCGCGCGGCATGTGCCACGGCTGGGTTACCAACAGAACCGTGTGGATATGCTGCGCGCGCAGAATTTTTGCCGAGTCCGCGGCATTCTCGTATGTCGTCTGCGACTGCTCCTCGCGCCAGGCGACGGGCACGCCGAAATCGTCGGTCAGGGTGCGGGCCATCAGCGCCGCGAGGCTTTCGCGGCTGTCGCCGACCGGACCGCCGGACATCAGGATCGGCAGCGGGTGACGGCGGTAGAGTTCCGCCGCGCGATCGAGCCGCTCGAGCGTCAGGCGGCCGACCGTATCGGGCACCGCGCCGCCGTCGCCGTGATGGATGTCGCCCGACAGGACGACGATCGCCTGCGCCGCGGCGTCCGCATGGGGCGGCGTCGCCGGAACCTCGCGCTCGACCGCGCGCAGCAATATCGTCGACATCAGCGGCGTCGCGAAGACGTAAAGTGCGACGAGGCTGGCCAGCGCCAACGTCAAGCCCCAGCGGCGGGTGCCGGCGAAGCCGGCGAGGACGATCCCGGCCAGCGCGACGACGATGAACACCGTCGGCGGCATCAGGAACGAATAGGCGAGGGCCGAAACGATCGATGGTTCCAAGCGGGAGTCACGCCTCGACTGGTTTGAGGCGCTTGACCACGGCTTTGCGCAGGAGATGCGGCAGCAGGAGCCGCAGCGGCATGCGCAGATAGTGGGCGCGGATGTAGAGGAAGAACAGCGCGACGCCGGTGCCGCGACGCGCGCAATCAGGATGCGCCGGTTGCAGGGCGCGGACGAAGACCCAATCCATCCAGCGCCGGACCCAGGCGGTCGGTGGCCGCAACGCCGGTGTAGCGAGCAGCGCGGGCGGTACCGGTGTGGCGAGCAGCGCCGCGGCATAACGCAGGGCGTAGAAAAGCGGCCGTTCGAGCCGCAGCTGTTGCGCCCGCGCCGCCAGTCGCGGCCAGAAATCGGGCCGCGCCGCGAAATGGCGCAGCAACCGGTTGATATCGTCGAGATCGCGCAGGCCGTTGCTCCATTCGCCGTCGTCGAACAGATGCACGGCCGCGTGCAGAATCATGTCGGCCGGCGACAGCACGAGGAAGCCGGGCGCCGCCGGCACCGGCACCGCCCCATCGATCATTCGGCGCCCGTCGACGGCATGCCGACCCGTCGGCGGCACGATCGTGTGATGAACGTCGATCGTGGTGCGTCGCGCGCGGTGCTGAAGCGGCGGTATCTCGTGCATCCAGCGGCGGTAATAACGCTGGTCGTAGTCGTCGCCTTTGACGCCGTGCCAGCCGTTCGCCACCAGCGCGGCTTCGGCCTGAACGATCGAAGCCCGTGGCACCATCACGTCGATATCGCCGAAGAGCCGGCCGACGGCCGCGGGCACGCCGGCGGCGGCGTAGGACGCGCCCTTGAGCAGCACGACCGGGCCGGGCACGCCACGGAGCGCCGCGGCGATGTACCGGAGTTCGCGCGCGACGTCTTCGCCGTGCTTGCGGGCGAGGACGCAGGCCGCCTCGAGATGAGGGCGGGCGCGCAACGGGACCGCGGTGTCGAGTCCGCGCTCGGCGATCAGGTGGGCGAGCCGCGCGAGCAGCCCGGCGCGGCGCGCCTCGCGCACGGCCTGATCCCAATCGTGCTCGGTCCAGGCGGCGATCGCCGCGACGTCGCGCAGCGCGGAAGTCACGCGATCAAGAGCCGGCGACTTGTTTTCGGCCATGACATGACCGTCGCAGGCTTGTCTTTAGATTTTATTTACGCAAACTGCGGAACAGTCAAAAGTAATACTTAAATCAGGTCAACCTTTCAGTAAGCTTTTCCCGGTACCGTCGTCCCCAGACGTAAGTGGCTTGCGGCCGCGAACTTGGCGGAACAGCCGCGAACGCCACGGCCCGTGCCCGGCGTCCCAGAGCCAGGCGGGCAGGTCTCACCAGTGGGGGAGTGATTACGGTGCTGCGCCAGGTTTCCCGCTCCGGCTTCGTGCTTGCGCTCGTGTTGCTCGCGGGTTGCAGCACGCTTACCGACATGACGGACCGCTTGGTCGGCAACTCGGATCCTGAGCCGCAGGCGTATTCGAGTTCGAGCCAAGAGGCGCTGACCGTGCCGCCGGATATGGGCGCACGGCCACTGCCGGCGCCGAACCACGCCGAGGGGATGAATTCGGCCCCCGACTTGGCGCGGCCGATGACGGCGCAGATGGCGGCTGCTCAGGCGGCCGGCACCGTGCCGGCGCAACCGCCCGCCGCTGCCGTGCCGATGGCCGCCTCGCCCAACTATCAGACCGCCGCGATCAATCCGGGAGCTCCGACCGGCACGATCGATCCGAACTCCGATACCTATCTGATCGGTCCCGGCGACAATCTCGACATCTTCGTTTGGCAAAATCCGCAACTCTCGGTGAAGGTTCCCGTCCGCCCCGACGGCAAGATTTCGATTCCCTTGGTTCAGGACGTCGTCGCCGTCGGCCGCACGCCGGCGGCACTCGCGCACGAAATCACCGAAAAGCTCAAGGCCTTCGTCAAGGACCCGAACGTCACCGTCATCGTCTCGAGCTTCGTCGGTCCGTTTTCGCAGCAGATTCGGGTGATCGGCGAAGCCGCCAAGCCGCAGGCGCTGCCCTACCGCGCGAACATGACGATCCTCGACGTGATGATCGAGGTCGGCGGCCTCACGCGATTTGCCGCCGGCAATCGCTCGGTCGTCATCCGCACCGTCGATGGACGCCGCTACACGATCCACGCGCGGCTCGACAGCCTGATCAATGACGGTGACGTCAAGGACAACGTTGCGATGCGTCCGGGCGACATCGTGATCATTCCGCAACGGTACTTCTAGAACCCGAACGGCCCAGAAGGCGCACAAAGGCGATCATCATGGAATCCCTGTCCGGCCTGATTTTTCAATATCTGCACGCGATCTGGCGGCGCAAATGGATTACCGCGCTGACCGCCTGGGCCGTGTGCGTGATCGGCTGGTCGGTCATCGCCATGCTGCCGAACAAATACGAAAGCTACACGCGCATCTATGTCGACGCGGATCAGTTGCTGACGCCGCTCCTGCGCGGCATCGCCGTCGACGTCGATCCGGCGCAGCAGCTCGACGTTCTGCAGCGGACACTGCTGTCCCGGCCGAACGTCGAAGAGCTGATCCACATGGCGGATCTCGATCGCAGCGTCCGGACCCAGGCTGACAAGGACGCCCTGATCCGGCGCTTGATGCAGCAGATCACGATCCAGCCGCAGACCCGCAATCTGTTCACGATTTCCTACACCGATTCGAATCCGACGACGGCACGCAACGTCGTGCAGAGCCTATTGACGATTTTCGCCGAGAGCACGACCGGCACGCAGCGGACCGAGCTCGACAACGCGCAGCGCTTCCTCAACGACCAGATCGCGCTCTATGAAAAGCAGCTGCGCGCCACCGAGCAGCGCCGCGCCGAATTCCGTGCCCAGCATCTCGACGTGCTGAACGGCGCCGCTTCGGCGAGCGCCATCGACACGCTGCGCAATCAGATCCAGCAGACGCATGACAACCTTCAGGATGCGGTGGCGCGGCGCGACGAGTTGCAGCGCGAGCTCGAGAGCCTGACGCCGAGCGTCGGCGCCGACGTAACAACCACCACGTCACCGGGTGCCGCCGAGCAGCAGCTCGCCCAACTCGAGCGCCAGCTCGCCGAGCTGCGCACGCGCTATACCGACGAGTACCCCGACGTGATCACGGTGAAACAGCAGATCGCCGCGCTGAGCAGCCGTCTCGAGAAGCAGGGCACGACGACCGTCGGCGGCCGACACGCCCCTGGCGCGCGCACCAAGGTTTCGCCGGTGGTGTATGACCAGGTTCGCATCCAGCTGCTCGACGCCCAGGCCAAGGTGGCGTCGCTGCAGCGGCGGCTCGACCAGGCGCAAACCGACCTCAGCCACGCCGAAGCGACCGCCAAGGCGTCGCCCGGCGTCGAGGCGCAGTATCAGGATCTCGATCGCGACTACTCGATCCTCAAGCGCAACTACGACGAGTTGTTGGCGCGCCGCGAGGCGACGAACCTGTCGCAGGCGGCTGACACCCAGGCCGACAAGATCCAGTTCCGCGTCATCGACGCGCCGCAGGCGCCGACGACGCCGATTGCGCCCAACCGACCGGTGCTGTTCTCGGCCGTTCTGCTTGCCGGCGTTCTCGGCGGCCTCGGCATTCCCATCCTGCTGACGCAGATCGACCGTTCGTTCGCGACCTTGAATCGGCTCCGCAGCCTCGGCCTCCCTGTGTTGGGCGGCGTGTCGTACGTCGCGCTCTTCAAGTCGAAGAGCCAGTCCGTCATGGAGATGGCCGGATTCAGCGCCTCCGCGGTGGCGCTGGTGATGATTTACGGCGTGCTGATCCTCATGACGTTCAATGTGCACCGCGCCCTGCCCGGAGGATTGGGCTGATGATTGACGAAACCTCGCGCAAACTGATCGAACGTGCCGCGGCTCATCTGAAGTCGCGGGCTCCCGCTGCGGCCGCCGCGATGGCTGTACCGCAACCGTCGGCGGCCTACGCGCCGTCGGCCTATCCGGAGACCGGTTATCCGCAGTCGGCATACCCGGCGACCGCGCCGGCGCCGACCGCCTTTCCGCAGTCGCCGGCGCCGCAACCGACTTATCAGGCGCGGCCCGCGCCGCAGCCGATGTATCAGCCGCAAGCGGCACCGCAGCCGCAGGCCTACGCGCCGCACTATGCGCAGGCGGCTTACCAGCAGCCGGCACCTGCCGCCGCCGTCAACGGCGCGCCGGCTTACGCCTATGGCGAACCGGCCTACGAGCCGGCCTATCGCGGCGGTCATGCCGCGTCGGGCTACCCGCAGGCGGCCGCGATGAACGGCTACGAGCGCGAAGTCGAAGGCCCTTCGATGGCGCCGCCGGCGTCGGGCTACAGCCGCCAAGTTTCGATCGACCGCGGCGCACTCGCGCGCTGCGGCATCACGGTGCCGTCCGCCCACCGGTCGCGCGTCGTCGAGGAGTTCCGCATCGTCAAGCGCCAGATCGTCTCCAAGTACATGGACGAGCCGGACGACGAGGCGGCCAACCGCAACCGGGTGATCATGGTCACCTCAACGCGGCCGCGCGAGGGCAAGACCTTCACCGCCATCAACCTCGCGCTGTCGATCGCCACCGAGCAGGACCTCAAGGTGCTGCTGATCGATCTCGACACCAAGCACCACGCGATGCAGGAGATGATGGGGATTCCCGCGAGCTATGGTCTGACCGACCTGCTCGCTAATCCCGACATCGACTTTTCCGAAGTGGTGCTGCGTACCAACATGCCGAATCTCACGGTGATCCCCGCGGGCACGCCCAACATCCGTTCGCCCGAACTGCTGTCGAGCCGCCGCACCCGCGCGATCTTCAGCGAGATGGCGCAGCGCTACAACGATCGCTTCATCGTATTCGACGCGCCGGCGGTGCTCGCCTCCAGCGATCCGGCAATCCTCGCCAGCCTCGTCGGCCAGATCGTGCTGGTGGTCGAAGCCGACCACACGCAGCAGGAGGAGCTGGAGACCGCAATCGGCCTGCTGAGCGCATGTCCCAACATCAGTCTGCTGCTCAACAAGGTTCGCACCTCTACGGCCGATCAGTTTGGCGCCTATTCCGACTACTGATCCGCCCCATGCAGTTCCTCCTCTCGAGAGCAGAATGCGTATCATTCGGTTGCCGGTCGTCGTTGCGGGGTTCGTCGCAGTCGCGGCGTTTGCTTCCCCGGCGGCGGCCCAGCTCTCGCTAGGTCCGGTCGACGATCAGGGCCAAGGTCCGGTCCCGCCGATCTATGCCCAAGGCCTGAGGCAGAATCTCGGACGCCCGACGGCGCCCAACGAGAACGACCAGCCCTATACGCTGCCGCCGAAAGGCCCGCCGCTTTGGCAGATCACGCCGCGCATCGACCTGCGCGAAGAAGCCACCGACAACGTCCGCGACGCGCATACCAACCGCACGGCAGATCTCATCACCACGCTGACGCCGGGCATCTACATCGCCGCCGATGCGCCGCGGCTCGTCGCGAATCTCGATTACTCGGCAAGCCTCAATACGTACGCGGTCGCCAGCGACCAGGATAACATCGATCAGAATCTGTTCGGCAGCGCGATCGCGACCATCGTGCCCGACGCCGCGTCGGTCGAGCTGCGCGGCACGATCTTCGACACCGCCCACACCGGCGCCTTCGGCTCGATCCCGACGAGCCAGCTCTCCTCGTCGAACCGCACCACCACCTACGCCATCGAAGCCAGCCCCGTGCTGCGCCATTCGTTCGCCACCTTGGGCAACGGCGAGTTGCGCTACATCTTCGGCCAGACATGGTTCACCGGCCAGACCGCGGCGACCGGCCAGACGTCGCAGGGCCTCAGCGGTGTCGGCACGCTGGCGCCGATTACCGCCGCCACGCACAACGAACTCCGCGGCACGCTCGCCACCGGCGACATCGGCAAGTATCTGAGCAACGCCGTTACGCTCGACGGTCAGCGCACCGACGTCAACGGCGGGACCGGCTCGAACAAGGAAGGCCTCGCGACCGACGAGGTGCAAGTCCATGTCACCAAGTCGATCGCGCTCGTCGGTGCCGGCGGCTGGCAGACGCTCGAGTTCGCCCAGGTTCCGTCGCAGAATCTTTCGGAGCCGACCTGGTACGCCGGTGCCATCTATCAGCCCAATGACGGCATGCGGGCCGAGCTCACCTACGGCCATCGCGACGGCGCCGATTCCTTCCAGGGCGATCTACGCTATGCGTTGACGCCAATCACCACGGCCTATGCCAACTACTCCGAGGTGACGACGACGCCGCAGCAGGCGATCCTCCAGAACCTCAACGGGGCAGTGCTCGGCCCGAACGGCACGGTGCTCGACGCCCAGACCGGCTTGCCGATCTCGCTGAACAACAACGAGTTCAGCCTGCAGAACGACGTCGAGCGCTTGCGCACTTTCCAGACCAGCCTCGTCACTACCCTCGACACCAACCGGTTCACGGTGACCGGCATCCATCAGGAGCTGCAGTCGCTGACCGGCCTGGTGCCCAACAATTCGATGAACGGCCTGACCGCGACCTGGAACCGTCAGATGACGCCGCTCACCACGATGAATCTGAGCGGCGGCTATTTCCTCCAGGACTCGCAGCACACGCACACGCTCAGCACGAACCTCGAATTCACGCATGCGTTCTCGCCGTCGCTGTTCGGCTCGATCGGTTACAACTTCGCCTACGTGGACTCGGTTCCGGGCGGTCCGAACTTCTACCGCAACTCGCTGATCCTCACCCTGCGCAAGGTGTTCTGAGGACGACGCGATGGAAGGGCTCGCCACTCTCGGCCGCGATGCGTTGCGACGCGAGGGTCGCATCGTCAATGCGCTGACCGTGGACGTCGAGGATTACTTTCAGGTCGAAGCTCTCGCGCGCGCAGTGCCACGCGACCGGTGGGACGGAATGCCGTCGCGGGTCGAAGCCAACGTCGACCGGCTGTTGGCACTGTTCGAGGCGTATGGTGTCAAGGCGACGTTCTTCACGCTCGGCTGGATCGCGGAACGACACCCGGCGATGGTGCGCCGGATCGTCGGCTTCGGTCACGAGCTGGCGAGCCACGGCTCGAGCCATGTCCGAGCCGATCGGCAGAGTCGCGACGAATTCCGAGCCGACATCCGGCGCAGCAAGGCCCTGCTCGAAGATGTCGGCCAGGTGCCGGTGCGGGGGTATCGCGCCGCCACCTTCTCGATCGGCGCCGCCAATTTGTGGACGCTCGACGAACTCGCCGCGGCTGGCTTCGCCTACAGCTCCAGCATCTATCCCGTCGCGCACGATCTCTACGGCATGCCCGATGCGCCGCGCTGGCCGTTCCGCGCCAACCCCTGCGCGGTGCTCGAACTGCCGCTCAGCACCGTTCGTCTCGGCGGCCGGAACTTTCCGGCGTCGGGCGGCGGCTATTTCCGGCTGTTGCCTTATGTCGTGTCGCGCGCGGCGTTCCGCCGCGTCAACGATGTCGAGAGTCAGCCAGCGATCTTCTACATGCACCCCTGGGAGATCGATGCGGCGCAGCCGCGGGTTGCCGGCCTCTCGGCGAAGTCGCGTTTCCGCCACTATCTCAATCTCGGGCGCATGTACGGACGCCTGGAGCGGCTGCTCGCGGATTTCGCCTGGGACCGCATGGACGCCGTCTTCCTCGGCCGCGAGCGATGAAAAATCGCCTTGTTTACCAAGGTTTTGGGCCGATCCTTAGCGAAACCTTGAAGGTTTCCTGCGATCACGGACGGCGGGGGTAGCGCCGTGTCCGATCTACTGTTCCTCGCCCATCGCCTGCCGTATCCGCCCGACAAGGGCGACAAGATCCGTGCGTGGCCGATCCTCCGCCACTTGGCGACCCGCCATCGCGTCCACCTCGGCACCTTCTTCGACGATCCGCGCGACGCCGCGCACGTTCCGGTGCTCGAACAGCTTTGCGCCAGCGTCTGCGCGCTGCCGCTGCGGCCGCTGGCGGCGCGGTTTCGCAGCCTTGCCGCGCTGGCGACGGGCGAAGCGATGAGTGCGCGGTATTTCCGCGATCGTCGGCTGATGGCCTGGATCGACGAGACCGTCGCGCGGTTCCGGCCGCGCGCCACCTTCGTTTATTGCTCGGCGATGGCGCCATACGTCACCGGCCTCGCCGTCGAGCGTCGGGTCGTCGACATGGTCGATCTCGATTCCGCCAAGTGGAGCGGCTATGCCGAGGCCGGCGGCCCACTGGCGTCGCTTCATCGCCGCGAGGCGCGTCGGCTGCTGGCGCTCGAGCGCCGTGCCGCCAGCGAACTCGACGCAACGATCTTCGTCTCGAGCGCCGAAGCGGCGCTGCTCGAGCCTCACCTCTCGCCGGAACACGTCGCGCGATTGCACGTGATGCCGAACGGCGTCGACCTCGATCATTTCGATCCCAATCGCGCCTATCCCAATCCGTTTCCGCGCGGCCGGCGTGCCGTCGTCTTTACCGGCGCCATGGATTACCGCCCCAATATCGACGCGGCGTTGTGGTTCGGCACCGAGGTCGTGCCGCGCCTGCGGCGGCGCTGGTCGAACACCGATTTCTGGATTGTCGGCGCCAACCCGGCACGCGCCCTCCGGCGGCTGGGCAACGACGCCAACATCCGCGTCACTGGCCGTGTCGCTGACGTACGGCCTTATCTCGCCCACGCCGATGCTGCGGTTGCGCCGCTGCGTCTGGCACGCGGCGTTCAGAACAAGGTGCTCGAGGCGATGGCGATGGCCAAGCCGCTGGTGGCGTCGCCGGCGGCGCTCGCCGCGTTCGATTTCCGCCGCGGCGACGAGGTGCTCGCCGCGGCAACACCGGCCGAATTCGTCGACATGATCGCCGTGGCGCTGTCGCCGCAGGGACGCGCGATCGGCGCGCGAGCCCGCGGCCGCGTCGTCGCGGATTTCCGCTGGGAGACCAAGCTGCCGCTGCTCGACGCGCTGCTCGAGACCGAGCCGAGGGCGGTAGCCGCCGAATCTCTCGCGCTGGCGACTGCATCATGAGCGTGTCGACGGTCGAAAGCCGGAGCGGCGTGACGCCGTGGCGTATCCTCGGCGCCGCGCTGTTGGTCGCGGCGATCGCGCTCGGCGGCTTGTTCTGGCGCGAAGTCGTCGGCGCATGGCGCGTGTGGGTCGCCTCGCCGACCTACAACCACTGTTTCCTCGTCGTGCCGGTCGCGTTTTATCTGATCTGGGACCGGCGCGCGACGCTCGACGTCGCGCCACGCCCCGACTGGCGCGTTCTCGCGGTCGTGCCGTTGCTGTCGCTGGCCTGGCTCGGCGCCGCGGTGCTCGGGGTGCTCGAACTGCAGCAGCTCGTCGTCATGACCGTCGTCCAGGCGATCCTGCTCGCGGCCTTCGGCTGGCCGCTCTACAAGCGGCTCCTTGGGCCGCTGCTTTATCTCTACTTGCTGGTGCCGAGCGGCGAAGTGCTGGTGCCGAGGCTGCAGGATTTCACTGCGCATTTCGCGGTGTGGCTGCTGCAACTGTGCCACGTGCCGGTGTTCTCCGACGGCATCATGATCTCGATTCCCGAAGGCGATTTCATCGTCGCCGAAGCCTGTGCGGGCCTGCGGTTCCTCATCGCCTCGATTGCCTTCGGCGCGTTCTTCGCGCTGCTCGTCTACCGGTCGTGGTGGAAACGCGCGGCTTTCATGGCGGCGTCGCTGATCGTGCCGGTCTTCGCCAACGGCGTGCGCGCCTTCGGCATCATCTATCTCGCGCATCTCACCGATAACGTCACCGCCGTCGAGGCCGATCACATCATCTACGGCTGGGGCTTCTTCACGCTCATCCTCGTGCTGCTGATCGTCATCGGCATGCGCTTTGCCGACCGCGGCCGGCCGGTATCCCGCGCCGCGCCGCCGCCGAGCTTCGCGGTGCGCACGCCGCTCATCGTCATTGCCGCCGCGGTCGCACTAAGCGCGATCGGGCCGGCGTATTTGACCGTCCTCGATCATGCGCGTCCGCTGGACTTGTCGCGCGTCGCACCGCCGCCGGTGCTCGCGCCATGGGCGCCCCGGGCCGACGACAAGGACAGCTGGAGCCCGGTGATCGTCACTCCCGATCGCGCCTTCCGTGACGGCTTCGAGACCGCCGGTCGGGATGTCGAGCGCTATGTCGCCCTCTACGCGCCGTATGGCCGCCACAACACACTGGTGCGCAGCGAGAATCGCGTCGCGGACGAAAATACCTGGCCGCGTTCGACGCTGGGCTCGACACGCATCGAGTTGAATGGCCGGCCGGTCACGGTGTCGACGGCCGAGATCCACAACGGCGCGCAGGCGCGTCTCGTCTGGTCGTTCTACGTCGTCAACGGCATCGTCACGGCCAGCCCGGCCGACGCCAAGCTCATACAGGCGCGCGCGATCGTCGAGGGTCGCGATTCGGTCTCGGCCTTCGTCGCGATTACCACGCCGCTCGATGGCAGCGCAGCGGCCGCGCGGCAGGCGCTGACGAGCTTCCTCAACGCCATGGGCTCACTGCCGGCTTATCTCGATCGCGTCCGCTCCGACGCGCACGCCGCCGCCGCACGTTCGTGAGGTCGCGGTGAGCGACACGCTCGCCCGCCGCGTTGCCAAAGGTGCGCTTTGGCTGATCGCCGCGCGGTGGGGCGTGCGGCTCATCGGCATCGCCAGCACCATCCTGCTGGCACGGCTGCTGCGGCCGACCGATTACGGTCTGGTCGGGATGGCGACGCTCCTCTATGCGCTGGTCCAGTCAGCCGGCGATTTCAGCCTCGACATGGATCTGATCCGGTCGGGATCGCGCGAGCGCGAACGTTACGACACGGTATGGACGCTCGAGATCGTGCGCGGCCTGCTGACCGCCGCGCTCGTCGTACTGCTTGCGATTCCTGCCGCGGCAATCCTGCACCAGCCGCATCTCATCGGTATCTCCGCCGTCATCGCCGCGATTGCCGCGATCTCGGGCTTCGCCAATGTGGGCGTGGTCGAATTCCGGAGCGAATTCGCTTTCGCGCGCGAGTGCGTCTACACCCTGGCCGTCAAGCTCGCCTCGTTCGTCGTCGCCGTACCGCTCGCCTTCGCCTGGCGCGATTATCGGGCGCTGGTCGCCGGCCTGGTCGCATCCGCCGTCGCGCGCGTCGTCCTTAGCTTCGCGCTTCATCCGTACCGGCCGCGATTGTCGCTCGCGCGCTTCCGCGAAGTCTTCGGCTTTTCCAAGTGGCTGTGGTTCTCGAGCCAACTCTTCTTCGTGCGCACGCGCAGCGACGAGTTGTTCGTCAGCAAATTCGTCGGGATTGCGGCGCTGGGCTTCTATCGTATCGCGCGCACCGTCGCCGAATTGCCGACTACCGAGTTGATCACGCCCGTGCTGGCGGCGATCTTTCCCGGCTTCTCGAAGCTTTCCGGCGCGGGCAAGACCCTCCGACGCGGCTATCTGGCGGTGCTGACGGGCGGGCTTTGCCTGATGGCGCCGCTGGCGTTCGGCCTGATGGTCACGGCCGACCTCGTGCTCGATCTGGGTTTCGGCCGACAGTGGTCGGCCGCCGTTCCGCTGCTGCGGCTACTCGCGTTTACCGGTCCGCTGGAGCTGCTCGTCGGCAACGCCTACGCGGTGTTTGTCGCGATGGGCCGGCCGCGGCTGTTCACCTACACGAGCTTGGTGAACGCTGCGGCATTTCTTGTGCTGCTCGCGCTGTTGGTGCCGACGCGCGGCGCCATCGGCGCCGCGATGGCACTGGTCGGCGCCAGCCTGGTCGGCGGCGGCCTCAACTTGATATTGGCGCAGCGGCTCGTCGAATTGCCGGCTCGCGATGTCGCCGAAGCGCTCTGGCGGCCGGTTACCGCCGCCGCGTCCATGGCGGCCTTCCTTGGCGCCTTCCGACAAGTCGTGAGTTTCGCACCCGGCGCCAGTGGCGAAGCGCTCATGCTCGCCGCGTGCGTCGCCCTCGGCGCGGCGATCTACACCGTCGTGCTGTTCGCGCTCTGGGCGGCCGGGGGGTATGCCAAAGGCGCCGAGGCGACCATCATCGAATTTGTCGGCACACGCGTCCGGCCGAGATTCCCGGCACTGATGCGACTCGCCGCCGGCCGCCGCGGCGGCCGCTAGGGCGCTACCCGCGCCGCTGGCGTACCGCCGGCTGCGCTGCCCCGCTGCCGCGCTGTTTGGCGGCCACGCCCGCCGGCAGCGGCGTCTCGCCCGGCTCCTCGGGCTCGCGCATGGCGAAAAATCCGGTCGTCACGCCGTTGTTGCCGGCGCGATCGTTCACCACCGACCAATGGATCACCATGATGATGCCGATGAGCGCGAAGACGAAAAAGCCTGCTTCCATGGTTCACCTATCCGGGTTGTCTCAATCGCCGACGCCCAATGCCGGCCGGGCCGCAGCCAGCCGGACCTTGGCCGCCTGGCGCGCCGCCTCGGGCGAGAACAGCAGCCGCTTGGGCTCGGGCGCGAGCTCCGCCACCACGATCCGGCGCGTCGCCGACAGCATCACGAGCAGCGTGAAATAGAAGTCCCAATACGACAGCGACAGGAACGAACCGCCGACGTAGTAGCCGACGAGGCCGACCATCGACATGTGGGCGAGGTCGTTTGCCCATTTAAGCTTGGGCACGTTCTTCGTTCGTCGAATGATGTAGCGGCAATTCTGGATGGCGACGACCGCCAGCGCGATCCAGAAGAACAGCGCCGGAAAGCCGTTCTCGCCCAGCACCTCGAACCAGATGCTGTGCACGGCGCGCGCGGTGGTGCCCGGCGAATACTGGTCCATCACCGACTGGATATACGGTCCCTTGAAACCGACGCCGACTAGCGGTCGCGCCAGCGCCATCTTGGTCGCCGCCGCCCACATCTCGATGCGGCCTTCGGCCGAGGCGTCCTGCTGATAGGTCTGAATCGTCTGAATACGCTCCACCCACTGCGCCGGCATGAAGCTGATCGAGAACGCCAGCACGACGACGATAACGACGCCCGAGATCAGCTTCCGCTTGGAGTGCTGGAGCAGGAAGGGGAGCATGGCGACGAGCGCCAAGAACGAGCCGCGCGAATACGACGCGAGCACCGACAGCAAGCAGAGGCCCATGGCCACGCGCGAACCGATCCGGAGCAAATCGCTCTTCGACTGGCGGCCGAGGTAGTTGATCAGCGGCAGCAGCACGACCAGCGCGGCGGCGATCTGGTTGTTGTCGCCGATCACCGTCTGCGGCGGGCCCCAGATGCGGTAGTTGCCGCCGGTGACCAGAGCGAAGAGACCGCCCTTGATGCCGTAGAACGCGACCGCGATCACCATCACCCACATCAGCGCGTGGATGCGGACGCGATTGGTGAGCAGCGCCGCGGTGACGAAGACGTAGATCATCGCCTTGGTGGTCAGCCACCATTTCGGCCAGGCCTCGGCGGGCACGATCGCAAAAGCCGTCGCGATGGTGTAGGCGACGATGAAACCCACGAGCAGCCAGGTCGTGCGGTCGTTGGGAATCTTGCGCCGCTCGACCACCAGCCAGCCGAGAATGCCGGTCAAGCCGACGACCAGCGCGAACGGGATGGCGTCGCTGATGCCCCAGGTCAGACGCTGCGGGCTGCCGAACGAGATGTAGGACCACAGCAGCACGGCCACGAACGGCGAAAAGAACGCCGCTGGCAGCATGGCGAAAATCGCGGTGGTGAAGATCAATGAGCGCATGAGCGGGTCCTCAAGTCCGGGCGTGCAGCCAGCCGCGGGGCAGGAAGCGAGCGGCTGCCGCGGCGGCGGTCGTGATCAGGTGGCGTTCGGCGCCGGCGGGGTTGCCGGAAAGGCGCCATGCGGCATATTGCGTCGCGATGTGCGTCAGACCGCCGGCAACGCAAAGCGCGGCGAAGCGGATCAGGCCGGTGGCGAAGTCGCGCGGCTCGGGCCAAATCCCGGACAGCCAGAGCACGACCGCCGTCATCACCAGCGCCGCGAGCGCCGTGCGCCAGACTCCGGCCAATACGGCGCGGAACGGAATGCCGGCGAGGGGCAGGATATTGGCCGACCACAGCATCATGTTGAACACCGCGGTGACCATCATCGCGAAGGCCGCGCCGTTGATGCCGGCGAACCAGGCGCCGGCGATGATCGCCGGAATCCGCACCGCGAGCGCGACCGCGAACACGCCGACGAATCGCCGCTGGCGATGCGTCACGAGGTAGAGATTGTGCGTGTAGTGACCGATCGAGTCGAAGAGCGCCGCGAGGGCGCAGAACCGCACCAGGGGAATGGCGGCGACCCATTTCCAGCCGAAGAACAGATCGACAATCGGCTGCGCCAGCAGCGCGATGCCGATCGCCATCGGCGTCACGACGGCAACACTCAAGAACAGTCCGTCGAGCGTCTGGCGGCGGAGCTGCGGCATGTCGTGCACGGACCGCGACATGCCGGCATACATCGGGCCGCGCACCGGCGCGGCGACCTCACTCGCCGGCAAGGACGCAACCCGATTGGCGACCTGATAGAGGCCGATCGCCGCCGGTCCCGCGACGCGACCGGTGAGGAACGTCATGGCATAGGAGTCGACCACCCATTCGAGGTTGGCGACCAGCAGCCACTTCGAGAAGTCGAACAGGTCGCGCCAGCCGGCCAGGCTCAGCCGCGGCCGGTACGAGCTCATGGCGTAGCTCAGCGCCGTCATCGACAGGCGCGTCGCGGCGATACCGGCCATCAACGCCCAGTAGTTGCGCAGTGCGAAGGCGAGCGGCAGCGCGACGCCGACGCCGACCAGCTTGCCGAAGATCTGGAAGCGGAAGAAGCGGTCGAATTCGAGCCGGCGCTGGAAATCGACGACGCCGATGTTCTCCAGACCCTGAAGCAGCGTGATGACGGCGAGCGCATCGGCGAGTTGCACGACGCGCGGATCGGCGACGAAGTCGGCGAGCCAGGGACCGGCCATTACAATGCCCAGCGCCATGACCGCGTTGCGCATCAGGCCGAGCGTCCACGCCGTGTCGTAGTGCTCGCGTTGCGGCGCCGTCATCCGGACCAAGCCGGCTTCGAACGACAACTCGCCGAGAATTTCGAGAATGGCGAGGGCGGCAGTGACCAGGCCGACGACGCCGAAATCCGACGGCGCCAGGAGCCGCAGCAGGATCAGCGAGCTGACCATGCCGATGAGCCGGAACACGCCGCGCAGCGCCACCATGAACACGACGCTGCGCGCGATCTTGCGGCCGAGCGAGGCTTCGAGCACGGCCGGAACGGCGATGTTCGCCGGCGCGTCGGTCATCGCCGGCCCGCGCCGGAACACGCTTGCGCGGCGCCCTTCGCCCTCGTCGAAATCATCGAAACCCCTGGCAAATCCTCGGCTTTTATACCGCCAAAGGCCTAAATTTCCGGTTACTGCCAGAGGGTTAACGCCGGCTCGGGTGAACGCTCTGTTAACTGGAAATTCGTCGCTGGCGGCGACAATCGCGATGGCGCGGAGACCGTCTTTCGCGCCCGTTTTCGCTTGCGCCAGAGACCGTTCGCCGATGCCCGATTCCCGTTCCGCGCTCGCCGTTCGTCGTCGCGCTTCGCCGGCGCCAGTTGCGCGGCCGCTCGTCTCGGTCGTCATGCCCATGTTTAATGCGGCATTAACCATCGAGCGGGCGATCAACTCGGTCCGGGCGCAGACCTACGCCGACTGGGAGATGATCTGCGTCGACGACGCCAGCGCCGACGATACCGTCGAGCGCGTCGCCGCCATCGACGATCCGCGCATCCGCGTCATCCGTCTCGACGGCAACGGCGGTCCGGCGCGCGCGCGCAACCTCGCCATCGCCGCCGCCAAAGGCGAGCTCGTCGCCTTTCTGGACGCCGACGACGAGTGGCTGCCGGACAAGCTCGCGCGCCAGGTCGCGCTGCTCGACGCCGACGCCGGTCTCGCGCTGGTCGTGACCGACATGCGCGTCACGACGGTGGACGGCGGCGAGGGCAGCTCGGTCTATGCGCGGCAGCCGCCGGTGTCCGGCATCGACGCCTGGAAGACTCTGCTCGCATCGTCGTTCATCGCCACGTCGGCGGTGATGACGCGCCGTGCCTTGCTGGACCGGGTCGGCGGATTCAACCCCGAACTGGTGACCGGCGAGGATCAAGACCTGTTCATCCGCCTCGCGATGATTGGACGCGTGCACGCCATCTCCGACAGCCTCGCCGTGTACCACTGGATGCCGCGGAGCTACTCCACCGGCCATGCGGCGCGCCAGGCCCGCGACGTGATCGCGATGGTGCGGCAGCACTTGCGGCAACTAGGCGATCGCTTGTCGCGCGCCGAGCGGCGGACGATTCTCGGCCGCCGGTATGAGCGCCTCGGCGCCAATCTGATGGATTCCGGCGCCCGGTTGCGCGGTGCATGGCTGATGCTGCGAGCGGCCGCGCTCGGCCGCGCGCCGTTCCGCAATCTGATCGCCGTTCCCCGCCGGTTGCTGCGCGGCGCCGGATCCACGCGATGACCACGCAATTCGCGGCCGAATTGTCGCCGGACGACGTGCTGCGGATCCTCGCCGGCCGCCGCATCGGTGAGGTCCCGCTGGAAGACTGTCGCGTGGTCGGCCCGGTTCGCGTCGGCCCGGCGTCGCGTCTGTTCCGCTGCACGAGCACGGAATTTCCCGACGGCATCGCGCTCAAGTTCTGTCTCACCAGCGATGGGCGCCGCGATTTCGAGACTGCGGAGCGGCAGGCCGCCGCCCTCGAGCGTATCGCCGGCCTCGCATCGCGCAGCGCCGCGCCCGTCCGCGTGGTGCGTGCCCTCGGCCTGATCGAGGAGCAGGCGTGCCTGATGATGGAATGGGTCGATGGCCGCTCGGTCGCGTCGGTGCTGGGCGGCGCCATGACCGGCGAGGCGGAGGTCAAGGCGTGGGCGAATGAGGCAGGACGCTGGCTGCACGGATTCCATGCGATGCACCGGCTCGCCGACCGGCCGATGAGCTGCGCCGTCATGCTCGCCAATCTTGCCCTGCACGGGCCGGCCGCGCCGGCGCTGCAATCGAACCGCAGCTTCGCGCAGGCCCATGCGGCGCTCGAACGTACGGCGGCCCGGATCGCCGCCATCGCCGTTCCGTTCGCGCATCATCACGGCGATTTCAAAGCCGAAAACCTGATGGTGACGAAGGACGGCCTGGTCGGGCTCGACATCGCGGCGTATTGGGACGATGCCGTGACGCTCGATTTGGCCAAATTCATCCGCGATCTGATCTTTCATTCCTGGCGGCCGACTGCGTGGCTGCTCGGCCGTCGCCACGACGCCGTCGCCGCGGCCTTCCTCGACGGTTACGGGTTCGCCGGCGCGCCGCTTTGGCGCGGTCCGCTGCAATGGGCCGAGTTGCACGGCTTGCTGCGCTTCTGGATCGAACATGTCTCGGCGCCGCCAAATCCGATCCGCGATTCCTACGAGCGCTATCGTTTCGAACAATGTGTCGCGGCGGCGACCGAAGCGCTGACCGCGGCGACCGGGTGAGCGCGATGGACGACTTGCACTACGGCAAGGCCTGGGATCCGACGCGGCATTATCAGAACGCCGCGATCGCCGCCGATTACGACCGCGCGCGCTTCTCGGGCCCGGCCGGCCGGCTGTTCAATTTCCTCGATCGTCGCGCGGTGCATCGCGCGCTGGTCGATTTGCCCCGGACCTTCACGTTCGCCGATACGCCGTGCGGCACCGGCCGGCTTGCCGAAATCGCGCTGGCGCGCGGCTTCGCCGTGCACGGGATCGACATCGCGCCCGAGATGCTCGCGGTGGCGCATCGGCGCCTCGCCGCGTTCGGCGACCGCTTTACGTCCGCCATCGCCGACATCCGCAAGCTCGACGGCGCGCGCAGCTTCGACGTTGTCCTGTCGGCACGTTTCCTGATGCATTTTCCGCTCGACGAACAGGTGATGCTGATCGGCACGCTGGCGCGGCTCGCGCGCCGCCGTCTGATCCTCACGCACGGCCTCGACACCCGGTTCCACCGCTGGCGGCGCGCGCTGAAGCGCGCCACGGGTCTCTTCCAGAATCCGGCGGCCTTTCCCGTCACCGAGGCGCGGCTCGCGGACATGCTGGCTGCCGTCGGCTTCCGCGAGATTCGTCGCCATCGCATTCTGCCGTTGCTGAGCGAAGCTGTCGTGATTGTTGCCGAACCAATCGCAGAGGCGATAACGCCATGAGCCGCATCTATCGTGCTCCGGACGCGGGCGGCGGGGGCACGGCGCCGAAGATCCGGATTCTGACTTTCACCACGCTCTATCCGAACGCGGCGCAACCGAGCCACGGCGTGTTCGTCGAGAACCGCCTGCGCCACCTGGTCGCGAGCGGACGCGCCACGGCCTGCGTCCTCGCGCCGGTGCCTTGGTTCCCGTCGGCGCGTCCGGCTTTCGGTCGTTACGCGCGTTTCGCTCAGGTGCCGGCGGAAGAGACGCGCCATGACCTGGCCGTCCATCACCCGCGTTATCCGGTCTTGCCCAAGGTCGGGATGACCGTCGCGCCGGCGCTGCTCTTCGCGGCCGCGCTGCCGGCGGCACGACGCCTCGTCGCGACCCAGGACTTCGATCTGATCGACGCCCATTACGCCTATCCCGACGGCGTGGCCGCGGCGATGCTGGGCCGCGCGCTGGGCAAGCCGGTGGTCATCACGGCGCGCGGTACCGACGTCAACCTGATTCCACGCCACATCTTGCCGCGTCGCATGATCCGCTGGGCGGCGTCGCACGCCGCCGCCGTGATCACCGTGGCGGACGCGCTCCAGGCGCCGCTCGTCAAGCTCGGCGTGCCGGCGTCGCACCTCATCACGTTGCGCAACGGCGTCGATTTGTCGTTGTTCCGACCGCGGAACCGCGCCGCGGCCCGGCAGACGTTCGGCTTCGAGGGCAATACCCTGCTGTCGGTCGGTCATCTGATCGAGCGCAAAGGTCACCATCACACTATCGGCGCGCTACCGCGCCTGCCGGCGTTCACGTTGGCGATCGCCGGCGAAGGTCCGCAACACGGTGCCCTGATCGGCCTGGCGCAGCGGCTTGGCGTCGCGTCCCGCGTGCGCTTCCTCGGCGCCTTGCCGCACGACGAACTGCCGGCGCTCTATTCGGCGGCCGACGCGCTGGTGCTGGCGTCGTCGCGCGAAGGCTGGCCGAACGTGCTGCTCGAGGCGATGGCCTGCGGCACGCCGGTCGTCGCGTCGGATACTTGGGGCAATCCGGAGATCGTCGCCGATCCGGCCGCCGGCGTCCTGATCAGTGAAACCGGTCCCGATGGCGTCGCCGAGGCGGTTTGCCGGCTGTTTGCCGCGCCGCCGCCGCGGGTCGCGACGCGCCGCTACGCCGAGCGCTTCTCCTGGGATGCGATCACCGAAGGCCAATTGCGCCTGTTCGGCGACATCCTCGCCGGAGCCGAACGGTGAGCCTCGTCGAGCCGCTTGCCGATGGCGCCGCGGCGGAGCCGCCGCGCCGCATCGCGCCCTTCCGGTTCTTCGGCGAGGCGATCGTGCCCGTCGCGGTTTCGGCGGACGAGCCGCCGATGCTGCAGGTCATCGTCGACACCGAGGAGGAATTCGATTGGTCGCGGCCCTTCAGCCGCAAGACCACCGGCGTCCGCAATATCGCGCACCAGCTCAAGGCGCAGCCGATCTTCGACCGCTACCGCATCAGGCCGACCTATGTCGTCGATCATCCGGTTGCGAGCCAGAGCATCGGCTACGGGCCGCTACGCGAGCTCCTCGTCGACGGCCGCTGCGATATCGGCGCGCATCTCCAGCCCTGGGTCAATCCGCCGTTCGTCGAGGACGTCAATCATCTGTCGTCCTATCCCGGCAACCTGCCGCCCGAGATCGAGCGCGAGAAGCTTGCGGTGCTCACCGACACGATCGAGCGCAATTTCGGGGTGCGACCGCTCGTCTACCGCGCCGGCCGCTATGGCCTCGGTCCGCGGAGTTTCGACTTGCTCGATCGGCTGGGTTACGAAATCGATGCCAGCGTGCTGCCGGGCGTTGATCTGACCCGCCGCTTCGGTCCCGATTTCTCGGACTTCGGGCCGCAACCCTTCCGCTTCGGCCGCGACGGGCGGCGGCTCGGCATTCCGCTCACCGTTGCCCATGTCGGCGCCCTCGCGGCGCGCGCCCGTGCGCTCTATCCCTGGCTCGACACGCGGCCGGCGGATCACCTGATGCTGAAGGCGGCGGCCTCGCGGCTGCGCCTCATGGAGCGCATCCAGCTGACGCCGGAGGGCTTCACGCTGGCCGAGCAGCGGCGGCTGGTGCGCGCGTTACTGGCGCGCGGACAGCGCGTGTTCAATTTGAGCTATCACAGTCCGTCGCTCATGCCCGGCGGCGCGCCCTATGTCCGCGACGCGGAGGACCTGGCGCGGTTCTTCGACCGGCTCGAGGGCCTGCTGGACTTCTTCGTCAACGACGTGAAGGGCCGCTTCATGACGCCGCTCGAGGTCAAGCGACGCCTGACTGGCGTCGCGCCGCCGGTTAATTGACGCTGCTGCCGAGGTTTTTCAGCAGGGCACTCGCCTGCTGCTTGCCGTCGAACGGACCGTTGTAACCGACCACGCGCCGGAGCAGGGCGCGCGCTTCGGCGGTCTTGCCGGCCCGGCTCAGCGCCACGGCGAAGTGATATTGGACGGACGGATCGTCCGGCATGCCGTAGCTCGCCATGCGCAGATACGCCAACGCGTGGGCGACGTTACCCTCCGACAGCAGGATCCAGCCGTACGTATCGGCGACGGCGGGCGACAGCGGCGACAGCGCGTAGGCGCGGGCCGCGGTCTGGCGCGCGCGTGGGTCGCCGCGATGCGCGTAGATCCACGCCAGGTTGTTGAGGACGACCACGTCGTCCGGGCTGCGCGCCACGATATGTTCGAGCACGGTCTGGGCGGCGGGATAGTTCGTCATCGCCATGTAAACGTCGGCAAGCGCGTGCATCGCCCCAAGATCGCTCGGATGGCGTCCGATCCAAGTGCGCAGCAGTTCGATGCCCTGCGCCGATTGGCCGGCTTTTTGGAGCACCGCCGCGTGCTGGATCACCAGACCCTCCGACGGCGCGATATGCTCGGCTTGCGCCAGCAACGCGAGACCGTCGTTGATCTTGCCATCCTTGACCAGCACCGAGGCCATCCACTGCGTCGCCAGCGTCGGGTTTTCCGACGTCGGCGCGAGTTTTTTGGCCAGCGCGTAAGCCGAGTTGCGTCCCGCGACCCGGTACTCGGCGTAAACCAGCTCCTCGCGATAAAGCGCCGATTTCGGCTCGAGCTTGACCGCCACCTGCAGCTGCTTGCGGGCGCTCGTCCAATCGCCGATGCCGGCAAGCGCGTTCGCATAACGGTCGAAGGCGACGGGGTCGTTGGACTTCGCTTCGGTGGCGCGCCGATAGGTGGCGACGGCTCCCTTGCCGTTGCCCATCGCGGTCTGGATGCGACCCATCATGTCGAGCACGGCGAAGTTGTTAGGGAACTGCTGCATCATCGGCCGCATCGTGTCGACCGCCTGGTTCCACTGCGACTGCGACGCGTAGAGATTGGCGATCTTGAGATTGGCCGCCGGGTTGGACGGATCGAGCGCATTGGCGCGCTGCAGTTCACTGATCGCACCAGCGTAGTCCTTCATCGCGGTCAGCACGTCGGCCAAGGCGAGGTGCGACGTGAGATTGTCGCTGTCGCGGGCGAGCATCGCACGGTAGACCGCTACCGCAGCCTCAGGCCGCCCTTCGCCCATATAGACCTGGGCCAGATTGCGGCCGGCGACGGTGAACTCGGGATGCTTGCGGTAGAGTATCGAGAAGATCTGCTCGGCGTTCGTCAGGTTGCCCTGGGCGATCCGCACCAGGCCAAGAAGGTTGGCGGCCACGAGATCGTTGGGCCGCGCCTTGATCAGTGCCTCGGCGTGGCGTTCGGCCTCGGCGATGTGATGCTCGCGCAGATCGGAGAGGACGAGCGCCGGGCCGGCGATCGCGGCACCGCCGCTGTGGTTGAAGATCGATTGCAGCTGGTCGACGCCGAGATTGGTTTGGCCGGCGGCGATGCGGCCGACGGCCACCTGTGTGCCGAGCCGCGGATTGTCGCCGGCGGTTGCCGAGGCGCGGTCGAGTGCCTGCGATGCCTTGGTGTTGTCACCAACGGCGAGGTACGCGTCGGCCAACACCGCCCAGGCGGCGCCGTCGTCCGGATGGACGCGGGTGATCGGCTCAAGCAGCGAGATGGCCTGGTGCGGCTCGTTCTGGCGCAGTGCGATATCGGCCAGCAGCCGGTTGGCGAGCGGATTGTCCGGCACGCGCGCGGTGAAATTCTGCAGGTAGCTGGCGGCCTGGGCGTATTGGCCGAGCGAGAACTCCACCGCGCCCGTGAGCAATTGGGCGACCGGCAGGTTCGAAAGCTGCAGGTTCGCCTTCTGCAGGTTGTCGTTCGCCTGCTTGATGTTGCCGCGGCCGACGTCGATCAGCGCCTGAAGATAAATACCCTCCGGGCTGTTGGGGAATTCCGTATGGACCTGCCGGACATCGGCCTCGGCAGCATCGAGTTGGTTCAGCATAATTTCGAGATTGGCGCGACCGAGCAGCGCCACCGCGTTCTGCGGCTCATGCTTGACCACCTCGTTGTAGCGCGCGAGCGCGCCCGCGTAGTCGCCGCGGAGACGCAGCAGATCGCCTTTGAGCATCAGCGCGCGGCTGTTCGCCGGGTCGATGGCGAGCGCCGCGTCGACCTCGTGCTCGGCCTCGGCTTCCTTGTTCTCGAACATCAGCAGCCGGGCGGAGCCGAGCTTCGGCCCGACAGCCCCGGGGTCGAGCCGCTCCGCTTCGGCGAGCAGCGGCGCGGATTGATCGGGCTGATGCAGCCCGAGATAGGCGAGACCACGCGCCAACCGGACCTCGCTTTCGCTTGTCGGCGGACGATGGCCGGCGGGAATCTCGCGCAGCACCGCATTGAACTTGCCGCCGCGCAGCAGGCTCTCCGCGAGCAGCGGGGCGACCTTGGCCTCGTCGGCGCCGCGCGCCAGCGCCAGCCGCGCCTCGGCTTCGGCCGCCGGGATGTTGCCGATCTGGAGATAGATTCGAGACAGGCGCAGGTGGACGTCGGCGTTCTGCGGTTGGTTACGGGCCGCGTTGCGCAGCTCGATCGCCGCGCCGCGCAGGTCGCCGCGCTCGATCATCTGCTGCGCCTGGTCGGTGTATCCGGTCGACGCCAAAGTGATCCCCGGCGATCCCGCGAGCATGCCGATCGCGAGTGCGAAGGGCAGGGCACGGCCGATGAGGTTCGAACGCTTGTTCATGTCACTCTCCACGCGATCCAAAGCGCACTCAGGAATGGACTTCGAGGCCGAGGTCTTCGAGCAGGCCGTACAGCGTCGGCCGGCTGATACCGAGCAGCTTCGCCGCGCGCGACAGGTTGCCACCGCTTTGCGCCAGCGCCATCTGGATGACGCCGCGCTCGGCCCGGGCCCGTGCCTCACGCAGGTCGAGCGAGCCGAACGGCAACTCAGCGGGCGCAAGCTCGAGGTCGGCGGCGCCGACGGTTGCACCTTCCGCCATGACCACGGCGCGCTTCACCCGGTTCTCGAGTTCGCGCACGTTGCCGCGCCACGGATGGACTGCGATCGCGGTCAGCGCATCCGAACCGAAGCCCTTGACCTTGCGGGCGAACTGCTCATTGAAGCGCTTGAGGAAATGGTTGGCGAGCAGCACCGGATCGCCTTCGCGCTCGCGCAGCGGCGGGACCATCACGCGGACCTCGTTCAATCGATAATAGAGGTCCTCGCGGAACCGGCCGGTGCCGATCATGTGATCGAGGTCCTGGTTGGTCGCGCAGACAATGCGCACGTCGACCTGGATCGGCCGATGGCCGCCGATGCGTTCGACGACCTGGTCCTGCAGGAAGCGCAAGAGCTTTACCTGCATCGCCAGGGGCACGTCGCCGATCTCGTCGAGGAAGAGGGTGCCGCCGTTGGCGCTCTCGATCTTGCCGATGGTTTGCTTGATCGCGCCGGTGAAGGCGCCCTTCTCGTGGCCGAACAGCTCGCTCTCGAGCAGGGTTTCGGGGATCGCGGCGCAGTTGATGGCGACAAACGGCTTCTTCGCACGCGGACTCAGGCGGTGAACGGCTTGCGCCAGCACTTCCTTGCCGGTACCGCTCTCGCCCAGCAGCAGGACGGCGACGTCGGTCGGCGCGATCTTCTCGATGGTGCGCAGCACCCGCGTCATTTGCGGACTCGTCGCGACGATGCCGTCGATCGGCGACCGCGGCATCAGGTCCTGGAGGCGGCGGTTCTCGGCCTCGAGGTCGTGCAGCCGGGCGGCGCGCGCGATCATCATGCGCAACACGTCGAGGTCCACCGGCTTCAGGTGGAAATCGTAGGCGCCGACCTGCACCGCGCGCAGGGCGATTTCGCGACTTTCATTGCCCGTCGCGACGATCACTTTGGTTTCCGGCGCCATGGCCAGGACGGCCTCGAGCGTGGCCATGCCTTCGGCGGCGGTGTCGGCCGCCGGCGGCAAGCCGAGATCGAGCACGACGACTTGCGGCCGCACGCGCCGGAATTCCGCGATGGCATCGTCGCGATTGGCGGCGAAGGCGGTTTCGCAATCGGACAACGCCCACTTGTATTGGCGGGCAAGGCCATCGTCGTCCTCGACGATCAGAAGGGAGATTTTGCTATCTTTCATGACATTACGCCGCCGAGGGGACGGCTCCTTCTCGCGCTAGGGGAAGAACGATGCGCATGGTCGTGCCAGCGCCGGGTTGGCTGATGACGTCAAGTTCGCCGCCGGCCGCGCGCACCAGCTCGCGCGTTTGATAGGCGCCGATGCCGCTGCCGCCCGTTTTGGTCGTTCGGAACGGACGGAACAGCTCGTTGCGGACGAATTCGGGATCCATGCCGGGGCCGTGGTCGGCGACCTCGATCGCCAGCCGGTCGTCGGCGACCGTGCCGGCGACGCTCACCGCCGCGCCAGGCGGCGACGCCTCGACGGCGTTGCTGACGACGTGGGTCAAGGCCGAGCGAAGATTCTCGGCCGGCATGGCAACCCGGGCGGCGATTGGCGGCATGCGCGTCTCAATGACGACGGCCGCGCCGGCAAGTGCGCCGGCGACCTCGGCGACGATGCGTGCGGCATCCACCGAAGCAGCGCGCTGCGGCTCGGCGGCGGCCGTGGTCCGCGCATGGAGCTGGAGCAACAGCGCATTCATGCGCGCCGATGCCGTCTCGACGGTGCGAAAGGCGTCGGCGCGGAAGCCCGGATCGTCGCCGTGGCGTTGTGCATTGACCGCGATCAGGCGCAGCTGGCTCGCCAGTGTTTTCAGATCGTGGCCGAGAAACGCGAATCGCTTGCCGTAATCCTCGAGCCGACGGGCATCGGCGAGCTGCCGCGCCGCGGTTTCCTCGCAGATGTAGCTTGCCGCCTGGTGACCGACGGCGCGCAGCAGCTCGAAGCTCTCCCAGTTGAGGTCGAGCGGCGCGCGCGGATGGGCGAGCGCGATAAAGCCGATCATATGGCCGCTGTGCACGAGGGGCACGGCAAGCCAAAACTGACCATCGGCGCGCCATGGCGCCGGGTCGACTTCGCCGTCGAAGACCTGGATCCAATGGCCGCCGCGAAAGCCGGCGACGAACGCACCGCTCAGCGGCTCGATCAACTCAGCCGGCAGTCGCAGATTGAAGAATGCGGCAGGCCGGAAGCCGACATCCTCGTCGATCAGCCACAGGGCGCCGCGCGGACTATCGACGATATTGGCGACGGCGTGGATGACGCGCTGACGGAGCTCGGCCCCGTCGCCCGGTGCCGACAGGATGTCGATGAAGTTCATCCACTCGACGCGGTAATCGTAGCGCAGCGAGAACAGATTACGCGATACCAGGTAGTTGATCCGCGCTTTGATGCCGCCCGACGACAGGACCAGCGTCAGGACGAGGGCGCTGCCGAAGAGCGTTACGACCTGGGCCGCCGGGCCCCAGCCGCCGTGCTGTTGCAGAACCGCGCCCAAGCTTGCGACGACGAGCAGAAATACGCCGCTCACCACCAGCGTGAAGGCGTGGAAGACGAGGCTGCGCGAGATATGGTGGTCGATACGCCAGTTGCGGTTGCGCGCCAGCGTCAGCGCCAGGAACGGCGCCGACAGGCAGGTTGCCGCCGATCGTGCGTCGGCGAAGACCGGATTCACGTGGCCCGTGAGCAGCGCGGTCGAATAGAGGAACAGGCCATAGGCGAAGAAGCCGCCGATGCCGATGCAGAACGGCACGACGTTCCACAGCCGCTTGGGCTCGATGTTGCGGTAAAGATTCTCGACCAGCAGCAGGCCCGCGATCGCCAGGCCGGCGCGCGTCACGATTTGCGACCAGACGAGCGCGCCATTGTCGAGATGGACGAGATCGTTGGCCAGCGCCGTGACACCGGCGAGAACGCCGCCGATCACCGCCAGCCGGCGCATGCCGTGCTTGAGGCTGTCCTCCGCCTGCGGTCGCAGCAGGAATTCGAGCAGCGCCAGCCAGATGAGCGTTTGGGCCGTCTCGAGCGGCTGAAGCCGGCCGGGCGCCATGCCGAAGGCCGAGCCGAAAGCCCAGAGCGCGGTCGCGGCGGATGCGGCCAGGACGAAACGGCCCTCGCGCGAAGGCGTGCCGCGCACCAGCGTGAAGAGGAATAGCGCGGCAAAGGCAAGCCCGCAGAGCGCGGCGGTGACGGCGGCGAACGACATGGGACTACCGCGCACCCTCGCGGAACAGGATGACGCGCACGGTCTGGATCAGGATCACGATGTCGAGGAAGAGCGTGCGATTCTTCACGTAATAAAGGTCGTAGGCGAGCTTCTGCCGCGCGTCCTCGAGCGACGCGCCGTAGGAGTAGTTGACCTGGGCCCAGCCGGTGATGCCGGGCTTCACCGAGTGCCGCTCGTTGTAGAACGGGATCGAATCGGCAAGCTGGTCGACGAAGAACGGTCGCTCCGGACGCGGGCCAACGAAGCTCATATTGCCTTTGAAGACGTTCCAGAGCTGCGGCAGCTCGTCGATCCGGAAACGGCGGATGATCGCGCCGGTGCGGGTGATGCGTGGATCGCCATTGGCGGCCCAGCGCGGAGCGCCATCGCGCTCGGCGTCGGCGCGCATCGAGCGGAATTTGTAGAGCATGAAGGTGCGATTGTGATAGCCGACCCGCTCCTGGCGATAGATCACCGGACCGGGGCTTTCGAGCTTGATGGCCAGCGCCGTCAGGCCGATCACCGGCAGCGTCGCGACCAGCAATAGGAAACTGACGACCAGATCGAAAGCGCGCTTCGTCAGATTAACGATGCGGCCCTGGCGAAAGCCGTCGGAATAGATCAGCCAGCTCGGCTGCAGCGCCTCGATGTCGATGCGACCGTTCTCGCGCTCCCAGAACGTGAGATAATCGACAACATTGACGCCCTCGATCTTGCAATGGAGCAGCTGTTCGATCGGCATGCCGCGACGCTCGTCGGTCGCGACCACGACTTCGCGCACGCCGAGCCCGCGTGCGAACTTGGCGAGTGCGCGATGATCCTTGACGGCGCTGAGATCGAGGTCCTCGGCGGGGACCAGATGCGGATCGGCGCCGATATGGACGTAGGCGCGCGGCTCGAAATAATGATTCGCATGCCGGCGGGCGAGGTCCGCAATGCGCTCGGCGCGCGCGCCGGTGCCCAGCACGACGACGCCACGCCGGAACATCTGGATGTCGGAGAAACGCATCAGCGCCACGCGCGTGACGACAACGCATCCCATCCATGCCGCGGCGCTCTTGAACATCAGCGCGTGCCATGAACCGGCGAGGTCGCCGAGCATGTCGCGGCTGAGGAACAGGCCGCCGATTGCGGCAGCCGGTACCACCATGGCGAGGGCGAGCAGGCCCTTGGTGATCATCAGCCGCGAATCGAGAAAGACGTCGTAATTGTAGAGGCCGACCGCGCCCATGGCGCCGGTGGCGATCGCCGACATGCCGAGCGAGAATTGGATCGACGAGGCGGTGAAATGGAACTCGCCGGCCAGCGCGGTCGTCGTCGGCGCGGTCGCGAGGTAGATCGCGGCGGCCGTCATCATGATTTCGCAAAAGCCGATGACGACGGCCGGGATCGGCACGAAGTGGCCGAAGATGCGCAACATGTCCGAACCCGCTCCGGATACTCTAGCGAGCGGGACGCGCCGTTCTCGTTGCGCCCGAGCTGTCAAAGCCGCCGACTTCTCGGCGGCGTTTCTGTCAAGCTTGTAGCCTACTGGCAAAGAGTTTTCAATATATAAATGAGTATTTTCGACAAAAAATCCGATATTCCGTAATATAGATGGTCATCGTAGTAAATAATATGGAAAATATCTTTGGTTTATTACTAATAAATGGTTGACGCCGGCCGCCGGCGAAGACGATCACGGTTAACCGCGCCCGAATACCGCTGGCGTTAACCGGCTTTGTCGGGTCTCGATCGCGTCGGCCGCGGCGTTGGCGCGGCCGAGACTTGGCCCGCGGCGGTCCGACAACTTGCGCCGCCGGTGCGCAGTGCCGGCACGGGGTCGCGCCGGCCGCCGGAGTCGCCCGGTCGGGCGCCATCGCGCCGCCGCCGGTGTAAGAAATGCCGAACGGCCCTACTCGGCGGCCGGCATCAGGTTGCGGTACATGAGGCGCAAGGCGCGCTTGAGCGCCGCTTAATTACCGCGAATGCGTCATTCCGGCGCTGCCCGGCGATCCGAAGACGGCGCCGCCGAGCTATCGCTATTTCGTCGACATGGTGGACCGGCTCGGTAAGGTGCGCCCCGAGGACCTGACCGAGAATTCGGTGCTGCTGGGCACCGCGCAGCAGATCACCGACACGCTGAAGAAGGTCGAGGCCGCCGGATTCAGCGAGGTGATCCTCTATTTCAACGTCGGCCTGAAGCCGCACCAGCAGGTGAAGGACGAGGGTGAAGGACGAGATGGCGCGCTTCGCCGAACAGGTCGCGCCGGCGTTCCACCGCAAGGCGGCTTAGCTCAGCCGCTTCAGCTCGCCCAGTACGCGGTCGCCCATCTCGCTCGTCGAGATACGGGGCGCGCTGCCCTGCGCGATGTCGCCGGTGCGCGCGCCGCCGGCGAGCGACTTGGCCACTGCCTGCTCGACCAGCTTCGCTTCCGCGTCCATGTCGAACGAGTAGCGCAGCATCATCGCCAGCGACAGGATCGCCGCGAGTGGATTGGCCAGGTTCTTGCCAGCGATGTCGGGCGCGCTGCCGTGCACCGGCTCGTAGAGAGCCTTGCGCCGGCCGCTCTTGTCGGGGGCGCCGAGCGACGCCGAGGGCAGCATGCCGAGCGAACCGGTCAGCATCGCTGCGCAGTCCGACAGGATGTCGCCGAACAAATTGTCAGTGACGATGATGTCGAACTGTTTCGGATTGCGCACCAGCTGCATCGCGCAGTTGTCGGCATACATGTGCGAGAGCTGCACGTCGGAATATTCGGCGGCGTGCAGCTTGGTGACTTCCTCGCGCCACAGTATGCCTGATTCCATGACGTTGGACTTCTCGACCGAGCAGACGTGCCGGCCGCGCTTGCGCGCGAGATCGAACGCGACGCGCGCGACGCGCACGATCTCGTCGGTGGTATAGACCTGTGTGTTGATGCCCTTGCGGCCGCCGCCGGGAAGATTGGTGATGCCGCGGGGCTCGCCGAAATAGACGCCGCCGGTCAGTTCGCGGACGATGATCATGTCGAGGCCGTCGACGACCTCGCGCTTCAGCGTCGAGGCATCGGCCAGCGCCGGAAAGACGAAGGCCGGTCGCAGATTAGCGAACAGCTCCATGTCCTTGCGCAGGCGCAGCAGGCCGCGCTCGGGCTTCTGGGCGAAGGGCAGCTTGTCCCACTGCGGGCCGCCGACCGCGCCGAGCAGGATCGCATCCGCCTCGAGCGCCGCCTTCATCGCCGCTTCGGACAGCGGCGTGCCGTGCTTGTCGATGGCGGCGCCGCCGACGAGGTCTTCCTTGACCTCGAAGCTGGCGATGCGCCGCTGGTCGAAATATTCGAGCACGCGCGCCGCCTGGCGCGTCACATCGGGGCCGATGCCGTCGCCCGGCAGCAGCAGAATCTTCCGATTGGATGTCATGAAACCTCGCGTGAACGGCCGGCCGTCAGAGCCAGGGCTGGATCTGCTTGCGCCGATTCTCGAACTTGGCGATCGCCGGCTCTTTCTTCAGGGTCAGACCGATGTCATCGAGCCCGTCGAGCAAGCACTGCTTGCGGAACTGGTCGATCTCGAAGCGCACGGTCTGGCCGTCGGGACGGGTGATGGTCTGGCTCGCCAGATCGATGGTCAGCCGCGCGTTCGCGCCCTTGCGCGCATCGTCCATCAGCTGAGCCACGGTCTCGGCCGGCAGCGTGATCGGCAGAATGCCGTTCTTGAAGCAGTTGTTATAGAAGATATCGGCGAAGCTCGGTGCGATCACCGCGCGGATGCCGAAGTCGAGCAACGCCCAAGGCGCATGCTCGCGCGACGAGCCGCAGCCGAAATTCTCGCCCGCGACCAGGATCTCGGCCTTGCGGTAGGCCGACCGGTTGAGCACGAAGTCCGGCTTCTCGGAACCGTCGGCGTTGAAACGCAGTTCGTCGAACAGCGCCTTGCCGAGGCCCGTTCGCTCGATGGTCTTGAGGTACTGCTTCGGGATGATCTTGTCGGTATCGACGTTGATCATCGGCAACGGCGCCGCGACCCCGGTCAGCGTGGTGAATCTCTGCATGGCCCGTCCGCTGGGAAATATGCCGGCCGGGTTTAGCGGAGACGGGCGCCCAAGGCAAGGCTGCATTGGTCGCGGCGGCCGCGGCCAAAAAAGAGGCCGGGTCTTGCGACCCGGCCCCGGTCTTTGGATCAGATGCGGCCGATCAGTGGTTCATCGCCGTCCAGACCGGCTTGCCGTCGGCGCCCTTGAAATCGCGGCTCCATGACGCCTCGATCTGCGCCACGACCGAGTCCGGTAGCGGCACGTAGTCGAGGGCGCGAGCCTGCGCCTGGCCGTGCCGCAAGCACCAGTCGAGGAACTTGAGCACGGCTTCGTTGCGCTCGCCCGCGTAGTCCTTGCGCATCAGCATGTAGGTCGCGGCTGTGATCGGCCAGCTTTTGTCGCCGGGCTGGTCGGTCAGGATCAGGTAGAAGTCTTTGACCTTGGTGAAATCGGCGTTACCCGCCGCGGCCTGGAACGCGCCCATCGTCGGCTCGAGCGTCTTGCCCGCCTTGTTGACCATCCGGGTATAGGTCAGATGGTTCTCCATGACGTAAGCATACTCGACGTAGCCGATCGCGCCCTTGACTTGCTGGACGCTCGAGGCCACGCCGGCATTGCCCTTGCCGCCGATGCCGACCGGCCAGTCAACCGAGACATCGGAGCCGACCTTGTCGGCCCATTCCGGGCTGACTTTGGCGAGATAGTTGGTGAAGTTGAAGGTCGTGCCCGAGCCGTCCGAGCGATGGACGACCGAGATGCCCATATGCGGCAGCTTGACGTGCGGGTTGAGCTTCTTGATCGCCGGGCTGTCCCACATGGTGATCTTGCCGAGGTAGATGTCGGCGAGGACCGGACCGCTGATCGTCAATTCGCCCGGCTTGATGCCCGGCAGATTGACCACCGGCGTGATCGAGATGATTACAGCCGGGAATTGCGCGACGTCGATCTTGGCGAGCGCGTCGGGCTTGAGCGGCTTGTCGCTGTTGGCAAAATCGACGGTCTTCTCGGTGATCTGCTTGATGCCGCCGCCCGAACCGATCGCCTGGTAGTTCACGGCGATGCCGGTTTCCTTCTTGTAGGCGTCGGCCCATTTGGCGAGGACGGGATAGATCGCGGTGCCGCCGGCGCCATTCAGTTCCTTGGCTTGTACCGGAGCGGCGAGCATGGCGACGGCCAGCGCGCCCGCCACGCCGCAAAGAATTCGGTGTTTCATCACTTGCCCCTCAGTTGTGGATGATCGGTCGTGGACGACCCGCCGCGCCACGCACGCGACCACCGGACTCTAGGAGCGGTGGAAGTCACAACTGTTACAGTTGAGTGAACCTTTTGTGAAAAGTCACCGGTTTCTTAACGCCGGCCGGACGTCAGCGTGCGGACATCCGCCAATTTTCCAACGATTGCGGCGGCCGCGGCCATGGCCGGACTCATCAGGTGCGTCCGTCCGCCGCGGCCCTGGCGACCCTCGAAATTCCGGTTTGAGGTGGAAGCACATCTTTCGCCCGGCTCGAGCCGGTCGGCGTTCATCGCCAGGCACATCGAGCAGCCGGCCTCGCGCCACTCGAACCCCGCCTCGACGAAAACGTGATCGAGTCCTTCCTCTTCCGCCTGGTGCTTGACGAGGCCCGAACCGGGCACGACCAGCGCATTGACGCCGGCGGCGACCTTGCGACCCTTGGCGATCTGCGCCGCCGCGCGCAAATCCTCGATGCGCGCGTTGGTGCACGAGCCGATGAACACCTTCTGCACCGGCACGTCGACGAGCCGCGTGCCCGGCTGCAACCCCATGTACTGGAGCGCGCGCTCCATCGCGGCGCGCTTGTTGGCGTCGGCAATGGCCGCCGGATCGGGCACGCTGCCGGTGATCGGCAGCACGTCTTCGGGGCTGGTGCCCCAGGTCACCTGCGGCGCGATCTGGCGGGCATCGAGTCGTACCACGGTGTCGTAGCGCGCGCTCCGATCGGAAGGTAGCGTCTTCCAGAACGCCAGCGCCTGCTCCCACGCACCGCCTTTCGGCGCGTGCGGCCGGCCCTTGAGATAGGCGAAAGTCGTCTCGTCGGGCGCGATCAGGCCGGCGCGGGCGCCGGCTTCGATCGACATGTTGCACACGGTCATGCGGCCTTCCATCGACAGACCGCGGATCGCGCTGCCGCCGTATTCGACGACGTGGCCGGTGCCGCCGGCGGTGCCGATCTTGCCGATGACCGCGAGGATCAGATCCTTCGCCGTCACGCCCAAGGGCAATTCGCCGTCGATCTCGATCAGCATGTTCTTGGCGCGACGCTGGATCAGCGTCTGCGTCGCCAACACGTGCTCGACCTCCGACGTGCCGATGCCGAAGGCGAGGGCGCCGAAGGCGCCGTGCGTCGCGGTGTGACTGTCGCCGCAGACAATGGTCATGCCCGGCTGCGTCATGCCCTGCTCGGGGCCGATGATGTGGACGATGCCCTGGCGGATGTCGGTGAGGCCGAAATACTCGATGCCGAATTCCTTGACGTTGCGCTCGAGCGTCTCGACCTGCTTGCGCGATTCCGGCTCCTCGATGCCGCGCGAACGGTCGGTGGTCGGCACGTTGTGGTCGGCGACGGCGATGGTCGCGTCGGGCCGGCGCACGCGGCGGCCCGAGGTGCGCAGGCCTTCGAAGGCCTGTGGGCTCGTGACCTCGTGCACCAAATGCCGGTCGATGTAGAGCAGGCTCGTCCCGTCGGGCTGACTGTCGACGAGATGGCTTTCCCAGATCTTGTCGTAGAGCGTACGCGCCGCGGCCATGGTGTCGTCAGGTTCCTATTTCTTCTTCTTGTTGGGCGCCTCGTCGCGGGCGGGCTTGGCGCGTTTCGCCGGCTTCTCCGCCGCGGCGGCCGGAGTCTCCGGCGCTGCAGCCGTGACCTCGGCCGGCGCCGGCTCGGTGGCGTCTGTCGCCGTCTGCTCGACTGCAGCGCGCTCGGCCTCGCTGATGCGCGCCGCCTTGCCGGCCAGGCCGCGCAGGTAATAGAGCTTGGCGCGGCGCACCGCGCCGCGGCGCACGACCTCGATCTCCGCAATGCGCGGCGAGTAGAGCGGGAAGACGCGCTCGACGCCCTCGCCGTAGGAGATCTTGCGCAGCGTGAAGTTGGAGTTCACGCCGGCGTTCTTGCGCGCGATGCACACGCCTTCGAACGCCTGGATGCGCTCGCGCTCGCCCTCGATCACCTTGATGCTGACCTTGAGCGTGTCGCCCGGCCGGAAGTCCGGAACGGCTCGGGCCTTGGCCAGCGCCGCCACTCCTTCTTTGTCGAGCATCTGCATGACGTCCATGGATCTTCTCCGACCTAGAGGCTGTCCCGCCGTCGGGCGAGATAGCGTTGCCACAAATCCGGGCGCCGCGCCTGCGTCGCCGCTTCCGCCTGGGCCTGACGCCACCGGCGGACCTTGTCGTGATGGCCGGAGACCAGGACCTCCGGCACCGCCCGGCCGCGCCATTCCTGCGGCCGGGTGTAATGGGGATACTCGAGCAGGCTCCCCGTGAAACTCTCCTCCGTCACCGCCGCGGCGTCGCCGATGACGCCGGGCAGCAGCCGGATACACGCGTCGAGCAGCGCGATCGCCGCCGGCTCGCCGCCCGACAGCACGAAATCGCCGAGGCTCAGCTCCTCGATCGCGTTCGCCTCGATCGCGCGCTCGTCGATGCCCTCGAACCGGCCGCATAGCAGCCGTACGCCGGGTCCTTCGCTCAGCTGCCGGACCCGTTCCTGGTCGAGCCGATGGCCGCGCGGCGAGAGATAGAGCAGCGGCCCCGGACGACCGGCAATGCTGGCGATCGCGGCGTCGACGACGTCCGGCCGCAGCACCATGCCGGGCCCGCCGCCGAACGGCGCGTCGTCGACGGAGCGGTGTTTATCGCTTGCGAAATCGCGGATGTCCACCGTTTCCAGCCGCCACAGGTCGCGCTCGAGCGCCTTGCCGGCGAGCGAAAATCCCAGCGGTCCGGGGAACATCTCGGGGAAGAGCGTCAGCACGGTCGCGGTCCAGGGCGCGGTCATCGCGATCCGCCTTTCCGGCGCGGCGCCGCGTCGAGCAGGCCGTCCGGCGGCACTACGACGACGCGGCCGCCGGCGATGTCGACCACCGGCACGATTGCGGCGGTGAACGGCACCATCACGCTCGCGCCCGACGGCGGCGCGATCTCGAGGCTGGGTCCGGCGCCGAAATCGTGGATGGCGACGATGCGGCCGAGCGACGTGCCGTCCGCGCGCTCGGCCGCGAGGCCGATCAGATCGGCGTGATAGAACTCGCCCAACGCGGTCGGCGGCAGGCGGTCGCGCGCGACATAGAGCTTCTCGCCCCTGAGCCGCTCGGCGGCGTTGCGATCCTCGATGCCCTTGATGCGCGCGATCAGCATGCCGCGCGACGCGCCGACTAGCGCGAGCTCGAAGCGGCGCGCGCCGCCCGCGTCCTGAAGCGGACCGTAGGCGGCGATGTCCTCGGCGCGGGCGGTGAAGCTCTTGAGCCGCACCAGGCCCTTGACGCCGTGCGCGCCGGCGATCGCGCCGAGACAGACCAGCGATGTGGCGGATGTCGCCACGTGTTTCTCCTCAGGCGCCGGCCGCCGGCGCGGCTTCCGGCGTCTTCTCGGCCTTGGCTTCCGCCTTGGCCTCGGCGGGCTGGCCCGCCGGCGCGGCGCCGGCAGGCGCGGCCTCGCCCTTCGCCGCTTCGAGCTTCTTGCGCTCGGCGCGCGGCATCGAGCGCTGCGGCGTCTCGCGGATCTCGGGCCGCTGCATCATGCCGGCGTCGGCGAGGAACAGCGTCACCCGCTCGGATGGCAGCGCGCCCATCTTGATCCAATGCTGGATGCGCTCGCTGTTCAGCACCACGCGGTCCTTGTGCCCCTTGTCGAGCATCGGATTGTAGGTGCCGAGCTTCTCGATGAAGCGGCCGTCGCGCGGGCTGCGCGATTCCGCCACCACGATCGAATAGAACGGGCGCTTCTTGGCGCCGCCGCGAGCGAGACGAATCTTGAGTGACATGGAGTTCCTTTCGGGTTGCCTCTCGGTTTCAGTGACGCGTGGGATTGCCGGGCATGAGCGCCGAGATGCCGTGCCGGGCGAGGCCCTTCTGGCCGAGCTTGCCCATGCGCTTCATCATCTGGCTCATGTCCTGGTACTGCTTGATGAGACGATTGATCTCCGGAACCGTCGTGCCCGAGCCGGCGGCGATGCGCTGCCGGCGCGAGGCGTTCAGCAGCTTGGGGTTCCGGCGCTCGGCCTTGGTCATCGACGACAGGATCGCCTCCTGCCGCTTGAGGACGCTCTCGTCGATATTGGCCTGATCGAGCTGCTTCTTGACCTTGGCGACGCCCGGCAGGTGGCCGAGGATGCCGCTCATGCCGCCCATCTTCCGAAGCTGCCTGAGCTGCGCCGCGAGATCGTCGAGGTCGAAGCCGCCTTTCTCGATCTTGCGCGCGAGCTTCTCGGCCTCTTCGCGGTCGGCGGTCTCGGCCGCCTTCTCGACCAGGCTGACGATGTCGCCCATGCCGAGGATGCGGCTGGCGATGCGCTCGGCATGGAAGGGCTCGAGCGCGTCGAGCTTCTCGCCCGTGCCCAGGAACTTGATCGGCTTGCCGGTGACGGCGCGCATCGACAACGCGGCGCCGCCGCGGGCGTCGCCGTCGATCCGCGTCAGCACGATGCCGGTGAGCGCGATGCGTTCGGCGAAAGCCTTGCCGACATTGACCGCGTCCTGGCCCGTCAGCGAGTCGACGACAAGGAGCGTCTCGGTCGGCTGGGTCGCCGCGTGCACGGCGGCGACTTCCTGCATCAGCGGCTCGTCGATATGGAGCCGGCCGGCGGTGTCGAGGATGACGACGTCGTAGCCTTCGCGCCGACCGGTCTCCATCGCGCGCTGGGCGATGGCGATGGGTCGTTCTCCCGCAACGATGGGCAGCGAGGCGCCGTCGATCTGCTTCGCCAGCGTCGCCAGCTGCTCCTGCGCCGCCGGCCGCGCGACGTCGAGCGCGGCGAGCAGCACTTTCTTCTTCTCCCGCGCCTGTAGCAGCCGCGCGAGCTTGGCCGCGGTCGTGGTCTTGCCCGAGCCCTGGAGACCGACCATCAGCACCACCACCGGCGGCACCGCGTTGAAATCGAGCGTGCTGTCGCCGCCGAGCGTCGCGATCAGATGGTCGTGGACCAGCTTGACCACCATCTGGCCCGGCGTCACCGAGCGCAGCATCTCCTGGCCGACGGCCTGGTCGCGCACGGCGTTGACGAAATCCTTCACCACCGGCAGGGCGACGTCGGCCTCGATCAGCGCGATGCGGATCTCGCGCAGCGCGGCGCTGACGTCGTCCGCCGACAGCGCGCCTTTGCGCTTCAGCCGGTCGAAGATGTCGGCCAGACGGCCGCTCAGGCTCTCGAACAAACTCGTCTCCAAACGCGTTTCGGGCCAGTGCGCGCGACGCGCGGACTGGCCGTCCCCCGCAGGGGGTAACAGGGCTAGGGCTCCCTGGAAGCGGGCTGGAACCTAGGCTTGCGGGCGGACCCTGTCAATTGCCCAGCCGCGGCGCCGGAAGCGGCGGCTGGCCGGGCGGTCCGGGCCGCCCTTGCTTTATTTGGCGGGCGGATTCGCCTATATCCCTCGCCATGCGCGGCACGCCTTTCATCAAGATGCACGGCCTCGGCAACGACTTCGTCGTGCTCGATGCGCGCGCCAGGCCGATCTCGGTCGACGACAAGGCGGCCGAGGCGATCGCCGCGCGCCATACCGGCATCGGTTGCGATCAGCTCATCGTCATCGAGAAGCCGAACCGTCCAGGCGTCGCCGCCTTCATGCGCATCCGTAACGCCGATGGCGGCGAGGTCGAGGCCTGCGGCAACGCCGCGCGCTGCGTCGCCGACCTGATCATGCGCGAGGCCGGCGCCGACAGCGTCACCCTCGAAACCGCCGCCGGCCTCATCACCGCGCGCGCCGCCGGCAAGGATCGCGTCGCCGTCGACATGGGCGAGCCGCGCTGGGGCTGGCGCGACATTCCGCTGGCGCGCGACTGCGATACTGATCACCTGCCGCTGGCACTCGGACCTTTGTCGGACGGCATGGCAACGAGCATGGGCAATCCGCATGCGACGTTCTTCGTCGCCGATGTCGGCGCGGTCGACATCGCCGCGCTCGGCCCCAGGCTCGAGCACGACGCGCTGTTTTCGCAGCACGCCAATATCGGCGTGGCGCAGATGCTGGGCCGCGACCGGATCCGTTTGCGCGTGTGGGAGCGCGGCGCCGGCCTGACGCCGGCCTGCGGCACCGGCGCCTGCGCGGCGCTGGTGGCGGCGAGCCGCCGCGGCCTCGCCGGCCGCAGCGCCGAGATCGTCGCCGACGGGGGCCAGTTGACCATCGACTGGCGCGCCGACAATCACGTGATCATGACCGGACCGGTCGCCGTCAGCTTCACCGGCGTGATCGATCCGTCGCTGCTGCCGGTGTGACCATGGCCGCGGAGATTCTCACCTTCGGTTGCCGCCTGAACGCCTTCGAGTCCGAGGTGATGCGGCGCCATGCGGCGGCGGCCGGCCTCGACGACGCGGTGATCATCAATACCTGCGCCGTGACCGCGGAGGCCGAGCGCCAGGCGCGCCAGGCGATCCGCCGCGCCCGCCGTGAGCGGCCGAATGCGCGCATCATCGTCACCGGCTGCGCGGCGCAGATCGATCCGGCGAAGTATGCGGCGATGCCCGAGATCGACCGCGTGCTCGGCAACGCCGAGAAGCTCAAGGCCGAAAGCTGGACCGGCACGGGACGCGTCGATGTGAGCGACATCGCGACGGTGCGCGCGACCGCGTCGCACCGGGTCGACGGCTTCGAGGGCCGGGCGCGCGCCTTTCTGGAGGTGCAGCAGGGCTGCGACCATCGCTGCACGTTCTGCGTCATTCCGCTCGGCCGCGGGCCAAGCCGCTCGGTGCCGCCGGGCGCGGTCGTCGACCAGGCGCGCGCGCTGACGGCGGCGGGTTACCGCGAGCTGGTGCTGACCGGCGTCGATCTCACCGCCTATGGCGCCGATCTGCCCGGCCGGCCGACCTTGGGCGCGCTGGCGCGGCTGCTGCTGGCGCTGGTGCCCGAGCTCGATCGGCTGCGCCTGTCGTCGGTCGATCCGGCGGAGATCGACGAGACGCTGTGGCGGCTCGTTGCTGAAGAGACACGGCTGATGCCGCATCTGCATCTGTCGCTGCAGGCGGGCGACGACCTGGTCCTCAAGCGCATGAAGCGGCGGCACACGCGCGCCCAGGCGCTGGAGGTGGCGCGCCGCGCGCGCGATCTCCGGCTGGGCATCGCGCTCGGCGCCGATCTGATCGCCGGCTTTCCGACCGAGGACGCGGCGATGTTCGGCCGCACGCTGGCGTTCATCGACGAGGCCGGCCTCGATTATCTCCATGTCTTTCCGTTCAGTGCCCGCGCCGGCACGCCGGCCGAGCGCATGCCGCAGGTCCCGAAGCCGCTGGTGCGCGAGCGCGCGGCGCGGCTCAGAGCGGCGGGCGCGGCGGCATTCGCCCGCGCGCTGGCGGCGCGCGTCGGCAGCGAGGCGCAGGTGCTGATCGAGCAGCCGGGCTTCGGCCGCAGCGAGCACTATGCGCCGGTGGCGGTCGCGGGCGATTTCGTTCCGGGTGATGTCGTGCGCGTGACGCTCAACGGCGCAACGGCCGATCGGCTCACCGGCGTGGCGGCATGACCAACGGCTTCTTCGCGCGGCTCAAGGCCGGTCTGACGCGCTCGTCGCGCAATCTCACCGACGGCATCGCCGGCGTGCTGACCAAGCGGAAGCTCGACGACGCGGCGCTCGACGCGCTCGAGGAGATCCTGATCGCCGCCGATCTCGGTCCGCGGCTCGCGGCGCAGGTGGTCGACCGGCTGCGCAAGGAGCGCTTCGGCAAGGAAGCGAGCGAAGCCGAAATCCGCGCCGTGCTCGCCGATGAGATCGCGCGCACGCTGGCGGCAGTCGAGGCGCCGCTGGCGATCGACGACGAACGCGCGCCGCGCCCCTTCGTCGTGCTGGTCGTCGGCGTCAACGGCGGCGGCAAGACGACGACCATCGGCAAACTGGCGAAGCGCTTCCGGGACGAGGGGCGGCGCGTCGTGCTGGCGGCCGGCGACACCTTCCGCGCCGCCGCGACCGAGCAGCTTGCGATCTGGGGCGAGCGCACGGGGTCGCGCGTGATCGCCGGACAGGCGGGCGGCGACGCCGCCGGCCTCGCCTTCGACGCGCTGGCGGCGGCGAAGAAGGACAAGGCCGACGTGCTGCTGGTCGACACCGCCGGCCGGCTGCACAACAAGGCCAATCTGATGGCCGAGCTCGAGAAGATCGTGCGCGTGTTGAAAAGGGGCGATCCGGCGGCGCCGCACGCGGTGTTGCTGGTGCTCGACGCCACCATCGGCCAGAACGCGCAGGTCCAGGCGCAGGCCTTCGGCGACATGGTCGGCGTCACCGGCCTGGTCATGACCAAGCTCGACGGCACCGCCAAGGGCGGCGTGCTCGTGCCCATTGCTGAAGCATTTAAACTCCCGGTGCATTTCATCGGCATCGGCGAAGCCGCCGACGATCTGCGGCCGTTCGTGGCGAAGGACTTCGCGCGGAGTTTGGTGGGGCTGGAGCCCTGACTCTATGCGCTGGTAGACTGTTTCCTCTGAACGCTACTGGCATCTGATCGCATAACAGCGGCTCACCATGCCCGGTTATCTTTACGTGCTGCAAAATCCGGCATTCCCACATCTATTTAAGGTGGGAAGCACGGATGACCATTCGACGAGAGACACAAATCGAAAAGGACGTCCTAGAACGCGGCCACGGAAAAAGGGCACAGGTCATATTGTCTACGATCGAGCCAGGGAGCTTTACGACGGCCTGCCTGGCGTCCCGAGCGAATATTTCGTGATTTTTTGTGTACAGCACCCAGACCCGCAAAATTTTGAAGAGAAAATCGTGCACCCCGCGTTAGCGCATGGTCGATACAACCCGGATCGCGAATTCTTCGATCTCCCCGAAGAAGAGATTCGCGAAATAATCGCCAGACTGCTCGGGGAAGGTCCGCAACCGGATGAGCATACTGAGGGCGCCCTCAAGATTTGGAAGCAGGAGCGCAACAGATTTTGGAGTGCTACCCGCGAGTTTCGAGGAGGACTGTCGTCAGATCTCAAGAGCAATGTCCAAACTACCGACCGCGCGTTCGACGACGACGATGTGGATTTGGACTGCGAGATTTCGATTGATCAAAAAATTTCGAAACTTCGCGCCATTGTGAATGCGAAGGGTTGTCACGTCTATTATCACCTACGACCAGATGCATCTGGCGTGGTCCATGTTGATTTTGATCTTTTCTCATCTGCCGGCATCTGCTTTAGCTCCGTGCATATGTATCTTTCTGCTTCTGCGCGTTTCGGATACCCACTGCCACATAAGAGGGAACGCTACGTCCACCACCATCTCGGCCAAATGTGTGATGCGCTTGCCGGCAAAGAAAACGAAATATTCGCGCGGTTAGGCGCTCGCTCGATCTAGCACCTGCGCCGGGTGCAGCGCCGCGCGGCCGGCCGCGGCTTCGGATGCCACGAATTCCTCGAACGGCACGGCCGCCATGGCGAGCGTGCTGATGACCGCCTCCGCGATCACCAAGGCTGACATCTGGGCCGTCGCGCGGGTCAATGTCTGATTCGTGATGGTGCTGGTCTTCGTGCTGCTGCTCTGCACCTATGTCCCGGTCGTGCCGATGGGGCTCGTCAATCACTTCTATACGTTAACGCCGCTCGGCGATCGAGATGCAAGCCGGGTCTTGCAGCACGAGGGTAATTGCGGGCAAATTCCCGCCTCTTCTGACCCAGGGGAGCTTCGACCATGGCGTTTCGGAGCAGCCGGCATTCTCTGCAGATTCCCGGCCCGACCAATCTGCCGGACCGCGTCTTGCGCGCAATGGATCAGCCGCTCATCGATCACCGCGGCCCGGAATTCACCGCGATCACCAAGTTGGTCATCGCCGGCTTAAAGCGCGGGGCACGCCATCAAGGCCGTGCTCGTGCTGCAAAGCGAGACACCGACCGGCATTATCTCGGTGGCAACGCCGCAACCGCCGCGGCGCCCGCGCCGGCCATGGCGACGGTCCTTCGCTGAGCGATGGTGCAGCAGCGGCTTGCCGCCTTGCTCGTCCAAGCGCGCATTTCGGGCAAGCGGATCGGCGAAATTCCGACGGAGCTAGTACCGGTCGATGAAGCCGCCGCTTATGCCCTGCAAGACCTGGTCGTCGACAAGCTGGGCGTGCGCGTCGGCGGCTGGAAAATCGGTGCTGCCAGCCCGGTATCGCGGCCGAGCTGCGCGCCGATTTTCGCCGGCCACGTCGTGCCGAGCCCCGCGCGGCTGCTGGCTTCACCCGACGGCCTGAACGGCGTCGAAGCGGAGCTTGCCTTTCGTATCGGCCGCGATCTGCCGGCTCGGCCGACACCCTACGGCGACAACGAGGTCTGGGAGGCGATCGATAGCCTCCATGTCGCGATCGAATTTCTCGAATCGCGTTTCCGCGACCGGACGGCGGTGCCCGAGCTCGCGGTGCTGGCTGACAACATTTCGAACGGCGGTTTCTGCTGGGGGCCCGCAGTTGAGAACTGGCGTGATGCCGATCTCGTCAAGCCGGAGGCGCGACTGGTGATCGATGGTGCGGAGGTCGGCCGTGCCGTTGGCGGCAATGCCGCCGGCCATCCGAAGCGCTTGCTGACTTGGCTCGCCAATCACTTGGCGCAGCGCGGACGGCCGTTGGCGGCCGGGACGTTCGTCACCACGGGCAGTCACACCGGTCTCCACGTGGCGCCGCTGCGGGCGCTCGTCTTGGCGCGCTTTTCCGGTTTGGGCGAATCAAGGCTGACCCTTGTCGGCGCCTGATCCAGCGTGTTGCTGCGTTTTACAGGCCGTTTACCGATCATTAACCATGATTTACGAGATTGATCCGGCTTGCCGCGGGCTTGCGCGGCGCCGATACTTGCTAGCGGACAGGACCTGTGCGGGACTTCTCTGTGCCGGAAACTGAGATCCCGAATCGCCAGACGGTGGTCATCGTCGATGACCGCGCGACCAATCTGAAGATTCTCGAACGCCTCGCGCAGTCCCTGGACCAGGTCGACGTCCGGCTTTTCGACCATCCGCAGCGCGCACTCGATGACGCGGCGCGTTCGCCACCCGATCTGGTGCTGACCGATTTCAACATGCCCGATCTCGATGGCGCGGCGTTCATCCACCGGTTTCGCGCGGTCGCTGGCTGCGCCGACGTACCGGTGATCGTCGTTACCGCCTACGAGGATCGCGACCTGCGCTACCAGGCGCTCGAGGCCGGCGCGACCGATTTCCTGCTCAGCCCGGTCGACCATCACGAGTTCCGTGTGCGATCGCGCAATCTGCTGACGATGCGGCGGCAGCAGCTTTTGTTGCGCGCCCGCGCGTCGTCACTCGAGGAGAAGATCGTTGAGGATGCGCGTCGCCATCGCAACGCCTTGCGCGAGAGTCACGAGCTGTTGCTGCGCGTGATCGACGCGGTCCCGCTTGCGGTCGTTGCTACCGACCGCGACGGACGCTATGTCTTCGTGAACGATTGGTTTGCACGCAGCGTCGGCAAGAATCCTGCGGCCATCATCGGGGAGACGCCGACCGCCGTGAGCTCGGATCTTTATGCGCGCGAGTCGATGGAGCGTGACCGACGTATCATGGGCGGTCTCGAAGCCGACGGCTCGTCCGAGCATACCGTGACCCTGCCGGAAGGCGAGCAGCGCGTCGTTCTCAGCAGTAAGGCGCTGCTACGCGATGCCGTCGGGCGGCCGATGCTGGTCGTGACCGCGGCGCTCGACATCACCGCGCGCAAGGAGGCCGAACTCGCGCTAATCGCTGCCAAAGAAGAAGCGGAGCTCGCGAGCCGCAGCAAGTCCGAATTCCTGGCGAATATGAGTCACGAGTTGCGTACCCCGCTGAACGCCATCATTGGCTTCTCGCAGGTCATGGCCGACGAAGTCATGGGGCCGCTCGGCAGCCCACGTTATACTGGTTACGCGCGCGATATCTGCGCCTCGGCGCAGCACTTGCTCGGCATCATCAGCGATATTCTCGACGTGTCGAAGCTCGAAGCTGGCAAGATCGAGCTCGACGAAGAAACGATCGAGCTGCCGCAGATCGTCCACGACGTCCTCCAACTCGTTGCCGAACGCGCACGTGCGATCGATATTTCCATCGCCGCCGACCTGCCACCCGATCTGCCCGCTTTGCACGCCGACGGTCTCAAGCTGAAACAGGTGCTGCTCAACCTTGTCACCAATGCGATCAAGTTCAGCCACGCTGGCGGCCGGGTCGAACTCACAGCCCGCTTCGGGGCGGATGGCTTCGACATCACTGTGGTCGATCACGGCATCGGCATGGACGCGGGCGAGATTCAGACCGCGGTGACGCGCTTTGGGCAAGTCGCCAGCACCTGGAGCCGGCGTCACGCGGGCACCGGCCTCGGCCTGCCGTTGGCGATCGGCTTGGTCGAACTCCACGGGGGCCGGCTCACCATCGAAAGCCGCAAGGACGCGGGCACGACCGTTCGCGTCCATCTGCCGGTTGAGCGGGCGGTCGCGGTAAGCGCTCCCGTGGGCGCGTGATACCCAAGATATCGTCGCGACTCGCACACTAACCACCAAGGGATAGATTTTTCGCCGGTCACGCGGCAGAATCGCGATTCGACCCCGCCGCAGATTCGGGGAAGGGTCGGAAAAGTCGCATGGTGGAACGGCTGGAGCCTGCAAACGCCCCCAACGCCGGAAGCGTCGGACATGCCGGACGTCGCGTGGCAGTCGCGCTGGCGCTGTTTGCGATCGCCGCGCCGCTGACTCTTGCCGCAGTTGCGGTTTTCTGGCTCGGCGGTGCTGTTGATCCGGCGATCGCGCTGCTGGCCTTGACACTCGTCCTGCTCGGACCTGGCATCGCTGCGGTCGTCGCCACCGTCAAGGGCGTGGCTCCGATTGCCGCGGCCCTGGCGACGATGCGCGAGTCCGAGCCGCAACAGGCGGTGGTACGCGTCTTCTTCACCGGCGTGGTGCTGGTTTACCTCGCGGCGCTTGCGGCGCTTCACGTCGCGCCGCCGGTGCTGCTGCCGCTGCTTGCCGTTGACGTTCCCGGCATTCTGGTGGCGTGGCTGCTCTTTGTTCACCTGATGGCCGATCCGGAGGCCGCAGCGCCGCGGCGCCTCGCCGCGATGCTCAGTGATGTGGTTTTTGTCTCGGTATTTCTGCATGTCGGCGCCGGCTATGCGGCACCGTGGTTTGCGATCTATCTCTGGATCATCTTCGGCTTCGGCTTCCGTTATGGCTTGCGGGCGCTCGCGATCAGCGCAGTGCTGTCCGTGATCGGTTTTGGCGTCGTCGTAGCGACAACGCCATACTGGCAGGCGCGGCCGGCCGAGTCGGCCGGTGTCTACGTCGCCTTGGCCTTGCTGCCGAGCTATGCCGCGACGCTGGTTCGCAGGCTCCATGCTGCGCGCGCCGCAGCCGAGGAAGCGGCCGCCGCCAAGAGCCGCTTCCTCGCGGTCATGAGCCACGAGCTGCGCACGCCGCTCAACGGCTTCATCGGCATGGGCGCGCTATTCGCGCGCACCAATCTCGATCCCGAGCAGCGCGACATGCTGGCGACGATGCGGCTGTCGGCGCAGACGCTGCTGGGCCTGATCAACGACCTGCTCGACCTGTCGAAGCTCGAAGCCGGCAAACTGCGGCCGGCGGTCGAAAGCTTTGCTCTGCCCGAATTATTGGGTGGCGTGATCGCCCTCGTCAGACCACAGGCCGAAGCCAAGCATCTGGCGCTTACGTTGAGTATCGATCCGCGGTTGCCTGTCGGATATCGCGGCGCACCGTTGCAGCTGCGCCAGGTGCTGATCAATCTCGTGGCGAATGCCATCAAGTTCACGCCGCGCGGGCGTATCGCACTGACCGCATCGCTGGTCGAGCGCACGGAAGGTCAGGTTCGGCTAAGTCTTACGGTCAAGGACGAGGGCGTCGGCATTCCACCCGAATCGCTCGATCGTATATTCGACGTCTTTACCCAAGCCGATGAGACCGTTGCGCGCCGTTTCGGCGGCACCGGCCTCGGTCTTGCCATTTCGAAGCAACTCGTCGAACTGATGGGCGGCACCATTACGGTGACCAGCGCACCGGGCAAGGGCTCGGTCTTCACCGTAACGCTGGCGCTCGAGCCCGACGCCTCGGCACCGGCAGCGGCACCCGAGCTTTCCGGCCGGCACTTGGCCTTGGTCACGACTGACAGCGATCTCGCCGTGCTGATTCAGGAACGCGTGCGCGCCTGGCATGGCGAGTTGCACTGGCACCGCGACGAGGCCGCCACCCTTGTCGATGCGACCGCCAGTGCCGACAGGACCGGGTTGGTCTTCGTCGACGGCCGATCCAATCCGATGGCAGCTCTAGCTTTCGCGCACCGCCTCACGAGCGAGCCGGCTCGGGCACCATTGGTCGTGTTCATCGCGCCCGAGTACGGCAGCGATGCCGTCGCCGGTATCGGCGCGTCGGAGCTCGCGGCGGTCATCGAGGCGCCGGTGCGGCCCGAGGTGCTCGCAAGCGCCCTGATGAGTGCGTTTGCGAGCGATCCGCGGCCGCGTCGCGACGAAGCCGCGCCGGTCGAAGCAGTGGCGACAGCCCCGTCCGGAGCGCCGCGCGACGACACATCTCAGGTGCCGGCGTCGGCCTCGCCGTCCAGACTCGTGCGGCCGCTCAAGATGCTGGTAGCCGACGACAACGGCGCCAATTGCAAGATCCTCAAAAAGGTCTTGGAAATGGCCGGTCATCAGGTGGTCGTCGTCGGTGACGGCGAGCAGGCGCTCGCGGCACTCGAGCGCGACCGTTTCGATCTCGCGCTGCTCGACATCAACATGCCAGATGTTACCGGCTACGAAGTCGCCAAGCTGTACCGTATGAGCCATGTCGGCGAATGGCGTCTGCCGATCGTCGCACTGACGGCCGACGTTACCAGCGAGACGGAAAGGCTCTGCCGCGAGGCCGGCATGGACGCCGTACTCACCAAACCGATGGAGCCGGCGCAGCTGCTCACGGCGTTGGCCGAACTGTACGCCAAGGCGGAGTCGGGCGAACGGCGGCCGATGATCGTGCCGCAGGTGGTGACGCCGATCTCCGCGCATCCGCGCTTCGTGCCCGACGCCGGCACTGTTGTCGACGAACACACCTTCGCGGCGCTAAGGAATCTGGGGGGTAGCGAATTCGTCGCCGAGGTGGTCGACACCTTTCGCAAGGACGCACGTCGCCTGATCGAAGATTTGCGGGCGGCGGTCGAACGCGGCGATTTGCGCGACTTCCGCGATGTGACGCATTCACTTCGGAGCGGCGCCGCCAATGTCGGCGGCATACGCCTGTGCGAAGCGCTGACGGCGATGCGGGACGTCACCGCCAACGACCTGACGCGCACCGGGCCGACCTATTTCGACAAGATCGTCAACGAGTTCTCGCGCCTCGATGCCAGCCTGGAGCAGATGACGCGCGCCGAACGGCGCGGCTGATCGGCGCTATCCGGCGAAAAACACCCAAGAACCCTACGGTTGTATCGCGCAGCGCGGCGTTCCTAAGCTGAGGCGTGATCGTGACGGCATCACCGTGGAGTTTTGACGTGGTCGCCATTCCCCGTTATCGCGCCCATACCGGACAGGCGCTGTTCTCCGCCGGCTTCCGGCCGTTCTTTCTGCTGGCAGCGGGATGGGCCGCGCTGGCCGTACCGCTCTGGCTCGCGGTCTATGCCGGAATTGGGGCGGTACCGACGTTGATGCCGCCGCCGATCTGGCATGTGCACGAAATGGTCTTCGGCTATGCCATGGCGACCGTTGCGGGCTTTCTGCTCACGGCGATTCCCAATTGGACCGGTCGCCTGCCGCTGCAAGGCCGGCCGCTGGCGACGCTCGCGGCACTGTGGCTTGCCGGCCGCGTCGGCGTGTTCCTATCGGCGTCGATCGGCGCTGCCGCCGCGGCGGTGCTCGATCTTGCCTTTCCGGTCGCGTTGCTGGCCGCCATCGCGCGCGAGATCGTCACCGGGCGGAACTGGCGAAACTTGCCGATGGTCGCGGCGCTGAGCCTGCTTCTCGCCGGCAATGCGCTCGTCCATGCACAGCCGCTCGGCTGGGCATCGACCGCCGAGCTCGGCAATCGTCTGGGGGTTGGCACGCTGCTGATGCTGATCAGCCTGGTCGGCGGCCGCATCGTTCCGAGCTTCACCCGCAATTGGCTCGCGAAAAACGGACCACCTGGCGCTTTGCCCACGCCTTTCGGGTGGGTCGACCGCTGTGCGCTCGCCGTGACGGCAGCTGCGCTTGCCGCCTGGGTCGTCGTTCCCGATGCGGCATGGTCGGCGTGGCTCGAGCTCGCAGCCGCGCTGGCATTGGCGGTGCGCTTGGCGCGCTGGCGCGGCATCGGAACCTGGCGCGAGCCGCTGCTTTGGGTCTTGCACCTCGGCTATGCGTGGCTGGTCCTTGGCTTTCTGCTGCTCGCGACGAACGAGCTGGTGCCGTATCTGCCGCCGACAACCGCACTGCATGCGTTGACCGTCGGCGCCATCGGCACCATGACGCTTGCGGTGATGACGCGCGCGTCGCTCGGCCATACTGGCCGGCAGTTGGCGGCCGGACCCGGCACGACGACAATCTATGGCCTGGTCACGCTCGCGGCCGGCTTGCGGCTGCTCGCGCCGCTGGCGGGCGCGAATTATCTGGTCGCACTGGGTCTCGCCACAGCGGCGTGGAGTGGCGCCTTCGGCTTGTTCGTCGTCTTGTATGTCCGGCCGCTGACGACGCCGCGTGTAACCGGCACCGCGGCGCGACCGCCGTAAAGCGCGGGCATGACGCAGGCCGTAAAACTTCGGCGCGTCTACGATCCGCCTTCGCCGCGGGATGGCATGCGGGTCTTGGTCGATCGCATCTGGCCGCGCGGCCTAACGAAGCGGCGGGCGCACATCGATTTGTGGCTCAAAGAGGTCGCGCCGAGCGCGAGGTTGCGCCAGTGGTTCGGCCATGATCCTGTGCGCTGGACCGAGTTCCGCCGGCGCTATCGGGCCGAGCTCGCCCGCAATCCCGCGGCGCTTGAGCAACTTCGACAGTTGGCGCGCGTTCGGCGCATCACGCTGGTCTTCGGCGCGCGCGACCAGCGCCACAACCAGGCCGTCGTTCTGAAAGAGGTGCTTGCCGGCCGGCACGCTAGGCGCGCACGCCGCGCCGCTCCTGGGCGGTAACCAGCCGCTCCATGCGCTTAAGGTCCGCGTCTTCGAGTTTGAAGGCGGCCTCGACCCAAAGGTCGGCGATGCGGGTCATTTCCTCGAAGGTCACCGGATTGACCAGCCGCCGCGCCCGGTAGAGCGCGCGCTGCGCCGCATAACGGCGCTCGCGCCGGCCAATGAAATCGTAGAATGCCTGCATGCCCTGGCCATCGGCGGCGAGCACGTCGACGACGCCGAGCGCGTGCAGCTGCTCGGCGGTATAAATCTCGCCGCCCATGATGAGCCGCTCGGCGATGCCGGGCGCAATGCGCCGTGCAAGGAAGCTGTAAGCACCCATGCCGGGAAAGAGATTGAACAGGATCTCCGGCAGACCGAACCTGGCGCCGCGTTCGGCGACGATCAGGTTCGAACTCAGCACCGCTTCGAAGCCGCCGCCCAGCGCGTCGCCCTGCACCAGCGCGACCGAAATGAGCGGCAGGTCGAAGCCGAGGCCGGTCGCGTTGGTGAAGCCGATTTCGCAGCAGGTATGGGCGTAGCGGCGCAGCGCCGCGCGATCACGGTTGCGGATCAGAGTCGAGAACAATTCGAGATCGCCGCCGAGGTTCCAGATCTGCGGCGTACGCGAGCCGAGCACCATGTAACGCAGCGGCGGTTCGCCGACGACGCGATCGCCGAACAGGCCGCGCACCATCCGCTGAATCGCCTGCGCCTCGCGGAGCAGCGCTGGCGTGAAGCAGGGGCGGCTAGCGTACTTGAAATAGCAAAAGAGAATCTTCTTTGTCTGGTCGTATTCGAGCTCGAACTCGCGGAACGTCTGACCGGCGACTGCCGCCGCGACCGGATCGGGCAAGCGCGCGACATCGGCGGTGCGTGCGGCCGCCAGGCGGTCCTGCACCAGATCGGCAAGCTGCGTTACCGTCGTCATCGTGTCCCCCGGTTCTCGGGAAGGCCGAATGCCTGCGCGCGAGCGTAGTTAAGCTAAGATTAATTTCCCAAGCAAATCAAGGAGTTTTTAACCTCTCTTTAAGTATATCCTCAACCATACCTTGGGGTTCGACGGCGATGACCCGCTAGGGATTCGGTCTCGCCGAGTCGTCCCCCCGTCGCTCGCTGCGGCGTTTCCGACACACTATGCTGCGGCTCCGGTGCGTCCGGAGGGTACGCGGAGGCGACCGCAGCGGTGTTCGACGGTTTCACGCGCATGACGATCGAGATCAGCGGCGCGCGCATCGTCACGGTTCACGGCGGCCGGGGTCCGCCGGTCCTGCTGATGCATGGCAATCCCTTCACTCATGTCTCGTGGCATCAGGGCGCGACGGGTGGTGTCGACCGCAACCACAGGCCCTCGACATCTGGCGCCTCTACGCGAGCGACATTCGCGGCGCCGAAGCGCTGCCTTGCGGTCATTACGTGCCGGAGCAATGCCCGAAGGAAACGGCGGTGGGCGCTGCGCAGCTTCTTCGCGTCTTGATCCGGTCGGGCGACCTCAGCCGCGCGTCGAGATCGGGCGTACTTTTGTGGACGCCTGCCTCAAGACCTCGATCGCCGTATAGGTAAGACGGGTCTCGACCGTGCCGCCCTGCAGAGTTCGCAACGACCAGACGCGCTCTTTCATGCCTTCGCCGGCGAGATGAACGATGCCCAGCGGCAGGTATGGCTCGTGTGGCTCGACGACGAAGTTTTTCTCGGCGTCGAACATTGGTGTGCCCTTGCCGCAAAACCAGTTGCAGTACGCCGGCAGCAACGTTGCTGGCGCGCCTTGAACGTAGACTGTGCGGTTGAGCGAGGTCTGATCCGACAGAAAAAAGCTGATGTTGCCGCGATAGGCGCCCGGCCCGAGACGGAACCGCCGCAGCGCGTGGGTGTAGTTATCCGACCACAACTGCCAATGCGGCGCATCGCCCTTCAAAGCGAAAACACCCGCATTGAGAATCGCGTGGCGCCCATAGCGATAACCTTCGCGCATTCCGAAGGCCCAGGCGAAGGCCTTCTGGTTCTGGCCCCAGAATTTCGGCCGCTTGTGGATCGTCCAATAGCCGCGGTCGATCTCTGGCACGATGGCAAGGTTGCCCTTGGCCGCACCGCGAATGAACAGCTCAAGCACCTTGGCGTCCTGCACCCAACAATCGGCATCGATCCAAAGATAGATGTCGTAACCTGGAAAATGCTTCGGCAGATGCGGCCGACCCGCCAGCACCTTGAAGGAGTTCGGCGGGTGGGAGCGCAGCGGGTAGGTCAGGTCCCAGCCCAGCGGCGCAACGGCGGCGCTGTATATATGCTTGAGGTGGTCACGTTGGTCGTCGGTGAAGCCGATATCGAGGATCGACAAGGGATAAAGCCGGTCGCCGAGACCGCGCCGCAGCGACTCCAGCAGGTCCGTCAGCAAGCCGAAATAGCCCGCGTCGCCGGCGGTGACGATAGTGATCGAGGAACCGCGCGACACGGGCGAGACCTTTCGCGGGAAGACATTGCCGCTCTCTTACCGCCTTCGCGTCGTTAGGGGCAAGCGCACACGACGAGCCGACCACGCCTTCCGGGCCGATCGTTCGCCCGATGGGTGCACGGTGCGACAGGTTTCGTTTACCAAAAACGACCAGGCCGTGCAGTGGCGCGCCCGGAGAGATTCGAACTCCCAACCCCCAGATCCGTAGTCTGGTGCTCTATCCAGTTGAGCTACGGGCGCTGCGACAGAACGTATTCCGCTTAAATCGGGGCGCAAGCTAGCGGCATCAAGGGATGATGGCAAGAAGCGGCGCCGGGCCGCGCCGTCTGAGCGGGTGCCTAAATGCTTGTCGGGGTTTCGCACCTTGCGTAGACTGCCAGAGCGTAACGGGGGCAATTCCAACATGTCGATTCGTGCGAGCCATTGCGCTATTCTTGCGACGGCGTTGCTGCTTGGCGGCTGCGCTTATGCCGACGATCTGTTTGGAACGAACTGGTCGGGTGAGAATCCGAGCACAAGCACGAGCAGCGCGGCGCCGGCCCAAGCCGCCATTTCGATGCCGCCCTCACAAGCGGAGCCGAGTCCGTCGCCGATGCCCGCCATGGCGGCACCGGAAAGCGGCGCGTCGACGGGCACGATCGTCGGTCAGAAGGTGCAAAGCCTACGTGGCGATCTCGCACGACTTCAGGCCAATGTCGCACGGCATCAGCAGGATTTCACTGCGGCACGCGCCTCGGTACAGCACGATTCGCAGGCCTATTTCAACACTGTCGCGCGCATCAATTCGCGGCTTCAGACCGGTACGACACCGGGTAATCCGAATCTCATCGCCGAATGGAACCAAGCCCAGACTTCGCTTGATCGATTGAGCGGCGATATCGGTCAGCTCAATCGGGTATCGACTCAGGCCGCTGCGGATGCATCGTTCGCGTCGTATTTGTCAAATGCGACCCGCGACGCCTTCGGGCTCCAGGGCGCGGTCGAAGAGGATCACCGCCAGCTTTCGGAGATTCAGACCGAGGTCGACGCGACCAGCGTGAAGCTCGACAGTCTGCTGACTGCCGTGAGCAACGAGATCAGTCGGCAGAGCAATTATGTCACCAACGAGCGCGACAATCTCATCACCCTGTCGCAGGCGATCAAGAACGGTCGCTTGCTCGGTCCCAGCCTGACGACACGCGCCTTCGCCCCGGCATCGGTCGCGCGTTCGTCGATCGAGACGAGACGGGCGGAGAGGGCGCCGCGGTCTGCGGCTGCTGGCAATCGCCCGCTCGTCGTGATCCGATTCGATCGGCCGAACGTCAGCTACGAGGAAGCGCTGTACACTGCGGTCAGCCGTGCCCTCGAGCGTAAGCCGTCGGCGACCTTCGAGCTCGTGGCGGTCGCGCCGAGCTCGGGTACCGCCGCTCAGGTGGCAGTCAACTCGAACGCTTCAAAGCACAACGCCGAAGACGTGATGCGCTCGCTGACTAATATGGGCCTGCCGGCGGATCGCGTGACGCTCTCGGCTACGACGAGCGGCGACGTCCAGAGTAACGAAGTCCGCATCTACGTCCGCTGATGGGGCGCCGCTAGGCGGTGCCGATCCGACGCGCTATCGTGCGGCATGAATTCGCCGCCGACCTTCACCAAAACGTTTCCGGTCTCCTGGGAGGAGCTGCACCGCCATTCGCGGGCGCTGGCCTGGCGATTGCTCGATCTCGGCCCCTGGCGCAGCGTCATCGCCGTCACGCGCGGCGGCCTCGTGCCGGCGGCGATCGTCGCGCGCGAACTCGACGTGCGCCTCGTCGACACCATCTGCATCGCCAGCTATGACGATCGCGAGCAGGGCCCGGTCCAGGTCTTGAAAGGCGCCGCGGGCGACGGCGCCGATCATCTGATCATCGACGACCTCGTCGACACCGGCCGCACCGCCGAAATCGTCCGCCGGATGCTGCCGAAGGCGCATTTCGCGACAGTCTACGCCAAGCCCAAGGGCCGCCCGCTGGTTGACACTTTCATCACCGAGGTCAGTCAGGACACCTGGATCCTGTTTCCGTGGGATATCGAGCCGCAATTCGCGCCGCCGATTGCGAATGCGCGCGGCAACAGACGGTGACTGCGGCGGATTACCCCGTCGTGATGCTGGTGGCCGGCCGGCACAAGCGCGCCGAGCAGGGTCATCCTTGGGTCTATTCGAACGAGATCCAGATGACGGCGACGGTCAAGGCATTGCCGCCGGGCAGCGTCGTGCGGTTGATCGCCGCGTCGGGCAAGCCACTCGGCGTCGCAACGTTCAACCCCCATGCGTTGGTCGCCGCGCGCATTCTCGATCGTGATCCGGCGCGCGTGATCGACCGCACCTTCCTCGCAGCGCGGCTCGATGCAGCGGTTGTGTTGCGTCGGCGTCTCTATGCCGAGCCGTTCTACCGCTTGATTCACGCCGAGGCCGACGATCTACCTGGATTGGTGATTGACCGCTTCGGGGACGTGGTGGTGGTCCAACTCAATACGGCCGGCATGGCGCGTCTCGAAAGCGAGGTCATCGCGGCGATCGACGCCGTGTTGGTGCCGCAGGCTGTGGTGCTGCGCAACGAGGGTGCTGGCCGCAAGCTCGAAGGCCTTTCCGAGGAAGTCCGCCTTGTAGAGGGCTCGGTCGACGGTCCGGTCGAGCTCGTTGAAAACGGCGTGCGATTTTTCGCCGATGTACGCGGCGGACAGAAGACCGGCTGGTTCTATGATCAGCGCGAGAATCGGCGTGTGGTGGCGAGTCTGGCGAAGGATCGCCGGATGCTCGACGCTTATTGCTTCGCAGGCGGATTTGCGGTGACCGCGGCTGCGACCGGCGCACGCGAAGTGATGGCGATCGACCGTTCGGAGCCGGCGCTCGCACTCGCCGCTCGCGCGGCCGCAGGAAACGGTGTCGCCTCACGGTGCCGCTTCAAGCGTGCCGAAGCCTTCGCCGAACTCGAACAATTGGCAACGGCGGGCGAGCGTTTCGATATCGTCGTCGCCGATCCGCCGGCTTTCGTGAAGGCAAAAAGGGATCTCGGCGCCGGATTGCGCGGCTATCGCAAGCTTGCGCGCTTGGCCGCCGCGATCATCGGGTCGCGCGGCCTGCTGTTTATCGCTTCGTGCTCGCACAACGTCGGCGTGGCCGAGTTTGCTGAAGCGGTGCGCCGTGGCCTTACGGATGCCGGCCGCGAGGGCCGCATCCTCGAGAGTGCCGGCGCTGCGCCCGATCATCCGGTGCATCCGTTCCTGCCGGAGAGCGCCTATCTGAAATCTGAGCTGTTGGTGCTCGACTAGGCGCTGAGGTGGCTCGCCGGCAGGGTCAGCACGAAAATCGTGCCGCGGGCGTCGGTCCGCTCGAGCGCGATATCGCCACCGTGGGCGCGCATGAGTTCGCGCGCAATGGCAAGTCCGAGACCGGTGCCGCCCGGCCGGGCCGATCCGGAGAACGGCGTGAACAGATGCGCGCGCGCTTTGGGCGGCAGGCCCGGGCCGTCGTCGCTCACCGCGATGCTCAGGGCGGCACCATTCTGGGCCGCCCTGATGGTGCAAGTCCGCGCGCCGTTCTCTGCGGCATTGCGCGTCAGGTTCTCCAACACCCGCAGCAACTGATCGCGGTCCGCATGGACGGTAATGCCCGGCGGCACTTCGTTGCGGATACTGAAGTCGTTGCCGTTCGGCTGCGCAGCGGTCCCGGCCAGCTCGTCCGCCAATGACGCCAAGGTAAATCGGGTGCGGTGCAACGGCGGCGCACTCTCGCGCGTGTAATTGAGCGTGCCGGTGCAAAGCGCGACCGCGCGGTCGATAGCCGCGAGAAGGGCCGGCACGACACGTTTCACCTCGGGAGAATCACTGCCGGCGAGACTGTCCGAAGTGAGGCGCACCGTCGACAGGATGCCACGCAAGTCATGGTTGATCTTGGAGACGGCCGTGCCGAGCGCGGCCAAACGCTCCTTCTGGCGCAGTGATTGTCGTACCGTCTCCTGCATCGCGGCGAGCTCGCGCTCGGCAAGGCCGACCTCGTCGCGGCGCGGTGAAGGCTGGATAATCCGCGACTCATCTTCAGGATCGTCGCGGAATGCCATCATGCTCGCGGTCATGCGACGCAGCGGCGCGACCAACAGCCACCGCAGCGTGAAATAGAGCAGCGCTGCGGTGATCAGCGAGATCACCAGCGAAGCCGTGAAGACGCGCACGCCGAACGCCCAGAGCTGCCGGCGAAGCGGCGCCTCGTCGAGAACGACTTCGACCACCACCTTGGGGTCTCTTGGTGAGACGCCAAGCACGCGGACGACGCGGTTGCCGGACTGGAACAGCGTCGCGACCGTATCCCCCATCATCCGCGACATCGATTCCGCGCGAAGGTCATAGGTCGCTGCGACCGACGGTGGCATGTCTTGTTCGAGCATGAGGGTGCGGTTCGCCATGTGGACCACGATCGCGTGTGCGCCGACATGGGCAAGCAGCATGTCCGCGAGCTTCTTGCTCACCATGTTGTCGGGCGTCGCCTCGAGCGCGAAGATGGCGAGATGCGCGGCATCGATGCGGTTTTCGAGATAGGTCAGTCGTTCGCGCGTGACCGAGGGCACGAATATGAGTAGGACGCTCGCCATGACGAACACGACCGTCAGAATCAGCAGGCGGGCAGACAGCCCACCTCCGATGCGATTGCTATTTTGTTCGGTCATGCCCCTCCGCGTCCGATGCCGACGGCCCGAACTCACGGCCATTCTAAGCCATTGAGACCCCTCGTCTTGTCACGTCGGCGCGAGGCTGCGGCGTTGACTTAGGCCACTCGCTCCCGTATACAGCGCCGTCGATTTTGCGAGAAGCCTCGCCGGAGTAACTGCCGTGAAGCGCACCTATCAGCCGAGCAAACTTGTCCGCAAGCGCCGCCACGGCTTTCGCGCGCGCATGGCGACGGTCGGCGGGCGCCGCGTTCTGGCAAACCGTCGCGCCAAGGGTCGCAAGCGTCTATCGGCCTGACCCGAGGGTTGCGGCCGAGGAGGCGCAGCCGATGACCAAGATCGCGCGCCTGAAGCGGCGCGCTGAATTCCTTGCCGTTGCCGCGAGCCGGCGGCGTTACGTCACGCCCGGACTCATCCTGCAGACGGCGCCCTGCCCGGGTGCGATCCGGCCCCGCGTCGGCTTCACCGCCAGCAAGAAGGTGGGGATCGCCGTGGCACGCAACCGTGCGCGTCGCCGCCTGCGCGCCGCGGCCGAATGCATCATCGCCCGGCACGGCGCGCCCGAGCAAGACTACGTGCTGATCGCACGAGAAGCGACCACGACGCGACCTTTCGCGGCACTGCTCGGCGATCTCGAAACCGCCTTGAAGCATGTCGGCGCGTACCGCACGGAGAATGAATCGGCGGCCGGAGCTCTGTCGTGAGTCTGTTGCTCCAGGCCCTCATCCGGGCTTATCAGCTGCTGGTTGCACCGGTTCTGGGTGCGAACTGCCGCTACTGGCCGAGCTGTTCGCATTACGCCGTAGAGGCGGTTCACGTCCACGGCGCCGGGCGCGGCTCGTGGCTGGCGCTGAAGCGGGTTGCGCGGTGCCATCCTTGGGGCGGATCGGGTGTCGACCCGGTGCCGCCGGCGCGGAGCTGACATGGACCAGCGCAATCTGTTCATCGCCATCGCCGTCTCGATTGCGATTCTTGTCGGCTTCCAATACCTGTCGGAACGTTTCGCGCCGCCAGCGCCGCCGCCGAACAAGACGCAGCCGGCGAAGACCGCGCCTGGTACGGCTGAGGCGCCATCGAGTGGCGCTCCCGCTGGGGCGCCGACCGTCGCCGGCGAGGCCAAGACGGAACCGCGCGCGCAAGTCTTGGCGTCAACGCCACGTGTGCCGATCGACACGCCGCGCCTCAAGGGCTCGATCAACTTGGTTGGCGGCCGGATCGACGATCTGACGCTGCGCACCTATCACGAGACCGTCGATCCGAAGAGTGCACCGGTTGTACTGCTGGCGCCCGAGGGTAGTGAGCATCCGTATTTCATACAGTTAGGCTGGGTCTCTACGGACTCTCATGTGAAAATCCCCGGAACGGAAACGCACTGGATCGCATCCGGCGGTGCATTAACGCCGACTCATCCGATCGACCTCACCTGGGATAACGGCGCCGGGCTCAAGTTCATAGAGCATATTGCGGTCGACAAGGACTATATGTTCACGGTTACCGATAGCGTCGTCAATTCGGGCCACATGCCCGTGATGCTTTACCCCTACGCGCGGATTCGGCGTACGGGAGCGGCGCCGACTTCCACCGTATACTCGCACGTGGGCCCGATCGCAGTCCTCGATGGAAGATTGTATGACGGCGGCGTGTGTATCTTCGGACACATTTTGTGCGATAATTACAATTACGATGACGTCAAAAAGGCGCCGGTCATCGGCTCTTCAAGAGGGGGGTGGTTCGGCTTCACCGACCTGTATTGGCTGACCGCGCTAATTCTGCCCCAGCACGACGAGGTTAGGACCAGCTTCCACTATGTAGGTGTGGGCGGCGTCGATTCCTATCAAGCCGATTACGTGGGAAGCGCGCTGACGATCAAACCTGACCAATCCGTCGCTTTCGCCAATCACGTCTTTGTCGGCGCCAAGGTTCTTGCCTTGCTTGACCGCTACGATCGAACCTTGCAGGTTCCGCAATTCGACCACGCTATCGATTTCGGAATATTCTACTTCATAACCAAGCCGATTTTCCGTGCGCTCGATTTCTTCAATGGATGGCTCGGGAATTTCGGTCTCGCCATCATGCTATTGACCCTCCTCATCAAGCTTGTCTTTTTCCCGCTTGCGAACAAGTCGTATCGCGCGATGAGCAAGATGAAGAAGCTTCAGCCGGAGATGCAGAAGCTGCGCGAGAAGTATGGCGACGACAAGGCGAAGCTCAATCAGGAGATGATGGCGCTCTATAAGCGCGTGGGCGCCAATCCGATGGCCGGCTGTCTGCCGATCGTCGTCCAGATTCCGGTGTTCTTCTCGCTCTACAAGGTTCTCTACGTCACCATCGAGATGCGCCACGCGCCGTTCTACGGCTGGATTCATGATTTGTCGGCGCCCGATCCGACGACCTTCGTCAATCTTTTCGGTCTGCTGCCGTTCCATCCGCCGGCGGTCTCGTTCCTCCATATCGGCGCTTGGCCCATCATCATGGGCGTGACCATGTACCTGCAGCAGAAGCTCAATCCGCAGCCGCCCGATCCCGTCCAGGCGAAGATGTTCATGGTGCTGCCGGTGGTCTTTACCTTCATGCTGGCGCAATTCGCCGTCGGCCTGGTGATCTACTGGAGCTGGAACAACCTTCTCTCCATCGCGCAGCAATGGGCGATCATGCGGCGGACCGGCGCCGCCTGAGGCGATGAGCGTCGGCGCGCCGTTCGCCGGCGATCCGGCGGCGATCGAGCAAGGCCGCCGGCTTTTTGCGGCCGACAGCCGCTTCGCCGCCGCCGCCGACCGGGCGGCGGCTTTGCCGGCAGAGCGCCTGCCCGAAGTGGCGTTTTTCGGCCGCTCCAATGTCGGCAAGTCGAGCCTGCTGAACGCACTGACCGGCCGCCGCGGCCTGGCGCGCGTCTCGCGCACGCCCGGCCGGACCCGGGCGATCAATTTCTTCGCCGTCGGCGATCGACTGACACTGGTCGATCTGCCGGGCTATGGCTATGCGGCGGTGGCCCGGGCCGAAGCGCGCCGCTGGGGCGAGACAGTGAAATCTTACCTCGCCCGCCGCGGCGTCCTGAAAGGCGCCACCCTGCTGATCGACGCGCGCCATGGCCTGAAGGAGAGCGACCGGCTCGCTCTCGATCTGCTCGCGCATTATGCCGTGTCGGTGCTGACGGTGCTCACCAAGGCCGACAAGCTCGCGCCGGCGGAGCGCTCCGCGCAGATCGCGGCAACCGCCGCGGCGCTGGCGCGCTATCCGAACGTCTTTCCCGCTGTACTGGCGACCAGCGCCGCGACCGGGTTCGGCATTCCCGAGCTTCGTGCCTTGCTCGCCACGCTGGCGAGCTAGCGCCGATGCCGCTATAAACCCCCCGCCATGAGCGAGAAGATCCCTCCCACGCCGCGCGACGCCGCATCGAAAGCGGCGATACTGGCCGAAGCACTTCCGTACATGCGGCGCTATTCGGGCAAGACGATCGTGGTCAAGTACGGCGGTCATGCGATGGGCGACACCGAGATCGCCAACCGCTTTGCGGCTGACGTCGTGCTCCTGAAGCAAGTCGGTATCAATCCGATCGTCGTCCATGGCGGTGGCCCGCAGATCGGGCAGATGCTCGAGCGCCTCAAGATCAAAAGCTCGTTCATCGATGGGCTGCGCGTCACCGACCAGGCGACCGTCGAGATCGTCGAAATGGTTCTGTCCGGCTCGATCAACAAGGAACTCGCCGCGGCCGTGAACCGCGCCGGCGGCCGCGCCATCGGCCTGTCGGGCAAGGATGCCGATCTGATTCGCGCGCGCAAGCTCACGCGCAAGAGCGATCCCGACAGCCACATCGAGAAGGTGCTCGATCTCGGCTTCGTCGGCGAGCCTTACGCCGTCGACGCGCCGGTACTCGAGTATTTCGTCAAGTCCGACATCATTCCGGTCATCGCGCCGATCGGCGTCGGCACCGCTGGCGAAACCTACAATATCAACGCGGATACCGCTGCAGGCGCGGTCGCTGCGGCGGTCAAGGCGACGCGGCTGCTCCTGTTGACCGACGTGCCCGGCGTGCTGGACGCCAACAAGCAGCTCGTCCAGGAACTGACCGTGGCGGATGCCAAGGCGATGATCGCCTCAGGCACCATCACGGGCGGCATGATTCCGAAGATCGAGACCTGTGTCGAGGCGGTGGAGGGCGGTGTCGACGCCGCCGTCATCATCGACGGCCGCGTGCCACATGCGATTTTACTCGAGCTGTTCGCCGAAGGTGCCGGCACGTTAATCCGCCGGCGCAAGAGCGCCCGGACCGCCGGACGACGGAGCTAGGCCACCTCCCGAGGCGTTTCCCGATTCTCAGTCACGGCTTGGAGAGCGCTTTCGAGGCGGTGTCGCGCGGCATCCTGCTCGCCAGCTAGCGCCAGGCGCGCGACTGGTCCGTCCAACAATCGGTCCCAGAATGCGCGTCGCGCCACCAGATCGGGAATCCGGTGCCGGACACGCACGCGGAATTCGCCGGCCAAAGCGGCGAGCGCGCCGAGCCGCCGCGGCACGATGGCATCGAGCATCTCGCGCAGCCGTCGCGCCAGCGCGGGCGACGCGCCGCCCGTCGAGATCGCCAGCGTGATCGGCGCACGGTCGATTATCGCCGGCATGATAAAGCTGCATAATTCAGGTCGGTCCGACACGTTCACCAGGATGCCGCGCGTCTGCGCTGCCCGGGACACCGCTTTGGCCAGCGCGAGATCGACTTCCACCGCGATCACGAGCGCGCAACCATTGAGGTCATCGGCCGCGAGTTCCGTCGAGCATGCCACGTGCGCGCCGGCGCGCCGCAGCGCCGCCGCCTTGCGCTCGGCTTCGGCGCCGGCACCGACGACCAGGCAGCGCTTGCCGGCGAGATCGAGACAGATCGGAAAATGCGCTGGCATCAGTAGATGTCCTTCACAAAGCGGCCCTCGCGGCCGAGCTGCGCGAGATAGGCCTTGGCTGCGCCGATTCCCATGCCACCTTGGCGCGCGACGATCGCGGCCAACGCGGTTTCGACATCGCGCCCCATCGCCATCGCGCCGCAGACGAAGACGTAAGCGCCGTCGTTCAGCCAACGCCAGAGCCGCGCGGATTGCTCGCGCATCCGCTGCTGGACGTAAATGCGCTCGGACTGGTCGCGCGAAAAGGCCAGATCGAGCCGCGTCAGCAGGCCGTCCTTGGTCCAGGCCGTCAACTCGTCTTCGTAGAGAAAATCAGTCGCGCGGCGCTGGTCGCCGAAGAACAGCCAGTTGCGACCCTTGGCGCCGTTCTCGCGACGCTCCTGGAGAAAGGCGCGGAATGGCGCAATGCCGGTGCCGGGACCTACCATGATCATTGGTGCGTCGTCCGATTGGGGCGGCCGGAAAGGGTGCGCTGGTGCCTGGACGAAAACCGGCATTTCGAGATCGGGGGTCGCGCGCTCCGCGAGAAAGCAAGACGCTACGCCCTTACGAATGCGCCCGCGCTTTTCCCATCGCGTCGCGGCGACGGTCAGATGGACTTCGCCGCCGTGGACCAATGGCGACGAGGCGATCGAATAAAGCCGCGGTTGCAGCGGCGCCAGTGCCGAGATCAGTTCCTGCAGCGGCGGCCGCGCCGATGGAAAAGTCGCGAGCAGCTCGAGCAAATCGGCGCCCTCCGGCTCGGCGCCCGGATAGCCTTCGGCCAGCGCCTGAAGCTTCTGGGACTGGTCGGGATCGCGCGCGCGCGACGCCAGAACCTCGACCGCTTCGTCCGACGGTCGGCCAATATCGCAGGCACGGCAGAGAGCTTCGTTCAACGGACGCCGCGTGCCGTCGGGACAATCGACCTCCGCGCAGGAATCGGCACCCAACGCCTCGATGATCCCCGCAACGGTTTCCGGGCAATTGGTCGGCATGACGCCGAGGCTGTCGCCCGATCGGTAACTCAGTCCCGAGTCGTAGAGGTCGAGCACGATCTGTCGTGTGTCCTTGGCCGAGCCCGGTCGGTTGAGCGGTTGCGCCACGCGGAAGCGGGCGGTGATGGTCGTCGGGCCGGCCGTCGGCGCCGCGGCCGGCGCGGCGGCGGCGGGTGCGATGGCGACCGTCGGCCCGCTTTCAAGCAGTTCTTTCAGCTTCCGCGCCGTCTCCTTGCCGCCGGGCACGCAGCGGGTCAGCGCCTTTTCCGTGCCGGCCGCAATCGCGGCGGCATAGCTGTGGCAGAGATAGCCGCACTGGCCGCAATCCTGTTGCGCCATCGCCGCCATCAGGAGCTGCGGCACTGGCCGGCCGGTGGCGAGCTCCATTCGCCGATCCAGTGGCAGCGAGGGGTCATGCCACGGATGCTCTTCGGCGGCTGGCGCAGCCGCGCCGGCCGTTGATTCGCGCGCATCTGCAGGCGCGAAGTAGGCGGCGAGCCAGCCATTTATGAAAGCACGCTCGGCACCGCCGAACGGCGCATTCTCCGGCACCAGCGGTGCGATGTAGCTCATAGCACGGGTTCCGCCGCGAACATCGTCCGCAGTTCCTCGATCGAGTGCCGTTTGGCGAATTCCTGGAACGATTCGGAGCCGTGGCGCCGTGCCAGGTAGGTCCGGAGCAGAGCTTCGAGCCGGTCGGCGACGTCGGCAAAGGGGACGTCGCGCGCAACCTCGCGCGCCAGGTTGCGCTCGCCGCCGGCGCCACCGCCGACGACGACGGTATAGCCCTCGATCATGTCGTCGCCCTGCGCGACCTTGACGCCGAGCAGGCCGATGTCGCCGACGTAATGCTGGGCGCAGGAATTGGGGCAGCCGGTGAGATGGATGTTGAGCGGTCGATCGAGCTTGACGCGCGTCTCGAGGTATTGCGCGAGATAGAGCGCCTGCGCCTTGGTGTCGGTGGCGGCAAACTTGCAGCCGGTGTTACCGGTGCAGGCGACGAGCGCGCCGCGGATCGGCGAGGCTTCGACGCCGAGGTCGATTTCCTCGATCGCCTTGCGCGCGCCGGGCAGCTTGGCGTCGCTGATGTCCGATAGAATCACGTTCTGCCAGACCGTCAGCCGGATCGTGCCACTACCGAATTGGGTCGCGATTGCAGCGAGGCCTCGCATCTGTGAAGCGCTCAGGCGGCCGACTGGCAGCACCACGCCGACATAATTCATACCGCGCTGCTTCTGCTTATGGACGCCGATATGGCCGTGCTTCAGCAGCGGACCCCGCGGCAGGCATTGCTCCGGCGGCACGCGCAACGCCTTGAACGACATCTCCTTCTCGGTTTCCGCCATGAAGCGGTCCATGCCCCAGTCGTCGAGCAGATATTTAAGCCGGGCGCGTTTACGGTCGGTGCGGTCGCCATAGGCGATGAACACGCGGACGACGGCGACGGCGGCGGCGACGCATTCCTCGGGCTTGAGCAGCACATTGGCATCGCGCGCGAAACCTCCGTGGCCGGTGATGCCGCCGAGGTACATACGGAAATAGACACCGGGCGGGCCCCCGGCGCCGGCGGCGACGCGCACCGCGGCGAAGCCGATATCGTTGGTGTCCTCGAGCACGCTGATCTGGCCGCCGCCGTCAAAGGCGATGTTGAATTTGCGCGGCAGGCCATAGAGCTCGCGGTGGTTGAGGATCGTGTAATGGAGCGCACGGGCGAGGGGCCGCGTGTCGATCAATTCGGTTGGATCGACGCCTGCCGTCGGGCTGCCGGTGATGTTGCGGATATTGTCGGCGCCGGCGCCGCGCGTCGTCAGGCCGAGGTCCTGGATGCCCATCAGCAGCTCGACCAGCGCGCTGGGTTGGATTTCGCGGATCTGCAGGTTGGCGCGCGTTGTGACGTCGATGAAGCCGCCGCCGAAGGCCTCGGCGAGGCCAGCGAGCCCGTCGAACTGCGCCGCCGTCACGATGCCGTTCGGGAGGCGTAGCCGGCACATGAACGAGTCCTGGGCCGGCGCGACATAGAACAGACCGAAGAATTTGTGCCAGAAGACGTCGACGCCTTTGGGCGCGCGGTTGGCGGCCGCCTCGGCGACGATTTCATCCCAGCGGTCGAGCGGATGCGCCTTGCGCTTGGTCTCTTCCTCGGGCGTGAGTTTCTTGCCGGCTGCGACGAAGCGATCTTGGGCGACGCGATGGATGGCGTCGGGCGTCGTATTGGCACCGCTCATCGGACCGCCATTTCGTGCCGCAACGGCGGCAAGGAAGCCTTCGAGATACTGCTTCTGCTCGTCGGAGAGGGTCGTCTCAGCGGTCATGCACGATTCACCACGGCGCCTGCCCACGGCGCGTTGCAACCGTGGTGCCACTCGCGCGCCTTCATGGGATGGGCCTGTCTGCTGCCGAAAATACGATTAGCCGCGCCGGCTCGCAGGTGCCGATGCCCAAGAAATGTGAGCATTACGGTCCGATGTGCAGATTTTTTATGCAGTAACCAGCAATGGCGCGAAATTGAGCAAATAGTTTCATCCCTCGCTGATGATCGATGCACCGGCGTCGATGCCCGATCGCCCCAACCGCACAAACCTGAGTGTGCGCGCATTGGCACGCTCCTTGCGGTTTGCAGATTAGAGGCCGGCACTGCGCGCCGTTGCAAAGGGGTACGGCGGCAACCCGGCGATCCGTCAACCGAGCGAGGCAACGATGTATCTCGAGACCGTCGACAAATTGGCCGCCATGGCGGCGACCAAGAGCGCCTTTCTCAAGCGCTCGCCGTTCGGCTTTCTTTTGAGCGCGATGATGGCCGGTGTCTATGTCGGCCTCGGCATCATCCTGATCTTCAGCGTTGGTTCCGATGTCGATCCCGGTTACCGGGCTCTGATCATGGGCGCGTCGTTCGGCATCGCGCTGACGCTCGTGATCTTTGCCGGCTCCGATCTGTTCACCGGCCACACCATGTTCATGCCGCTCGGCGTACTGCGCGGCAAAACCAAATTCGGCGATCTGCTTGGCTGCTGGACCGGCTCGTGGATCGGCAATCTGCTGGGCAGCGGGCTGCTGGCGGTCATCTTCATCGCCGGCGGCGGTGGGTTGATGCTGCATTCGAAGAGTCAGTTTATCTTCGCCGTCGCTGCGGCCAAGATGAACGCGCCTGCCTTGTCGCTGTTCGCGCGCGCGATCCTGTGCAATTGGCTCGTCTGTCTGGCGATCTGGATGTCGGCCCGCATGGAGAGCGACGCCGCCAAGTGCATCGCCATCTTCTGGTGCCTCTTCGGCTTTATCGGCAGCGGCTACGAGCATTCGGTTGCCAACATGACGCTGCTGCTGATCGCGCTTCTGAGCCCGCATCCGGACACGGTTACCTGGGCCGAATTCGGCTGGAACATGCTGTGGGTGTCGCTCGGCAACATCGTCGCCGGCGCCGGCTTCATGGCCCTCGGCTACTGGGCGGCATCGCGGCCGCAGCTTGAAGCAGCGGGCGGCTTGGCGACCGCGCCCGGCACCGCCGACTGACGGATGTGGGTTGATTTTCGTGGCGTGGAACGCGGTCGCTCAGGAGCCACCGCGTTTCACGCAGCCTCGGCGCGCGGGCCCGTGTTGTCGGCTCGGCCGCCGTACGGCGTTGGAAGGAACGTCTCGTGAAAGCAAGTCGGGAACAACTGGTGGTCGTCGGCAACGGCATGGCCGGCGCGCGCACGGTCGAGGCGCTGGTGAGGCGCGCACCTAGCCGCTACGACATCACCGTATTCGGCGCCGAAGCGCACGCGAGTTACAATCGCGTTCTCCTCTCCGGAGTTCTGGCGGGCGAGAAGACCGCCGCTGAAATCTTCACCCATTCGCGGGAATGGTACGCGTCACACGGCGTCGCACTCCATACCGGCGACCCGGTTGTCGCCGTGGACGCCGCCTTGCGCACCGTGACGTCGCAATCGGGTCGGCAGGTGTCCTACGACAAGCTTGTTCTGGCGACGGGTTCGCGACCTTTGGCGCCATCGATACCGGGCCTCGATCTCGCCGGCGTTTCGGCGTTCCGCGACATCAAGGATGTCGACGCGATGATCGGCGCCGCGGCGCGCTACCGCCGCGCCGTGGTGATCGGCGGCGGGCTGCTGGGCCTGGAGGCGGCGTGGGGGCTGCGGCGGCGCGGCATGGCCGTCACCGCGGTGCATCTCATGCCGACGCTGATGGAGCGGCAGCTCGACGCCACCGCCGGCCAGCTTCTCCAGCATGATCTCGAGCGGCGCGGGATCGCCTTCGTCACCAACGGCGATACCGAGGAAATTTACGGCGACGGTCACGTAGAGGGCGTGCGTCTCGCGAACGGACGCGACCTGCCCGCCGATTTCGTCGTTATGGCGGTGGGTATTTGCCCCGAGACCGGCTTGGCGCGCCAAGCCGGTCTCGACGTCAACCGCGGCATCGTCGTCGATGACGGTCTGCGCAGCAGCGATCCCGCCATCTACGCAGTCGGCGAATGCGCGGAACATCGCGGCCTCTGCTTCGGGCTGGTTGCGCCGGTCTGGGACATGGCCGAGACCTGCGCCGCGCGTCTCGCGGGCGATCGTTCCGCATTTTTCGCCACCTCCGTTCTTTCGGCTCAGCTCAAAATCACTGGCGTCGAGGTTTTTTCCGCCGGCGCGTTGATGGCGGAAGCGGAGAGCGACGACGAAATCACCTATCTCGATGCCGCCGGCGGCACCTACAGGAAACTCGTACTCCGCGACGACACGGTCGTCGGCGCGGTGCTTTACGGTGACGTCACGGATGGCGCTTGGTATCTGCGGCTGATACGGCAAGCCGCTGACGTTTCGCAGCTCCGCGCTGAGCTCATCTTCGGCCCGAGCGTTGCGGTGCCATCCGGCGAACCGGTCGGCCACGGCCCCGCAATCGACATGGCGCACCATGATGACGGCCTCGCGCTCGTCCGCCATTGAGATGAATCATGCCTGACGCGGTCCGGACAACCTGCCCTTATTGCGGCGTCGGCTGCGGCGTTCTCGCGCGCCGGCGCGACGGCGGTCTGTCCGTCGCGGGCGATCCGGATCATCCCGCCAATCGCGGGCGGCTCTGCGTCAAAGGCGCCGCCCTCGGCGAGACGGTCGGCCTCGAGGGTCGGCTGCTCGAGCCCCGGATCGGCGGCGTTGCGGCTTCCTGGGATCGGGCCCTCGACGCCGTGGCCGAGGCCTTTGCCACAACCGTCGCAATGCATGGCCCGGAGGCCGTGGCGTTCTACGTCTCCGGTCAGCTCCTGACAGAGGATTATTACGTCGCCAACAAGCTGATGAAAGGCTTCATCGGCGGCGCCAACATCGATACCAATTCGCGCCTTTGCATGGCCTCGTCGGTCGCGGGTCACGCGCGCGCGTTCGGCTCCGATACCGTACCCGGCAATTACGAGGATTTGGAGCAGGCCGATTTGGTCGTTCTGGCCGGGTCGAATGCGGCCTGGTGTCATCCCGTCCTGTTCCAGCGCATTGAGGCTGCGAAGGCGGCGCGGCCGGACATGCGCGTCGTCGTCCTCGATCCCCGTCGCACCGCCACCGCCGATACTGCGGATCTGCATCTCGCACTGCGGCCGGGCAGCGACGCCATCCTCTTCAATCGGTTGTTGGCCTATCTCGAGTCCGGCGGTGCTACCGACCAGGAGTTCATCGCGCGCCATTGCGTCGGCTTCGAAGCGGCCGTCGAAGCCGCGCGCGGCAGTCCCGAAGCGGCCCGGGCTTGCGCTCTGGCGCCCGGTGACGTTGCGACCTTCTTCGATTGGTTTGCCCGCACGAAGCGGACCGTCACACTTTATTCGCAAGGCATCAACCAGTCGTCGAGCGGTACCGACAAAGTCAACGCCATCATCAACTGTCATCTGGCCACGGGGCGCATCGGCCGGCCAGGCATGGGACCGTTCTCCCTGACCGGTCAACCCAATGCCATGGGTGGCCGCGAGGTCGGCGGTCTCGCTAATCAGTTGGCCGCTCACATGGGGTTCGACGACGACGCGCGCGACCGGGTCGGCCGCTTCTGGCGCGCGTCGTGGGTGGCGCGCAGTCCGGGGCTGAAAGCGGTTCAGCTGTTTGAGGCAATCGACGCAGGCCGCATCAAGACGGTCTGGATCATGGCGACCAACCCGGCCTTCAGTCTGCCCGAAACCGGATTGGTGCGGCGCGCGCTCGGCCGCTGCGACTTCGTGGCGGTATCCGATTGCATGCAACGGACCGATACGGCGCGTTACGCCCACGTGCTGCTGCCGGCGCTCGCCTGGGCCGAAAAGGACGGCACGGTGACGAATTCGGAGCGCTGCATTTCGCGCCAGCGTGCCGTCCGGCCGCCGCCGGGCGACGCCAAGTCAGACTGGTGGATGATCTGCGAGGTGGCGAAGCGGATGGGCTTCGACGCCGCCTTCGACTATGACGGCCCCGCGGCCATATTCCGCGAGCATGCGCGCCTTTCGGCCTTCGAGAATAATGGCCGGAGAGATTTCGATATCGGCGGACTGGCCGAGGCCGATTACGAGACCCTGACGCCTGTACAGTGGCCGGTACGGCGGCCGGGTGCGTCAACCGCACGACTCTTCGCCGATCGACGCTTTTTCCACGCCGACGGCCGAGCGCGGTTCGTGGCCGTGACACCCCGGACGCCGGCGAGCAGCGTCTCGCGCGACTGGCCTCTCATCCTCAACACCGGACGCGCCCGCGACCATTGGCATAGCTTGAGCCGTTCCGGTGCGTCGCCACGGCTGTGGCAGCACGAGCCGGAGCCCTGGCTCAGCATCCACCCCGAGGATGCGGTGGACTTCGGTCTCCGCGACGGTGGCTTTGCGCGCGTCGAAAGTCCCTGCGGCGACGCCGTCATGCGCGTCCGAATCGACCTTCGACAGCGGCGCGGCGAGATCTTCGCGCCGATGCATTGGAGCGATCAGTTTGCGTTCCGGGCCAATGTCGGCCGCTTGATCGCGAGCCACACCGATCCGGTCTCGGGCCAGCCGGAGCTGAAGTGCGCCCCCGTGCGCTTGCGTCCGGCGGCGGTTGCTTGGGAGGCGACACTCCTGGCGCGCGACTCCGTCGCGAGTTGGGACGACGACGTGATCTGGTCGCGTGTCGTCGGTGTCCATCATGTCGCTTACCGCCTCGCCGGCACGCGTGACATCGAAGACTGGGGCGGTTGGGCACGTGCACGGCTCTCTCGTGGCAAATCGACAGATGCAGAGGGCGGTGCCGCCGACTGGATCGAGTTTCAGGATCGCCGCCGCGGCGCCTATCGTGCCGCCATCCTGCGCCGCGACCGGCTCGATGCGGTGCTGTTCGTCGGCAAGGCCGGCGAGCGGCCGGCCATGGACTGGCTGGCCGGGCTCTTCGCCAAGCCGAACATCGATGGCCACGACCGCCGGTCGCTGCTGGCCAGCGCCCCGCTGGCCAAGGCGCCGGCCGGGCCGATCATTTGCACCTGTCACCAGGTTGGACGTCCCGCGATTCTCGAAGCGATCGCTTCCGAAGGCGCTTCGAGCGTCGAGGCCATCGGCCGTGTCCTGGGCGCAGGCACGAATTGCGGCTCATGCATCCCGGAGTTGCGTGAACTGCTGCGGACCGCGCTGCCGGCCGCGCGATCTTCGCCATTATCCGTCAATCACCGCAACAAGCTGGTTTCCGAGGAGGGGATTCGATGAATTCGAACAAGGTCGAACAGCTCGTCATCGCGACGGTGGGCTTCTTCTGGTGCTTTCTCATGTGGTTCTCGACCGCCGCGTTCAGTCCGAGCATCGCCGCCAATTACCATCTGGACATCAAGGAGCTCGGCCTGCTGGCGAGCTCCGCGATCTGGATGGCGCCGATCGGCCGCATCGTCGCCGGCTGGGCGTCCGATCGCTTCGGCGCGCCGCGCACATTCGCGGCGATCCTCGCGGGCTGCGGTCTGGTGTCGATCGCTTCCGGCTTCACCTCGAACTACGATCTGCTGTTCGCCGAACGCGTGGTTGTCGCCATTGCTGGCGTGTCCTTCGTGGTCGGCATTCAGCACGTTGCCCAGTGGTTCGACTCCCACGAGATCGGCACCGCCGAGGGACTCTACGCGGGAACCGGTAATGTCGGCGCTGGCGTCGGCGCGTTGCTGCTGCCGCGCATCTTCGGTACCAACTATCAGGGCGCATTTGTCTGGCTCGGCGCCATCGCGCTGGGCATCGGCCTCTGGTACCTGGTCCGCGGCAGCGCGGCCAAAAACGCGGAGCGACGCCATGCTGCACGAGTCGGCAGCGACATGCGCGGAACGATTTTCGTCTGGAGCCGGTATATCGCTATCGCGCTGATGCTCGCCTATGCGATGTCCTTCGGCCTCGAAATCGCGATGAATGCCTGGCTGCCGGGCTATTTCGCACGCGGCTTCCACGGCGCGATCCTGGCCCTCGGATTCACGAGCGTTGCCGGCGTGCAGATCGCCGCTGGCACATTCGCGGCCGTGCAGTCGTTCACCGCCTCGCTCTTCCGGCCGTTCGCGGGCTTCATGTCCGATCTGTTTCAGCGCCGTGGTTGGACACCGCTCCCGTTCATCGCCAAGAGCCTGCCCTATGCGCCGCGCCTGCATTGGCTGGGCATCGCGCTGATTTTGATTACGTTAGCGATGGCCGCCCTCACGGCGGCGGGGCTGTCAGGCTCCTTGCACCTGTCGGTCGCGGTGCTGGTGGCCTTCGGCATCTTCGTCTCGTTCGGGACCGGCGGCACGTTCGCCCTCGTGCCGCTGCTGTTTCCCGACCGGCCGGGCGTCGCGGCAGGTTTCATCGGCGGAATTTCGACCGCCGGCGGCATCGTCTATCCGCTGATCTTCGCTGGCAGCGCGAACATCCATATGGGTTATCTCTACGCCGCCCTCTACATGTTCGTGCCGTTCCTGCTGTTTTACTTCTGGGCCGCGCGCTACGAGCGGCATCCGGAGGAGCACGGCCTGTTCGAAGCCGTGCCGGCGGAGTAAGTCGGCGCGACCGGTCGAACCGATCAATCACGAATCGCGAGGTGTGACATGAGCATGAATCTCGACAGTGAAACTCCAGTGACCTACGGCTCCTGGTACAAGTACGGCGTCGCATTTCTGTCGGTGGAGATGTTGATCGCCATCGCCGTAAGCGCGTATTCGCTCTACATGACGTTTCACGGCCTGGGCGGCTTCCCCGGCAAGCACTGACGCGCCCACGAGCGCCGAGCGTTCGGCTCGGCGCTCGTGGCCGCCCGGCGCCGATTTCCGGCGGTTCCGGGAGACTTTATGCGTCGACAAAGCGGCGCGGGTGGGCCATATAACGGCCATACCCATGAGCCTCGCCGATTCGCCGCTGCAAACCCGGTCGTTCGACCGCATCGATACGTGGGTCTTTGATCTCGACAACACGCTCTATCCATCGTCCTGCCGCCTTTATGTCGAGGTCGAGCAGCGCATGGCGCGCTACATCATGGACGAGCTAAAGCTCGACCTCGAAGAGGCGCACGCCTTGCGCCGGCGCTATTTTCAGGAGCACGGCACGACTCTGCGCGGTCTGATGAACGAATACGGCATCGAACCGGGGCAGTTTCTCGATTACGTGCATGAGATCGACGTGTCGGCGGTTCAGCCAGCGCCGGAATTGGATCGAGCGCTCACCGCCCTGCCGGGCCGCAAGCTCGTCTTCACCAACGGTACGCGGCGCCACGCCGAGCGCGTTCTGGAGCGTCTCGCTCTTGTTGCGCATTTCGACGCGATCCACGACATCGTCGCCATCGACTATCAGCCGAAGCCGCATCCGGCCGGCTATCGCGCCCTGATCGACGCCTACGCGATCGTGCCGACGCGCGCCGCCATGGTCGAGGACATGGCGCGCAACCTGCCGCCGGCTGCGGCACTCGGCATGACGACAGTCTGGCTCCGCAACGGCCCGCATGCGGAGCTAGACAAGGCGCATGCGTCGTCGATCCACCACACCATCGACGATCTGACGGGTTTTCTCACAGCGTTCACGCCGGCAGCGGAATGAATTCCTCGCTGTCACCGGGAACCTTGGGAAAGCGACCCGCCTTCCAGTCGCGCTTGGCCTGCTCGATCCGATCGGGCGAGCTGGAAACCAGGTTCCACCAGATGTGGCGTTCGCCGTCGAGCGGTTCGCCTCCGAGCAGCAGGAGTCGAGCCGGCTCGACCGCCTTGATGGCCGCGCGCGCCTTGCGGCCGAAGACCAGCATCTGCGGCGGCGCATGGCGCGCGCCGGCGCATTCGACCGCGCCCTCGAGCAGATAAGCCGCGCGTTCGGCGTAATCGGCCGGCGGGATCAGGATCGCACCCGCCCGCAGCGTGACGTCGGCGTAAAACAGCGGCGACTGCGTCGTGACCGGCGAGGTTTGACCGAACATCGTCCCGGCGATGAGTCGGGCGGAAACGCCGTCGCCATCGACGAGCGGCAGCGAGGCCGCCGGATAATGCTCGAAAGCCGGAGCGATCTCCTCGCGCGTCTTCGGCAGCGCCACCCAGCTCTGGATGCCGTAGATCGGCGACGCGTGCCCGCGTGTTTCGGGCGGCGTGCGCTCGGAATGGACGATGCCGCGTCCAGCCGTCATCCAGTTGACGGCGCCCGGCCGGATGAGTTGCGTCGTGCCCAGACTGTCGCGATGCATGATCTCGCCAGCGAACAGATAGGTGACGGTGGCGAGGCCGATATGCGGATGCGGCCGGACGTCGAGTCCGGTGCCCGGCCGGAACATGGTCGGTCCGAAATGATCGAAGAAGATGAACGGTCCGACCATGTGCCGCTTGGCGAAGGGCAGCACGCGCCGCACCTCGAAGCCATCGCCGAGATCGTGCGTGCGCGGCTCGATCACGAGATCGATCGCCGCCGTCCGATCGTCGGTAGCGGATGGCTCGGGCGCGGGTTGCCAGCTCATGAAGACATGTCTCCGGCGGCACTCTAGCGCCGCCTGGCGATGGTTGACAGGGCATGGCGCGCGCCGCATTTTGCGCGCGCCATGGATCTGACGCCCCTGCAGGCCGCCATCGAAACCGCGTGGGACGCGCGCGATCGCCTCGACGCCAAGGCGCGGCCGGCCGCGCGCAAGGCGGTCGCCAGAGCGCTCAACCTGCTCGATACCGGCACCTTGCGTGTGGCCGTCAAGCGCGACGGACGGTGGCAGGTCGAGCAATGGCTCAAGAAGGCGGTGCTATTGTCGTTCCGCTTGACCGACATGCAGCCAATCGCCGGCGGACCCGGCGGCGCCAAATGGTGGGACAAGGTGCCGTCGAAATTCGCTGGCTGGAGCGCCGCCAAATTCAAGAAAGCCGGGTTCCGTGCAGTGCCCGGGGCCGTGGTGCGCCATTCGGCTTATATCGCGCCGGGCGTCGTGCTGATGCCGAGCTTCGTCAATGTCGGCGCCTATGTCGGCGAGGACACCATGATCGACACTTGGTCGACGGTCGGATCCTGCGCCCAGATCGGCCGCAACTGTCACATCTCCGGTGGCGTCGGCATCGGCGGCGTACTCGAGCCGGTACAGGCGCAGCCGGTCATCGTCGAGGACAATTGTTTCATCGGTGCGCGCAGCGAAGTCGCCGAAGGCGCCATCGTCGAAGAAGGCGCCGTGCTGGCGATGGGCTGCTTCATCGGCGCCTCGACCAAGGTGGTGGATCGCGCCACCGGCGAGACCTTCCGCGGGCGCGTGCCGGCCTGTTCGGTGGTGGTGCCGGGCAGCCTGCCGGCGCGCACGCCGGGCGGGCCGAACCTCGCCTGCTGCGTCATCGTCAAGCGGGTCGACGAGCGCACGCGTGCGCGCACTTCGATCAACGAATTGCTGCGCGACTGATGGCCGCGACCGCCGCCACTATCGATCCGACGGCGCTCACCAGCGAGCTGGTGCGGTTTCCGAGCGTGACGCCCAAGGACGAAGGCGCGATCGCGCATCTCGCGCGCGTGCTCGAGCGCGTCGGCTTCGCCTGCGAGGTTCTGGAATTCGCCGAGCCCGGCACCGAGAGGGTACTGAACCTCTATGCCCGTCTCGGCAAATCTGGCCGCAACCTGTGTTTTGCCGGCCATACCGACGTCGTGCCGGCCGGCAATCTTGCCAACTGGTCGGTCGATCCTTTCGCCGGCAGCGTCAAGGACGGTGTGCTGGTCGGCCGCGGCGCCGCCGACATGAAAAGCGCGATCGCCTGTTTTGTCGCCGCCGCCGAGCGCTTCGTCGCCGTGCGCGGCGGCGATTTCGGCGGCTCGATCAGCTTGCTCATCACCGGCGACGAGGAGGCGGTAGCGATCAACGGCACGCGCAAGGTGCTGGAGACGCTCGCGCGGCGCGGTGAGAAACTCGACGCCTGCATCGTCGGCGAGCCAACCAGCCGCAAGACGCTCGGCGACATGATCAAGATCGGGCGGCGCGGCAGCCTCAACGGCACTCTCACCGCCTTCGGCGTGCAGGGTCACACCGCCTATCCGCATTTCGCCGACAACGCGGCACATCGCCTGATCCGCATGCTCGACACGCTGACGCGCGAGCCGATCGACGACGGCAGCGCGAAGTTCGAGCCGTCGAATTTGCAGGTGGCGACGATCGATGTCGGCAATCCGGCCGCCAACATCATTCCGGATCGCGCTCAGGCGGTGTTCAACATCCGCTTCAACGACCGCTGGACCGGCAAGGCGATGGAGTCCTGGGTGCGCGAGCGGTTGAACCGTATCGGCGGCAAGTACGAGCTGGCGATCCAGGTCAGCGGCGAGTCCTTCCTGGTGCCGCCGGGCGAGGTCAGCGAGAAGCTCACCCGGGCGATCGAAGGCGTCACCGGCCGGCGGCCGGAACTGTCGACCGGCGGCGGCACGTCGGACGCGCGCTTCATCCAGCGCTATTGCCCGGTCGCGGAGTTCGGTCTGGTCGGCGAGACCGCCCACAAGGTCAACGAGCGCGCAGCCGTAAGCGATATCGAGGCGCTGACCCGGATCTACCTGGCGTTTATCGAGCTCTATTTCGCCGGGCGGTGAGATTTTTAGGCGAAATCGATTTAACTCGCTTTTAACCACTTACCATTAATTTTTCCAGTATGGCGGGGTATGTCCAACTGCGCGTGATACGTGTGGCGCTTGCGGCCGCGCTTTGCGGCGTGCCGAGCAGCGTCGCGCTGGCGAACGACGCACCGCCGCCGCGGCACGGCGCGGTCATCGCTTTCATCGTCGGCCTGCGCCAGAGCGTGACCGATTCGAGCGCCCGCGTTCTTGACGAGGCTGCTCATTGGCTGGGCCAGCTCGAGCTTGGTGTCGGGTCGATCGGCGAGTTGCGGCCAGGCATCAGCGCGCTTGCTCTCGCGACGCCGGACCACGCGATGATCCCGGTCGCACGCGTCGTTCCGCTCGGCGTGCAGAACGACGACACGGAAGCTAACGTCGCCGTACGTCGGCCGGTGCGGCTCGGTCTCCAGGAGCTGGCAGATGCGACCGTCGTCAGCGGCGATCGCAACTGGTCGATCGGCCACGCCCAGGTGAATCTCGGCGCCGAGATCGGCGACACCGCGCTCGACCCTGAGACCTATCTCACCGGCAACCTGACGCGCGGTCCGGCGGTCGGAGCCGCCCTCTCGGAGCATTTATTGGGTGGCCATGATATCGAGCTCGGCTTGCCGCTGCCGGATCTGCCGAGCATGCACATCACCGCCGCGCGCTATTGGTGGGGCGACCGCACCTTCATGCAGGTGGTCGACGGCTATCGCCTCGGCCTGAGCTACGCCATCAACCCGCATCTGCAATTCGAAGGCGGCCGCAGCGAGGACCAGGTCCATGGTATCGCCGGCTTCTTCGGTTTCCACTATTCCATACCGCTCGACACCAAGCGGCCGCCCGGCGTAATGCCGCTCAACAACTAGTCCGTCTCCGGATAGATCACCGCCACGAGGTAGAGGCCGTCGGCCGGCGCCGTTGGTCCGCCGGCCCGCCGGTCGCGCGCCGCAAGCGCGCGCTGAACGTCGGCCGGTTCCCACTTGCCGGCACCAACCAGCTTCAGCGTGCCGACCATGTTCCGCACCTGGTGATGGAGGAACGAGCGTGCGCGCACCTCGATCCAGATCTCGTCGCCGGCGCGCGTGACGTCGAGCGCGTCGAGCGTTTTCACCGGCGACTTCGCCTGGCACAGCGTGTCGCGGAAGGTCGTGAAATCGTGCTTGCCCAGGAGAAGTCGTGACGCCGCCTGCATCGCGCCGACGTCCAGCGCCGGTCCGACATGCCAGACCCGGCCGCGCTCCAAGGCCGGTGGCGGCCGCCGGTTGAGGAGGCGATAGCGATAGATCCGGCCGCGCGCCGAGCGCCGCGAGTCGAACGTCTCGGCGACCCGCTCGACTGCCAGCACCGCGACGGCGTTCGGTTTGACGTGCTGATTGAGCGCGCTGCGGATCACGTCGGATGATTTCTCGCGCGGCATATCGACATGCGCGACCTGGGCCAGGGCATGCACGCCGGCATCGGTGCGGCCGGCGCCGTGGACCGTCAACCGCTTGCCGCAGAACCGTTCGACCGCAGTTTCCAGGATTTCCTGCACCGACAGGCCTTTCGCCTGTCGCTGCCAGCCGACGAGACCGCGGCCGTCGTATTCGACGGTCAGCTTGTAGCGGGGCATGGCAGGCGGGTGCCGCGCGGAATTGCGTAGCCGCGTAGGAATTCGTCGGCGCCGAGGGCGGCACGGCCGGCACGCTGGAGACGCGTCGGCCGCAGCGCGCCTTCGCCACAGGCTATGGCGAGATGGTCGTCGAGGACCGTGCCCGGCGCTGCGCCGCGGGGCGATTCGATGACGCTTGCCGCCAGCACGCGGATGCGCTCGCGGTCGTGCGTGAAATAGCTGCCGGGAAAGACTTCGAAGGCGCGCACCGCGCGCTCGAGCTCGACCGCCGGCTTGCGCCAATCGAGTGCGCCTTCCTCGCGCTGCAGCTTCCGCGCATAGGTCGCGCCGTCGGCCGGTTGAGGCTTGGGCGCGAGCCTCCCTTGGGCGGCGGCGGCCAGCGCGGCGACGATCAGCCGCGCGCCGAGCGCCGCCAGCTCGTCATAGAGCGCCGCAGCGCCCATGCCCGGCGGAATCGGCAGCCGCTCGGCCAGCAGCACCGGCCCGGTGTCGAGGCCTTCATCCATGCGCATGATCGAGATCCCGGTCTCGCGGTCGCCGGCAAGCAAGGCGCGCTCGACCGGCGCTGCGCCGCGCCAGCGCGGCAGCAGCGAGGCGTGAACGTTGAGGCAGCCGAGCCGCGGCGCGTCGAGCATCGCTTTGGGCAGGATCAGGCCGTAGGCCGCGACGACCGCGGCGTCGACATTCAGCGCGGCGAACCTGCGGACCGCTGCGTCGTCAACCTTCGCCGGCGTCTCGACCGGCAGGCCACGCATTTCGGCCAGCTCTTGCACCACAGATGGCGTGACGCGATGACCGCGACCGGCGGGCCGTGGCGGCTGCGAATAGACCGCCACGAGGTCGTGTCCGGCCTCGACCAGCGCCGCGAGGATTTGTGCGGCGAAGGCCGGTGTGCCCATAAACGCAAGGCGCAGTTTGGCCGGCGGCTGGGGCGCCATGGCGCCCTCAGGCGGGAACCGGGGACTTGAGACGCTTGGTCTTGGCGAGCTTGCGCAGGATGATGCCGCGCTTCAGTGCCGAGATATGGTCGACGAACAGCACGCCGTCGAGGTGGTCGATCTCGTGCTGGATGCAGGTAGCGAGCAAGCCTTTAGCCTCAAGCTCGCGGATCTCGTTCTGCTCGTCGAGATAGCGCACGCGGACCGCCACCGGCCGCTCGACGTCGGCGTATTGCTCGGGCAGCGACAGGCAGCCTTCGCTACACATCACTGTTTCGTCCGATTCCCAGACGACTTCGGGATTGGCGAGCTTGATCGGCTGCGGCTTCTCGCCATCGCGGGCGCAGTCGACGACGATGACGCGCTCCAACACTCCCACTTGCGGCGCGGAAAGTCCGATGCCGTTCGACTCGTACATGGTCTCGAGCATGTCGGCCATCAGCCGCCGCACGCGCTCGTCGACCTTGGCGACGGGCTTCGACTTGCGCTTCAAGCGCGGATCGGGCGCGACGATGATTGGCATCAGGGCCATGGCGTCTTTTAGGTAGGCCCTCGGCCCGAATCCGTCAACGGATAGCTGGCGTCAACCGCCTGCGCTAACATGTGGGCATGGAAGTCATTCTCGGCCTCGCGGTGGTCGTCTTGCTCGCACTTGCGGCGTGGCTGTTTCAGGCCCGCAGCAAGGCCGAGCGCGACCTCGCGGTGACGCGCGAACAACTCGCCCAGGCGGAGCGGCGCGGCGGCGAGCTCGAGCAGCTCAAATCCGTCATGCTGCAATCGGCGCAGGCGGCAATGTTGGCGACTGCCGGTGAACTCAATAATCAACTGCTGGCTAGCCACAAAGCCGAGAATGCCGTGGCAAAACAGGACGCCGAGGCGCGCGTCCAAAAAGCCTCCGAGACCTTCCTCAAACAGGTCGACGAGTTGGCCAAACGCGTCGCAGAGATCGGTGGTCAACGCGAGGATGATCGTGCTCGTATCGACACACTAGTGCGCTCGCTGTCGAACCCGGGTGGTGCCGGGCAACTGGCCGAGATCGGTCTCGCCAACACGCTCCAGTCTCTCGGCCTCGAAAAGGACCGCGACTACAAGATCCAATTCTCGACTACCGACGCCGAGACCGGCAAGCGGCTCAGGCCGGACGCGGTGGTGTTCTTGCCCAATGACTGGACCATTGTGGTCGATTGCAAGGCGTCGAAGTTTCTTTATGACATCGCGGCGAACGAGGGCACTGAGGAGGAATCGGTGGCGTGGCAGGGCCTCGCTGGCACCATGAGTAACCACCTGAAGGCGCTCGCCTCGAAGGATTACCAAGGTGCCGTGCTGGCGGCTTGCCGCGAGTCGGGACGTACGGCCGACGCGACCCGGATGCTGTCGCTCATGTATTTGCCGAGCGAAGCGGCGCTCGAGAAGGTGCGCCGTGCCGATCCCGAATTCATGGGTCGCGCCCGTGCTGCCGGCATTAGTCCGGTTGACCCAGACAGGCTCTATTTCGCGCTCTCATTTGCTTCCGCCGAGATCGGCTTGATGCGCCGCGCCGAAAATCACCAGCAGATCATCGACGGCACTCGCGCCCTCATCGAGGCCGTGGGCGTGGTGCTGGGACATGCATTGGCGGTGGGCAAGGGACTGAAATCGGCGTCGGAAAGCTTTGGTCAGCTTACCAACTCGGTCAATAAGCGCTTGCTTGCGAAGATTAGGAATTTGGGCAAGCTCGGCGTGCAGCCGGCGAAGCCGCTGCCGGGCAACCTGCCGGATTTCAGCATCAACGTGCGCGAAGGCGCGACCATCGAAGGCGAGGCGGAAGAGGTCGAAACGCCGGCGCCGCCGCCGCGACCGCGGCTCATCGGCGAATAGCTATTCGGGCTGTAGCGGCTTGCGCGCCGCCAGCGCGGCGCTGAGGGTGCCTTCGTCGAGATAATCGAGTTCGCCGCCGACCGGCACGCCGTGCGCCAAGCGCGAGACGCGGACGCTGCTCGGCGCCAGCCGGTCCATCACGTAATGCGCGGTGGTCTGGCCTTCGACCGTCGCGTTCATCGCCAAGATGATTTCGCGCACCTTGCCGCCGGCGACGCGTTTCACCAGCGGCTCGATGCGCAAATCCTCGGGTCCGACGCCGTCGAGCGCCGAGAGCGTGCCGCCGAGCACGTGATAGAGGCCACGATAGGCGGCCGAACGCTCGATCGCCCAGAGGTCCGCCACGTCCTCGACGACGCAAATGAGCGTCTGGTCGCGGCGCGCATCGTGGCACAGCGCGCAGGGATCTGCGGTATCAAGATTGCCGCAGAGCGAGCACGGCCGCACCTTGGCTGCGGTCTCGGTCAGGGCCGCCGCCAGCGGTTCCATCAGGCTCTCGCGTCGCTTGAGCAGGAACAGCGCCGCGCGGCGCGCCGAGCGCGGGCCCAGACCGGGAAGCTTGGACAAAAGCTGGATCAAACGGTCGAGCTCGAGCATGACAGGAAGCTACCAGCTTTTAGCCGAGTCCGTCATCGCGAGGCCGCGCAGCGGCCGTGGCGATCCAGCCTGGATTGCTTCGCGCCTTGCGGCGCTCGCAATGACGATCAGAAGGGCAGCTTCAGACCCGGCGGCAACTTGAGGCCGCCGGTGAGCTTCTCGGTTTCCTCGGCGATGTGGCGCTCGACCCGCGACTTGGCGTCGTTGAACGCGGCGACGATCAGGTCCTCGAGCACCTCGATCTCGTTCGGATCGACGATCGACTTGTCGAGCTTGACCTTCTTCACGTCGCCCTTGCCGCTGAGCGTGACCGCGACCATGCCGCCGCCCGAAACGCCGGTGACCTCGATTGCAGCGAGACGTTCCTGCATCTCCTGCATGCGCGCCTGCATTTGCTGCGCCTGCTTGAGCATCTGGCCTAGATTGTTCACAGGAAATCGTCTCCCTCGATCGCGTCATCGGTGATCACCGCGTCGTCTTCGCCGTCGGCGGGTGCCGTCACCGTGGTCTCGACCGCCTTCTCGCGCACCGCCTCGATCTTGGCGCCGGGAAAGGCCTCGAGCACGGCGCGCACCAGCGGATGATTCGCGGCCTCGCTCTTGAGGCCGGCGGCGCGGGCCGCGTCCTGCTCTCGCAGGGTCGGTTCGCCGGGCTCGCCAGACACGCTGACGACCCAGCGCCGGCCGGTCCATTCGGTCAGCAGTTGGCCCAGGCGGTTGGTCAGGTCGCGCGGCGCCGCCTCGCTCGGCCGTAGCTCGATTCGGCCGACCTCGAAAGCCACCAGATGGACGTTGCTGTAAAGATGGCTGCGCAGCAGCGGCTCGCGCTTCTGCTCGAAGAGTTGCACCACTTCGAGGAAGCTCTGGGGCCCGGCCGGCAGCGGCTCCGTCGCCGGGAGCTCGCGCGGCTGCAAGCGCGTCGCAGCGGTGGCGCCAGTCTCGACGGCCATGCGCGGCGCCGGGCCGACTCGCGGCGTCGAGGTTGATCCGTTGCCCGACGCCGGGGCGCCGTTGCCGGCGCCTTCCAGCGCCTTGACCAGATCGGCGGGCGCCGGCAGATCGGCGACGTAGGCGAGCCGGATCAGCACCATCTCGGCGGCCTGGATCGGCGACGGCGCAGTCTGCACTTCGCCGAGACCCTTGAGCAGCATCTGCCAGGCGCGCGCCAGCTCGGCCATGCCGAGCTTCTGCGCCAGCGGCAGGGCGCGGCCGCGATCGCCTTCGAATTCGTCGGCCGAATCGGGCGCCAGCTTGAGCCGCGTCAGGTGGTAGCTCAGATCGAGCAGCTCCTGCAGAGCGAGAGCCGGATCGGCGCCGCCCTGGTAAAGGTCGTCCATGCGCTGGACCGCGCCGGCGGCGTCGCCCTTGAGCACGGTCTCGAGCAGGTCGAAGACCAAGCCGCGATCGGCGACGCCGAGCATCTCGCGCACTGCCGCCTCGGTCACCTTCCCGGCGCCAAGCGCGATCGCTTGGTCGAGGATCGACAGACCGTCGCGCACCGAGCCGTCGGCGGCGCGTGCGATCAACGCGATCGCGCCGCTCTCGGCCTCGACCTTCTCCGCGGCGACGATCTTGGCGTAGTGCTGGGCCAGGATGTCGGCCGGCACGCGGCGCAGGCTGAACCGCTGGCAGCGCGATAGCACCGTCACCGGTACCTTGTGGATCTCGGTGGTGGCGAAGATGAATTTCACGTCGGGTGGCGGCTCTTCGAGCGTCTTCAGTAGCGCGTTGAAGGCGTTCTTCGACAGCATGTGCACTTCGTCGATAATGTAGATCTTGAAGCGCGCCGAGACCGGCTTGTAGCGCACTCCGTCGGTCAACTCGCGGATATCGTCGACGCCGGTGCGCGACGCAGCGTCCATCTCCATCACATCGACGTGGCGGTCCTCGGAAATGGCGCGGCAATGCTCGCACTGGCCGCAGGGCTCGACCGTCGGACCGCCCTTGCCGTCGGGGCCAACGCAGTTGAGCGCGCGGGCGATGATGCGCGCGGTGGTCGTCTTGCCGACGCCGCGAACCCCGGTGAGGATGAAGGCATGCGCAATGCGGCCGGCCGCGATCGCGTTGGCGAGCGTCCGGACCATCGCTTCTTGGCCGATCAGCTCGGCGAACGTGGTCGGACGGTATTTGCGCGCGAGCACGCGATAGACGCTGCCCGGCTCGCTCATGTGACTTGCCTCTCCGTGGGAGCGCGGTGGGAGACTGAACGCCGACCCAGGCCGGAACTCGTTACGGCTGCTTCCTTCCGGATCTGACCGGGTTGGCGAGGGGCCTGTCCGCCGCCAGCCTCCCATGCCACTATATCAGGCGATCCCCGCGACCGCGCAAGGCCGACGACGGCGCGATTTTCGCGGCGGCCGGACTCGGCGAGAGAAGCGGCATGCGCGATCAACTCAACGTCTATGCCGGCGGCCTCGATCGCGCCACGCATCGACGCAAGGACGCGGCTTGGCTGGTGGCGCAGCTCGAGCATGCCGGCACGCGCTTCGTGCCGGTGTGGCAGGCGCAGAATCTGGTGATTGGCGCCGACGGGCTCGCGCCCCGCGCGGTGCTGCTGGAGCGGGCCCAGTTCGTGCCCGAAGGCGACGTGGTGCTGCTCGGCCTCGCCGGCGACCACGCCTATTTCGCCATCGATCTGTCGCATCGCGACGAGCCGCTGGCCAGGCTGCCGGCGCCGGCCGAGAGCGAATTCATCGATCTGCGCCGCGTCGGTCCGCTCCTGCCGCGCGACGAGTCGGCGCTGCTCGCCTATGCCCGCGGCATGGTCTATTGGCATCAGCGGCACCGCCATTGCGCCGTCTGCGGCGCGCCGACGCTCATGGCCGACGCCGGCCACATGCGGCGCTGCACCGATGTTGCCTGCAACGCGACTCATTTTCCGCGCACCGATCCAGCGGTGATCATGCTGGTGACCGATGGCTCGCGCTGCCTCTTGGGCCGCCAGCCGACTTGGCCCGCCGGGATGCACTCGACGCTTGCCGGCTTCGTCGAGCCGGGTGAAAGCCTGGAAGAGGCCGTGGTGCGCGAGGTGCGCGAGGAAACCGGCATCGCGGTGACCGACATCGTCTATCACTCGTCGCAGCCCTGGCCATTTCCCTCGTCGCTCATGCTGGGATTCACCGCGCGGGCGGTGACCCCCGAGCTGCGACTCGCCGGCAGCGAGCTCGAACACGCCGCCTGGTACGAGCGCGCCTGGATCCGCACGCACACCGATGATGATGAATTCCGGCTACCGCGGCGTGACTCGGTGGCGCGCCGACTGATTGAGGACTGGCTTAAAAACCCTTGAGCACCTGCGTCACGTGCTCGACCTGCGGCCCGCCGTCGAAATAATCGGCGACCAAGGCGCGCCGTTTCTAGAAACCCGGCGAGCTGCGGAAATCGACTGTATGGTTCTCAAGCGTCGCCCAGTGGATCATCAGGCGATAACGGCGCGGATTCTCGATCGAGCGCGCGAGCGCGAGTTCTTGGCAGCCTTTCGCCGCTTTGAACAACGGTAGCACGTCTTTGACGCCGGCCTCGAACTTGGCTTCGACGCTGGCTTTCACATCGATCGAGGCGATTTCGAGGATCATACGTCCCTCCGGGATCGGCGCGCCGCCTTGAGCCGGAACCGATGCGCCGGATAGGTGCCGAGAACCTTGAGCTCGCGGGTGATGAAGTTGAGTTCCTCAAGCGCGAGCTGGACCGGCCACGACTCCGGATGACCTTCGATATCGGCATAGAATTGCGTTGCAGCGAATTCGCCGCCCACCATGTAACTCTCGAGCTTAGTCATGTTGATGCCGTTGGTGGCGAAGCCGCCGAGTGCCTTGTAGAGCGCGGCGGGCACGTTCCGCACCCGGAACACGAACGAGGTCACGACCGGCCGGCCGTTGTTGGGTGGTACTTTCGGCTTTCGCGCCATTACCAGAAACCGCGTCGTGTTGTGACCGGCGTCCTCGATATTGCGTTTGAGCGTCTTGAGCTTGTAAATGCGGCCGGCGAGCTCGGATGCGATCACGGCGACGCTGGTGTCGCCGCTCCGCGCCAGTTCGGCGGCGGCGCCTGCGGTGTCGGCGCTCACCACCGGCTTGAGGCCGAGCCGGCGGATAAGCCGGCGGCACTGCGAGAGCGCGTGCACATGGCTGCGCACAGTCCTGATCGTCTTTAGCGATGCACCGGATGCGGCCAGGAGTTGATGCTTCACGCGCTCGAAATGCTCGCCGACGATGAACAATCCGGATTCCGGCAGCAGGTGGTGGATATCGGCGACGCGGCCGGCGACCGAATTCTCGATCGGCAGCATGGCGAGTTCGGCGCGGCCGCTGCGCACCGCGGCAATGACATCCTCGAAATTCGGACAGGCCAGCGTCGCCATCCTGGGAAAGACATGGCGGCAGGCAAGATCGGAATAGGCGCCGGGCGCGCCTTGAAAGGCGATGCGGCGTGGGGTTCGTCTTGTCGTGGTCATCGGCGGGCGGGGGCCGGCCGCGTCCGTATCAGCGTGCGGGCGCGTTCGAGGTCGGCCGGAGTATCGACGCCGAACGGCACCGCGTCAACGAGCGCCGCGTCGATGCGCATGCCGGCGTCGAGCGCGCGGAGCTGTTCGAGGTTCTCGCGCCGCTCGCCGGCGCTCGGCGGCAAAGTGACGAAGCGCCCCAGCGCCGCGCGGCGATAGGCGTAAAGGCCGATGTGGTGATAGGGCGCTCCGCCGTCCGGCGGTGGCGCCGCGCTACGCGAGAAGGCGAGGGCGCGCGCGATTGTCCGGCCGCGAAAATCAGCCCACAGCTTGACCACGCTGCGGCTGTCGAGTTCGCCCGGCTCCAGCGCGGCGGCAAGGGTCGCAATGTCACAAGCCGGCTCAGCCAGCGGCGCGAGCGCGGTGCGGATCGCCGCCGGATCGATCAGCGGCAGATCGCCTTGCACGTTGACGACGACATCGTGCACGCCCTGTGGATCGATCGCCTGCAACGCCTCGAAGATCCGGTCGGATCCCGACGGATGATCCGGCCGCGTGGCTACGGCGCGGCCGCCGGCGCGCGTGACGGCGTCGACGATCGCGTCATCGGCGGCGGCGACGAGCACCGGGCCGATCGCCGCTTCGCTGGCGCGCCGCCACACTTGGACGATCATCGGCGCGTCGCCGATCGCGGCCAAAGGTTTGTCGGGCAGCCGAGTCGAAGCGAGGCGCGCCGGAATGAGGACGACGGGGTTCAGTGCGGTGGCTTTCTGTCGTGGAGCGAGTCCGAACCGATGGGAATTGCGGCGTTATGCCGCATGGAAGCCGCACCCTGCAACCGGCCTTTTTCCGTCAGATTTCGTTTGAGTTGGCGGGCAAAATTGAGTTTGCTGCCGGCCGACCGGCAGCGCACGAGGGGATCGGATTTCGCATGTCCTTCGAAATGAACAAGATCGCGGGGGCGATACTGGTGGCGATGATTGTCGCCATGGTATCGGGCATCATCGCATCGAAGCTTGTCGAACCGATTCCACTCAAGAAGAACGTCTACGAGGTCGCCATCGCGCCTGAGGCCGCGCCGAGCGGCGGGCAGGCCGCGCCGGCCGGACCGGCACCGATCGAGCCGCTGCTCGCCAGCGCCAGCATCGAGGCGGGCAAAGCCCACACCGCCGTCTGTCAGACCTGCCACACCTTCGACAAGGGCGGTCCGAACAAGATCGGTCCCAATCTCTACGGCATCGTCGGCAGCAAGATCGCCGAAGGCCGCGGCGGCTTTGAGTTCTCGGACGCTCTCAAGAGCAAGGCCAAGGAAGTCGGCGGAGTTTGGACGGTCGACAATCTGAACGCGTGGCTGGCCAATCCGCAGCACTTCGCCAGCGGCACCAAGATGACCTTTGCCGGCGATTCGAAGGCCAAGGATCGCGCCGACGTCATCGCCTATCTCAATTCTTTGAGCGACCATCCGCAGCCGCTGCCGACGAAGGTGCCAGCCCAGGCGGCCGCACCCAAGGCCGCGGCAGCGGCACCCAAAGCCGCACCCGCAGCGGCGTCGCTTGATGCTCTGTTGGCGACGGCGAACGTCGCGGACGGCAAGACCCACGCGATCATCTGCACGACCTGCCACACCTTCGACAAGGGCGGTCCGAACCGCATTGGTCCCAATCTCTACGGTGTCGTCGGTTCGCCGATCGCCGAGAGTCGTAACGGTTATGACTTCTCCGACGCGCTCAAGGCCAAGGGCAAGGGCCAGACCTGGACCTTCGCTAATCTGGATGCTTGGCTCGCCAATCCGCAGGACTTTGCACACGGTACGAAAATGACCTTCGCCGGCTTTCCCAAGGCGAAGGATCGCGCAGACCTCATCGCCTATCTCGACACCTTGAGTGATCATCCGGTGCCCCTACCCAAGGCGCCCGGCAAGTAGCCACCGGCGCCGCTGGCAACTCGTCGCCGACGCCCTAGAATAGGGACGTCATGACGGAGAAGGTCACGGCCGCACATCTGGCCCTTGCCGGTGCACTCGCCGACAAGGCGGGCGCGATCCTCCGTCGTTATTTCCGCAGCGACCTCCTCGTCGAGAGCAAGCACGACAACACGCCGGTCACCGTTGCCGACCGCGAGGCCGAAGCGGAGATGCGTGCGTTGATCGAGGCGCGATTCCCCGACCACGGCGTGCTCGGTGAGGAGCACGGCCGCACGCGGCCCGAGGCCGACTACGTCTGGGTCATCGATCCGATCGACGGTACTAAGTCGTTCATCTCCGGCGTGCCGCTTTTCGGCGTGCTGATCGCGCTGACATTCAAGGGCGTGCCGGTTCTCGGCGTGATCGATCAGCCGATCCTGCGCGAGCGCTGGTCGGGCGCCGAGGGCCGCAAGACCACGCTCAATGGCAAACCGGCGGCGACACGCGCCTGCTCTGCGCTCGCCGACGCGACGCTCTACGCGACGGCGCCGGACATGTTCGCCGGCGCCGATGCGGATGCCTTCGCGCGCGTCCGCAAGGCGGTAAAGCTCGCGCGTTATGGCGCCGATTGCTACGCCTATGCGCTGCTCGCTGCTGGCTTCATCGATCTGGTGGTCGAGGCGGGCCTCAAACCCTACGACTTTTGTGCGCTGGCGCCGGTGGTCGAAGGCGCCGGCGGCGAAATGAGCGACTGGGCCGGCGACGCGCTGTCGCTGCACTCGGATGGCCGCGTCGTGGCGGCTGGCGATCCGGCGCTTGCCGCCGCGGCACGCGCCGCCTTGGTGGGCAAATAACGATTCCGGCCGCGTGGATCGCCGACTAAAGTAGCGCCGCATGAACCGCGTCATCGCGTTCATCTCGGCGCTGGCTGTCGCGCTGCTGTGCGCTGCGGCGCCGGCGCTCGCCCAATCGAGCTATGGGTTGTCGCTCTATGGCGAGCTCAAATATCCGCCGGATTTCAAGCATTTCGATTACGTCAACCCGAACGCGCCCAAGGGCGGATCGATCAAATACGCGGCCATCGGGACTTTCGATTCTTTCAACCCGTTCATCCTCAAGGGCGTGGCCGCGCAGGGAGTCGGGCTGATGTTCGATACCCTGATGGCACATTCGGACGACGAGCCTGCGTCGTCGTATGGGCTGGTGGCGGAGAGTGTCGACGTTGCGCCTGATAAGCGATCGGTCATCTTCAATCTGCGGCCGCAGGCCAAGTTCTGGGACGGCACGCCGATCACCGCCGCCGACGTGGTGTGGACGTTCGATACCCTCAAATCGAAGGGCAACCCGTATTATCGGCTCTATTACACCGACGTGATCAAAGCCGAGGCGCTCGATTCGCACCGCGTGAAGTTCATCTTCCGCGCCGGCACGAATCGCGAGCTGCCGTCGATCGTCGGCGATCTACCGGTATTGTCGAAGGCTTACTGGTCGACGCATGACTTCGGCAAAACCACGCTCACGGTTCCGCTTGGCAGCGGACCGTACAAGATTGTCGCGTTCGGGGCCGGCCGCTACGTCGTTTATCGGCGCGTCGCCGACTACTGGGCTAAAAATTTGCCGGTAAATGTCGGTCGCTATAATTTCGATAAGATTCGCTACGACTACTATCGCGATCAATCAGTCGCGCTCGAGGCGTTCAAGGCCGGCGCCTACGACATTCGGATTGAGAACGTCGCCAAGAACTGGGCCATCGGCTACAACGGCCCGGCGCTGAGCGCCGGCTGGATCAAGAAAGCCGAGATTCCGAACAAGGTGCCGCAAGGCATGCAGGCCTTCGGCTTCAATCTGCGCCGGAAACTGTTCCAGGATCGGCGCGCACGCGAAGCGCTCGGTTATCTGTTCAACTTCGAGTGGACCAACAAAACGCTGTTTTACGGCGCCTATAAGCGCACTGAGAGCTATTTCGCCAATTCCGATCTCGCGTCGTCCGGCCCGCCGGGTCCGGACGAGCTGAAGATTCTCGACAAGTATCGTGGCGAGATACCCGATTCGGTCTTCACCCGCGTGTTCAAGGCGCCGACGACAGACGGCACAGGCGATATCCGGGCCAATCTGCACGCGGCGCTCAAGCTCTTGGCCGAAGCCGGCTGGACGGTGAAGAACGGGCGCATGGTCAACGCGCAGGGCCAGCCGTTCCGGTTCGAATTCCTACTCGACCAGCCGGAGTTCGAGCGCGTGGTGCTGCCGTTCGCACGGAATCTCGCGCGCATCGGCATTGTCTGCAATGTGCGCACGGTCGATCCTGCCCAATACCAGAACCGTATGAACAATTTCGACTTCGATATGACGGTCGTGCTGTTCCCGGAGGGGCCTTCGCCGGGTAACGAACAGCGGGATTACTGGACCTCGGCTTCCGCCGATCAGATTGGCGGCGGCAATCTGCTCGGCATAAAGTCGAAAGCGGTGGATGACCTGGTGAATCTCGTCATCGACGCGCCGAATCGGCAGAGTCTCGTCACCCGCACGCATGCACTCGATCGGGTCCTGCTTGGGGGCTATTACGTCGTTCCCAACTGGTACCTGCCGTATTTCCGGGTGGCTTATTGGGACAAGTTCGGGCGGCCGAGTATCAATCCACCCTACGCCTTGGCGCTCAACGCGTGGTGGTACGACAAGGCGCGCGCCGATGCGCTCGCCGCACAGCGGAAGTAGAGGAGTCCGTGTTTGCCTACGCGCTGCGGCGCATCCTGCTGATCGTTCCGACCCTGTTCGCGATCATTCTCGTCAATTTCATTATCGTGCAGGCCGCCCCCGGCGGTCCGGTCGATCAGCTCATCGCGCAACTCAAGGGCAGGGGCGGCGCCACTCTGTCGCGCGTTACCGGCGGTGGCGGCGAACTCGGCCTCAGCGCAACCTCGACGACGCAGGCTGCGAATGAGACGCGCGGCGCACGCGGGCTCGATCCGCAATTCATCGCTCAGCTGAACAAGCTCTACGGTTTCGACAAGCCGCCAGGCGAACGATTCCTGCTGATGATGAAGAACTACCTGACGTTCAATTTCGGCGTCAGCTTTTACCAGGACCAGCCAGTCATCAAGCTCATCGCCCAAAAGCTGCCGGTGTCGATTTCACTCGGCTTGTGGACGACCCTGATCGTCTATCTGGTGTCGATTCCGCTCGGTATTCGCAAGGCGGTGCGGGACGGCAGCCGTTTCGATGTTTGGACCAGCGGCGTCATCATCGTCGGTTATGCCATTCCGTCGTTCCTCTTCGCGGTGCTGCTGATCGTCGTGTTCGCCGGCGGCAGCTATCTCCAGGTCTTTCCGTTGCGCGGACTGGTTTCGGACAATTGGACAAGTCTCGATTGGCTACACCGTATTCTCGACTACCTCTGGCACATCGCGCTGCCGGTGACGGCGCTGGTGATCAGCGGTTTTGCCAGCCTGACGATGTTGACCAAGAATTCGTTCCTCGAGGAGATCAACAAGCAATACGTCATGACCGCCCGCGCCAAGGGACTGACCGAGCACCGCGTGCTTTACGGTCACGTCTTCCGCAACGCCATGCTGCTCGTGATCGCCGGATTCCCGGCGACCTTCGTGGGCATCCTGTTCACCGGCGCGCTCCTGGTCGAGGTGATCTTCTCGCTCGACGGTCTCGGTTATCTCGGCTACCAGGCCGCGATCGGTCGCGACTATCCGGTGATGTTCGCGACGCTCTACATCTACACGTTGATCGGCTTGGTGATGAAGCTGATCAGCGATCTCACCTACATGTGGGTCGATCCGCGAATCGATTTTGGGACGCGTGGCCGGTGAGCGCTCCTGCCGTCATTCCGCAACCGCTCGGTCGCCGACGTCTGCTGGGCGTGCCGATCAGCATCGTTACGCACCATCGCCTCAGGCGCTTCGCCGCTAACCGTCGGGGCTTCTGGTCATTGTGGATATTCCTTGCCCTGTTCGGCATCAGCCTGCTCGCCGACTTCATCGCCAACGACCGGCCGCTGGTCGTCGCATATGAGGGGCAGTGGTACTTTCCCGTGCTGGTCAACTACACGGAGCAGGATTTCGGTGGCGATTTGTCGATCCTCGCTGACTATCGCGACCAGACGGTGGCGGCACGGATCGATGCACACGGCTGGATGCTATGGCCGCCGATTCCGTTCAGCTACAACACCATTAACTTCAATCTCAGCCAGCCGACGCCCTCGCCGCCTTCGGCGCAGGATTGGCTCGGCACCGACGATCAGGGTCGCGATGTACTGGCGCGCCTGATCTACGGCTTCCGGATCTCGGTACTGTTCGGACTTGCTCTCACCGTCTCGAGCTCAATCATCGGCGTCACCGCCGGAGCCATCCAGGGCTATTACGGTGGTCTCATCGATATCTCGTTCCAGCGCTTCCTCGAGATCTGGTCGGGCCTACCGGTGCTCTATCTGCTCATCATTCTGTCAAGCATCGTGCAGCCGAATTTCTGGTGGCTTCTGGGCATCATGTTGCTGTTCTCGTGGATGTCGCTGGTCGATCTCGTGCGCGCCGAATTCCTGCGGGCGCGCAATTTCGATTATGTGCGCGCGGCGCGCGCGCTCGGCGTATCCGATCCGGTGATCATCTGGCGCCACGTGCTGCCGAACGCCATGGTGGCGACGCTGACCTTCCTGCCGTTCATCCTCAACGGTTCGATCACGACCCTGACCTCGCTCGATTTCCTGGGATTTGGCCTGCCGCCCGGTTCGCCGTCGCTCGGCGAGCTGCTGGCCGAGGGCAAGGCCAATCTCCAGGCGCCGTGGCTCGGCCTGACGGCGTTCTTCGTCCTGGCCGTCATGCTGAGCCTGCTGATCTTCATCGGCGAGGCGGTGCGCGACGCCTTCGATCCGCGGAAAGGTGCCTGATGGCCCTGCTCAAGGTGAGCCGGCTCGGCGTCAACTTCGCGCTCCCCGATCGCGACCTCGCGGCGGTGAAGGGCGTGTCGTTCACGCTCGACAAAGGCGAGACGCTGGCGCTGGTCGGCGAATCGGGCTCAGGCAAGACCGTGACCGCCCTGTCGATTCTCCAGCTCCTGGCCGCGCCGCCCGCCCGTTACGCGCCGGACAGCAGCATCCGCTTCGACGGCGCCGAGCTGGTGGGTGCGTCCGAGTCCGAGCTCCGTCGGATCCGTGGCGGCCGCATCGCCATGGTCTTCCAGGAGCCGATGACCTCGCTCAATCCGCTGCACATCGTAGCAAAGCAGATCGGCGAGACGCTCTGGCTGCACAAGCGGATGAGCGGCGCGGTGGCGCGCACCCGTACGGTCGAGCTGCTCCAGCTGGTTGGCCTGCCTGACGCCGAGAGCCGCCTCCAATCCTATCCGCATCAGCTGTCGGGCGGTCAGCGTCAGCGCGTGATGATCGCGATGGCGCTGGCAAACGAGCCCGACCTGCTGATCGCCGACGAGCCGACGACCGCGCTCGACGTCACCGTGCAGGCACAGATCCTCAAGTTGCTCAAAGACTTGCAAGCGCGCTTCGGCATGGCGCTGCTGCTGATCACCCACGATCTTGGCGTCGTGCGCAAGATGGCGGACCGGGTCTGCGTCATGACTCAGGGCGAAATCGTCGAAACCGGTGCCGCGCGTGACGTCTTCGACCGACCACGCCATCCCTATACGCGGCACCTGCTCGACGCGCAGCCCAAGGGCGCGCCGGTGGTGCCGGCGACCGACGCGCCGTCACTGCTCGAGGGCAAGGACCTCAAAGTGTGGTTTCCGATCAAAGCCGGCGTGTTCCGCCGCACCATCGGCTTCGTCAAGGCGGTCGACGGCATCGACCTGGCGGTGCGCGCGGGCGAGACGCTCGGCGTCGTCGGCGAATCGGGCTCGGGCAAGACGACGCTCGGCTTGGCGTTGCTGCGGCTGATCGAAAGCCGCGGCATCATCGCCTACGACGGCAAGCGCCTCGATCTGCTGTCGGGCCGCGCGATGCGGCCGCTGCGGCGCGAGCTGCAGATCGTCTTCCAGGATCCGTATTCGAGCCTGTCGCCGCGCCTCACCATCGGCCAGATCGTCGAGGAAGGTCTCAAGGTGCACGATCTCGGCGGCGACGCGGTCGGCCGGCGGCGGCTGGTCGAGGAGGCGCTCGACGCCGTCGCCCTGCCACGCGACGCCATCGACCGCTATCCGCACGAATTCTCGGGCGGCATGCGGCAGCGCCTGGCTTTCGCCCGTATCTTGGCCCTGCGACCGCGGCTGATCGTGCTTGATGAGCCGACCTCGGCGCTCGACATGTCGTTGCAGGCGCAGATGGTCGACCTGTTGCGCGATCTGCAGCGGCGCTACGACATCGCCTACCTGTTCATCAGCCACGATTTGCGCGTGGTGAAGGCGCTGGCGCACGCCGTCCTGGTGATGAAGGACGGCAAGGCGGTGGAGCAGGGGTCCGCACGCCAGATTTTTGGCGCCCCGCGCGAGCCCTATACACGCGCGCTCATGGCTGCGGCGTTCGAGCTCGAGACTGTCGAGGGTGCCGGCGGCGCGTAGCGTTCAGGTCTCGAGCTTCCATCGTGCCATCAGCTTGCGCGTCGCCGCATAGTCCGGATGATCGACGGTCCAGCCATGGCGCAGATAAGCACGCGCCGTCAGGCGATTGCCGCGCCAGCCGAGGAACAGGTCGAGCAGGAAGAACGCGGCGGCGAGCGCCATGCCGGCGATCCATTTCGGCTGGCCGTCGGGCGCCGTGCCGAGGGCGATCGACAGCAGCCACAGGCCAAGCATCGCCGCGCCCCAGGCGTGCAGCTTGCGCCAGAACAGCGGCAGGCCCAGCAGCGGCGACAGCACGAACAGGTCCCAGGCGAATCCGTCCGTGATCCACTTGATGCGGCCGCCACCGGGCGGCTTGAGACCGAGCCGCACCGCCGGCGGTTCGGCGGCGCGCTTCTTGGCCGTATCGCGCTTGAGCTTCATGGCCGGCCGTAACGCTCCGTTGCGAAGGCGTAGAGCGCCCGCAACGCCGGTGCCTCGCCGCCCTCGGGCCGGCCGGGTCGCGTCTTCCGGTTCCAGGCATAGCTGTCGAGATGTGCCCAGGGAATCTCGGGCGGCACGAAATCGGCGAGAAAGAGCGCGGCGGTGATCGCACCGGCGAATGGTTCCTCGCTGGCATTGTTGATGTCGGCGATCGGCGTCTTGAGCATGTCGCGATAGGGTTGCCAGAGCGGCAACCGCCATAGCGGATCGCTTTCGCGCGTGCCGACCGCCAGCAGCTGGGCGGCGAGGCCATCGTCGCGCAGGAACAGCGCCGGCAGGTCGGGGCCGAGCGCAACACGCGCCGCGCCGGTGAGCGTGGCGATATCGACGATGAAATCCGGCCGCTCGCTCGCGGCCTCGGCGAGCGCGTCGCACAGGATCAGGCGGCCCTCCGCGTCGGTATTGCCGATCTCGACGGTGAGACCCTGGCGCGTGCGCACGATGTCGCCCGGCCGCAGCGCACCGCCGCTGACGGCGTTGTCGACTGCCGGCACGAGAAGGCGCAGTCGGATGCCGAGGCCGGCATCCATGATCGCGTCGGCCAGCGCCAGTAGCGTCGCGGCGCCGGCCATATCCTTCTTCATCAGGCGCATGCCGGAAGCGGTCTTGAGGTCGAGGCCGCCGCTGTCGAAGCAAACACCTTTGCCGACCAGGGTCAGCTTTGGTGCGCCGGCGGCGCCCCAGGTCAAGTCGATGAGCCGCGGCGGTCGCGTGCTGGCGCGGCCGACCGCATGGATCGTCGGGTAATTCGCGGCAAGCAGATCGTCACCGACGATGGTCGTGCAGCGCGCGTCGTGCCGCGCGGCGACGGCCTCGACGGCCTGTTGCAGCTCGGCCGGCCCCATCGCCTCGGCGGGCGTGTTGATCAAGTCGCGGGCCAGGCACTGGGCGCGCGCCAGGCGGGCGACCAGCGGACGGTCCGCCTGGCGCGGCCAGACGAGGCGCGCCGGTGGCCGCTTGCGAGCGCGATAGCGGGTGAAGGCGTAGGCGCCGAGCGCCCAGCCGAGGGCGTGGCGCGTCGCGCGCGTATCGTCGCTCGCGGCATCGAGCGCATAGACGCCCTCCGGCAGATTTTCAGGCAGGCCCGCCAGGTCCCAGATCGGGTCCTGGCCGCCGACCGCTACCAGCACGCGCAGCGGCTTGCCGTCGCCATCGGGCACCAGCAAATGCGTGCCAGGCTCAGCGGTGAACCGCGTCGCCTCGACCCAGCGCGCCGCCATTGTGCCGAGTGTGCCGACCGTCGCGATCAGCGTGTCGCGCGCGACCACGGTCAGCGGCACCGCGCCGCCTTCGCCCTCGACCAGCGCGGATAGCGCCGATTCGTCGCTCACCATTCTTCTCCGTTCACGAACGCGGCCGGGGTTGCGTTGTGCGCCGCCGGCCTCCACGATGACGGCGCGAGGATACCCGATGGCGGACATCACCATCCATATCGGCAACCGGAACTACTCGTCGTGGTCGCTGCGCGCCTGGCTGATGCTCAAGCAGACGGGCGCCGCCTTCGAGTCGGCTGTCATTCCACTTTACGCGCCGGGCAGCAAGGCCGAGATTCTGCGTCATTCGCCGTCCGGCAAGGTGCCGGCGTTGCAGCACGGCGACGTCGCCGTCTGGGACTCGCTGGCGATCGGCGAGTATCTGAACGAGGCGTTTCCCAAGGCGGGATTGTGGCCCGCGACGGCGGTGGCGCGCGCTTGCGCCCGCTCGATCAGCGCCGAGATGCATTCGGGCTTCGTCAATCTCCGCCGCCATCTGCCGATGAACATGCGCCGCGCCGTCGCGCCGCGGCCGCTGACCGACGAGGTGCGGGCCGACATCGGCCGCATCGCGGCTATATGGCGCGATTGCCGCAATCGTTTCGGTGCTGGAGGCGCTTTCCTGTTCGGTGTCTTCGGCATCGCCGATGCGATGTATGCGCCGGTGGTCAGCCGACTGCGGAGCTATGCGGTGCCGATCGACCCCGACACGGCAGCCTATTGCGACGCAATCGAGGCTCATCCGCCTTATCGGGAATGGTCGACCGCGGCCAAGGACGAACCGATGGTCGTGGCGGAGTTCGAGGTCTAGCGCTCGGCCGTTTCGAGCGCCTTGAGGCCGGGCAGCGTCTTGCCTTCGAGCCATTCGAGAAACGCACCACCCGCCGTCGACACATAGGTCAGATCGTCGACGACTCCAGCCTCATGGAGCGCCGCCACCGTGTCGCCGCCGCCGGCGATGCTGACGAGGCGATGCGCCCGGGTCAGCGCAGCCACCTGCTTGGCGATCGCCAGGGTTGCCTTGTCGAAAGGCTTGGTTTCGAAGGCGCCCACCGGACCGTTCCACACCAGTGTCCGGCAACTCGCCAGCCGCTCGCCGATCAGCACCACGCTCCGCGGTCCGATGTCGAGGATCATCGCATTGGCCGGCACGCGGTCGACCGCAACGATCTCGGTCGGCACGCCGGTCTTGAGCTCGCCGGCGACGACGGCGTCGACCGGCAGCAGCAGCTCGCAGCCGGCAGCTTTGGCTTTAGCGCCGAGGCCGCGTGCCGTTTCGATCATGTCGCGCTCGACGAGCGATTTGCCGACCGACCGGCCTTCGGCGAGCAGCAGGGTGTTGGCCATGGCGCCACCGATAATCAGGAACTGGACCTTGGTGACGAGATTGGCGAGCAGGTCGAGCTTGGTCGCCACCTTTGCGCCGCCGACGATGGCCGCAACTGGCCGCGTCGGATTGTCGAGCGCGCGGTCGAGCGCGATCAATTCGGCCTGCATCAGGCGGCCAGCATAGGCTGGCAATAAGTGTGCGACCGCATCCGTCGACGCGTGAGCGCGGTGTGCTACCGAGAACGCGTCGTCGACGTAGACGTCGCCGAGCGACGCCAGCGCTCTAGCGAATGCGGGATCGTTCTGTTCTTCGCCTTTGTGGAAGCGAAGATTCTCGAGCACCGCAATTTCGCCGTCGCGCAGCCCGTGGACGGCCTTCTCGGCGGGTGCGCCTATGCAGTCCTCGGCAAAGACGACGCGGCGGCCGCCCAGCGCGGCCGCGAGCGCGGGCACGGTCGGCCGCAGCGACAGATCGGGCTCGCGGTCCTTCGGCCGGCCGAAATGCGACATGACAATCACGCGTGCGCCGCGTCTGGCGAGTTCGTCGATGGTGGGCGCGAGGCGATCGATGCGGGTCGCATCCGCCACCTTGCCGTTGGCGATAGGGACGTTGAGGTCGGCGCGCAACAGCACGCGCTTGCCCTGGGGATCGAAATCGTCGAGCGTCCGGAACTTGGCCATGGGTGATGCGCGCCGAGCGCGCTCAGGCGTCGCTCGGTGCGGGCCAGGGAATGGTCTGGAACTCGATGCCGTCGTCAGCGAGCGCGCGCGATTCCGCGGACGTCGCGTCACCATAGATCCCACGTGCCGTGGCCGTGCCATTGTGGATGGCGCGGGCCTCGGTGGCGAACCGGCTGCCGACGTTTTCGCAATGCGTTTCGACCTGGCGGCGCAGCAACTGCAGGGCGCGCCGCACCTCTTCAGGGGAGGGTGGCCGTTCGGTCTGTGTGGCCGCCGTCGTGCGCAGCGGTCGCGGCGCCATGGGCGCCTTGTCGATGTCGCTGCTGCCGCATTCGGGACAGGCGACCTGGTCGCGCGCGTTCTGGCGGCTGAACGCGGCGCTGTCGCGGAACCAGCCTTCGAACTCGTGACCGGCGTGACATTTGAGCTTGAACAGGATCATGGTGGGGCTTTAACCCTTTGATCGGCTACGAGGTTCTGCCCAAAGATGGTTTTAGCCACCGCCGGGGTCAAGCGCTAATGCGGCCGCCGACCGCCTTCGATCCACCACCTTCGGCCTGGGTCGCGCGTCATGTTGACTCGATTCGCACCGGCGGGCGAGTGCTCGATCTCGCCGCGGGCGGCGGCCGGCATACGCGGCTGCTCCTCGAACGCGGGTATACCGTGGTCGCGGCCGACCGCGATACCGCGGCACTCGAGGCCACCTTTGGCGGCGACCCCGGTTGCCGGATCGTGGCGCTCGACCTCGAGAATGGCGAACCCTGGCGACTGGGCGACGACTATGACGGCGTTGTGGTCACCAACTACCTGTATCGCCCCGCCTTTCCCGACTTGGTCGCGGCTCTGGCGCCTGGCGGCCGGCTGATCTACGAGACCTTCATGGTCGGCAACGAGCGTTTCGGCAAGCCGAGCAATCCTGATTTCCTGCTGCGGCCGAACGAGCTGGTCGCGGCGTTCGCGCCGCATCTGACCATCATCGCATTCGAGCAGGGAATCGTGCGCCAGCCGCGGCCGGCGGCAATCCAGCATCTGGCGGCCGCAAAAGGCGATATAATCGCTCTCGACTGACGTTGGAGGTCGCCATGGCGCGCAAACTCAAGCTCAACGTCGGCTGGCACGACCGGCTGATCCGCATCCTCATCGGCTTGGCGATCATCGCCGGCATCTGGATCTGGTTCGCCAACGAGCGCTGGCTGGCGTTGATCGGCATTATTCCGATCTTGACGGCGATCGGAGGCTGGTGCCCGGTCTACGAGGTTCTCGGGATGACGACCGACACCACGGTGACGCGCGAAGGTTGAGTCGCGCGGCCACGCCGTTCCGGCGGTCTAATCGGCGGCGGCGATCGCCGCGCGATTGGGTGCCGCGAACAGGCGATCGTGGGTCAGCGATGGTATGGCGCGCCGCGCCTCGGCCACCTTTCCGAGGTCGATTGCGGCAGTGATGACACCGATACCATCCTCGGCTTCGGCCACGATCTCGCCCCACGGTGCGACAATCAGGGCGTGGCCGAACGTGCGGCGTCCGCCCCCGTGCTCGCCCCATTGCGCGGGCGCAAACACGAAGCAGCCGTTCTCGATGGCGCGAGCGCGCAGCAGAACGTGCCAATGCGCGCGGCCGGTCGGCACGGTGAAGGCCGACGGCACAGCGAGAAAATCGGCGCCCGCCTTGGCGAGAGCGCGATAAAGATGCGGAAAGCGCAAATCGTAGCACACCGACATGCCGAGGCGGCCCCACGGCAGCTGCGCGACCACGGCCTTTTCCCCCGGCTTGTAAGCTTGCGACTCACGGTGCCGCTCGCCGGCCGGCAGATCGACGTCGAACATGTGAATCTTGTCGTAGCGCGCCGCGATCTCGCCCTGTGGCGAGATCAGGAACGACCGATTGGACAGCCGCTCGGCGTTCTTGTCGCGCACCACGACCGAACCGAGCAGCAGCCAGGCACTGGTCTCGCGTGCGAGCTCGCGGAACGCAGCCACCATGGCGTGCTCGCCCTCGGGCCGCGCCTTGTCGAGGGCCAGCGCGCGTTTGGGCTCGATCATGTCACTGACCTCGGGCGTCATGATCAGATCGGCGCCGCGCTCGCGCGCGCGTCGAACCAGATCCGAGGCCGCCGCAACGTTCGTCTCGATCGCCGGCCCCGACGTCATCTGGATGCAGGCCGCAGTGAAGGTCTTGCTCATCCGGCGAGTCCCAGCAGCGGGTCGAGCTTGCCTTCCCGGTCGAGGGCGGCGAGTTCGTCGGAGCCGCCGATGTGCTGGCCGTCGATGAAAATCTGCGGCACGGTGTATCGGCCCCCGGCACGCGCGATCATCTCCTGGCGCCTCTCATCGTCGGTCATCACGTCGATGTCGCTGAACGACACGCCCTTCTTTTGCAGCAGGTTGCGGGCCCGCGCGCAATAAGGACAGAACATCGTTGTGTAGAGTTCGACCTTGACCACGGCTGATTATCTGGTCGGCGTCATGATTAAATCAACTCAGATCGGATCGCACCGTTCGCGCCAGAGTCAGCACGTCGACTGCCGTGGCGCCCGAATCGAGCAGTATGCGCGCACATTCCGTCACGGTGGCGCCGGTGGTCAGGACATCGTCGACCAGCAGGACCCGGCGGCCGCCGACGCTGCGGCCGCGCTTCAGCGCGAAGGCGCCGCGCACGTTTCGTCGGCGCTCGGCGCGGCCACTGCGACCTTGCGACGGCGTAGCGCGGCGGCGCTGCAGCAGATCGGCTTCGACCGGCGGTCCGCCGTCGACGGCCAGCGCATGCGCAAGCACCGCGGCCTGGTTGTATCGGCGCGCGAAGAGCCGCGTCCAATGCAACGGCACCGGCACGATCACGTCGCAGGCGGCGATCAACTCGGCGCCGGCGTGTCGCATGAAGCGGCCCAATGCCGGCGCGAGTTGCAGCTTGTCGCCATGCTTGAACGCGAGCACCAACGTGCGACTGGCATCGTCGTAACGCAAGGCGGCGCGCGTGTGCCGGTACACCGGCGCGTCGCGCGCACAGGCGCCGCAAATCGCGTCCGCGCCCAAATCGACTTCGAAGGGCAGCCCGCACCGCGCGCAGCATGGCGGCTGAAGGAAGGAAATCTCGCGCCAGCACGCGGCGCACAACGCGCCTTCGCCGCCGATCTCGGCGCCGCATTTAAGGAAATACGGCGCCTTTTTGACGTGCCTTCCGCTCGTTCTGCGAGGCGAGAGGCCACTTTCGTACCGACAGGCACCCCGAACGCTCGGGGAGCACCTAAAGAAGCGCAGGATGAGCCTCAGGTGCCTTCAGAAGGACGTGGCTAGGATGATCGGCGTCGGTCCCAAGACGTACATGGCGTGGGAAGCCGATCGATTCACCCCATTGATGAGGCACTGGCCCGGGATCACCGCTTTCTTGGGCTATGACCCGATCCCGGCTCCGTTGTCGCTAGGTGACCGTATCAAAGCACGACGGCGAGCCCTCGGTCTCTCGTGCAAGCGCACAGCGAGGATTCTTATGGTGAACGAACACACGCTTGCCAAGTGGGAAAGTGGCGCTGTCATGCCGACCGGGAAGTGTTACGAGGTGATTGCCGCGTTTCTTGCAGGGGGATAAACGTCGTGCCCTGCGCGCGACGCTCTGGTCCAATGCGTGCGGCGCAGGATTTTGCAGCCCGGCTTTGGGTCATCCGTCAAACCGGAAGAGGGCTACATCCGCGGACACGGAATGGAGCAGCTTGTCCGCGACGCCCGAATTGGCCCGTTGTACGAAGGAACTAATGGCATTCAGGCCATCGATCTCGTTGGCAAGCTTGCGACGAAATCTGGAAGGGCGGTACGCGGATTTTTTTAGATACGATCGATTGATTTGTTGACCGGCATAAAAATAATGCTGATATGCAAGAATTTACGCAGCCCCTTGCGAAAGCTTATTCAGACCTTCGACGAATGACCTCATGGATCGTCAATCAGAGTTTGACAAACCCGCAAAATGTTGCCGCGGCAGCTAGTGATTATCTCCATCTCTTCGCCCTGGTTGCACTCGCGCGCATGTGGTCGGAGATGGTCGAGGTTTCGTTGGCCGCGTTAGTGAAAGCACGTGAGGAGTCGTTCTACCGAACAAAAATCGCGACGGCGCGATTTTATATGCGCTACTTGCTGCCGCGGAGCTCGTCGTTAATAAAGGCCATAATGTCGAGTTGCCGGTTGATGATAGAGATCGATGCCGAGGCCTTTTGACTGACTCCGGTTCGCAGCGCGATGGCGACCGGTCCCGCTAGGTAGATTGGTTTCTACCTTCGAAGAGGAGAAAAGGAACGGACAAAGGTGGCCGTCAGTAAACGACGGCCCGAGTTTTGGGAGGGCAGCCAATTCGGCTACCACACCGATATTTTGCGCGCGAGCCCCATAGCGAGACAAATTAATTCGCGCGATCGAGAGCGGTTGAGCGCACCATTTTCTCGCGGTGTTATTGGCTTGCAGCCAGTACCGCGCGCCGCAATGAATGTAAAGACCAGCCGGCTGAAAATCACGCCCAGGCTAATGAAGGTCATCGATCCACTCCTGGATGAGAGGATCAAGATCAGGCAGCGCTGCCCAGAAATGGCTTGGCCTCTGATGGCTGCGCGGCGCGGCGAATGGGCAGGCTGACGGTGACGGTCGTGCCGACATTGAGGATGCTGGTGATCTCGAATCGTCCGCCGTGCAGCTCGATGAGCTTCTTGGAGATCGGCAACCCAAGCCCGGTACCGTCCACCGTGCGGTGTTTGTCTTTCCCCACTTGGGTGAAGGGCTCCAGGGCGCGCGGAATGTCTTCCGGCGCCATACCCATGCCGGTATCTCGAACGACAATCTGCAACTCTTCCGACCGCACGGATGTCGAGACGTCGACCCGCCCGCCGGCCGGCGTAAACTTAATGGCGTTGATTAGCAGATTGAGCAGGACTTGGCGCAGCCGCAGCGGATCGGCTTCGATAGGCGGACATTCCCGATCGAGAATGGCCGCGATTTCAACCTTCGCACAGGCCGCCCGCGGGGAAACGATCGAAACCGCATTCGTTATGTTCTCATTGATGTCGACAGGCTCCAGATGAAGTTCAGTCTTGCCTGCGTTCAGCTTGGCGATATCCAGCAGGTCGTTGATGATCGCGAGCAGGTGCTGGCCGCTGGTACGTACGATCTCCCCATACTTGCGATAGGGTTCCGCGATCGGGCCCCTGATCGCTTGCTCGATCATCTCCGAGAATCCGATGATGGCGTTGAGCGGGGTGCGCAGCTCGTGGCTCATGTTGGCGAGGAAGGCGGTCTTCGCCCGGTTCGCTTGCTCGGCCTCGTCCCGCGCGATCCACGCGGCTCGCTCGCTTTGCCGTAGCGCCTCTTCGGTTCGCATGAGCTCGGTGATGTCGCTGCGGATACCGATGATGCCGCCGCTCGCTGTGCGGCGCTCGATGATCTGGCTCCAACGGCCGTCTTCGTAAGTGCGGACGAAGTCGGTATTGCCGGAGCGGTGTTGAGCCATGCGTTTGGCGAGCCAGGCGTTGATGTCGCCAACATCCTTCACATAACCACTGGCTGCATGCGCGCGCAGTAACGTTTCAAAACGAGTGCCCGGCGCGAGAAAGGCATCCACGCCGCGAAAATAGGAACGGTTTGCGCTATTGCATATGACGATGCGATCCTCGGCGTCACACAGCAACAGACCCGATGGAATCTGATCGAGCGCATCGACGAACAACTTTTGTTCTTGATTGAGCCTGTTCAGTTCCTCTTCACGCTCCTTCAAGAGCGTGACATCGGTGAAGAACATAACCGTATCGTCGTCCGTCGTGCGGCGCTCGCGAACGAGAACCCAACGGCCGTTGCGAAGCTGTATCAAGAACTCGCGGTCGCGGGCATGATGGTGCTCGATTCGCCAGCGCAGGAAGTCGGGGTCGTCGAGATACTGATCGGCATAGGCACGACGGGTGACGGCGGCGTCGACCAGTTCTTTGAACGATGTCCCCGGGACGATCAGATCCTTCACCGGCTCGAAGAATGAGGCGTAAAGATTGTTCGAGAGAACGAGGTGGTCGGTGTCATCATAGAGCGCGACTGCGGCCGGCGCGCTGTCGATTGCGCTTAACAGGCGTGCCTCGGCCTTCCGCCGCGCTCTTGCCTCATGATCGACGGCAGAGGCTTCGCGAGCTGCACGTGTCGCGAGCCATAGCGCAATCACCGTCATGATGATCAACAGCCCCGCATCGAGACTGATCAAGGTGATGAACTGCGGCGACGAGATGACCGGTTTGCCGATCAAGACGATTTTGAGCGGGAACCCGTGAACCTGGCGTACCGACACATTCGTTGGGACGGCGCCTCCCGATGAATAGCGCCGGACTTCGTTGAGCGATGTTTTGTCTCCGTCGACCAAGACGCTGCCGTCGTCTCGTTCGAGCACAGCACCGTCGCTGATATCGGCGCCGCCGGCGCTGTAATAGGTAGCGAAATATGGGGGATCGGCGAGCGCCAAGACGATCCCCTCGAAGTTGCCGTACTCGTCGAGAATCGGGCGGCTGATGCCGAAGAACGGCTTATGATCGACGCGCGAGATTTCAACAGGACCGATGTAAACTCCGACGCCGCGCCATTTCTTCTGCACCACAAAGTATGGTCGATCGGCAAGGTTGACCGGCGGGGGTGGAAACGTATGCGTTGTGTCGACGAGCCGGCCGTCCGGTCCGATCACCGCCAGCGTCCGCACCTGGGGCAGTTGCTTGAGATATTTGTGGAGAAGAACTTGTGTGAACACTGTCGGCTGCCCGAGCGGCAGCTGGACCTTGAGTGCATCGGCGATGGTTTCAAGCGAGAGATCAACGGCCGCCAACGCACGACCAGCATGTTCGGCAAGCAATTCCGCTCTTGTGTCGCGCATGGCGCGCTCGCGTAGACTCACCGCGCTGTAATAGTGGTCGATGATAAGGGCGTTCCCACCGTAGACAGCTGCGAGCAGGAGCACGGTAACCAGCACAATGCGCCGCCCGAGAGAGATCGCGCGAACGCGTCCCATCGCGACCGACAAAGCTCGCCACAACCAGACCACGGATTGTGAGACCTCGGCGTTCCTTGAGCGGAGCGCCTAGTTTTCAGGAAGAGTTTCGACAATAAACCTTAACAAAAGCCAAAAAGCATGCGCCCGAGGACGTTTGCCTCGGACATGCGGCATACTTGGGAAATGCGGCCTCGCGGCACGGTGAGCGGGATTTTTCAGCTTTTGGCGGAAACGGTGCCGAACGGCCCCGCAAACGAAAGCCCCACCAACGTCTCGGTGGGGCAGTGTAGGACAGTACAATGGACCAACAAATGGTGGTCCCCTTACCGTACAAGGTCAACGCCAATGTTGAACGGCTTGCTCTGCATTATGCGTCATAATGACGCGCGGATGTTCGCCCGTGATGTGGCTCGAAGAGCCCATGATGTTTGGTCGATTGCAATGAGCGGTCGCAACGCGAGCGCGCATCGATTGCCATCTACCGAGCCCTAATCTTCACTAAAATTTGCAGATGCTCGATCGGGCTTGAGCGTTGGTGCTGACATTACAAGCGCTTTGCATTGCGCCAGATAGGAACTGAACTCATTCCAGCGGCTTGGCGAGCTTGTCATTCGCTTCGAGACCGTCGAGGGCGCGGAGGTTATGGCGCCGCTCGCGTCCGAGGCGGTGAACGCGCTGAAGCTTGACCTTGAGCGATGGCTCCGGCTGCCCGGAACCCCTGTCAGGACATAGCGGCGGCGATGACATCGATCTCGGAGCCGAATTTGGTGTGGTAATAACGCGAACGTCATGAAGGCAGAGGGTTGCGACCGGATCAACGCGACCGTGGCTGATCGTCCACGGTGATCGCCTGCGGATCACTTGCCGGGATTGTCTCTTTGAGTGCCTCATCAAGCAGTTCGTCGAGATGGCGCCGGGTCGCTGAGGCGGAGGTCTCATCGACGTGGGGCTTCGGCACTATGCCGGGCGTTCGTCGATCGGACTGTTTTGACATTTCCATCACGCCTTCCAGAAGGACTGGGCGCCGGCTACTAACAGCTATTCAGGCTCGTCGATTATCGAAGGCTCGGGAAGCTCACCCCACTCGTTACCAGTGCCGCCGCAATAGGGACAGGCGACAGATTCGCTATCTTCGTGAGGCACGATGCCTGTCCCGTTGCAACGTGGGCACGGGCGGCCGGTCCAGCCTTCTATCATTGCAATCGCCCGTGAGGAGGAGCAAGCAATTCCACTTCCGCAGCCCGAATGGCTGAAAGCTCCGCATATCACCCCGTACAGGCTATTAGGTGCGCCGGCCAGATGCCGGCTGCAAGCTCCTGCGCTGGAACCGAGTCCGAACTCGGCCGCCGCGTTTAGTGTAAGATCGCCGCCGGCCGGATGCGTTCTTTCAGCGCGTGCCAGTATTCGGCGTTGGGGCAAAATTCTTCGTAGCCCTCGGTACTGCCGGCGGCGAGCCATTGCTGGCACCGTCGCTGCTCGGAGCAGACCGCACATATGTGCTGCATACCACGCCGGATCCGCGAGCCGTCCCACGTCGGATCGACGCCGAGGCGGGCCGCCATGGCGCCGAACAGTCGCCGCCATAGCGACTCCAGGAACGGATCGGGCTGAACCGCCGCGAATGGAATCTCCTTGATATTCCACTCACGCGGGATGTGGTGGACGCGAACGTTCCTTGCCCCCAACCGCTCCAACACCGTGACAGCGCGCTTCTCGGCCTCGGCACTCGGCGTGTTCACCCAGAGAACGATGCCGCCTTTCGTGAGTTGTTCCTGAACCCACGCCGCATGATGGCGAGCAACCGCGGCAGCCAATAGCGCTCCGAGGCCGGCTCCGACGGCTCCGCCAGCGATTGCCGCCTCGAAAGCCAGAGCCAGGGCGCCGCCCGTTGCGACGACGGCGAAAGCGCCGACGACGGCGCCGATATATAACGGTATTCCAACGGCGGCGGTCTTTCCTACCGTGCGCGAGTCGCTGGATGCGAAGCCTTGGCGCGGCACATCTGCGCGATCTTCGATGTCGGCGACTGTGCGGTAGAATCGCTCGGTTCGCTCTCTTGCGTGCGCGCTGGTCGTAAGAACCGAGATGGCAGACCGGTCGAAGCCATTGATTTCGAGTTCATCCACCGCTTTCTCGAGGGCTGCCGGATCGTGAAAGACGCCGACTGCTTCATGCGCGTCGTAAGCCCATAGGGTTTTATCGGCCGGCTCGTCGGTCATGTCTATATGCTCCGAAGCGCGAAACCGCCCCAACGCGATTCGCCCCAGGTCCTGGCTGGGGCGCTTAAAGCGAAGCGCGTACAGGGCGGGCGCGGAGTGCTTGGTGGCGAGATACGCCCTCGGAGGACGGCACGCGTGCGCCAAGCCAGCCCCCGCCACCGTACCAGCGCAAGGGTATCGGCCGAGCCCATTGGCTTACATTGATCTAGATCAAATGCTGAGTGTGACTAGCGGGTATGAGGTTCAGTCTCATTGTCAGAGCGACTTTCTGGATCGTGCCGCAAACGATCCGTGAAGCGGCGGTGGTATTCCACGACATCAACGCGCTTGAGCAGGCGTTTTTTGCGCTAGAAACACAGCATCGACTGCGCGGCCTTAACGTGCTGACGCGGATGGTCAGCCAGCGCGCCGATTGCAGTCAAGCTCCGCTGACCGTCAGATTTTGTAGTCGTCGTTGATGAGCGTCAGCGGCGTGTCACCTGACCGGTATCCGGATCGACGATCACCACGAAACTTTGCCCGTTCTGCTTGATCGTCGCCTCGTAGTTATTCCCCTTCGGCCGGAAGTTCTGGAATGCGCCGAGGCTCCGATCCTGAAGGCCAGCGGCATAGCCCTGCGCTTCCAGGATGTCGAGCGCCTTGGTCGCCCGCCGCGCCGCCGGTGTATTGCCGGGTTCCCTCGCCGAAGCTGTGCCGATCACCAGGTCCGCGGCCAGGATCGCGACAAAGGAAATAATAGCCGCATCGCGTTTCATCCGACGCTCATCCCTCGCACCTACCGGCGTTTCGACAAGTGGGAGTTTACGCCACAAAAGTCGGCTAATTTCGACCGCTTCGCAATCACATCTCACGCAATGACCCCCGCGCGCGTCAGGCGTCGACGGGGGTCGGTTTGCGAAGTGATCTCCGCGCCCGAGGAAGGGCCTCAGGCCAAACTTGGACTTTGAAATCAGTCGCCGATGCCAAGCGGGTCGGCAACTCCGGATAGGCTCGGTGGAATCATGCGGGCGTGCACCCTCCAGTGCAATTGACGACAAAAAATTCTCACGCCGCGAGGCGCGATGGTCAATGAGAGCCGGCGTGATCAATTGTCGCGGGGCGGGCGCACCATGAACCGAATTACCTGCACGACGAAGACCATGTTCACCGTCGCACCGTCATCCGACAGGGGCATGAACAAGACCTTCACGTGGCGCTCGGCAGAATGACCATCGTGCGCAAAGAATAAGCTTTCCGAATAAACCGGCCGACGCTCATCGACGCACTGGTCATAAAGGCTGATGACGTGTGTTCTGTATTCGTGATCTTTCAGAGCTTCATCGAGCGTCAGGCCGACGGCGTTGACGCCGTGAGCGGTAACGCAGTCGGTGCCGATCAGGCGATACCGGTAACGACTTGGGCCAAGCACATCAATTAACAAAACGTGAGGCAAAATAGGTTTGATCTCACTCGGATCGAGATCGGCACGACGAGGTAGGGAATGTTCACCGCATTTCAGTCGCCAATAGCGATAGCCCTCCCGTATCAACTCGTCGGTAATTACAGAGGGTTCGGCTGAGAAAGCCATGTAGGAGCCGGTGCTGGGTGACCTGCCTCCCTGTTCTTGGACCGATCTTTGCTGGAAAATTCCAGTTTAGCGGTGTGTGTTTTGAGGGCCGTTGGACGGGGAAGGACGATGAAGGCATCGAAGTTTTCGGAAGCGCAGATCGCGTTCGTGTTGCGGCAGGCTGA
>JAGWNF010000010.1 GCA_028871455.1 Alphaproteobacteria bacterium
TTTACCCGGAGTTGCCGACCGACTTGGCATCGGCGACCGACTATCAAGTCCAAGTTTTAGCCCGTGGTATCTCCTCGGGCGCGAAGGATCACTTCGCATATTGACCCCCGTCGACGCATGATGCGCGCGGGGGTCTTTGCATGAGGTCCACACGCTGGCCGACGAGACGAATGCCCCAAATTCCGTCGGGGATCGCCATGAGTGCCGCGATCAAGGCAGCGCGGCGGCAGCAGCAGGTCGAGCGCCGCGCCGCCCAGCCGCCGCCAAACGAGATCACCGACGAAGCCTCCCATGTCCCGATCACAGGCGAGGGCGGCCGCCTTGTCAATCTGCGCTGGCGAAGGCGATGATGCACCATGAAATCGGCCGAGCCGCCGCTGATCTTCGATTCGCGTGCCATCCGCCGTCATCGCGAGCGCGCGGTCAGGCTGGGGCTGGGCGCGGAATTCCTCTTTGAGCGCGCGGCAGTCGAGTTGGCCGACCGCCTTGGCGAGATCAAGCGACGGTTTCCGGCGGCGCTTGATCTCGGGTGCCGTCGCGGCCTGATGGCGCGGGCACTCGATCGCCGCGGTGATATCGACCGCCTAGTCTCAGCCGATCCATCGGAGGCGCTCGCGCGTCGCGCGCGGCGACCGGCCGTGGTGATCGATCTCGAAGCGCTGCCGTTTGCGCCGCGCAGCTTCGATCTCGTGTTGAGTCCCTTGCTGTTACATTGGGTCAACGATTTGCCCGGCGTGCTGCTGCAATTGCGACACGCGCTTAAGCCGGGTGGGCTATTGCTGGCGACGCTGTTCGGCGGCGAGACGCTGAGCGCGCTGCATGCGGCGTTGATCGAGGCCGAGCTCGACAGCGCGGGCGGCGCCAGCCCCCGCGTGTCGCCCTTCACCGACCTGCGCGATCTGGGCGATCTCCTGCAACGGGCGGGGTTCGCGGAGCCGGTGGTTGACGCCGATCGTATCGAGGTCGAATACGCTGATCTGTTCGCCTTGATGCGCGACCTGCGGGCGATGGGCGAAGCCAACGCGCAGCGCGAGCGGCGTAAATCCGCGACGCGGCGCGACACGCTGACACGCGCTGCGGCGCTCTATCGCGACCGCGCGCCGCATGGCCGCGTGATCGCGACGTTTCAGACGGTCAACCTGACGGCGTGGGCGCCGGCGCTGTAAGCCGTCTCACTGGCAGGCGTAGAAATAGGTGCGCTCATGGGCGCCACTGATGTCCGAGCCGCGCAGCACGGATAGTTTGCCGTAATGCTGACAGTGCAGCGCCGCGATGTTGTACGTATAGTATCCAGTGCCCGCGACGATGACGATTCCAGTCGCATCGGCGCGCACGATCTGGGGCCGCTGGGCGTAGTCGGGAGCATAGCAGCCGGCGAGCGGCAGGACGGCAAGCAGGCACAGCAGCGGGACGATACGAGTCATGGCGGGAGCCTACGGGTGTGGTTGCCGCCGGGCAAGCCTCAGAGCAGATCGCGCAGCGCGGCAATCAGGTCTTTGTCGGCAGGCGGCATCTCGTAGTCGGCGAAGCGCGCCGGCCTCACCCAGCTTAGGCGCTGGCCCTCGCGCGCGGTCACCATCCCCTTCCATCGCCGGCAGACATAAAGCAGCAGGACCACGTGGAGCGTCGAATAGCGATGCGAAGCGAAGGTGAGGGGCGAAAGACACGCCTCGGTCACGTCGATGCCGAGTTCTTCGTGCAGCTCGCGAATGAGCGCGGTCTCCGGCGTCTCGCCGGCCTGGATCTTGCCGCCAGGGAATTCCCACAACCCGGCCATCGCCTTGCCGGCCGGCCGTTCGGCGAGCAGCACCCGGCCGTCGGTATCGATCAGCGCGACGCAAACCACCGTCACGCTCGCCGCGTCAGCTCCGGTAGCTGCCATTGATGTCGATGTAGCGGTGCGTGAGGTCGCAGGTCCAGACCGTCCAGCGACCGCGGCCGATGCCGAGATCGACCGCCAGGCGAATATCGCGGCCGGACATGTGCCGCGCGACCGGGCCCTCGTCGTAACCCGGCACCGGGCCGCCCTTTTCGGCAATTTGCACGCCGCCGACCGCGATGGAGAGCCGGTCGCGATCCGCCTTTTCGCCGGCTTTGCCGACGGCCATGACGATCCGGCCCCAATTGGCGTCACCCGCCGCGATCGCGGTCTTCACCAGCGGCGAATTGCCGATCGCGAGGCCAACGCGCCGCGCAGCGGCCGGCGAAGCGGCGCCCGAGACCTCAATCGTGACGAACTTCTCGGCGCCCTCGCCGTCACGCACGATTTGTTGCGCCAAGTCGATCAGCACCTCGTCCAACGCCCGGCGAAACGCGCGCAACGCCGGGTCGTCCGCGCGTGTGATCCGTTTGTTGCCGGCCTTGCCCGTGGCCACCAGCAGCAACGTGTCGCTCGTCGATGTATCGCCATCGACCGTGATCGAGTTGAACGATCGCTCGTTTCCGGCGGCGAGCATCGGCTGGAGCGCGGTGACCGCGATGTTGGCGTCGGTGAAGATATAGGCGAGCATGGTGCCCATGTCGGGCGCGATCATGCCCGAGCCTTTGGCAATGCCGTTGATCGTCACGCTCCGGTTGCCGAGCTCGACGCGTCGGGTCGCGCCCTTGGGAAAGGTGTCCGTCGTCGTGATCGCCAGCGCTGCTTCGGCCCAGGCATCCGGCCGTGCCGCCGCTGCCGTCGCCGGTAGCGCCGCGACGATCTTCGCCGCGTCGAGCGGCTCGCCGATGACGCCGGTCGACGACACGAATACCTCGCGGTCGTCGCAGTCGAAGACCTTGGCAGCTGCGGCGACTGTCGCGGTCACGGCGTCGCGCCCGCGCTGGCCGGTGAAAACGTTAGCGTTACCCGAGTTGACCACGACCGCGCGTGCCCTGCCGCGCCTCAGCGCTCTACGGCACCAGTCAATCGGCGCGCCTGGCGTCAGCGAACGGGTAAATACGCCGGCCACCGCGCTGCCGGGCGCTACCACCGCCAGCATCAGGTCGGTGCGCTCCTTGTAGCGGATGCCACAATGGGCGCTTGCCAGGCTGACACCGCCGATCGGCGGCAGTTCCGGAAAGCGCTCGGGCGCGAGCGGCGAAACCGCAGCCATCGTCGGCCAACCGTCTCCGTCGAAGCCGTGCCGCTGCTTACGGCTTGACGTTGAGCTGGTCGGGTGCAGTGCCCGGCGCGAGCGTCGGCGCACCCGGAGCAATCGCGCCGCCGCCGGCTGGTGGCTTCAGCTTCAGCGGCGTCTGCTTCTGTCCAGCGCCGGCGGGTGGAAGCTTGCTGCCGTCGAGCGCAAAAATCTCGACCTTCGCCTGCTTATCGAGCTCGCGCATCCGCTCGCCGACGATCTTGGTGGCCATCTCCTGCGCCAGCCGCGGTGCCTCCTGCTCGTAGGGCAGAGCCTTGCCCGGTCGACGATCTTCGACCTGGATGACGTGCCAGCCGAACTGCGTATGTACCGGCGTTTGCGTGAACTCGTCCTTCTTCAGCGCGAAGGCGGCATCGGCGAACTCCGGCACCATCTCATCCTTCGTGAACCAGCCGAGCTCGCCGCCGGAGGCTTTGCCGGACGGATCGATCGTCTTCTCCTTCGCCAGCGTTGCGAAGTTGGCTCCCTTCTTCAGTTGCGCGATGATGTCCTCGGCCTCCTTCTTGGTCTGGACCAGAATGTGACGGGCCTTGACCTCTTCGTGCTTCGGCGCGTCCTTCGCGTAGGCGGCGTAGGCCGCTTCGAGTTTCGACTTAGTGATCTCCTTGCGGGCGAGTTCGTTGAAATAGGCGTCCTGCAGGATCTGGTCGCGCGCGAGGAACAAACGCTTCCTGATGACCGGATCGGCTTCCACCCTGGCCTTTTCCGCTGCCTGGGCGGCGATCACCATCGTGACCAACCGGTCGACGATCTGCGGATAAGCCTTCTCGAGGCTGACGTGCTGGCGCACGTCGGGTGCCAAAGCGCTGTATGCGATCTCGACGTCGAGCCGGGTGAGCGCCTGGCCGTTGACCCGCGCCACGACGGGGTCGCCGGTCGGCTTGACCTTCTGGGCCAGCGCCGGACTCGCAGCCAGGACAAGGATCAAGCAGGCGAAAATCGCGTTCCGCGCCGTCATAGCAAGTGTTCCTTTCGGTTCAGACCGTCGCGGCGGACCAGCCGCGTGCGCGCCGCTGATAAAGCACATCGCCCAGTCCAGAACAAGCGCCGCCGAGCGTTAATATGCGGTTCCGATGGGCCTTTTCTGGGTGGGCCGAATTGACACTCGCGTTATATGCCCCTATCTCTCATAACGTCGCTCTGGCGACGGCCCCATTTCCCGGCACCCCTTCGAGGTCTTGATGATCGGCGCCCTTGCCCGGCGATTCTTCGGTTCGGCGAACGACCGTTACGTTAAAGGCCTGCAACCGTTGGTCGACGACATCAACGTGCTCGAGCCGGAACTCGCTCGCTTGTCCGACGGTGACCTGCGTGCGCGCACCGACGCCTTCAGGAAACGCTTGAGTGACGGCGACGAACTCGACGATCTGTTGGTGGATGCCTTCGCCACGGTGCGTGAAGCCGCCAAGCGCGTACTCGGTCAACGTCACTTCGACGTTCAGCTCATGGGCGGCATCGTGCTCCACCGCGGCATGATCGCCGAGATGAAGACCGGCGAGGGTAAGACGCTGGTCGCCACCCTGCCGGTCTATCTGAACGCGCTCTCCGGCAAAGGCGTACACGTCGTCACCGTCAACGACTATCTGGCCAAGCGCGACAGCGAATGGATGGGCCAGATCTACAAATTCCTGGGCTTGTCGGTCGGCTGCATCGTCCATGACCTCGACGATCTGCAGCGTCGTGCCGCCTACGAGGCCGACGTAACCTACGGCACCAACAACGAGTTCGGCTTCGACTACCTGCGCGACAACATGAAATTCGCCCTGGTCCAGATGGTCCAACGGCCGTTCAACTACGCGATCGTCGACGAGGTCGACTCGATTTTGATTGACGAGGCGCGCACGCCGCTCATCATTTCCGGCCCGACCGAGGATTCCTCGGAGCTTTATCGCGCGGTCGATAAGTTCATCCCCAATCTCGCGGCCGAGGATTACGAGAAGGACGAAAAGCAGAAAGCCGTGACGCTCACCGAATCGGGCGTTGAAAAGATGGAGTCGGTGCTGCGCGATTCCGGTTTAATGAAAACCGGAACGCTCTACGATATCCAGAACCTGTCGCTCGTTCACCACGCCAATCAGGCGTTGCGTGCGCACAAGCTGTTCGCGCGCGATACCGATTACATCGTGCGCGATGGCAAAGTCGTCATCATCGACGAGTTCACCGGCCGCATGATGGAGGGGCGTCGCTATTCGGAGGGGCTCCATCAGGCGCTCGAAGCCAAGGAAGGTGTCGATGTCCAGAATGAGAACCAGACGCTGGCGACGATCACGTTCCAGAACTACTTTCGTCTCTTTCCGAAACTGGCCGGTATGACCGGCACGGCGATGACCGAGGCAACCGAGCTCGGCGAGATCTACAAGCTCGAAGTCATCGAGGTGCCGACCAACAAACCCTGCATCCGCATTGACGCCGACGACGAGGTTTATCGCTCCGCACGCGAGAAATACGACGCCATCATCCAGCAGGTTGTCGAGTGCCGCGAGCGCAAGCAGCCGGTGCTCGTCGGCACCGTGAGCATCGAAAAATCCGAGACGCTGGCGGAGCTCTTCAAGAAGAAGAAAATCCCGCACAGCGTGCTAAATGCTCGGTACCACGAGCAGGAGGCGCAGATCATCGCGCAAGCCGGTCGGCCGGGCGCGGTCACCATCGCCACCAACATGGCGGGCCGCGGCACCGACATCCAGCTCGGCGGCAACGTCGAAATGCGGCTGACAAACGAGCTCGTCGGCATCAACGATCCTGCGGTCCGCGAACAACGCGCGACTCAGATCCGCGCCGAGGTTCAGGCAGCGCACGAGGAGGCGGTGGCGGCGGGCGGTCTCTACGTCATCGGCAGCGAGCGGCACGAGAGTCGCCGCATCGACAACCAATTGCGCGGTCGCTCCGGCCGTCAGGGCGATCCCGGCGCGTCGAAGTTCTTCGTCTCGCTCGACGACGACCTGATGCGCATTTTTGGCTCCGATCGCATGGAAGGGATGCTGCAGAAGCTCGGCCTCAAGGAAGGCGAAGCGATCATCCATCCGTGGATTAACAAAGCGCTGGAAAAGGCCCAGGAGAAGGTCGAGGGACGCAACTACGAGATCCGCAAGCATCTGCTGCGGTTCGATGACGTGATGAACGACCAGCGCAAGGTCGTCTACCAGCAGCGTCGCGAGATCATGGCTACGACCGACGTCAGCGCGATGATGGCCGACATGCGGGAGGAAGTTATCGACAACCTCGTCGCACGCTGCGTTCCCAGGAATGCCCTGCCGGATCAATGGGATACTGCCGCGCTGCACGAAGAGGTCCGACGAATCTTCAACCTCGACCTTCCGGCGGCCGATTGGGCAAAGGAAGAGGGAATCGCCGACGCGGAGCTGCGTGAGCGTATCGGTCGTGCGGTGACCGAAAAGGTGGTGCAGAAGGAGGCGCTCTATGGCGCCGACATCATGCGCATGGCGGAGCGCAGCTTGCTGCTGCAGATTCTCGACCAGCAATGGAAGGATCACCTGCTAGTGCTTGACCATCTGCGGCAAGGCATCAATCTGCGTGCCTATGCACAGCGCGATCCGCTCAACGAGTACAAGCGCGAAGCCTTCGAGTTGTTCCAGGGCATGTTAGGGGCGCTGCGCGAACAGGTTGTAGCCGTTCTGGCGCATGTGGAGCTGCGCGTCGAGCGCGGCGACGGTAGTCCGCCGCCGGGGCTGGCGCCGGCGCCCGCACGCGGCGTCGAAACGCGCGAGGATCCGGCGCTGGCGGCCGCGGCACCGCTCGCGCGCGCTGCGCCGCCGATCCCGATGCCCTGGGCGCGCACGCCGCGCAATGCGCCCTGCCCATGCGGTTCGGGCAAAAAGTACAAGCACTGCCACGGCCGCGTCTGATGGTACGTCGGCGAACCATGCGGCCGAAAAAAAGCCGCATTAAACGGAATTAATCGCAACGAAGGCACCGCGTAATCCACCGCGGACCATGGTGTGGCGAGTTTTCACGGGGGTGACTGCCCAAGTGGAGGCGATGCCCCGGTCCGCCGGTCCTTCTGCAACGAGTTTTTCCTGCAACGAGGTCGATCCATGCCGTTTTTGACGATTTTCGCTGGCCGTATGGGCAAGCTGATGCTTGCGGGCGCGGTGTCCCTCGCCGTGATTGGCATGCCCTTTGTGCCAGCGCGGGCAGCAGAGCCGGCCATCATCCAGATACCGAGCTTCGCGCCGATCGTGAAGAGGGTCTTGCCAGCGGTCGTGAACATCTCGGTGACCGAGAAATCGGATTTTGCCAGCAACGATAACGGCGATGATGGCGATCAGGGGCTGGGGCCGAACGCCAACCCATTCCAGGGCTTCCCGCCGTCGCCGTTCGACCAGTTCCTGCGCCGGTTTTTCCAGCAGCAACAGCGGCAATTCCAGGAGCCGAATCCCGGGGTCCAGCGTATCGCGCTCGGTTCAGGCTTCATCATCGATCCAAGTGGCTATGTCGTGACCAACAATCACGTGGTGCAAGACGCGACCAAAGTGACTGTCATCCTGCAGGATGGCAGCCGTCACCCAGCCAAGATCATCGGCCGCGATCCAAAGACCGACCTCGCGCTGCTGAAGATCGAAAGCTCGACCCCGCTGCCATACGTCAGCTGGGGTGACAGCGGGGCGGCGCAGGTCGGCGACTGGGTGGTCGCCGTCGGCAACCCCTTCGGCCTCGGCGGCACCATCAGCACTGGCGTGATCTCGGCGCGCGGGCGCGACATTCACGCCGGCCCGTACGATGATTTCCTCCAGATCGACGCGTCGATCAATCGCGGTAATTCAGGCGGGCCGGACTTCAATCTCGAGGGCCAGGTGATCGGCATCAATACCGCGATCTACTCGCCCAATGGCGGCTCGGTCGGCATCGGTTTTGCCATTCCGTCGAGCCTGGCCAAACCGATTATCGAGCAGCTGCGCGAGCACGGCAAGGTCGAGCGCGGCTGGCTCGGCGTGCAGATTCAGAGCGTTACGCCCGACATCGCCAGCAGCTTGGGTCTGCCGAAGCAGGAGGGCGCGCTGGTCGCGGACGTGACCAAGCACAGCCCTGCTGCCGCTGCCGGTGTCAAGCAGGGCGATGTCATCCTCTCGTATGAGGGCCACGACATAGAGCGGCTGCGCGACCTGCCAATCGCTGTCGCCGAAACCCAGGTAGGCCAGACGGCCGCGTTCAAGGTCTGGCGCGACCATAAAGAGGTGACGCTGCATGCGAAGATCGCCGAGATGCCCGCCAATATCGAGATGGCGCAGGCATCGGCCAAACGACCGAGCGGCGCGACGTCGAGCAGCATGGGCGTCCGGCTCTCCAGCCTCACGCCCGAGCTGCGCCGGCGCGCGCATGTGCCGAACAGCGTCAAGGGCGTCATCGTCACGCATCTCGATGCGACCTCGCCGCTGGCGGCTGTCGGCGTCCAGCCGGGTGACGTGATTGAACAGATCAACCAGAAGCCGGTCTACACGCCGAAAGAGGCGATGGAGCGGCTCGAGACAGCGCGCAAGCAAAGGGGTCCGAACAAGACCTTGCTGCTGTTGCTCAACCGCCAGGGCGTCAACGAGTATGTGGCGCTTTCGGTCGAGAATGGCGGCGCCGAAAAAGGCTGATACAGGTGAGGGGCGGGGCGTGCGTATTCTGGTCATTGAGGACGATCGCGAGGCGGCGGCCTATCTCATCAAGGGCCTGACCGAGAGCGGCCACCGCGTCGATCTCGCATCTGAGGGCCGCCAAGGGCTCGAGCGCGCCCGCGACGGCAGCTTCGACGCGATGATCATCGATCGCATGTTGCCGGGACTCGACGGCTTGTCGATCATTGCCGCGCTCCGTGCGGCGAACGATTTAACGCCGGTGCTGGTGCTGAGCGCGCTGGGTGACGTCGAGGATCGGGTGCAGGGACTGCATTCGGGCTGCGATGATTATCTTCCGAAGCCGTTCGCGTTCTCCGAGCTGTTGGCGCGGCTCGAGGCGCTTACGCGACGCGGCGGTGCCGAGACCAAGCTGAAAGTTGCCGATCTCGAGATGGACCTGATCGCGCGCGAAGTCACTCGCGCTGGACAGCCGATCGATCTGCTGCCGCGCGAGTTCCGGCTGCTCGAATACCTGATGCGCAACGCCGATCACATCGTCACGCGCACCATGCTGCTGGAAAAGGTCTGGGACCATCATTTCGATCCGCAGACCAATGTAATCGATGTCCACATCAGCCGGCTACGGCAGAAAATAGATCGCGGCTTCGAGCAACCACTGCTCCATACCGTGCGCGGCACCGGCTATGTGCTGCGTCCGCCGCGCAACTATTCCGGCTAGATTCCGCGCGTTCCCATCTGCAGGAATTTCGCGCGCCGCGCCGCGCGCAAGCCTGGCCCGTCGAGCCTCAACAGCGGCAGCAGCGCCTTCTCGATCGCGTCGCCGGTGGCGGCGATGACGACGTCGTGCGCCCGGTGCGCGCCGCCGAGCGGTTCAGCCACGATCGCGTCGATGATGTTGAGCCGAAGCAAATCCTGAGCCGTCAAACGCAGAGCCTCGGCAGCGTCCTGAGCGTTCTCGGCACTGCGCCACAGGATCGAAGCACATCCCTCCGGCGAGATCACCGAATAAATCGCGTGTTCGAGCATGAGGACGACGTTGGCGGCGGCCAGCGCGATGGCGCCGCCCGATCCGCCCTCGCCGATGATGGTGGCGATCAACGGGACTTCGAGCTCGAGGCAGGCCTCGATGGCCCGCGCGATCGCCTCCGCTTGGCCGCGGGCTTCGGCGTCGACCCCGGGATAGGCGCCGGCGGTGTCGACGAACGTCAGCACCGGCAACTTGAAGCGGTTGGCCAACTCCATCAGCCGCCGCGCCTTGCGGTAACCTTCGGGCCGCGCCATACCGAAATTGTGCCGGACGCGTGCCTCGGTGTCGGCGCCCTTCTCATGCGCAATGACGACCACCGACCGGCCGCGAAACCGGCCGAGCCCACCGACGATCGCGCGATCCTCGGCGAAATTCCGGTCGCCCGCGAGCGGCGTGAAATCGGTGATCAGCCGCCGCAGATAGTCGCCGCCATGCGGCCGGTCGGGATGGCGGGCGATCTGAACCTTCTGCCAGGGCGTCAGCTTGGCGTAGGTCTGGCGCAGAAATTTCTCGACCTTGGCCTCGAGGCGTGCAACTTCCTCGGCGATGTTGATGTCGCCGCCGTCAGAGATGTGCCGCAGCTCTTCGATCTTGCCTTCGAGATCGACGAGCGGCTGCTCAAAGTCCAGAAAGTGACGCATGGCCGTTTGACGTAGCATGCGCCGCGCGATGATGCTACCCCGCGTACCGGCTTATTTCTTGCGCGCGAGGGGATGCGCCTCGTTCACCAGGCGCTTCAATCGTTCGCTCTGCACGTGCGTATAAATCTGCGTCGTGGCGATATCGACGTGACCAAGCATCTCCTGGACGCTGCGGAGGTCGGCGCCGCCATCAACCAGGTGGCTGGCGAAGGCGTGGCGCAAAACGTGTGGCGACACTTTGAGACCGGTCTCGCGCGCCAGACTGGCGATGAGCTGGCCGCAACGCCGGCGCGTCAGATGGCCTGTGGCGCCACGCGACGGAAAGAGCCAGCGCGATTCTGCGTCCTCCTTGAGGAAACGGCCACGAACCGCAAGATACGCATCGAGTGCGCGTCGCGCCGGCCGGCCCACCGGCACCAGCCGTTCCTTACCGCCCTTGCCTCGCACGATCAGGAATCGCGGATCGCGCCGCGCCGCCGATAGCGACAGGCCGACGAGCTCGGACACGCGTAGGCCGGCGCCGTAAAGCAGCTCGACGAGACAGGCCAATCGCACGCCTTCGGCGCCATCCTTGGCGCGCGCGGCGGCAATCAGCTTTTCGGCGTCGTCCGTCATCAGAACTTTCGGTAAAGGCCGCCTGAGGCGTGGGCCGTCGAGCGCGTTCGTCGGATCGTCACGGCGGATTTTTTCGACGACCAAGAAGCGAAAAAACTGACGCAGCGCGGAGAGGCGCCGCGCCGCAGTTCCGGGCGACCGCCGTGCGCTTGCCAGCTGCACGAAATAGCGCCGCAAATCGTCGGTTGCCGCCGCCGCCAGCGTGACGCCGCGGCGCCGTAGAAAGTCCTCGATCTGGCGCAGGTCGTTACGATAGGCGGCGAGCGTCAGCTTGGCGGCGCCGCGCTCGGCGGCGAGCATCTCGAGGAAGGCTTCGATATGCCGATCCATATCAGATGCCGGCATCGAGCGCCGCCTCGAGCGCCAGCGCATGCGCATCGGCATCGAGGCCGACCGCGTGCAGGCCCGCGACGGCGCGATCCAGCGCCAGAGGTTCGGCTGTCAAGGCGCCGCCGCTCTCCGCGATGAGTAGAGTGGCGAGAACCGTCTGACCGAGCTCCGCATTCTGCGCGGATTGCTGCTGTAGCGCCCAGAGCGCGGTGTTCGGCACGGCGCCCGGCGTCGGTGGCGCGGCCAGCGCCGCCGGTGCGAGATTGGCGAGCGCCGTTGGATCGGCGCCAAGTGCGCTCAGTAGCGCATAAATCAAATCGGCATGGGCGCCGGCACCCGCAGGGTTTCCGGCCACGATGGCATCGTGCAGTAGCCCGGGATCAACCTGCGGCACGCCCGGTTGCGCAAGTACGGCCAGTAATGCAGCCGCTTTGTCGCCGGAGGCCGCGATCCACGGCTTCGCCGCGTCGGCATAGCCCGCGGCAAGCAGGATACGCGCCGCGATGGCGGCGAATTTCGGATCGGCGTTGACGTTCGGGATGTCGGCCAAGGTCGGCGCCAAAACGCGTGCCATGGGCACGAACACGCCGAGCTTGGCGGCATCAGTGGCAAGCGCCGCGAGTGCGGTCATGCGGACCGTGAAGTCGGTGCCAGACTTCGCGAGTGCGTAAAGCATGGCGCGTTCGCGCGCATCGGTCGGCAGGCGAACGGTTCGTCGAGCACGCGCCAGCTCGTCGGGTGTGAAGCTGATGGCGCCGTAAAGCGCCCCAAGCGCCTGCGGCGGGATCGCGCCCAGTGCTTCGGCGCGTTCAGCCGCGGCGAGGCGATCGAGCGGTGGCACTGTGTCGTTGGTGGCGTATTCGGCCAGCGCCGAGGGATCGGCGACCGCAATCGCGGTGTCAGGGAGCGGCCGCTTCGCCGCCACGAGCAGCGCCACACGCAACGGCGTGGGGTCGCCAAGCCGCGCGATCTTGCCGGCGCGCCGCTCGGCGATCAGCCGGATCAACCGGTCGAATTCTGGATCCGGTGGCGCCTTCTGATCGACCAGTAGACTTTGACCGAATGATGCCTTCGTGAAATCGCCAGACAATGCCTGGCACGCAATCAGCGCGCGCGCCCACCACACGCCAGAATATTGTGCGATGCGATCGTTGATCTCTTGGCAGGCGACGTTTGTGTCGTTCGCCGCAAAGTGCAGCTCGACGAGATCGCGATCGATTGCTTCGCTAGCGGCGGTCGGTGGCAGCGACTGGATGAGCGCGAGGCCGTCGTTGACGAAGCCCAGCGCGTAAATCCGGTCGATTCGTATCGCCAGGAGGTTGTCGCTGCCGGCTGGCTCGACCGGGCCGCTGGGCGCCGTCGCATCGCTGAGCAGGAGGCGCCGCGCCAGGTTGACGAGCGCCGGTGAGGTGACGGGTTGGAGCTGTGGCAGCGCCGTGGTGACAAAGCTTCGGCTAGCGCCGTTCCACATGTCACGGGCAAAGCCGCCCTTCGAAGTATTGAGCAAGCCGGTCCACGACGTATCGACGGGCTGCAGGGGGGCGATCTGGATCGTATTGTCGCCGCCGACGGGCGGCGCTGGAGACTCAGTCGGCGCGCTGCTCGCCGGCACTGCCGGCGGCGGCGAGAGAGAGATCGGCTGGGCGGTGGCAGATGCCGCGCTCAGCAGCAACACCGCGACCGCGCTCGCGAGGCGGCGCGCCGGCAGTTCAGTGCGGCAGACGCGCATCGGGTATGGGGTGTTCGATCCGCGTCGTCGGCACCGGAATATGCCAGAACATGAGAACACCGCCGCCGGCAGCAATCAATACAACCAATGTCGCGAGCGCGAGCAGAATGAATTTTCCCATGGACTCCGATTTCCTGACGAGACCGTTCCCGGCGGGCCGGTTGGCGGCGAATCCCGGCAATATGCTAGGCTCTAGCGATGACCGGACATCTGCAGTCTATCGGCGCCGCATGAGCGTTTCAACGCCGCACCAGCCGCTTCGCGTGCCGAAGACGGTTGCGCTCATCGGCCTGATGGGTGCCGGCAAAACGGCGGTCGGCCGCCGTTTGGCGCAGCGCCTCGGCGTTGAATTCGCCGACGCCGACGCCGAGATCGAAAGAGCCGCCAATGCGACGATTGCCGAGATCTTCGCCGAGCAGGGCGAGCCCTTTTTCCGCGCTCGCGAGCGCGAGGTAATCAAGCGGCTGCTCGCCAATCCGGTCCACGTTCTCGCCACCGGTGGCGGCGCCTTCATGGATCCGGCCACGCGGGCACTGCTGCGCGAGCGCGCCATCACGATTTGGCTTCGAGCCGGCCTTGACGTGATGTTGGCGCGTGTCATGCGCCGCAATAACCGGCCGTTGCTCAACGCCGGCGAGCCGCGCGAGGTGCTCGATCGGCTGATGGCGGAGCGTTATCCGGTCTACGCCAAGGCCGACATCACGGTCGATAGCGTCGACGGTCCCGCCGAGGTCACGCTTGAGCGTGTCATGACGGCGCTTGCACCTTATCTCGGCATTCCGGCGGGTGTGACGCCATGAGCGACGCGCAACGGTTGCGCGTCGAACTCGGCGCGCGCAGCTACGACATCGTGGTCGGTTCGCAGTTGCTCGCGCAGGCGGGCACGCTGATCGCCAGCGTTGTGCGGCAGAGGCGGGTGATCGTGGTCACCGACGCCACGGTCGCGCGGCTGCATCTCGAGGCTCTGCGCCAGGGCCTTGCCCTGGCTGGTCTGACGGCCGAGGCGGTCGTCGTGCCGCCCGGTGAGGCGACGAAAAACTTTGCGCACTTTCAGCAGCTCTGTGAGGACATTCTCGCGCTTGGCGTCGAGCGCGCGACTCCGATCATGGCCCTCGGCGGTGGCGTCGTAGGCGATCTCGCCGGCTTCGCTGCCGCAACACTGCTGCGCGGCCTCGATTACATCCAGGTACCGACGACGCTACTCGCTCAGGTCGACAGCTCCGTTGGCGGCAAGACCGCGATCGACACGCGCCTCGGCAAGAATCTCGTGGGCGCATTCCATCAGCCCGTGCTGGTGATTGCCGACATCGACACGCTCCGCACGCTGCCGTACCGCGAGCTGCTGGCCGGCTATGCCGAGGTCGTGAAATATGGGCTGATCCGCGACCGCAGATTCTATGAATGGCTCGAGGCGCGCGCGGGCGAGCTGCTGGCCGGCGATCCTGCACTGCGCCGTGAAGCGGTGCTGCACAGTTGCGCCGCCAAGGCGGCCGTTGTCGCCGCGGACGAGCGCGAGGCCGGCGAGCGCGCTTTGCTGAATTTCGGTCATACCTTCGGCCATGCTCTCGAGGCCGCGACCGGCTTCGGCGGTGCGCTGTTGCATGGCGAGGCGGTCGCGCTCGGCATGTGCATGGCTTTCGACCTTTCGACGAAGCTGCGGCTTTGCCCAGCGGACGCGGCTGCACGCGTGCGCCGTCATTTTGCGGCTGTCGGCTTGCGCACCGAGATCGGCGAACTGGACGCCGATAACCTGCTGGCACTCATGCGCAAGGACAAGAAGGTCGCCGACGGCCGCATCAGCCTGATCCTCGCGCGCGACATCGGCCAGGCTTTTGTCAGCCGCGATGTTGAGCCCGAAATGCTGTGCGAGTTCTTGCGCAGCGAGATGAGGACGCTGGCGGCGCCGGTACGCGCCGTCTAGGCAGGGCAATTTTCCGGAGGATTGGTCATGCCGTTATCGCCCGCGTTGCCGCGCCAGCACATTCATACGCGCCAGGTCGATTGCCGTGGTTATCGCCGCGAGGATGGACTCTGGGACATTGAAGGCCATTTGACCGATACTAAGGCCTATGCCTTCGATAGCGATTATCGCGGCCGTATCGAAGCCGGCGAACCGGTGCACGATATGTGGGTGCGGCTGACCGTCGACGACAATCTGATCCTCTGCGGCATCGAAGCGGTAACCGACCAAAGCCCGTTTCCGGTTTGCTCCGCGATCACGCCGAACTTCGAGCGTCTCATCGGCCTGAGCATCCGACCGGGATTCCTGTCGAAAGTCCGCGAGCGGCTCGGCGGCATCGAAGGCTGCACGCACCTAGTCGAACTCATGGGGCCGATCGCAACGACTGCGTATCAGACCATCTATCCCTATCGCCAGCGCTTGGCGCGCCAGCGCGGCGACGCGCCGCCGCAGCCGCCAAAAGACCGACCGCGTCTCATCGACACCTGTCACGCTTTCCGCAGCGATGGCGAGATCGTCAAGCGTCTGTGGCCCGACTACTACACCGGCGCGCGCGAGTAACGCCGCTAGTCAGGCTCGGGCACGCGGCCGAACGATACCGTGCCCGGCCCGCAGATGACCCTCGTCAGTCGCCGCGGCCTGGAAATAGGTCAACAAGAAGACGCGGATCGCGGCGGTGAGCGTCGACTGATTTCGGTGGCGCGCGATCATCGTCACCAACTCGTTGAGCGTCTTATTCTCGCGCTGGCAGACCATGGCGAGCGCCTGCCACATTGCCGGTTCCAGGCGGATGCTGGTGCGATGACCCTCGACCGTGACGTTGCGATTGACCAAGGTGGAGTGCGTCGCATTGGCACACATTTGCTCGTTGCCTCCGGGTTGGGCGAGCCCGGCGAGCCGTTGGTCGTGCGGGTCCATAAGTCAAATGTTAGCGCGATTTATATGCAGCGCAACCATTAAGAGCGTGGACTCGGATAAATACAACCACAGATTGTACTACCGGTCTTGGACCGCGCTCAGCCCGGTTGACCGTCGATTTGGTCTTCTTCCGGCGTCAGGGTGCTGAGTTGAAGGGCGTGCACGCTGACCCTCAGCTCGTCGGCGAGCAGGGCGTAGACTCGACGCTGACGCACGAGCTGGCTCTCGCCGGCGAAGGCCGGAGAGACGATCTCGACCCGAAAGTGGCTCTCGCCGCCGGGTCGGGCGCCGGCATGGCCGGCGTGGCGCTGGGAATCATCGTGAATCGCCAGCCGCGTCGGTTGCAACACGGTCAGCTTGCGGCGAATGCGTTCCGCCACCGGTCCGGACATGCGATTTGTCCTTTAAATCCGTGGGAAACAGCCCATTTTAACAGTATTTCCGGCCAGCGGCAGGCGTAGCTTGTCAGGAATCGACCGTCTCTCCATACTATCGGGCATCATGCCACGTCCCGTTAGCGCGAGCCATGCCGACCCGGACAGGGCGGCAAGAGGCCGCCGTTGTGACCATCCGGGGTGCGTCGAAATCGGCGAGTTCCGGGCGCCACGTTCGCGCTCGGCGTTGCACGATTATCTCTGGTTTTGCCTCGACCACGTGCGTACGTACAACTCGTCGTGGAACTACTACGCTGGCATGTCGCCCGAAGAGATCGAACGCGAAATCCGGCATGATACGGTCTGGCACCGGCCGAGCTGGCCCCTGGGATCGCGCACCTTCCGCTATCAAGCCCGGTTCAGGGACGATGGTCTGTTCGATCTCGATGACGAGCCGGTGGCCAATGCCAACGGCGCGACGCGGCATCGGCATCCGGCATCGCCGGAAGCGCAGGCTCTGGCGGTCTTCGACCTGAATGAGCCGGTTTCGCTCTCGGACGTGAAGGCGCGCTACAAAGAGTTGGTGAAGCGCCATCACCCGGACGCGCATGGCGGCGACAAGGATGCCGAGGAACGCCTGAAAATCATCAATCAGGCCTATTCGACGCTCAAAGCTTGTTACACCTCGTGAGCAGCAGCGGCAGCAGAAAGCGGTTATGACAGTCAATAACAACACTTCTAGCGAAGCCCTCGACCAGCCGGACATCACAGTTTCGGTTCGCCAGACTTTCGGCATTGATTCCGATCTGCAAGTACCGGCGTTCTCGCGGCCGAGCGATCACGTGCCCGATCTCGATGAGGCCTACCGCTTCGACCGCGATACCACGCTCGCGATTCTCGCGGGCTTCGCCTACAACCGGCGCGTCCTGGTCCAGGGCTATCACGGCACCGGCAAGTCGACGCATATCGAGCAGGTCGCTGCGCGGCTGAACTGGCCCCTGATCCGCATCAATCTCGATAGTCATATCAGCCGTATCGACCTGGTCGGCAAGGACGCGATCGTCCTCAAGGATGGGCTGCAGATCACGGAATACCGCGAAGGCCTGCTACCCTGGGCGCTGCAGCATCCGACCGCGCTGTGTTTCGACGAATACGATGCCGGTCGTCCCGACGTGATGTTCGTCATCCAGCGCGTGCTTGAGGTTGAAGGCAAGCTGACGCTACTCGACCAGAACCGCGTCATCCGCCCGCATCCAGCGTTCCGGCTGTTCGCTACTGCGAACACCGTCGGACTCGGCGACACGACCGGCCTCTATCATGGCACGCAGCAGATCAACCAGGGCCAGATGGATCGCTGGAATATCGTTGCGACGCTGAACTACCTGCCGCACGACGCCGAAGTCGACATCGTCTTGGCCAAGGCACCGTCCTATGACAACGAGGAAGGCCGCCGCATCGTCCACGCGATGGTTTCGCTTGCCGAGCTGACGCGCGCCGGCTTCGTCAACGGCGACATCTCGACGGTGATGTCGCCGCGCACTGTCATTACTTGGGCCGAGAACAACCGTATCTTTGGCGATCTCGCCTTCGCTTTCCGCACCACCTTTCTCAACAAGTGCGACGAGGTGGAACGCGCCACGGTGGCCGAATATTACCAGCGTTGCTTCGGCACCGAGCTGAAGGAAAGCGGCATCCGCGTCACCGTAAGCTGACGCGCCGGAGCTGCGGCGATGGCGGACAACGACTCACCGGTCGAAATCTTCAAGCGGTCGACGGCGGCGACGCTGCGGGCCATCGCGCGCCGCAGCGACGTCACCGTCACCTACGGTGCCGAGCCGGCCGGCGCAGCGGGTGCGCGCATCAGGTTGCCGCTGCCGCCGCGCGATTTAGCAGAGAAGGACGCCGCGCCGGTACGCGGCGCCGCCGACGCGCTGGGCCTGCGCCTGCGCTATCACGATCCAGCCTTGCATGCACGACGGGCGCCGTCTGGCGAGACGGCGCGCAACATCTTCGAGGGTGTCGAGCAGGCGCGCGTTGAGGCCCTCGGTTCGCGCGGTATGGTGGGCGTCGCCGGCAATCTCGCGGCGATGCTGGACGAGCGCTATCGCCGCCAGGGCTATGAACAGATGGCTGAGCGCAACGACGTCACGCTCGCCGAGGCGATCCGCATGCTGGTGCGCGAGCGGCTCACCGGTGCGCCGCCGCCACCCGCCGCGCGGCAAGTGGTCGAGCTGTGGCGTCCCTATCTTGAGGGCAAGGTTGGCCGCGATCTGATCGAGCTCGAACGCCACATGCGCGACCAGGCGACATATGGGCGCACGGCGCGGCAGCTGATCCAGGATCTCGACCTCGATCTGGGTGAGACCGAGGACGAGGGCGCCGAGGACAGTGCCGAAGACGACAGCGACAAGGTCGAGGAAGGCGATAACGAGAACGAGAGCGGCGAGGGGGCGACTTCGGGCGCACAAGGCACGCTCGAAGGTGGCGCACCCGACCAAGACAAGCAGGACGGCGAATCCACTGGCGCCGAAGAGGTGCAGGGCGAACTGATACCCGGCGCTGGTGATGACGATCCCGGCCGGCCGGGCCGCCCCGGCCAGTTGCCGCGCCAACGCGGCGCCAACGACGATCCGCTGGCCTATCGGCCGTTCACCACCCAGTGCGACGAGGTGATCGATGCCGCGAGCCTGTGCGATCCCGACGAACTGACCCGGCTGCGCGGCCTACTGGATCAGCAGCTGGCGCATCTCCAGAGCATCATCGCCCGGCTGGCGAACCGGCTGCAGCGCCGGCTGCTGGCGAAGCAGGCGCGTTCCTGGGAATTCGACCTCGAAGAGGGCATCCTCGATTCAGCGCGCCTTGATCGCGTTGTCACTAATCCGATCTATCCGCTCTCGTACAAGCGCGAGAAGGAGATGGAATTCCGCGACACGGTGGTGACGCTGCTTATTGATAATTCTGGTTCCATGCGGGGCCGGCCGATTACCGTCGCGGCGATGAGCGCCGACATCCTGGCGCGTACCCTGGAGCGCTGCGGCGTCAAGGTCGAGATCTTGGGCTTCACCACGCGGGCATGGAAAGGCGGACAGGCGCGCGAGCGCTGGATCGCCGCCGGTAAGCCGGCTAATCCCGGCCGTCTCAATGATCTGCGGCATATCGTCTACAAGGCCGCCGACGAGCCGTGGCGCCGGGCGCGGAAGAGTCTCGGCCTGATGCTGCGCGAAGGCATCCTCAAGGAGAACATCGACGGTGAGGCGCTGATCTGGGCGCACGAACGGTTGCTGGCGCGGCCGGAACAACGCCGGATCCTGATGGTAATCTCCGACGGCGCGCCGGTCGACGATTCGACGCTCTCAGTCAATCCCGGCAATTATCTTGAGCGCCATCTGCGCGAGGTAATCGGCTACATCGAACGCGGCTCGCCGGTCGAGCTGACGGCGATCGGCATCGGCCACGACGTCACGCGCTACTACCGCCGCGCCGTCACTATCGTCGACGCCGAGCAGCTCGGCGGCACCATGCTCGAGCGTCTGGCCGAGCTGTTCGATGAAGATGGTCCGCCGGCCGTTATAGCCGCCGGACGGCGCGCGCCGCTGCGGGCGCGGGCTTGATCTTTAACGACCGGTAACTAAGGCAGTGCGGCGGCGCGCTATTGGACCGGCGGCTCGCCTGTCGGCTCGCCGCGCGACTTGGCATGCCGGCCGAGCACGGCGCTGAAATTGCGCCAGCCGTAGGCGATCGCCTCGACGGGCTGGCCGGCGACCGGGATTGGCCGGTGCATCGCCTGCTTGCCGCCCAGGCGCTCGTAGAAGTAGCGGGCGGGATTGCCGCGCACCACCCAGACCAACGCCGAGCGATGGCCCGAGTTTTCAAGTCGCTGAAACAGCGCGGCCATGAGCGCACGGCCGAAGCCGAGACCCTGGAGATCGGGCAGCACGTAGAGGGTGTAGATTTCGCCGGTGTAATCGACGGTGCCGTCGCGTTGGGCGCCGCAATTACCGAAGCCGATCACGCCGATATGGGGGTGTTGCACCACCCAGACGTCCTCCGGCCGGTGCCGCAGGAAGCTCGCCCACGAGGAGGTCTGGCGGCGTTCCGACATATTGAGCAAAACCCGATCGGGCAGCATGCCGGGATAGGTCGCCCGCCAAGTATCGATCTCGACTTTAGCGATCGCCTGCGCATCCTCAAGCCGCGCCTGACGAACGACGCTCATAGTGCCGCCCCTCCCAAGGCGACAAGCATCATAGACCGGGCCGCGCGCCGCTTTCGAGAGGTTTCGCGCCGCCAGCCGCGTTTTTTCGTACGTCAGGCGCTCGTTTGGAGGACGATCTTGCCGATGACGCGGCGCTCGCGCAGCAGGCGAAAGGCCGCGGTGGCCTCGGTCAGCCCGAGCCGGTGCGAAATGACCGGCCGCAGGCGACCCTCGGCATACCATGCCGTCAGGCGGGCGAACGCGCCTGTCAGGAAATCCGGCCGGCGCCGGCGATACGAACCCCAGACGAAGCCCATGATGTCGATATTCTTTACAAGCACGTGATTGGCGGGAATCTGGGGCACGCTGCCGGAGGCGAATCCGATCACCAGGATACGGCCGCCCCAGGCGATCGAGCGCAGCGCTTGGGTGAAAGCCTCGCCGCCGACCGGATCGAACACCACGTCAACGCCGCGATCCGCGGTGAGCGTGCGGACGCGTTCGCGCAAATCCTCGCGTCGGTAATCGATGGCGTGAGTCGCACCATGCGCCAGCGTCAGCGTGCATTTCTCGGCGTCGCCGGCGGCCGCGATCACCGTCGCGCCGATGGCGGCTGCCACCTCGACCGCCGCCAGGCCGACACCGCCGGCCGCGCCCAGCACGAGTACGGTCTGGCCGGGCTTCAGTTGCGCGCGCCAGGCGAGCGCACCGTAAGCGGTGCCATAGGCGATCGGAAAACCGGCGGCGGTGTCAAAGTCCATGCCCGGCGGAATCGGAAATACGGCGTTCGCCGCCGCCACGGCGACCTCGGCATAGCCGCCCCAGGGCAGCGCTGCCATGACGCGATCACCGGCCGCAAATCCGGTGGCTCCCTCGCCGAGCGCGCGCACTGTGCCCGCCACCTCGAAACCCGGCGTGAATGGCACCGGCGGCTTCTCCTGGTATTGACCGAGCACCATCAGCATCTCGCCGAAATTAACGCCGGCCGCATGCACGTCGATCGCAATCTGGCCGGGCCCGGGCGACGGCGCCGCCACGTCGGCAAGGCCGAGATTGTCGATCGAACCATAGGCACGGCAGACCATTGCACGCATTTCAGAATCTCCGGTCAGAACTTGTCGCTGCCGTCGACTCGACGCAAGCGCATTGCTTGTCGCCGGTGTACGGCTTCGCTATGGTTAACTCATGCATCGATTCGTTTTTCCGCTGGCGCTGCCTTTTGTCCTGATCGCGACGGTTGCTGCGGCGCAGCCGATCAAGACGCTTGAAACCGGCAAGATCTGGAGCGCATACAGCCTGCCCGAAAAAGGCGGGCCGACCTGCTACCTCGTCGGTAAGCCGACGAAATCGACGCCGGCGAACGCGCAGCGCTCGCGTGTCGATGCCATGGTGTCGCATCGCGTCGGGGAGAAAGCCTACAATGTGGTCACCTTCAATCTCGGCTATGCGGTGAAGAAGAACACGCCGGCCGAGGTCACGATCGACGGCAAGAAGTATGTGCTCTTCCTCGACAACGACGCCGCCTGGACGCCGAATGCGAAGACCGACAAGACCATCACCGAGGCGCTGGCGCGCGGCAACACCGCGGTCGTCAAGGCGATCTCCGCCCACGGCACGACCACGACCGATACCTACGATCTGACCGGTTTCGGTCAGGCGCTCAAGGCCATCAACGCCGCCTGCAAGGTCAAGCCGTAAGGCTGGCGCGGCGGTCGCCGCGGACCTATATCTTGCCGGTGATGCCGGCTCCCAAGACCCTTATCGGTTTGTCGCGCGAGGAGCTCGTCGCCGAAATGGCGACGCTCGGCGCCGAGCCGTTCCGCGCCCGTCAGCTCTGGCACTGGATTTATCATCGTGGGGCACGCGACTTCGTGGCGATGACGACGCTCGCCAAATCGTTCCGCGCCCAGCTCGCGGAACGCTACAGCGTCGCGCGGCCGGTCGAGAGCCGCGCCCAGGTTTCGGGCGACGGCACGCGCAAGTGGCTGCTCGCTTTCGCCGACGGCCAGGAAGCCGAATGCGTTCACATCCCCGAGGAGGATCGCGGCACGCTCTGCGTCTCGTCGCAGGTCGGCTGCACGCTGACCTGCAAATTCTGTCACACCGGCACGCAGCGCCTGGTGCGCAATCTCGATGCGTCGGAGATTGTCGGCCAGATCATGGTGGCGCGCGACGCGCTCGGCGAGTGGCCGTCGCCCAAGGACGACCGGCAGCTCACCAACATCGTGCTGATGGGCATGGGCGAGCCGCTCTATAACTACGACAATGTGGCCAAGGCGGTGAAGATCGCCATGGACCACGAAGGCCTGTCGGTGTCGAAGCGCAAGATCACGCTCTCGACTGCCGGCGTGGTGCCGATGATCGCGCGCGTGGGATCGGAGCTCGCGGTCAATCTCGCGATCTCGCTCCACGCCGTGACCGACGAGCTGCGCGACGTGCTGGTGCCGCTCAACAAGAAATATCCGATTGCCGAATTGATCGCCGCCTGCCGCGCCTATCCCAGCGCCAGCAACGCGCGGCGCATCACCTTCGAATATGTCATGCTCAAGGGCATCAACGACAGCCCGGCCGACGCCCGCGCGCTGGTCAAGCTGATCGCCGGCATTCCGGCCAAGATCAATCTGATCCCGTTCAATCGGTGGCCGGACGCGCCGTTCGAATGCGCGACCGACGATACGATCGGGAAGTTCGCCGATATCGTCAACGCCGCCGGCTACGCCTCGCCGGTGCGGACGCCGCGCGGTCGCGACATCCTCGCCGCCTGCGGCCAGCTCAAATCGGCGAGCGTCAAGCTCAAGGCGAGCGAGCGGTTGAAGCAGTCGGCGGAAGCCGCTATATCCGGCACACCGGCGGCGGGGTAGCTCAGCTGGTTAGAGCAGAGGAATCATAATCCTAAGGTCGCCGGTTCGAGTCCGGCCCCCGCTACCAGTTTCGTCGCGGTCATGCGCTTTAGATTCCCTGCGGTGACAATTGCGGGCGACAGAGACAATCCCATAATTCGCGCTGGGCTTCGTTGTGAGCGGCTTGCCGCCGGCTGCCGGTAATCAATGCTTTACCGGTCGCGGGTCAATCTCGGCGCTGCATCCGCTTCCCTCCGGCGAGCCAAAGCGCCATGGGCCTGTTTCGCCTCTTGCTTGCAATGTCTGTGCTGCTGGCTCATGCCGACGGCGTGCACGGCTACGCCATGCTCGGCGGCGATGTCGCGGTGCAGGCGTTCTATTTGGTCTCCGGCTTTTACATGGCGCTCGTCCTGAACGAGAAATATGCCGCCGGCCGGGCCGGAACGCTCACCTTCTACACAAACCGCGCCCTGCGGATCTATCCGACCTATTGGCTCATCTTCGTTCTGGCGGTCGCTTTCTACGGCGGGATGTATCTGTCGGGCCGCGGACCCGGAGTCTGGGGGCCGCACATCGTGTTCTTCCGGCATTTGGTTGGGCCGACCTGGTGGTATCTGATCGGATCCCAGATCCTGCTTTTCTCGATCGACTTGACCAATTTCCTGGCCGTTGCCCCAGGAGGCCATCTCTACTGGATCGCCAACTTCCATCCGGCCACGGGAATCGCGGGCTACCAGATTCTATTCGTGCCGCAGGCTTGGACGCTCGGCCTGGAACTGATTTTTTACGCCATCGCACCGTTCATCGTCCGGCGTCGTCCGGCGGTCGTCGCGTTGGTGGCTCTTCTTTCGCTCGCCCTGCGCGTCGTCGCCTATGAGCATGGCCACGATTACGATCCCTGGACCTACCGGGTTTTTCCGTTTGAGTTGTCGACGTTCCTCTGGGGATCGCTGTCATATCGGGCGTTCGCGTGGTTGCGAAACCAAGCGTGGTCCGAAGGGATCGTTCTCTGGCCGCCCGCGGCGGCGTTGCTCGCCCTTACCCTTTCTTATCCGTGGCTTTTTGCTTTCAACGGCGGCCGCTGGTGGTATCTCGGCGCCGTGGCCTTCTTGCTACCGGCACTTTTTCTGAAGACCGGGCGCATCGGGTTGGATCGCTTCTTGGGCGAGCTGTCCTATCCGTTCTATCTCTGCCATGTCCTCGTGCTCACGATGATCGATGCAACCGACCCGCAGCTGACGGCCAAATACCGCACCTACGCGGCAATCGCCGTTTCGATCGGCGTGTCGGCATTGGTGGAGATTTCGGTGAACGCGCCGATCGACCGCTACCGGCAGCGGCGCGTCAAGCTGAAGGCCGCGGATGTTTCATCGCACTCGTCCATCCCGGGGCTCCGCGCGCCCGCGTCTGCGGCGCTTTCGGCGGTCCGGGACTAGCGCATCAACGGCGCGTGCCGTGGAAGCAAAGGCGTCGCCGGTCGGCGGTTGCCGCGCGATTTATGCGGCCGGCGGGTGCGGATTGAAGATCGCGGTGTCCTCCGGCCCTTCGACTTGCAACAGACCCTTCGCGCCACGCTCGATCCGCGCGATGGCATGGTCGACGATCGGGAAAGTGCCCGGCACCACAAGGTTGAACTCGGCGACGACCGCGCCGCCCGGCGCAACCGTCGTCGTCTGCACCGCCTCGAGCGGCTTAGCGACGAGCGACGCCTGGTCGTAAAGCCGTTCCATGATCTGGCCGATGATGTGGAACGAGGAGGCCTTGTTGGGGCCGCCGACGCCGAAGAAAACGCGCACCGTCTCGCCCACCTTGCCCTTGAGCGGATGCCGCTTGGTGAGCGCGTCGGCCGCGCCGTTGAAGACGAAGTATTCCGGCGTCTCGGCGAGAATCTTGTCGTAGCTCACGGTCGCCGCGCCAGGCGTGCCGTAGGCCTGCGTCGTATAGATCTCGCTCTGCATGATGTAGAACTCGCGATCGACCTTCGGCAGGCCCGCTGCCGGCTCGATCAGGATCATGCCGTGCATGCCGTTCGAGATATGCATCGCGACCGACGGCGTGGCGCAGTGATAGACAAAAAGCCCCGGCCTGGTCGCCTTGAAGGTGAAGCTCTTGGTCTGGCCCGGTGCGCATGCCGTCGCTTGGCTGCCGCCGAACGGCCCCATCACCGCGTGCAGGTCGATGTTGTGCATCATCATGCTGGTCGGCGAATTGGTCAGCCGGATTTCGATGGTGTCGCCGACCCGGGCGCGCAGGAGTGGCCCCGGAACCTGCGGTGCCTCGCCGGGACGGCGGAACGTCCAGTACTGGTAAGTGACGCCGTCCGCGAGCTGGCCCGTCGTCTCCACCGTCTCGAGGTCGAACCGCACGTGCTGCGGAGCACGCCGTCCGATCGGTGCCGGCACGTCGGCGGGATCGCGCGCGATGTTCGCCGCCGTCGCCGGTGCCGCCGCGCCATCGGTCGCGGCGCGGGCGGGTGTGGACGTCAGCGGCGATGCCAGACCGACAAGCGCCGCGGTCGCTGGAATGAGTCCCATTCCTTTGAGGAAATCCCGCCGAGCGGGGCCAGTGTTGTCGGTCATGAGTCGATCTCCGATGCGTTGTCGTGCGGTTTTGGAATGCCACAGCACGGCGCTCGGGTATTTGATTTAGGTCAAGCCGACAGGAAATGCCGCGCGATCATCGCGGTGTATTCATCGCGATGCGTGAGCGCGCTCATGCAACCGCTGTCGTAAACTTGGCCGGCATCCGCGCAAACTACGTAATGCCCCTATTACCTTTGCGGTTAACGACGCGCCCGATGATTCGCGCCGCGACATAATGGCGCGCCGAACGGCGCCGCACGATGCACGACGGCCAGTTCAGTCGAGAAAGACGCGGTAGGCGGTTGGCTCGCGCAACGCGCGCCAGAGATTGGCGGCGCGCGAGCAGTCCGCGGCTTTGAGCAGCGACCAGAAGACGTCGTCGCGCGCCGCCGGAACGGCGGCATCGTGCGCTCCGACGAGGCGTTGGGCGATCTCGAGCAAGCCGCACTGGAACGGCGCCTGCGCGATCTCGCAGCCGACGGCCCGCGCCAGCCGCGCACAGTCGATATGCGCCGGCGCAAAGCTGCGACCAGCGACGGCGAACATCGGCAGATCCGTCTCGGAATCGCCGACCGCAACCGTGTCGCCGGCGTGGCCGGTCCAGGCGAGCAGGGCGGCAAGCCCCGTGCCTTTGTCGACGTCCTTCGCCAGGATCGTGGTGTCGATCGTCGTCTGATGCGCGAGCAGCCGGTCGAAACCGTTTTCGGCGATGAGATTGCGGACCAGCAGCTCAGGCAGCGGCACGGTGCCCTTGCGCGCGTAGGTGTAGGCGCGGATCGAGCATCCGTAGCCGTCGTCGACAAAGATTCCGGGCATGGCCTTGAGCAAGGCACGCAGCGCCGCGAGCTGCTCGAGCGCGACGTCGTCGAGCAGGACGCGGCCCTGACTCGTGGTCGCGTCCCAGATATAGCTGCCGCATTCCGCGACGCCGCCGACGAAGCCGTAAGCCTCGCAATAGTCGCGCACTTGGTGCGCCGGCCGCGCGGTATCGACCGCGATGGCAAAGCTCCGGCTGCCGAGCAACGCGAGCGCATCGAGGCCGGCGGCGGTCGTCGTCGGAAAACCGAAGGTTCGGCGATCGACCACGCCGTCGAGATCGAGCACCGCCAGCGGCGCGCGCCAGGTCGACGGCGCCTTGGGCGGACAAAGCGCGCCGCTGTAGCGGGCGCTTTCGCGCGTCAGGAAATTCCAGGCCTTGACGTATTGGGCGTTGAACTCGCCAGCGCGATGTGCGAGATGCGTCTGCTTGACGATGCCGTCGAGCGCCGCCTGACGGGTCCACAGGCCGGCCATCAGCTTGCACAGCAGAAGGCGCTCGCCCGCCGGCGCGTCGCCGGTTGCCGCGCCATAGCGCGCCAGCAGCTCGGCCTGCTCGTCGCGCGTCAGGTCGAGCTGCAAGGCGGCGTCGGCCAAGTCATAGGCCGGATCGCAGAGATTGATCTCGTTCTTGCCGATGCCGTGATGCTCGAAATCGGTCTTGAGCAGGCCGCCGGGGCCGGCGATCCATTCGTCCGCCGCCATCCGGCCATCGATCAGCGCGGCGCGCGATTCCAGGCGGGCGGCGAGGCGGCGGCGGAGCGGCGCCGCCATCAAGCCGGCCACGCCGGGTCCGTAAGCCGCCGACAGCGTCTCGGCCAGCATCGTCAGGCCTTCGTGCTGCGCGTCGGGTTCGTTCGCCGTCGGGACCGGCAGGCGCTCGGCGCGGGCGGCGACGTAGGTCGCGGCGGCCGCGATCCAGGTGTGGCGCGGCACCATCGCGCGCTCGGTTTGTGCGGTTTGCGGCAGCCACTCGGTATAGAGAATCCCATCGCGCAGACCAATCAACGGCGGCACGCGACCACCGAGGCGATCCGCGGTCAGGAACGCGGCATAGGCGAGCCAGCCCCAGCCAACGCTCTTGGCGAAGACGTAGCGGAGCTCGCTGCCGGCGACGCTGTCGAGGCGAACCGTATAGACGCGCTTCAACCGATGCCGCCGGCAATCGCCCGAGCGATATTCGAGTTCGGCGTTGAAGGCTGCGGCCGCATGATGTTCGACGACGGCGACACCGCGATAGCCTTGAGCAAGAAAATATTCACCGAGCCGCGCCTCGATCATATCGTCGTCGGCGAGCAGCCGTGCCTTGTGCCAATCCTCCGGCGGCAAGGTGATGATGGATTCACGGGCGAAGGCGGCGGCCTCCTTGTGCTCGCGCCAGTCGCGCCGCAGCGGATGGACCGGAAACAGCACCGAGCGGGCGCCGGCTCCGAAGCCCGCCCGGCGCAATATCTGGACGGCCATGCCGATGGTATCGCCGCTGAACGGCGGATCGTCGATCAGCGCCGCGTGATAACCGGCCTGTGCCAGCGTGCGCAGCCGCCGTGTTTCTTCGGCCGATGGCCCCTTGTTGGGACGGATCGTCACGATCGCGGTGCGGGCGAAACCGTGCGCGGCGAGGCGCGCGCGCATGAGCGCAGCAAAATAGACGCCGGCCGTCCGCAGGCCGACGATGGCCACCGGCAGCGTGCGGTCCGGATATGCGGCTGCAAAGCGGTCCGCCAGCTCCACAACGTCCCCGTGCGTCAGGTCCTGCTTGCGGAAAGCCGACGGGATGCGAATCAGTTCGGCTTGCAGTCGCACCGGCAGCGGGCGCGCAAGAACTTGCGTCAGCCCACGCGCCGCCGCCGCGATGTCGTCGGCGCCGGCGGCGGTTTCGGCCGCGAGCAACCGCAGAAACGCATCGAGTGCGGCTTGCCAGTCGTCGCGCCAGCGCCGCAAATCGTGCGATTGGCGCGCGCGACCGGCCGCGGTAAGTAAATCCAGCGCGCGGATAACGAGGCGCATGCCCGGCAATTTGACGAGGCGATGCGGTACGCGCAGGACCGGACCGCGCAGCGCGTCCTCGACCGCAGTCAGCAGCGCGCCGGCAAGGAGGAACACGTTGATCATCGCCTCGGCGCGCTGCCAGCTTTCGGCCGGAACACCGAGCCGCGACAGTTCCCGTTCGAGGTGACCCGCGGCCTCGCCGACCGTGCACAGCGGATTGAGCGACCACGGATAATCCGAATAAAACGTGCGCTCGGCCGCCAGCGGCTGGAGCGTGCCGGCTGCCCCCGGTTCGCTCCGATCGATCGCTTGAAGATTGCTGCGCAGTGTCACGGCGGTTCCGATCGGATCACGCGGACCGGCGCCGGAAGACAGTCTCCAGCTTATGGAACGTCCACTGCATGAATGGCAGCACGGAGATCAGGAACGGTCCCGGCGACCGGCCCGACGTGGCGAGAATCGTCTGGATGATGCGCCGGTCCAGCCAGATCTGCTTGGTCAGCGCCGGGCCCGGCGACGAGCACGAATCCATCCAGCGGATCCAGGCGTGGCGATGGACCTCCTCGATATTCGCGAGTTCGAGCAGTACGCCGGGCGAAAACCGCGCATAGGCTTCGTCGAAGGCGACCTTGAAGGCGAACGATCCGTTGCGGCAGAGAAAATTGCACAGTTGCGCGATCGGTCGGCCATTGAGCGTCAGCGCCAGCATCATCAGCCGGCCGCGGCGAAACGCTTCCTTGAGGGCGTCGGCGAAGAACTGCTTTTGTGCCGGATGGCACGACAGCGCCGTGCCTTCGTGGCCCTTCCAGCCGCTCGCTTCGAGGCGCAGGAATTCGTCGATCCAGCCGACGACGTCGCCGTCGCCGGCAAGCAAGGTATAATCGAGCGCGCCCTGGCGGCCGAGCGCGTTCTCCTGCTGGCGCAGCGTGCGGCGTTTCTTGGTCGACAGCGCTTCGTCGAGATAGGCCTTCGCGTCGGCACGCGGCCGCAACAAGGCGCGCGTCGTGCATTCGAGCGTCAGGATCGGGTCACGGCGTTCCTCGAGGAATTCGACGAAGGATTCCCACAGCGGACCGTCGCCCGAGATGCCGCCGAACTCGATCAGGATGGCGCCGCGCGGATCGCTCGCGGCCCAATCGAACACGGCCTGAAAGCAGGCCTGGGCGGTCTCGCCGCGGATGAGCGGACTGCACAGGAAGCAGTGAACGTGCTTCCACAGGCGCAGCGCGCTGAATGGCAGATTCTTGTAATGGGTCTGGCGTTCGAACGGGAAGAAGCCGCACAGCACCGGCTGGTCGGCCGATGCCGGGTCCTGCGCGTAGACGAGCACGAATGCGAGCTCGGCGCCGCCGCGCAGATGCTGCAGCGCCGGCAGCAGCATCCACGGTTCGTAGAACACGTTGGGCTCGAGCGCCTCCGTCGCCAGCTCTTCCCAGGCCCTGAGATGGCGCGCGAGGCCGGCCGCGTCGCGTTCGACGACGACCGTCAGTCGCGCGTCTTTGGCGATGCGCCGGGGTTTGGCGTCGTCGGTGCGGACCGCCGGGGTACCGGCCGGCGCGTGCGCCAGGGAGACCGCGGGTTCGGCCATGGCGCTCACGCGGCCTCCGCGTCGAGGGCGCGATGCGAGCGCGTCAGCCGCGCGAAGCCGCGTTGCATCAGGCTGCCGATCTCGGCGATTCCCGGCGCGGGATCGTCCAGCGTCAGGCTGTCCCAGCGCTCGCGCAGCGTCAGCATGTTGGCGACGGTTTCGGCGACGACCGCCGGCAGCTTCTTGGTTGCCAGCGTCGGATCGCGGCGGTTGGCATGCAGATTGGCGAGCTGCCAGTCGAGATCGAGCGGCAGGTTGCGGGCGAAGATACCGGTGCGGTAGTGCACTGGAAAATCGCGCCGGCCGGTGGTGAGAAACTCGAAAAGCGCCAGCGGAAAATCCGCGCCGGCGGCGACGCTCAGCGGCAGCGAGCCCCAGAAGCGGGCGTTGACCTCGACGAAGATCCAGTCGCCGGTCGACGGATTGACCTTGAACTCGACCATGGCGACGCCGGTGTAGCGCACCGGCCGCAGAATACGCAGCGCGGCGTCGAGCAATTCCGGCGACAGCGCGACGCTCTTGCGATAAGTGCTCTGGCCGCCTTCGAGCGGCTCGTGCACGCGAACGTGCTGGAACGCCAGCAGCTTTTCGCCGCGGTCGAGCAGCAGCTCGACGCCAGCGCCGTGGCCGATGAAATTCTGCTGTGCCGCCACCGGGCCGCAGGCCAGGAACTTCGGCAGGACGCGCGACAGCTCCGCCTCGCTGCGCACTTTGCGCACCGCCAGGCCTTGGCTCGCATGATCGAAGGTGCGCGACGGCTTGAGCACCAACGGCGCGCCGAACTCTCGCCAGGCCGCGCGTCCGCCCTCCATGTCGGTGACGATGATCTCGCGCGGCAGCCGCACGCCGGCGTCGCGCGCCAGCGCGTTGGTGCGGTGCTTGTCGAAGAGCACGGCGATCGCTTCGTCGTTCGGCGTGTAAATGCGCCCGAACGGCTCGAGGTCGACGCGGTGGCGGTGGAGCGCGAGCGTGTCGATGTCGGTGCAGGGAACGATCAGGTCGAAGCGCTCGCGCCGCATCAAATCGACGAGCGCCGTCTTCCAGCCGAGGTCGGTATCGCTGTAGGGCGGCAGCTTGTGCGCCGCGTGGAGGTAGCGCGAGCGCAGCGAAATGCAGTTCGGCCGGTTCCAGGCGCTATGCACTTCGACGCCGCCGCGACCGAGCGACCGGATCACGGCCAGCACGGTCCGCGACACGCTCGACAGGACCAACGCCTTTTTCATGGGGTTGCTCATCCGCGCCGCCGCCGGCGCGCCGGCCGGTCCGACGCCGTGGCGCGACCAGCGTCTATAGCATCCGAATGGTAAAGCCCGGGTTTCCCGCGGACCGCCTCCGGCGAGCGTCGGAATCCCTGACAACCCGGCGTGTGGCGGCGGCGCGAGCGACCGCAAAGCCCCGAGAATCCTGGCGATTTCTCCGTGGCACGGCGGTTGCTGAACCAGATGCAGAAGCCGTCAGAAGCCACCGTCAGGAAAGGTCCGTCCATGGTTAACGTTCTCTGGTTCGCGTTGAACCTGGTTGCGCTGGTCGTCGTCGCCCTTGCGCTCAATGCCGCGAGCCTCGTGCTGCGCGGATTGGGGTTCGGTCGGCGTTCCGAGCTGCGTTTCCGGGAACCATTCACGCGTTCGTAGTCCCGATTGCGGATCAGCCGGCCGCCCGGCGTCGTTCGCCGGACGGCTGCGCCGCTTGCGGCAGCGTCCTGCCACGCGCCGCATCCATCGCGCGATAGACGCCCTGCGCCGACGCCGGCCGGCCGCCGATCTCGCCCATGAAGAATTCGAGATAGCCGTCGAGCCAGGCGAGGAACTGCTCGAGGTCGCGGCGCGTGCGGACATAGGGCGTGTGCCCGACGCCGAGCGACGGGCTGTGATAGCTGATGACGAAGACCTGCTGCTCGCCCCGGCGGACGAGGGCGCGCGTCAGGCGCTTGGCTTCGGCGAGGGTCACGCCTTCCGGGCTAAGGCGAATCCGGTCGAGCAGCCGCGCGCGGGCGCAGACCGCCGTGGCGCGCAACCGCACGCCGTGCGTGCCGCCGATCCACGGGAACACTTCCTCGCCGAAGCGATGGAACAGGCCGAGAAATCCGGTCGTCAGCGGAATTTCGAGCAGCCGCTCCGCACCGCCGAACCAGAAGGGATCGGGCGACCAGTGACGGAAATCCGGACCCGCGATCGGCCGCAGATCGGTCCAGGGCAGTACGCTCGAATCGATCAAGAATCCCAGTTCGTCCAGCAAGGCGCGGGTCTCGGCGTCGGCACCGTAGCGCCCGGCGCGGTAGACGATCGGCGCGACGCCGAGATTATGCTCGATGGTCTGTTTGAGGATGATCAGCTTGCGGTGCTCGAGATCGCGCGGCAGGTTGCAGGCGAAGGAATTGCGGTCGCCGACCTCTTCCTCGACCGGCGGCGTGACCCAGGGATGCAGGTGCGCGCCGATCTCGCAGCGCGCGTCGGCCAGGAATTCGCGCAGCGGCTGGTAGCCGTCGGCCTGCACGGCGACCGGATAATCGACGAGGTAGACCGGCTTGACGCCGTAACGGTCGAAAACCATCTGCGCGCGCCACTGGTGCTTCATCGCCGTGACGCCGCGCGCGTCGCTCGAGAAGTTCTTCTGCCAGTCGAACTCCTCCTCGGTATCGACCAGGACCAGGAGCTGCGGCGGCGTCGACGCCGGCAGGCATCCGCGGTGAGGCATCGGCGCGGTCCGATCCGCGGTCATGTGGCGCGTCGTCCCACGGCGGGCAGCGACAGGCGGCGGCTGACGCTGCGCAGAAGCACGGCTTCCGGACCGTCGGCGCCGCCGCTCAACGTCCACAGCGCGATCAGCAATCCGACATAGACTGCCGCCCCGATGGCCGCCGCGATGCCAAGCTGCGCCAGCGCCGCCGACAAGGTGCTCGCCGCCGGCGCCCAGGCGAAGCCGAAATGCGCGAGAACCAGCGCCATGCCGGCGGTGGCGGCGGCCGACCGCCAGGTCTCGCCGATGAGCACGCTGACACGGAAGCCCGTGACCCGCCGCAGCACGACGATATAGATGGCGCTTTCGAGCGTCAGCGCGATGCCGGTCGCCCAGGCCAGGCCTGCGAGCCCGCCGAGCAGCACGCCGGCAATCAGCAAGGGCACGCGGAGCAGGGCCATGGCGGCGGTCGTGAAGGTGGTGATCTTCGGATTGCCGATCGCCATCACGCCGAGCATGCCGATGTTGGTGATGACGGAGAACGTGGCAAACGGGCCGACGATCGCCACCAGCGGAACGCCGCTGAGCCACGCCGGACCGAGAGTGACGCGGATGAGCGGCGCCGCGACCAGCGAGATGCCGACGCCCGCCGGCAGCACGATGCACAGGGTCGCCGCCATCGCCTTGGCCAGCGTGTCGGACGAGCCGCGACCGCTGTGATGGATCGCCGACAGTCCGGCATAAAGGGCGCGGCCGACGGGCTCGACGAATTCGCTGATCGGCAGCAGCGCGACCTCGAGCGAGGCCGAGAACAGGCCGACGGCGCTCGTGTTCATCAGGCGGCCGACAATGAACGAATCCGCGCGCTCACGGCAGAAGCCGGCGACGCTGGTGCCCCAGATCCACGACGACATGCCGAGCAGGCGCCGCCAGGCGACCAGCGTCAGACGGGGACGGAACGGATGCATGGCATAGCTCAGCCCGACGCGCGCGGTGCGTTGCACGACGATGCCGATGACCAGCGCCCAATAGCTGCGGGTGACCAGCGCAGTCGCGACCGTCGCAATGACGGCGGCGACGCGCGGCACCATGAACAGCAGAAAGTCGCGGTCGAATCGGAAGTGACGGCGGAAATCGAGCGCGCCGACGTTCTCGCAGCTCTCGATCACCAGGAGCGGACCGAGGATGAGCAGGATGACGCTCAAACGCTCGTCGCCAAAGAATCGGCCGACCGGATAGGCGGCAGCGACGATGACCAGTGCCGCGATCCCGGTACGGATGAGGCCGAGCGTGAAGCCGGTGCTGTAATACGCCTCGTCGGGATTTTTTTCGCGCAGCATCACGTCCTGAATGCCGAGCGTCGCCATGGCGTCGATGGCGCGTGCAAAGGCGCCGGCGAGAGCCACCAGACCGAAATCCATCGGCGACAGCAGGCGCGCGAGCACAAACGTGCTGAGCGCGCCGAGCGTCCGGGTGGCGAAGCGCCACGTCACCATCCAGCCGGCGCCGCGCACCGTCTTTTTGGCGAGTGACTCGTCCGGCGCAGTGGCATCGCTGCCGCTATCGCCATCGCTCCCGAGAATGTCGACCATTGCGTGAAGCGTTATTCCTGGGCGCGCCATGCCCCGCGCGCCGCGGAAACCTTAGGCCGCCGGCCGTAAATTTGGCGTTATTGGCGGGATCAAAGCCGCCGCCATGGTTAACGAGGAACGCCGCCGCCGGCGCGGTACGCCGTGACGTCCGCCCACGGCGTTAGGGCTAACGGCCGGTTAACGCGACCCGCGGGCTCAGTCGGAGCGATAGAGCGGTAGCTTGGTGCCGGCGGCAGTGCGCTCGGTCACGATGTCACGACGGAAGCGGAACAGCTTCGCCGGCCGCCCGCCGGTCGCAGTCGCGACCTTGCCGGTCTCCTCGACGAGACCCTGTTGCTCGATCAGTCGGCGGAAGTTCTGCTTGTGGAGACGCTGACCGGCCAGCGCTTCGACGGCGCGCTGGAGCTGGAACAGCGTGAAGCTTGCCGGCATCAACTCGAACACCACCGGCCGATACTTGATCTTGGCGCGCAAGCGCGCGATGCCGGTGGCGAGGATACGGCGATGGTCGTGCGCCATCGGCGTTCCCATTGTCGGATCCGCGGCATCGCGGTCGCCGCCGGACTCGGCAACCAGCCCCGCTTCCCACAGCAGCTCGTACCGCTGCAGCACGAACTCCTCGTTCCAGCTCCGACCGCCGCCGGCGAACGTGACGGCGATGCGCTCGCGGCGATTGCGGCGCAGCACCGTCGGCGCCCGTTGCGCCCAGACGCGCAGCCGCGGCGCGATCCTGCGAGCGAGCACGGCAGGCGGGCCGCGGCGCCAGTCCTCCCAGGGGAAATAGCGGTACCAGTTGCACCAGGTGGCATCGGCGGCTCCGGCGTCGCCGCGTTCGCGCGTCAGCCCGAGATAGCTGATCGAAATCCGCCGTTCGATCGCCGCCTCGCGTGTGCGCTCGCGATCAGCGAAGGTGTAGAGTTGCTCGATGTAGCCGAGCGCATGGCCGGTCTGATCCTCGACCCAGGCGCGCAGGCCGCTGTGGAGCGTGCGATGACGCGACTGTAGCGGTCCCGAGGGCAGCGCGATGCCGCCCTGCAAGGCCAACACGCGCGGCTCGTCGCCGGCGACCGCGACGATGACCGCCGTCAAGTCGACGGCCAACCGGCCCTCCGGCCGCTCATCCGCGTCCGGGCTGGAAGGATTGGGTCGTGCGCCCACGCCGCCGTCGCTCCGACTTGACAGGTCTTATAGTCAATCCTAGCATAATATTCGGTCTGGGCGCTTGCGCCCGTTTCTTTTGTACCAGAAATGCTCAATGGGAGCATAATTATGCCGGACACCTTGCCGCTGAGCCAGCTTTACGAGCGCGTCCGCCCCGTCGTGCCGCCAGTCGAGTGGCCGGCCTTCGCCGACGACATCGCCGCAATCCGCGCGTTGAAGCGCGAACGCGACGCCGTCATCCTGGCGCACAACTATCAGACGCCGGAAATCTTCCATTGCGTCGCCAACATCACGGGCGACAGCTTGGCGTTGGCGCGCGAGGCGGCGAAAACCGACGCGCGTGTGATTGTGCTGGCCGGTGTCCACTTCATGGCCGAGACGTCGAAGCTCCTCAATCCAGACAAGACCGTCCTGGTTCCGGATCTGCGTGCCGGCTGCTCGCTTGCCGAGTCGATCACGGCCGCCGATGTCCGGTTGCTGCGCCGGCGCTATCCCGGCGTGCCGGTGGTCAGCTACGTCAACACCTCGGCCGCGGTTAAGGCGGAATCCGACATCTGCTGCACCTCGGGCAACGCGAAGCGGATCGTCGAATCGCTCGGCGTGCCGCGCGTCATTATGTTGCCCGACGAATATCTGGCGCAGAATGTCGCGGCCGAGACCGCGGTCGAAATCGTCGCCTGGCACGGCCGTTGCGAGGTCCACGAGCGTTTCAGCGCCGCGGAAGTCCGCACTTTGCGCGCGGAGCATCCGGGTCTCGTCGTCCTGGCCCATCCCGAATGCCCGCCCGACGTCGTCGCCGCTGCCGATTTCGCCGGCTCGACGGCGGCGATGTCGGACTACGTGGCGCGGCGCCATCCGGCGCGCGTCGTGCTGCTGACGGAATGCTCAATGAGCGACAACGTGGCGCTCGCCCATCCCGAGGTCGCGTTCGTGCGGCCCTGCAATCTCTGCCCGCACATGAAGCGCATCACCCTCGCCAACATCCGGCAGGCGCTGGAAACGATGACACACGCGGTGACGATCGATCCATCGATCGCCGACCCGGCCCGTCGTGCCGTCGAACGCATGCTGGCGGTCTAGCGCATGGACTCCGCTCCGCAGAGCTTCGCCGGTCGGCCGGTGGTGATCGGTGCCGGCATCGCCGGGTTGACGACGGCGCTCCATCTTGCGCCCGAGCCGGTCGTGCTGCTGGCGAAGGCGTCGCTCGGCTCGGATTGTGCCAGCGCCCGCGCGCAAGGCGGCATCGCCGTTGCGGTCGGCCCGGACGATGATCCCGACGATCACGCCGCCGATACGCTGGCTGCCGGCGATGGCCTCACGGAACCGGGGGTGGCACGGCGGGTCACCACCGAGGGTCCTGCGGCACTCGCCGAACTCGTCCGCCGTGGCGTCGTCTTCGATCGGCGCGCAGACGGCGGCTACAGCCTGGGGCTCGAAGCCGCTCATACGCGGCGCCGTATCGTGCACGCGTCGGGCGATGGCACGGGACATGCGATCACCGCCGCGCTGATCGCGGCGGTGCGGCGAACGCCATCGATCACGGTGCTTGAGAACGTCGACGCGCGGCGGCTTCTCGTCCGGGATGGCGCGATTGCCGGCGTAATCGCCACGCGTGAAGGCCGCGCGGTCGTGTTGCCGGCTAGGCGCGTCGTGGTGGCGACCGGCGGGATCGGCGGACTTTATCGCGAGACGACCAATCCACTGGCCGCCATCGGCCAGGGTCTGGCGCTGGCGGCGCGCGCCGGCGCGGCACTGGCCGACATGGAATTCGTGCAGTTTCATCCAACGGCGCTCGATGTCGGTCGCGATCCGATGCCGCTGGTTAGCGAAGCGGTGCGCGGCGAGGGCGCGTGGCTCGTCGACGGTGCCGGACGCCGGATCATGGCCGGGTATCCGCGCGCGGAGCTCGAGCCGCGCGACGTGGTCGCCCGCGAAGTCTGGCGGCTTTCGGCGGCCGGCGGCCGCGCCTATCTCGATGCGCGGCAGGCGCTCGGCAGCCGCTTTGCCGACCGCTTTCCCGGCATCGCCGCCGCATGCCGCGCCGCGGGTATCGATCCCGCCGTTGAACCGATTCCGGTCCGCGCCGCCGCGCATTATCACATGGGCGGCATTGCCGCCGATGCGGCTGGCCGTAGCACGGTGCCGGGTTTATGGGTGGTCGGCGAAGCCGCCGCCACCGGCCTGCATGGCGCCAATCGCCTAGCCAGCAATTCGCTTCTCGAAGCCTGCGTCTGCGCGCGCTGGGTGGCAGAGTCCGTTGCCGGCGCCGAGATGCGGCCGTGGCGCCGTGTCACGGCCGGTGTTCCGCCGATCCCGCCGCCGTCAGATGCGCGCGGCATCCGCCGGGTCATGGCGGAACGCGTCGGCGTATCGCGCGACCGCGACGGCTTGCGCACCGCTATTGGTGCCCTGGCGGAGTTCGCTTTCGACGCCGGCCCCGCAGCCGACCCCGCGCTCGTCGGCCTGTTTGTCGCAGTCGCGGCCCTGCAGCGCGAAGAAAGCCGGGGCAGCCACTATCGCAGCGATTTTCCGCGGCCATCTTCCGCGTCGGCGCGTCGCTCCTTCCTGCGGCTCGCGGACTTGCAGCACGCCGCGCTGGCCATGGTCGATCGTCGCGTGCGCCTGGAGGCCTAGGCGATGGCCGTTCCCCCGCTGCCGTCGATCATGATCGAGCCGTCGGTGCGCGCCGCGCTGCTCGAGGATCTCGGCCGTGCCGGCGATATCACCACCGACGCGGTCGTGCCGGTTGAGGCGCGCGCCGAGACCGCCCTCGTCGCCCGCAGAGCCGGCGTCGTGGCGGGACTCGACTGCGCCCTGATGGCGTTCCGACTGATCGAGCCCGCCATCAAGACGGACGTCAAGCGGCCGGATGGTAACGCGGTTGGCACGGGCGACGTGATCGCGACGATCGCCGGCCCGACGCGCGGTATCCTGTCGGCGGAGCGCGTCGCGCTCAATTTCCTCTGTCATCTGAGCGGCATCGCCTCGGCGGCGGCGGTGATTGTGCGATCGATCAAGGGCCATCACGCGCGGCTCGTCTGCACGCGCAAGACCGTACCGGGCCTGCGCGCGCTGCAGAAATACGCCGTGCGCGTCGGCGGCGGGTTCAACCATCGCTTCGGTCTCGATGACGGCGTGCTGATCAAGGACAACCACGTCGCTGCTGCCGGTGGTCTGGCTGCTGCGGTCACGCGCGCCCGTGCCGCCATCGGCCACCTGGTCAAGATCGAGCTGGAGGTGGACACGCTGGCGCAGCTCGAAGAGGCGTTGCGGCTGCCGGTCGATGCCGTGCTGCTCGACAACATGAGCCTCGACGAGCTCCGCCGCGCCGTCGCGCTGGCCGATGGCAGGCTGATCACCGAAGCGTCCGGCCGGATCACGGCCGAGACCGCACCGGCCGTTGCCGCGACCGGCGTCGATCTGCTGTCGAGCGGCTGGCTCACGCACAGCGTGCCGGCGCTCGACATTGGTCTCGACTGGCGTTGAGCGCGTCGCCGCGAGCGCGCTATATGACCGGCACGGTGATTCCAGTCGACGGCGGCCTGCGGCGCTATCAGTTCTAGGCGAATTCGCGGCGGCGGCGCTGTCAGGCGCTGGTGATGACTTCGCGGCGTCCGGATAGCCATGCAAATGACGCGGAGAGCAGCGCCATGCCGGCGCCCAGCGCAAACAGCGCCGCGTAGGATCCGAGACGCGAAAAGATAAAGGCGCAGAGATAGCCGCCCACTGCGTAAATCACCGCGTAGGCGATGGTCATCCATCCCCACAGCTGCCGGTGGTGCTCGATCGGCACGAGCTCGGCAGCGCGGCCCGATCCCAGCGAGGTCGTCGCCAGGCCAAAGGCGCCGATGCCGAACGATGCGACGAACAACACCGGGGCACCGGCCCAAATCGCCGGTGCGCCGACGCAAGCTGCCAATCCGACGAGCGTCAGCGTGTAGGTGCGCGCGAAGCCCAGCCGCTCGGCGACGATGCCCGTCAGCATCGGTCCGCACGCGGCGCCCAGGCCGAGCACCGACCAATAAAAACCGCCGACGCCCAAACCCAGGCCGAGACCGCGGGCGACGAAGTCGGTCCAGTAGACCGTCGGCGGCGCGAAGGCGAGACCGATCAGGCCATAGGAGATCAACAGGCGGACGACCGTCCGCGTGAGAGGCGGTCGCGAGCCGCGTCCGTGTGCAATCCTTCCGGCGGTCGCCGCCGAGCGGCTGGAAGCGTCCGCCGGCCAGCCGCTCCACGCCGCGGCTGTCAGCCCGATGCCGATGGCACCAAGTACGATCCACGCGGCAGGCAGTCCGGCATGCACCAGCCAAGGCACGACGGTGCCCGACAGGGCGATGCCGGCGCCGACGCCGGTGAACACGATGCCGGCCACGCGTCCGCGCCGTCCCACCGGCGTTACGGCGAGGACGGCGGTCGGTGCCAGCACCATCAGTACGCCGCCGATCGCGCCGGACGTCAGCCGCCAGAGAAAGTACCAGGCGAAGCCGAGTGGCGTCGCGCAAGCGACGAAACTCGCCGCACCGACGATCATCGCCGCCTTGACCAGCGCCATCGCCGGAACGTGCCGCGCCAGACGGCGCGTGCTCGCCGCGCCGACGAGGTAGCCGGCAAGGTTGGTGGCGCCGAGATACCCGGCTTGCGCAGCGGTGAACCAATGCGCCTGAACCAGCGCCGGGATCAGCGGCGTGAAGGCGAACCGCGACAGCCCGATGCCCAGCAGCAGCGCCGACAGGCCAGAGAAGGTGGTATGGCGTGGTCGCGCCGGACTCATCGCGCGCGCTTCGGTTTCGGCGGTCATCAGATTCCCTGGCGTTGTCGCGGCAACGTAACCGGTGCGGCGCGCGCCGCTAAATGCGTTATTGTGCGAGGAGGCATGCGCTCGGCTCGCGTGGCGCATGATGGGACGACCGCCATCGTCGCCGGCTGCCGCCAGGGTCTCGGCCGAGCCCGCGTAAGGCGCCGACTACAAGTCCATCGACAGCGGCGCCGCGATGTCCTCGAGCGATCGCCGCTCGGCATTGACGCCGATCGCGCCCTCGACCGCGGCCGCTCCCACCATCAAGCCGGCGGCCAGCAGGTAGCCCCACATCAAGGCGTCGCGCGAACCGCTCTGGATCAGGATTCCGAACAGCGACGGGCCCGCGATACCACCGATCGCCGCACCGAAGGCGTAGAACAGGGCGATGATCAACGCGCGCAGCTCAAGCGGAAAGGTCTCGCCGACGGTGAGATAGGCGGCGCTCGCGGCAGCGGAGGCAATGAAGAAGATCGCCGTCCACAACGCGGTCTGGTCGGCGGCGCCGAGTGCGCCGAACGCGAAGAGCAGCGCCGTCGCCGCCATCAAGGCGCCCGCCAGGCCGTAGGTCAGTGTGATCATGACGCGGCGGCCGATGGTGTCGAACAGGCGCCCGAGCAGCAGCGGGCCCAGAAAATTCCCGGCGGCGAAGGCGAGAATGTACGCGCCCACGCGATCCGCCGGCACGGCATAGAAACGCCGCAGCACCAGCGCGTAAGTGAAGAACACGGCGTTATAGCAGAATGCCTGAGCCGCCATGAGTGTTAGCCCAAGCAGCGTGCGTCGTGGATAACGGCGCAGCAGGACGGTGGCGAGCTCGACTAGGCTCACCGGTCCGCGCGGCACAAGCCGGATCGGCTTGCCGGCGGGACGGGGCAGCGCGCCAGCGCGACCGCCGACGCGGGCCTCGATCTCGCGCACGACGCGCTCGGCCTCGGCCAGGCGACCATGTGTCATCAGCCAGCGCGGACTCTCGGGCACCAACCGGCGCAGCATGACGACGCCTAAGCCGAGCGCGCCGCCAATGCCGAACGCGAGCCGCCAGCCGAGCCACGGCGGCAGCAGACGTGGATCGAGCAGCGCCAGGGACGAACCCGCGCCGAGCGCGGCGCCGATCCAGAAGGTGCCGTTAACGGCGAGGTCGGTCCAGCCGCGCGCCCGCGCCGGAATCAGCTCGTCGATCGCGGAGTTGATCGCCGCGTATTCGCCGCCGATGCCAGCGCCGGTGCCGAAGCGGAACACGGCGAACGAGACAAAATTCCAGGAGAATCCGGTGGCGATCGTCGCCGCGGCGTAGACCAGAACCGTGATGCTGAACAGCCGCTTGCGCCCGTAGAGATCGGTCAACTGGCCGAATCCAAGCGCGCCGAGGATCGCGCCGGCAAGGTAGGCGCTGGCCGCGAAGCCGATCTGGCTCTCGCTCATCGACAGCCCGTTGGGTCCGGCGAAGGCGCCCGACAGCGAGCCGACCAGCGTGACCTCGAGGCCGTCGAGAATCCAGGTTATGCCGAGTGCGGCGATGACGAGCCAGTGAAAGCGCTGCCACGGCAGGCGATCGAGCCGCGCGGGTATGTCGGTCTCATAGGATCGTTCGGCCATGCCCGCCTCGCCGCGATCAAATCCCGCGGCACGTCATTGCTGTTGCGTGGCTGGGGCGGGAGGATTCGAACCTCCGTATCGCGGAATCAAAATCCGCTGCCTTACCACTTGGCGACGCCCCAATCCGATGGCACGACGCGGCCAGATCGCGCGTCCGCGCGACCTTAGCGGCTGCGGCGAGGAGCCGCAACCAACGCCGCCCGAGTCCAGTTTATGTCGGCGGACTTGCGGGTTGACGGCGGCCGGCGTGGCGGGCCAAGGTGCCGCGCGTTCTCCGGGTTTGAGCCGCGAATCGTTCTGCTTCATGAGCGCCACAACCGAGGTCAAGACCGCCGTCGCGCTGCCGCTACCGAAGCCGCGCGATCCGCAACTGTGGCGCATGGCGAACTGCCTGCGGGCGCTGGCGATGGACGCGGTCGAGAAGGCCAAAAGCGGCCACCCCGGCATGCCGATGGGCATGGCCGACGTGGCGACCGTGCTCTTCACCAAATTCCTCAAGTTCGACCCGGCCGATCCCGATTGGCCCGATCGCGACCGATTCATTCTCTCGGCCGGTCACGGCTCGATGCTGCTCTATGGGCTGCTCTATCTTCTCGGCTATCCCGAGATGACGATCGGCGAAATCGAGAATTTCCGTCAACTCGGCAGCCGGACCGCTGGTCATCCGGAGCGCGGCCACGCGCCGGGCATCGAGGTGACCACCGGGCCGCTCAGCCAGGGACTGGCCAATTCGGTCGGTATGGCGCTGGCCGAGAGGATTCTCAATGCACGTTTCGACGACGCGCTGGTCGATCATCACACCTATGTATTCGCCGGCGACGGCTGCCTGATGGAAGGCCTGAGCCACGAGGCGCTTGGCCTTGCCGGCCACCTGAGGCTCAAGAGGCTCATCGTCTTCTGGGACAACAACTCGATCTCGATCGACGGCGCGACATCGCTGGCCACGGACGACGACCAGATCGCGCGTTTCAAGGCGCATGGCTGGAACACGCTCTCAATCGACGGTCACGACACCGATCAGATCGCCGACGCGATCGCGCAAGCGCAGCGCAGCGACCGGCCGACCATGATCGCCTGCCGGACGGTGATCGCCTTCGGCGCGCCGACCAAGGCCGGCACCTCGGCGGCGCACGGCTCGCCGCTCGGTGCCGACGAAATCGCCAGCGCGCGACGCCGTCTCGACTGGGATTCGCCGCCCTTCGTGATTCCGGACGATCTGATGAAGGCATGGCGCGCCGCCGCCGCGCGCGGGGTCAAGGCCCGCGACGCCTGGCGTCAGCGGCTCGCCGCCGCGCGCGCCGAAGATCGCGACGAGCTGACACGTCGGATGGCAGGCGAATTGCCGGCAGAGTGGTGCGCGGCGCTGGCGAACGCCGCCAAAAGCTTCGCCACCGAAAGGAAGAAAGAAGCGACCCGGCAATCCTCGGGTCGCTGTCTCGAGACGCTGCTGCCGACGATTCCAGAACTGATCGGCGGCTCGGCCGATCTGACGCCATCCAACAACACCATGATCAAGGGCCAGAAGGTACTCACGGCGGGCGCCTATGATGGCCGCTATATCCACTATGGCATCCGCGAGCACGGCATGGCCGCGGCGATGAACGGCATGGCGGCGCATGGCGGCATCGTGCCGTATGGCGGGAGCTTCCTGGTGTTCACCGATTATTGTCGACCATCGATCCGGCTGGCGGCGCTGATGAAGCTGCGCGTTATCTTCGTCATGACGCATGACTCGATCGGCCTTGGCGAGGACGGTCCGACGCACCAACCGGTCGAGCACTTGGCGGCGCTGCGCGCGATTCCGAATCTCAATGTCTTCCGTCCGGCGGACGCTGTCGAAACCGCCGAATGCTGGATGCTGGCGCTGGAAAATTTCACCACGCCGTCGATCCTGGCGCTGTCGCGCCAGGGCTTGCCGGCGTTGCGGACCGATGTGTCCGCGAACCGGTCGGCGCGCGGCGCCTATGTCCTCGCCGAAGCGGTTGGTCCGCGCGCGGTGACGCTGCTGGCGACCGGCTCGGAAGTCGCCATCGCGATGGCGGCGCGTGAGCAGCTTGCGGGGGCGAAGATCGCCGCGGCCGTCGTCTCGATGCCGTGCTGGGAACTCTTCGAGCGGCAGGACGAGGCCTACAAGCGGTCCGTGCTCGGCAATTCACCGCGTGTCGCGGTCGAAGCGGCCTGCCGCGAGGGCTGGGACCGCTATCTCGCACCCAAGGGCACGTTCGTCGGCATGACGGGTTTTGGTGCCTCGGCGCCAGCCGACGCTCTATATAAGCATTTCAACATCACGCCTGAGGCGGTGGCCGCCGCCGCAAAGGCGTTGCTTTAGGAGGCAGCATGGCCGTTCGTGTCGCCATCAGTGGCTTTGGTCGTATTGGTCGCTTGGTGTTGCGCGCGCTGCACGAGCAGAACCGGGACGACGTTCAGTGCGTCGCGATCAACGATCTGGGCTCGGTGCATGCTAACGCGCACCTTCTCAAGTTCGACAGTGTGCACGGCCGCTTCGATGGCGAGATCAAGACCGGTGATGATTGGATGGATATCGGCAAGGGGCCGATCAAGGTGCTGGCCGAGCGTGATCCCGCGAAGCTGCCGTGGAAGGAGTTCAAGATCGACGTGGCGCTCGAATGCACCGGCCACTTCACCAAGCGTGACGCTGCCGCGAAACATCTCGAGGCTGGCGCCAAGCGCGTCATCGTTTCGGCGCCGGCGGACGGCGCCGACATGACGGTCGTACTCGGCGTGAACAGTGACAACCTCAAATCTGAGCACAAGGTGCTGTCGAACGGATCGTGCACGACCAATTGCCTTGCGCCGGTCGTCTATGTGCTCAATGAAGGTCTCGGGATCGAGCAGGGCTACATGACCACCATCCACTCTTACACCGGCGACCAGCACACGATCGATACGCTGCACAAGGATCTGCGTCGCGCTCGCGCGGCCGGTCTCAATATGGTCCCGACTTCGACCGGCGCCGCCAAGGCGCTCGGCCTTGTGATTCCGGCGCTGCAGGGCAAGCTCGACGGCACCGCCATTCGCGTACCGACCCCCGACGTCTCGCTTATCGATTTCAAGTTCTCCTCGGCGCGGGACACCAGCAAGGACGAGATCAACGAGCTGATGACCAAGGCGGCCAACTCGAACCGCTTCAAGGGCATCCTGGCGGTTAACAAGGACGAAGTGGTGTCGAGCGACTTCATTCACGATTCTCATAGCTCGACGTTCGACCTGACGCAGACCGTCGTCATGGGCAAGCGCTTCTGCCGGGTGCTGGCCTGGTACGACAACGAGTGGGGGTTCTCGAACCGCATGGTCGAAGTTGCCGCGCTGGTCGGCGGATTGGGCTGAACCGCTTATGGCGAGGCGCATCGTCGTCCACTCGTTCGCCCAGGCGCGCGCGGCGCTCGCCGCGGCCGCGGCGCTGGGGATGGACGTGACGCTGGCAAGCGCACCGGCCGCCGGCGGCTATGCCGGTCCCGGCTGGTTCAAGGCGCTGATCGACGACGCACGGCGCGCCGTGCCCAACGCCCGCTGCGATACGGTGCTCAATTGCGGCGCGGCGCCGGGTATGGCGTTTGCGGCCATGCGTCTCGGCTTTAAGCGTATTCGCCTCGCAGGCAATGCCGAAGCCGTACGCCGGCTCGCGGCCATCGGCGCCGCGATTGAATCCGGCGAGGAACCGGTGCTCGATTTGCGCGGCTTGCGCCGGCCGGAGGCGCGCTGCCGCGCTTGGCTTGCGGGTGGCGCGGTGACGCGGCCCTAGGGCTTCCGCTAGATCCGGCGCAAAGGGAAGGCGATATGGCGACAGTCACGAAAGCGATCCAAAAGATTCTCGACGGCTACGAGAGTGACAATCCGAAAACCAAGGCCAATCTCGCCCGCATCCTGATGCAGGGGAAGCTCGGTGGCACTGGGAAGCTGGTGATTCTGCCGGTCGACCAGGGTTTCGAGCACGGTCCCGCGCGCAGCTTCGCGCCCAATCCCCCGGCCTACGATCCGCACTATCACTTCAAGCTGGCAATCGATGCGGGGCTTTCGGCTTATGCCGCGCCGCTCGGCATGCTTGAGGCCGGTGCCAGGACCTTCGCCGGCAAGATTCCGACCATCCTCAAATGCAACTCGGCCAACAGCCTGTCGCGCTTGAAAGAGGCGGCGGATCAGGCGGTGACCGCCTCGGTCAAGGACGCCGTCCGGCTCAAATGCGCGGCGATCGGCTTCACCATCTATCCGGGTTCGGACAGGGCCTATGATCAGATGGAAGAGATCGCTGAGCTTGGCCGCGAGGCGAAAGCGGCGGGTCTCGCGGTCGTCATCTGGTCCTATCCGCGCGGCGGCAATCTGTCGAAAGAGGGCGAGACGGCGATCGATATCTGCGCCTATGCGGCACACATGGCGGCGCTCCTGGGCGCGCATATCATCAAGGTCAAGCCGCCGACGGCGTATCTCGAGCTCGAAGCGGCGAAGAAGGTCTACGAAGCGCAACGGATCGATATTTCGACGGCCGCTGCGCGCATCCGGCACGTCGTCCAGGCATGCTTCGACGGCAAGCGAATCGTCGTCTTCTCCGGCGGCGAGGCCAGGGACATCGAAGGCGTCTACAACGAAGTGCGCGCGGTGCGCGACGGCGGCGGCAATGGGTCGATCATCGGCCGCAACACCTTCCAGCGGCCGCGCGACGAAGCTCTCAAGATGCTCGGCCAGATCATTCGGATCTATCGCGGCGAGGCGTGACCCGCCTCTATCTCATCACGCCGCCGGCATTCGATCTGTCGGTTTTCGCGCGTTCTCTCGCCGCCGCACTCGACGCTGGCGACGTCGCCTGCGTGCAGCTGCGTCTCAAACCGGCGGATGACGACGCTATCCGCCGCGCGGCCGACATGTTGCGGCCGATTGCGCAGGATCGCGGCGTCGCTTTCCTGATGAACGACCGCGCCGATCTGGCGCTCGCCTGCGGCTGCGACGGCGTCCATGTCGGTCAGGAGGACACACCTTACGACGAAGCGCGCCGGTTGCTGGGTCCAGACCGGATCGTGGGTGTCACGTGTCACGCGAGCCGCGACTTGGCGCTGGAGGCGGCCGAGAAGGGGGCGGATTATGTCGCCTTCGGCGCTTTCTTCCCCACCCCAACCAAGATCGCCAAAGGCGCCGCCGATCCCGAGTTGCTCCGCTGGTGGAGCGCGGCGACCACCGTGCCCTGTGTTGCGATCGGCGGCATCACGCCGGCGAATTGCGCGCCTTTGGTGACAGCCGGTGCCGATTTTCTCGCGGTTGTCGCCGCCGTGTGGAATCATCCGCAAGGTCCAGCCGCGGCGGTCAGGGCCTTCGTCGAGGCGATGGCCGCCGTGCGCTGACAAGGCGCGGGCGATCTCCGATGGTTGTAACCACAGGCGAGGCAGTGGTGCCGGCAGCGCGTGAGCGTCGCGGCATGCTGCCGCCATGGGCGCTGATCGCCGCGGCGGCCGTCCACCTGCTGCCGGTGCTGATCGTCCTATGGCACTGGCCGGCCTCTCCGCCGCCGCCGCTGAAGACGATCGAGGTCACGCTGGTGCGGCCGCCGCCCAAGTCGGCGGCGAAGCCGCCCGCGACCGCCGCACTCCGGCCGCGCGAGTCCGGCCAGGACCAGACGACCGAAGCGAAGAAGACCGACAAACCGGAACCGGCGCCACCGCCACGGGCGCAGGTGCACCCGGCGCGAGAAGCGCGGCACGCCGCGGTGGCAACGCCGAAGCCGGCGGCCGAGGGCTTGCGGGTGCTGCAGCTGCGTCTGCCGCAGCGCGGCAGCACCGACCGCAACCTGGCCGGCGATCCCTATCTCAACGACCTCATGCATCGCATCGAGGGCAATCGGGTCTATCCGCCGGCTTCGGCCTTCTACGGCGCGACCGAGCGCACCGTGGTCTACAGCGTCGGTGTCGATCCGGGCGGGACGGTGAGCACCATCACGTTGCTCGCTTCGTCGGGCCAAAGCCTGATCGACGAGGCGGCGCGGCAGATGATCGCGGCCAGCACACCGTTTCCGCGTCTGCCCACCGATCTGCCGCAGATTCGCACGTCGATCGTCATCTTCATTCCGGTCTATCCGCATGGATAAGCGGAACAGACTCGACAATGCATGTATAGTACTATAGCACTATTATACTATAAGGGCATACGGGTGAGGTCGCAGCATGATGACCATCGAGGTCGATTTTGATGTGTATAAGGCGCTAACGGCACGCCGTTCTAACGAAACCGTGACTTATAATGATGTGCTGCGCATGCTCCTGGGACTCGCTCAGCCGACCGCTGGTCTTCGTCGTCTGTTCGGCCTCGGCAGTGGCAAGGCGATGCGGCAGGCAGGCCCTCGAAACGAGGTATCAGATTGGCTTTACAAGGGAATCAGGTTCTCCGCGGGGACGGAATTACGGGCCAAATACAAGGGCCAAGTTCATCGTGCTCGGGTTGACCGTGACGGCATAGTGATCGACGGCAGGCGTTTCGCCACGCCTTCTGACGCAGCGCGCGCGGTGACTGGCACTAACGTCAATGGGTGGCGGTTCTGGCAATGCCGATTGCCTGGTGATACTGGATGGCGTCGTCTCGACTCGCTGCGACAGGACTCTTGAGAGTCCGACTCGGGTGGGTCAACCGACCGGCGACCACAAGACGTCGTCGATCCGTTCGGCGCCGCTCGCAAGCATCACCAGCCGATCGAAGCCGAGCGCGATCCCGGCGCTCGGCGGCATCGCGCCGAGCGCGACGAGGAAGTCCTCGTCGATCGGATAAGTTTCGCCATAGCGCGCCTGCTTGCGGGCACGGTCGCGTTCGAAGCGGCGACGCTGTTCGATAGGATCAGTGAGTTCCGAGAAGCCGTTGGAGAGCTCGAGGCCGCCGATATAGACCTCGAACCGCTCGGCGACGCGCGGATCCTCGGGTTTGGCGCGCGCCAGCGCCGCCATGGCGATCGGATAGTCGGCAAGGATGGTCGGCGCGCCGATGCCAAGCCGCGGTTCGATGTGCTCGAGAAAGATGCGGAAAAACAGGTCTTCCCAGTCGTCGCCATCATGCGGTGCGATGCCCAGCGGTCTCGCCGCGTCGGCCAGCAGTGCGAGGCTCGGCTGTTCCGGATCGGGCGCCGTCGCCAGGAGATCGATACCGCAATGCTCGGCGAAGGCGGCGGCGACCGTGAGCCGGTGCCACGGCTGCCGCAGATCGGCGCTCCGGCCGCGCCACGTGAAGGCGCTACGGCCGGTTGCATCACTCACGGCGGTCAGCAGCCGCTCGCAGTCCGTCATCAATTCGCGATAGGTGGCGCCCGCCCGGTACCACTCGAGCAGCGTGAACTCCGGATGATGGGTCGCGCTGCGCTCGCCGTTGCGGAAGGCGTGACTGAGCTGGAAAAGCTTCGGCACGCCGGCGGCGAGCAGCTTCTTCATCGCGAACTCAGGCGAGGTATGCAGGAAAAACGGTCGCATCCCGCCGCCGGGCTCCGCGAGCGTCGTCGCGAAGGCGCGCAGATGGGGTTCGAGCCCCGGGCTGATCTGGAGGGCCGGTGTGTCGACCTCGGCGAAGCCCTCGGCGGCGAAATAGCGACGGGTGGCGTGTTGCGCCGCGCCGCGTGTCGCCAGATGCGATGCGCGTGCAGCAAAGCGGTCGCGGTCCCACCACGGCGTCTCGGACATGCCGTTCGGCCTCCTTCGGTTGCGGAAGCTAGGCGCCAGCCAGCCAGGCGCCAAGCGCCGTATTTCGCTTGTCGTTTCGGGGCGCAAGCTGGTACGAAGCACCCCGAAATCCACAACGAGACCGGCATTCGCGCAAGGACTGGCGCCATGAAGATCAATGCTATCGACATCAAACCGGGCAACGTGCTCGAGCAGGACGGCAAGCTCTGGCTGGTACTGAAGCGCGACCTCATCCAGCCCGGCAAGGGCGGCGCCTTCGCCCAGGTCGAGATGCGCGACCTCAAGACCGGCACCAAGACCAATGCGCGCTATCGTACGCAGGAAACGGTCGAACGCGCGCGGCTGGACGAGAAGGAGATGCAATTCCTCTACTTCGATGGCGAGATGGCGACCTTCATGGATAACGAGACCTTCGAACAGGTCACCGTCAATAAGGAGATGATCGGCGAGCCGGCCGATTTCCTCCAAGAGGGCATGATCTGCACCTTGCAGCTCTATGAGGGTACCGCGATGAGCGTGACGCTACCGCAGACCGTTGCCCTCGAGGTCGTCGAGGCGGAACCGGTGGTGAAGGGCCAGACGGCGTCGTCGTCGTACAAACCGGGCAAGCTCTCGAACGGTCGACGCGTCATGTTGCCGCCGCATGTCGGTACCGGCACGCGGGTTGTCGTGAACACCTCAGACGGCAGCTACGTCGAACGCGCGAAGGATTGATTGCCACGGCGATGGCGACGCGCTCGGCGCTGATCAATGTCATGGCCGCGGCTTGCCTCAAGGCGGCGCGCGGGTTGAAGCGCGATTTTGGCGAGGTCGAGCAGCTTCAGGTCTCGGTCAAGGGGCCCGGCGAGTTCGTCTCGGCGGCCGATACGGCAGCCGAAAGGATTCTTAAGCGCGAGCTTGCCAGGGCGCGGCCGAACTACGGATTTCTCTTGGAAGAGAGCGGCTTTGAGGCAGGTCGCGATACCAGCCATCGCTTCATCATCGATCCGCTCGACGGCACGACCAATTTCCTCCATGGCCTCCCGCATTTTGCCATCTCGGTGGCGCTCGAGCGCGAGGGGAAATTGGTTGCTGGCACCATCTACGATCCGGTGAAGGACGAGATGTTTTGGGCCGAGAAAGGTCTGGGTGCCTACGTCAATGATCGTCGGCTGCGCGTGTCGGCGCGTCGCGGTCTGGGCGATGCGCTGATCGCCACCGGCATTCCGTTCCGCGACCGCGGCGATCATGAGCGCTATCTCAGGACGCTCGCGCCGGTGATGCGCGCGACCGCCGGCGTCCGCCGATGGGGCGTGGCATCGCTCGACTTCGCCTATGTCGCCGCCGGCCGCTTCGACGGCTTCTGGGAATTCGATCTCAAGCCATGGGACATGGCCGCTGGCGTGCTGCTGGTGCGCGAGGCGGGCGGCGACGTCACCGATATGGCGGGCGGCCAGGACATGCTGGCCAGCGGCTCGGTGCTGGCCGCCAATCCGACGCTGCACGACGCGCTGCGTCGGCTTTTCGCAGCAGCCTGAGGCGTCCCCATCACGTCCGATGGATTGCGTACGCTCGTACGCTAGCCACGGTTTCATGAAGGCTGGGGATAACCTGGGGAGGACTCCGGGGGTTAAGACTCTGTGGCGGCTCCCGGCCGCTTGCGGTACTCTTAGCATTGAAGGACTAGGGACAGGGAGGTACGGCCCGACGATGCCGTCAGTGGCACGCAGGTCGCATCGCGCAGGACGAACGCTCGTCGTTGCGGCGGTCGTTGGATTCACGCTGAGCGTCGGGACCGGCGCCATGACGAACGCGCGTGCCCAATCGGTTTACGGCACCATGCGGCCGAGCGTCACCGTCGATTACAGCGTGCTCGACCACCTCGGTCCCGCGCCGCAAGTGCCGGACGGCCGTTTCGTCCTGCGCGTGCCGGCGTCCCATCCGACACGGGTCGCGCGCCGCCATGAACGGCACTCGCGTGTGATCGCCCAACGAGCCGTCCATCATCATCCGGAGCGCCGCGTGGCGCGGGCTCATCCGACGACCCGCCTGGCATCCGTCGTCATCCAGGATGGCAGCGTGATCATCGACTACGCGGCGTTGCCGCCGCGGGTTGTCAGCAACGGACCACGTATCGTATTGCGCCGTCCAGGCACCGCGACGGTGGCTGCGGCAGCGCCGGCGGTCGAGCGACCTGAGACGCCGGCGCCCGCGGCTATCCATAGGCCGTCCCAGATTGCCGTTTTGACGCCACCGACGCCGCGGCCGTCATCGCCGACACCCGTGACGCCGCCGGCGCCACGCGTCGCCACGACTCCAGCGCCGCCGGAACCGCGCGCCGGTCCGCGCCGATCCGACTTGTCCGAGCTCTCGTCGCTGCTGCCAATCGGCGGCGTCGCGCTGGCCGCGACGCGCTCGCCGACCGAGCTGGTCAGCGATGGGCCGGCGCCGCAGTCGGACAGCCGGGCAATCCGCTTCGCGCCGGGAACCGCCGATTTGCAGGGCGATGCAACGGCCGTGCTGACGCGGGTAGCGCAAAAACTGAAAACCGATCCGCGCGAACGTATCGCGTTGGTAGCCTATGCCAGCGGCGATGCGGATCATGCCATCGAAGCCCGACGGGTATCGTTGGCGCGAGCCGTGATGGTCCGCGCCTATCTGATCGACCATGGGGTGGCGAGCGCGCGGATCGACGTGCGCGCGTTGGGTAATCGAGTGACGGACGGGGGGTCCGCCGATCGCGTGGATTTGGTGACGACCGGCCAGTAGGCCGACGACGTTCGCTTCAAACCCCTTTCTGCAGAAGGCAGCCCCCGTGAGTCATCCATCCAAGTATCTGGTGCGCATGACGTTCTTCGTCATCGCTATTGCGCTCCTTGCCGGCGCTCTGTCGCCCTCGCTCTACCCGTATTTCATGGGCAATCCCGTGGTGAATGGGGTGATCGTCGGCATCCTGATCGCGGGCATCGTCTACGTCTTCCATCAAGTAATTCAGCTCTCGGGCAATGCGCGCTGGCTGTCGCACGCGTCGCGCGGCCAAGCCTCCGGCAAGCCGAGCCGCTTGCTGGGACCGCTCGCCCGGATGATGGGCGAAGGTCGCGGTCGCTTGGCGCTGTCGGCTGGCGCGTTGCGCGCGCTGCTCGACAGCGTCGGCTCGCGGCTTGAGGAGACCCGCGAAACATCGCGCTATCTCATTGGGTTGCTTATATTTTTGGGCCTGCTCGGCACCTTCTACGGACTCCTCGAGACGGTTCAATCCGTCAAGGGCGTGATCGGCGGTCTTTCCGCCGGTGCCGCCGACCCGGCCCGCGCCTTTGCCGATCTGAAGGCGCGGTTGCAGACGCCGCTCGGCGGCATGAGCACCGCCTTCAGCGCGTCGCTCTTCGGTCTCGCCGGCTCGCTGGTTCTCGGCTTCCTCGATCTCCAGGCGGGCCTGGCGCAGAACCGTTTCTTCAACGAGCTCGAGGAATGGTTGACCGCACAGACGCGGCTCGATGTCGCACCGGCAGCCTTCGCGACGAGCGAAGCGTCGGCGCCGGCCTACATTCAGGCGCTGCTCGAGCAGACCGCCGACACGCTCGACAGCCTGCAGCGCATCCTCAGCCGCGGCGAGGAGAGCCGCATCTCGGCCAATAGCAATCTCGTCAATTTGGCGGAGCGGCTTGCAGCGCTCACCGATCAGATGCGCACCGAGCAGGCATTGATGCGGAAGCTCGCCGAGCAGCAGCTTGAGATGAAGCCGGTGCTTCAGCGTCTCGCCGAAACCGGCAGCCCGACTGGTGCGCTCAGCGACGAGACCCGCGGGCATCTCCGCGCCATCGAGGTGCATCTGGCGCGTCTCGCCGAGGACGTATCGCACGGCCGCAGCGAGACGGTGCAGGAGATCCGTAACGAGATCCGCCTCGTCGCACGCACCATTGCTGCGCTGGGCCAGGAACCCGAGCGCGCCCGCTAGGCCCGCATGTCGCTCTATTCCCGCCGCCAGCGCCGTTCGACGATCAATATTTGGCCGGGCTTCGTCGACGCGCTGACGCAGCTCGTGATGGTGATCATCTTCGTCCTGCTGGTGTTCACCGTGGGCCAGTTCTATCTCAGCGGCGCGCTATCCAACCGGGACGCCGCCCTGGTGCGATTGACGCAGCAGCTCAACCAGTTGAGCGATATGCTGTCGTTAGAGAAGGGCAATAACGCCGCGCTTCAGCTTAAGCTGTCGACGCTCAATACCGAGCTCAAATCGACGACTGCCGCCGAGACCGCGGCCGAGGCCAAAGCCAATCAGCTCGGCACGGCGCTCACCGGCACGCAGCAACAGCTGACCCAGAAGACCCAGGATCTCGGCAAGGCGCAGACCACGGTCGATCAGCTGAATGCGCAAGTCGCGGCGCTCAGGCAGCAGCTCGCGCAGATCGCCGCCGCGCTCGACATCTCCGAGGCCAAGACCAAGAAGCAGCAGGCGCAGATCACCGATCTCGGCAACCGGCTCAATCAGGCGCTCGCGACCCGGGTGGAGGAACTGGCGAAGTATCGCTCGGAGTTCTTCGGCCGGCTGCGCTCGATCCTCGCCAACCGCAAGGATATCCGAATCGTCGGCGATCGTTTCGTCTTTCAGTCGGACGTGCTGTTCCCGACCGCCAGCGCTGACCTCACCGACGCGGCGAAACAAAAGCTGACTGTAGTCGCCCAGGCCTTGACGAAAATCTCACCTGAGATTCCGGGCAACATCGATTGGGTGCTGGAGGTGGACGGCCATACCGATCCCCGGCCGATCAACACCACGCAATTCCCGTCCAACTGGGAGCTGTCGTCGGCGCGTGCGCAGTCGGTTGTGCGCTTCCTGATCGCACAGGGCATTCCGGCCGATCGTCTGGTGGCCGCTGGCTTCGGCCAATACACACCGATCGTGAAGGGCGACACGCTGGCGGATTACCAGCAGGACCGGCGCATCGAACTCAAGCTGACGGAACGTTGAATCCGCGTTGCACGACTTCTTGCGGTGTTCCGCAAAGCGTTAACGGCGGCGTGGTTGCATCGTCGAGGCATGGCGGCTATAAAGCCCGCCTTCTCGGAGCAGTACCCATGAAAAACGGCATCCACCCGGATTACCACGAGATCACGGTCGTCATGACCGACGGCACGACCTACAAAACGCGGTCGACCTACGGGAAACCCGGGGAGACGCTCCATCTCGAGATCGACTCTCGGTCGCATCCGGCCTGGACTGGTGGCCAGCAGAAATTGCTCGATACCGGCGGCCAGCTGGCCCGATTCAACAAGCGATTCAAAGGGCTTGGCCTGAAAAAGTAGGCCACCTTCCGCCCTTGACGGGGCGCGTCTCCGATCCCATGTGAGCTTACGTCCGGGACCCGACGGGTTCGGACACTGGGCGCCCGGCCGATTTCGGCGGGCGCACAAAACCCACTTTGCTCCAAGGAGGTTGTGGATCATGGATACCTTCGATTTCGCGCCGCTCTTCCGCTCCACCATCGGCTTCGACCGGCTGTTGCGGCTCGCTGACACGGCAACCCGCTTCGACGGCTCGGCCTACCCGCCCTACAACATCGAGACCACCGGCGAAAACGCCTATCGCCTCACCGTGGCGGTGGCGGGCTTTGCGCCGGACGAGCTCGACGTGACGGTGAAGGAGAACGAGCTGCTGGTCAGCGGCAAGTCCAAGAAGGACGACGACAGCACCGTCTATCTGCACCGCGGCATCGCCAGCCGCGCGTTCGAGCGCCGCTTCCAACTCGCCGATCACATCAAGGTGAACGGCGCGAGCCTCGACAACGGCCTCTTGCACGTCGATCTCGTGCGCGAAGTGCCCGAGGAGAAGAAGCCGCGCAAGATCGAGATCGCCGGCGGCGCTGGTCCGAAGGTGATCGACCAGAAGGCGGCCTAAAGCCCTTCGGCTTGCTTTACGCGGGGCGGTCCCGTCGGGGGACCGCCCCTTCGTTTTGCGCGGCTCAGCTCTTCAGCCGCCCGACCGCGTTGGCGAGGATGAGATAGAGCTTGCCGACGTCGGCCGTGACGAAGGTCGTACCGAGCACGTCGAGATGGTCGCAGGCGCGCGCCTGCGCCAGCAGATTCTCGAACTGGTCGAGATAATTCTGCGCGTGGCCGCGGAAGACCAGGTCTTCCTCGTATTTCTTCTTGATCGCGACCGTCGCCTGGCGCTCCTGCGCCTGCAGCAGATGACGGATGAAGACGCCGCGCTCGCCGGCATGGAATCGGCGCCAAATGGCTTCCGGCACCGGCTGGTCGAGCGCCTTGGTGATTTCGACCGACAACGACTGCAATGTCTCGATCATGTAGGTGGCGCCACGCAGGAAGGTCTCCTGCTGGTTGGCGATCGACTGATCCTTGGCGCGCTTGGCGGCGCCGACGGCCTCGTCAGCCACCTTGAGCATCGTGTTGGTCTGCTCGGAGAATAAGGCGGCGGCGTCGTGCGCCGTGCGGTTGATGTGCTCGGCCGCGGCGACCAGGGTAGAAGTTTGCTTGTCGTAGCCGGAGATCACGTCGCGCAGCTTCTCGACCGCCAGGTCAGTTGCACCGTTGAGCTGCGCCGCATGGTCGGAAAGCGCCGCGCGCACGCCTTCGAGCCGCCGCGTCGTCGCGTCGAGCGCGCCGTTGAGCTCGCGCAGCTGATGGCGCATGGTCTCGGTAGCCTTGTCGCCCTGCTCGGTCATGGCCGTGCCGGTCGCGGCCAGCTCAGCCAGTTGCGATTCCGCGACCGCGCCCATCTCCTGGAGGCGCGTCGCGACCGTGTCGGTGACGTTGCCGATCGACGAAAAATGCTCGTTGAGTGCGTTGCGGGCGGCCTCGACGCGCGTGACGGTGCGCTCGATCGCGACGGCGAGCTGCTGAACCTGCTGGCCGAAGAGCGTGCTGACTTCCTCCAACTTGACGCGCGCCTCGTCGCCCGCGGCGACCACCGCCATGCTGCCCTCGCCGAAGCGCGCGCCGAGCGCATCGATCTGGGTCTCGGCCTGGCCGACAGCGTCGGAGATCTCCTTGGCACGTGCGCGCAGCGTCTCGCCCGTCGTCGCCAGCTGCTGCAGCGCCAGCTCGCTCACCTGGCCCAAGATGCGGCCCTGTTCGGCAAAAATCTGACCGACCTCCTCGGCGCGGCCGACCGCGCGATCGCTCGCCTGCGTCAGCTCGCCGACGCCGATTCGCAGCGAACTCTCGAAACGCGTGCCGAGATCGGCCAGGCCCTCGGCGCCGATCTTCATTTCGGCGAGCTGCCGCGTCAGCGCTCCGCCGACCGTGTCCGCCTGCGCCGCAATCGCTGCCGCCGCATCACGCAGCCGTTCGGCGTTGCTCTCGAAGGCCTGCCCAGCGCCATGGGCGTTGTGCATCGCCAATTCCGTGGCGCGCGCAAGATCCTCGGTGTGCTGCTGCAGCTTTCCCTGGATTTCGGTGACCTCCGCGCCGATCGCTTCGCGCGTCTGAGTGAAGCGCGCCACCTCGCGGCCGAAATTTTCGCCGAGCGCCGCGACACGCTGCTCGGTTTCGTCCGTCGCCGAGCGCAGACCTTCGATCTGCTGACGCAAGGCGTCGCCGCCCTGATTGAAGCGCACGGTGCTTTCACCGATCGTCGCCGCCAGCCGCCGCGCCTCTTCGTCGAAGCCGCCTCCGGCCCGGGCGAGGCCGGATCGGGCCTGCTCGGCCGCCAGCTCGATTTCGTTGACGCGTGCGCCCAAGCTGGCGCTGCCGGCCTCGATGGCCGTGACCGCATTGCGGATGCTGCGCGCGCCGGCCTCTGCCGCGGTGGTCGCCTCGGCGCCGTGGACGCGCAAGCTCTCGCCGGCAGCCAGCATATTGGCGATCGCGCGCTCGTTCTGTGTCGCCAGCTCTTGCGTGCGCTGCCGCGCCAGTTCGGCCATCTCGTCGAAGCGCGCGCCGCCATGCCGCACCGTCGCGTCGAGCGTCTCGGTTTCGCGCGCCACGCCGGCGCCGACTTCCTTGAGGCGCAACAGCGCCTGGTCGGCGGCTTCATTGAGCGTTTGCACTCGCCTTATCAGAGCCTCGCCGGCCGCTTCCGCGTCCTTGGCCGCTTCGGCCGACTGACGCGAGAGTTGCTCGGTTACGCCGCGGAACTTGTCGGCAAGGGTCTCGGCGCGATCGAGCGCGGCCGACGCCGGCGCCACCGCGGCGGCGGCCTCGTTGGCGATGCGCTGCGAGGCGCCGTCGAGGTTGCGCGCCGCCTCGTCGAGCCGGCCGCCGATCGTCTTCGCTTCCTCGCTCACGCGCGCAAGCGCACCCTCGGTGCTGCGCTCGATCGCCAGGCGTAGGGCGTCGGCCTCGGTGGCGACGCGGCCCGCTGCAAGCGTCGTGTCGCGCGTCAGGCGTTCGGTCGCGCGTTCGAACTCCGCCGTTGCGTTCGTGCCGATGCGGTCGAGCGCCTGGGCGAGGTTGCGCTCGATCGCGGCGCCGCGTTCGTCGGCGTGCCGGCCGCTGGTCTCGACCGCACGATCGACCGCCTTCTCGACCTCGTCGACGTGCTCGGCAAGGCGCTTCATCACGTCGTCGAGATCGCGGCCGATGGCGCGTTCGAGCGCGGCGGCGTCGTTCGACAACGTGTCCACTAAGCGGTTGATCGGCGCCACCGCCTGATCGAGATCGCTGCGCGCGTATTCGGCACGCTCCATCGCGGCGTTGACCGTGCGCATCGAATCATGCAGCCGCTCGCCAAGCGTGTCGGCCGCACCTTCGATGCGCTGCACCGTTTGGTCGACGGCGCCAGCGAGTTCCTCCGCTTGCCGGCGGAGCGCGTTGAGCGCCTCGTGCGCGCGTCGGTCGCGTTCCTCCGACGGCGAATAGAGCCGATCGAGCTGATCGGCGAGCCGCGTCGAAACCGTGGCGAATTCGGTGGCCCGCCGACGCACGACCATCGCCGCCCAGATGACCAGCGCCGGCAGCACGACCCAGATGACGACGACCGCGAGGGAAAGCGGCGGCAGCGCCAGCACCGTGCGCCAGCCGGTGACGAACTGGACGAACAGCGCACACAGAACGATCCACCCGGCCGCCAAAGCCGGTCCGGACAGCCAGCGTCGCATCCCGCTCGACGACTCCAAGAGCCTTCTCCCGCGCGCCGAAAGGTCGCCTATCCCTTCCGGCGCGTCAACGCAGGAGCGCGAGTCGCACTAGAGGATCGCGCGCAGCGAATCGAGAACTGCGACCGGCTGCTCGACCATCAGCATATGGCCGCAGTCCCGCAGCACGATGCTGCGCGCCTGCGCGAAGTTGCCGGTGAAGGCCTCGGCCTGCTTCGCCGGCGTCATCCGGTCCTGCGCGCCCGAGAGCAGCAACACCGGGCAGCGCACCGCGCTCGCCGCGGCAAGCGCGCCCTGATAGCGGTCACAGGCCGCCAGATCGGCGGCGAGGCTCGGCGCCGGCGTCTGTTCGATCAGACGCAAGGCAGCGTCGGGCAGCAAAACGCCTGGCGTCGGATTGCCGCCAGTCAGGTTCTTGAGGCCGAAACTCCAGGCGACGATCAGCTCCGAAGCGAGATGGGCGCCGGCGCGCGCCGCGCCCAGAAGATCGGGATGGACACGCATCTGCGGCACGAATCCCAGGAGCGCCAGCGCCTCGCAGGCCGCGCCGGCGCGTGCGGCCGCTTCGAGCGCGACCAGCGAGCCCATGCTGTGGCCCGCCAGGCGAAAACACGCGACATCGAGCGTGGCAAGCGCGCGCAGCAACCAATCGGCGAGGACCTCGATGGTCTCGAGCGCCGGTCCGGCGCTGCCGCCATGGCCGGGAAAGTCGAACGCCAACACGTTGCGGCCGTGATGCGCCAGCGTGCGCGCCTGGAACGCCCAGATGGTGTGATTCATCCCGGCGCCGTGCAGCAGCACGACCGTCGGCAGCGTCTTGTCGAAACCCCGGCCGCCAGTGCTGGCGACAACGCGCCGATCGCCGACGGCACAATCCATTTACGGTTTGGCCTCGGTCATCGGGCGCGGATCAGCGCGCGAACCAGCCGCCGTCGACCGGCAATGCCGTGCCGGTCATGGTGGCGGCGCCGTCGCTGCACAGGAAGACGGCGAGCGCGCCGAGCTGCTCGACGGTGACGAATTCGAGCATTTCCTGTTTCTCGCCGAGCAACTCCTTTGCCGTCTGCTCGACCGACTTGCCCTCCGCCTTGGCGCGCGCGGCGATCTGCTTCTCGACCAGCGGCGTCCGCACCCAGCCGGGGCAGATCGCGTTGCAAGTGATGCCGGCATTCGCCGTTTCGAGCGCCGTGACCTTGGTCAAGCCGACGATGCCGTGCTTGGCCGCGACGTAGCCGGCCTTCTGCACCGAGGCGACCAGACCGTGCGCCGACGCGATATTGATGACGCGGCCCCACTTGCGCCGCTGCATGATCGGGAGCGCCGCCTTGGTGGCGTGGAACGCCGCCGACAGGTTGATGGCGATGATCGCGTCCCAGCGCTCCTCGGGAAAATCGACGATCGGCGCCACATGCTGGATGCCGGCGTTGTTGACCAGGATGTCGACCGAGCCGAGCTCTTTTTCCGTCGCCTGGATCAGGCCGCGGATCTCCGCCGGTTTCGACATGTCGGCGCCGTTGTAGGCGATCTTGGCGCTGTGTCGGCGGGCCAGGCTGTGCCGTAGGCTTTCGATCTCGGCGGCGTCGCCGAAGCCGTTGAGCATGACGTGTGCGCCTTCGGCGGCGAAGGCGGTGGCGATTGCCTTGCCGATGCCGCTGGTCGAGCCGGTGACGACGGCGCACTTCCCAGTCAATGAAGGCATGGAGAGGGCCCTATCGCTTGAACAAGCTTTCGGCGCCCCCGCGCTGCTTGCGCTTGCCGGCGATCTCGGCGCGGGCGCGCGCGATCTCGGCTTCGAGTTCGGCGATATAGGCTTCGAGCTCGGCGACGCCGAGCGGCGACAGGTCGCGTGGTTTGGGCTTCTGCCGTTGCGGCAGCAGGTCCTCTTCGTCCATGCCGGCCTCCCATGCGCCCGGTGACCGTTGCCAGTGTGGCGCGATCGGGCTAAGGGTGCAATCCACGCAAAACCACACGATCGAGGATTGATTGCATGTCCGCTCTGCCTGCCGAAACCGCCGTCATCGAGATTCGCGAGCCGGGTGCGCCCGACGTGCTGCACCTTGCCCGGCGGCCGATGCCGAAACCCGGCGCCGGCGAGGTGCTGATCAAGGTCGAGGCGGCCGGCGTCAATCGGCCTGACGTCGCGCAGCGCCAGGGCAACTATCCGCCGCCGCCGGGCGCCTCCGACATTCCAGGGCTCGAGATCGCGGGCACCGTGATCGCGTTCGGCCTCGGTGTCGATCGTCTCAAGGTCGGCGACAAGGTCTGCGCGCTGGTGACGGGTCATGGCTATGCCGAATACTGCGCCGCGCCCGAAGTGCAATGCCTACCGGCGCCGCAAGGCCTGTCGATGATCGAAGCCGCGGCCTTGCCCGAGACTTTTTTTACCGTATGGACCAATCTGTTCGAGCGCGGCCGCTTCAAGCGCGGTGAGAGCGTGCTGATTCACGGCGGCACCTCGGGAATCGGCACCACGGCGCTCCAGCTCGCGCGCGAGTTCGGCGCCAAGGACATCTTCGCCACCGCCGGCAGCGACGACAAATGCAGGGCCTGCGAGAAACTCGGCGCCACGCGCGCGATCGACTACAAGCGCGAGGATTTCGTCAAGGTGGTGAAGGACGCGACCAACAAGCGCGGCGTCGATGTCATCCTCGATATGGTCTGCGGCTCCTATGTGCCGCGCAACATCAGCGCGCTCGCCGTCGATGGTCGCTGCGTGACGATCGCGCTCTTGGGCGGCAATCTCGCCGAGGTCAATTTCGGCGTCGTGATGATGAAGCGCCTGACGCTGACCGGCTCGACACTGCGCGCGCGCCCGGTCGAGCAGAAGGGCGCCATCGCCACGGCCCTCAAGCGCGAGGTTTGGCCGCTGCTCGACGCTGGCAAGGTCAAGCCGGTGATCTACAAGACCTTCCCGCTCAAGGACGCGGCGGCGGCCCACGCCCTGATGGAAACCTCGGCCCATATCGGCAAGATCGTATTGACGGTGTGATGGGCGATTTCTGCTTTTCAGGCCGGGTCCGAGCGACTATATAGGGCCCATCCAGGACATGGGCATTTGGCCTTCAGCAGCGCTTGACGCGCGAGCGTGGCCATTGCCCCATCAGGAGAGATGCATGTCGCTGCCGTTGATGCCCCGGGCCACCGCCGTCTGGCTGGTCGAGAACACCGCCTTGACCTTCGACCAGATCGGCGACTTTACGGGCCTGCACGCGCTCGAGGTTCAGGCGATCGCCGACGGCGAGGTATCGACCCAGATGCATGGCCTCGATCCGATCGCCAATGGCCAACTCACGCTCGACGAGATCGAGCGTTGCCAGAAGGACCCCGAGGCGCGGCTCAAGCTCGCCAAGGAGGCGCTGCCCGAACAGGTGGTGAAGCACAAGGGCCCACGCTACACGCCGATCGCCAAGCGGCAGGACAAGCCCGATGCGATCTCCTGGCTGCTGAAGAGCCATCCCGAATTGAGCGACGGCCAGATCTCGAAACTCGTCGGCACGACCAAGCCGACCATCCACGCCGTGCGCGACCGCACGCATTGGAACACGCCCAACATCAAGCCGCGCCATCCGGTGGCGCTGGGCCTCTGCACCATGGAGGACCTGGAGAAGGCGGTGGCGCGCGCCAACCGCGGCAAGAAGCCGGAAGAAGGCAAGCCGCTGGTCCAGCCGCCGGGCGCCGAGGACGTCGCCGCCGCTTCGGAAGAGCCGGCGGCTTAGCTGTTAGATTCTCGATGCTCGTTAGTTCGCGACTGAGGATTCACCGGGTGAATCGACGGCATTGGTGATTGCGAAAGACGTCAGATCGCTAAGCGAGACATCATGATCTCGCTCGTATATGGGGGAATGGATTATGGCGGGGTTTTTGGCCGGCTTGGTCAATTCTTTGCCATCCGTCGCTGCCATCGTGGCAGTTGGCGGCTTCGTCTTTTCGGTCGTCAAGTGGTACGACGTGCGAAGCCGCCAACTAAAGAAAGAGCGCTGGCAGGACTATACGAATGCGCTATCGACAGCCTGGGGTTGGAAGGACGGCGAAATAAACAAACCGGTCGGCGCAGCAGAACAGATCGTCGCTGTTTATCGTCTTATCGAGTTTGAAGAATACGCGTTCATCACTGTCGCGGGTTTAGAACGCGCTTCCGGCGGTGGTACGGCCGGCTGGATACAACTGTTCGGCCTGCAATTGATGACGTAGTCAAAATCATTCGTGCGCAAAGGGCTTACAAACGTCAGGCTACCCGTTATACGCCAAGCTAGTAGATATAGCGCTTAGCCGCCCTTCGCATACCCCGCTTCTTTAAGATGTCCCGCGATCTCGCCGAGGATGGCGGGATCGTCGATGATCGCCGGCGTCTTATATTCCTCGCCGTCGGCTATCTTGCGCATGGTACCGCGCAGGATCTTGCCCGAGCGCGTCTTCGGCAGGCGCTCGACCACCAGCGCGGTCTTGAAGCTCGCCACCGGACCGATGCGCTCGCGCACCAGGCTCACCGCCTCGCTGGCGATATCCTTCGGCGCCTTCTTGGCGCCTGCCTTCAGTACCAGGAAGCCCACCGGCACCTGGCCCTTGAGCGCGTCGCCGGCGCCGATCACCGCGCATTCCGCGACCTCGGGGTGAGAAGCGAGTACTTCCTCGATGGCACCCGTGGACAAGCGGTGGCCGGCGACATTGATGATGTCGTCGGTACGCGCCATGACGAAGACGTAGCCGTCGTCGTCCATGTAGCCGGCGTCGGCGGTGAGATAATAGCCCGGATAATCGGCGAGATAGGATTTGACGAAGCGGTCGTCGGCGTTCCACAGCGTCGGCGCGAAGCCGGGCGGCATCGGCAGCTTGATGCAGAGCGCGCCGATCTCGCCGGGTTTCATCTCCGCGCCGTCCGGCGCCAGCACGTGCAGGTCGTAGCCCGGCGCCGGCAGCGTCGGCGAACCATGCTTGACCGGTAGCTGGCCGAGGCCGATGCAGTTTGCGCAAATCGCCCAGCCGGTCTCGGTCTGCCACCAATGGTCGATCACCGGCACGTCGAGATGCGTCTCGGCCCATGAGAGGGTCGGCGGATCGGCGCGCTCGCCGGCCAGGAACAACGTGCGGAACTTCGACAGGTCGTATTTGCCGATCAGTGTCCCATCGGGATCCTCGCGCTTGATGGCCCGGAATGCCGTCGGCGCGGTGAACATGGCGACGGCGCCGTGCTGCGCGATGATACGCCAGAAGGTTCCGGCGTCCGGCGTGCCGACCGGCTTGCCTTCGAACAGGATGGTGGTGAGGCCGTAGAGCAGTGGCGCGTAGACGATGTAGCTGTGACCGACGACCCAGCCGACGTCGGAGGCGGTGAACCAGGTCTCGCCCGGCGTCAGGCCGTAGACGTTCTTCATCGACCAGGCCAGTGCGACGGCGTGGCCGCCGTTGTCGCGCACGATGCCTTTCGGCATGCCGGTCGTGCCGGAGGTGTAGAGGATATAGAGCGGATCGGTCGCTTCGACGGCGACGCAGGCCGCGGGCGACGCCTTGGCGACCTCGTCCTGCCAGTCGAAATCGCGGTCCTTGACGAAATCGCAGGCGAGCTGATCGCGTTGCAGGATGAAGCAGGCTTCGGGCTTGCTCTTGGCCAGCACGATCGCCTGATCGAGCAGCGGCTTGTATGGAACGATACGGTTGACCTCGATGCCGCAGGATGCCGACAGGATCAGGCGCGGCTTGGCGTCATCGATGCGCGTCGCCAGTTCCGGCGCGGCGAAGCCGCCGAAGACGACGGAATGGATGGCGCCGAGCCGCGCGCAGGCGAGCATCGCCATGGCGGCTTCGGGAATCATGGGCATATAGATCAGCACGCGGTCGCCCTTGCACACGCCATGCATGCGCAGCGCGCCGGCCAGTAGCGCGACCTCGTCACGCAGCTCGCGATAGCTGAATTTGCGCACCGTGCCGGTGACCGGACTGTCGTAGATCAGCGCCGTCTGGCTGGCGCGGCCGCCATCGACGTGGCGGTCGAGAGCATTGAAACAGGTGTTGAGGCGAGCGCCCCGGAACCACCGATAGAAAGGTGGCCGGCTAACGTCGAGCACCGCGTCCCATCGCTTTTCCCAGTCGATCGCCTGGGCGGCTTCGGCCCAGAATCCTTCCCGGTCGACCAGCGAGCGGCGGTGGACCGCGGCGTAACGGCTGGTCATGGGCGGTTTCTCCCCTTACAACTCTGAGCCAAAGGCGGCCGCTTGTGAAGCCGCAGGAACGACGCATGGGAAACGCTTACGACATCGGGCTCGACCGCAATCCGGCCAATTACGTGCCGTTGTCGCCGCTGGGGGACCGGGTTCAAAGTGTTGCGCACCGTCGTGTTCGGGCCGCTGCCGAAGACGTCGGCCGGCAAGATCCAGAAATTCGTTCTGCACGAACAGGCAAGGGGGCTCAAATGATCCGTGCCGGCTTCGGGGCGTTGATTCTGATGGCGGCCGTCGTGGCGCCCGCGTTGGCGCAGCCGGCGCCGGCCGGCACGACGCTGACCCTCTCCGCGCATGCTGACAAGACACTGCCGCGCGACCGGCTTCATGCCGATCTGCGCGTCGAGGCCACTGGCGCCAATCCGGTGCGGGTCCAAGCCGAAGTCAATCGTCGGATGGCCGTGGCGCTGGCGCACGCCAAGGCCACGGCGGAGGTGACGGTCGAGACGGCGGGCTACGGCGTTTATGCCGAGCGCGACGCCAAGGGCAACGTCACGCGCTGGCACGGCAGCCAGGGACTGCGCCTGACCTCCAAAGATTTTGCGACGCTCCTCAACCTGGTCGGCACCTTGCAAGACGAGGGCTTGGCACTCTCCGATCTTGCCGCTGAACTTTCACCCGCGGCTGCCCTGGCGGCGCAGGATACGCTCACCGACGAGGCCCTGAAGGAGATCCGCGCCCGCGCCGCCCGGATCGCGGCCGCGCTGGGCACCCATATCGAGCGTTACACCGAACTCCGCGTCGGCAACGTGTCGACGCCGCCGGTGCCGGTTCGCTTCATGGCGGCCGCCGCCGCGCCCAGTAGCATGCCGCCGCCGGTTGCCGCGGCCGGCGACGCGACGGTGAGCGTCACCGTCGACGCGACCGTCCTGCTCGCGCCGGTGCGCTAGCCCGAAGTCCGCGCGCTATTCAGCGGGCGTGTTCGAGCTCGGCCAATTCGTCTTTTATTCGGAGTTTCTGTCGCTTCAGGGAGGAAAGGGATTCGATGTTGGGGAGCGGTCGGTGGCTTTCGCGGTCGATCTGGACTTCAAGGTTGCGGTGACGGCTGCGAAGCACTTCGATACGATCTTCCAACGTCATGGCTCCTCCAGAAGCTGGGCGGAAATGACATCAAAGAGTCATCCAGACTAACGCCGTCGGGCCGATCCTTCCAAGTGACAAGTCGTGAAACTTTGTGTCGCAGGCGGTTTGCCTTGGCGGCAAGCGGATTAGAAGCGTTTCAAGCGAGTCAATCACTCAACTGTCGCCCAGGCAAATGCCCAGGCCGCGTGCCGTCAGCACCAGCGGGCTGTCCAGCTCGACGGTCTGTGGCCGATCGACGACGTCGCCCAGCGGCACATCGACGACGCGCCGGTTCTGCCACGCCACCATCCGGTCGAAGCGGCCGGCCGCCACCAGATCGACAGCGTGCACGCCGAAGGCCTGGGCGATCAGCCGGTCGTTCCAGGTCGGCTGGCTGCCGCGCTGCACGTGGCCCAGGACGGTTACGCGCGTCTCGGCACCGGTGAGGTCTGCGATCGCGTGGGCGATGATCTCGCCGATGCCGCCATAGGTGAAGGCGCCGCTGGCCTGTTGTCGCCGGACGCGCTCGCCGGTGCGATCGGGCACCGCCTCGGCGACGACTACCAGCGCGAAATTTCGGCCGCGGTGCCGCAGCGCCTTGATGTGCGCCGCGATCGCTTCCATGTGGTACGGAATTTCGGGGAGCAGGATGACATCGGCGCCGCCGGCGATGCCGGCTGCGAGCGCGATGTGGCCAGCGTCGCGGCCCATCACCTCGAGCACCATGACGCGGTCGTGGCTTGCCGCGGTCGGCGTCAGCCGGTCGAGCGCCTCGGTCGCCACCATGACCGCCGTGTCATAGCCGACCGAGCGTTCGGTCGCACCGACGTCGTTGTCGATGGTCTTGGGGATGCCGACCAGCGGAATGCCGCCTTGCTGCGCCAGCCGTCGCAGGATGGCGAAGCTGCCGTCGCCGCCGATGCCGATCACGGCGTCGACGTCCATCAAGCGCACGCCTTCGATCACCTCGGCCGAGCGGTCGCGCGTGCTGCCGTCGGCCATCGGGAACGCGAAGGGATTGCCGGTGTTGGTGGTGCCCAGGATCGTACCGCCCAGGCGCAAGATCCGCGTGCCGGCGCCATGCCGATCGAGCGTCGTGAACTCCACCGGTCGCCGCATCAGGCCGAGCGTGCCCTGGTGGATGCCCCGGACGGTCCAGCCGTAGCCGGCCGCCCGCGCGACCACGGCGCGGATCACGGCGTTGAGGCCGGCGCAATCGCCGCCGCTGGTCAGCAAGCCGATGGTGCGCGCGGGTGACGATTTGGCGGTGGCAGCCGGCATCCATGTTCTCCTCGTGCAATCGTGGGTCGGGCCGCGCCGATCAGGGCGATCCGGGCAAGGCGCCCCACGGAGTCCCGCCCGGCTCAACGACGGCCGGTTTTTTTGCTATACTAACAACATCCTTGCCCGGCAGGGTTTCCGACCTCCGATGGACCTCGAGATCGAAGCGATCAAGGCCAAGATCACTCAGCTCAAGGCCGAGCACCGGGAGCTCGACGAGGATATCCGGCGCCTCGAGGAGAGCGGCTCCTTCAACCCCATCGAAATGCAGCGCCTGAAGCGCCGCAAGCTCGCGCTCAGGGACCAGCTCGCGCGGCTCGAAAGCAGGCTGCTGCCCGACATCATCGCCTGAACCTCGCGGCGTCTCGCCGCATAGGTAGAAATCCTTACCCGATCGTTAACAGTCAGTTAGCTCGCGAGGCCGAGGATTCGGCCGCGTGAAGCCCAAGTCCAATGGAGTGTTCCATGCCAAATCTGTTCAATCGCCTAGTCCACGACGAAGGCGGTGCCACCGCCATTGAGTATGGCCTTATCGCCGCGCTGATCTCGGTCGTGATCGTCACAGCCGTCACGGCCGTCGGGTCGAATCTGAAGGGCGTGTTCAACAGCGTTGCGGCGGCCCTCTAACCGGCTGCCCAGGCGCACGCGGTTCCTAACCGTGACGCGATGAGCGAGACAGCGGCCTCGAGCCCGGGCGCGTCGCCCTGCACGCACGCCCTCCGGCGCCACGCCGACGTGGTACGCGCTATCGCGGATTCCGTGGCAATTCTTGCTACGACGACGTCGCCGTTCGACGTCATTCCACGGCTTCTTGCGACGCTGGGCGAGGCGTTCGGCGTCGAGCGCATTGTCGTGCTCGAACGACTGAATCAGGCGTTCACCGCCGCCGGCGTGCCGACCAGCGCACCCTGACCGCCGCGCTTGCCGGCACGCGTTCCATTCTTATAATGCGCGCTTCCTGCATGGGGCGACGGATGAAACGCGCAAAGCCGGTCGGCATCATCATGGGCAGCCAATCGGACTGGAAAACCATGCGCCATGTCGCGCGCATGCTCGATCGCCTCGATGTTCCCTATGAAGCGCGCGTCGTCTCGGCGCATCGCACGCCGCGGCGGCTGTACGACTATGCGCACGGCGCCAAGGGACGTGGCGTCCGGGTGATCATTGCCGGCGCCGGCGGCGCAGCTCACCTGCCGGGCATGGCGGCGTCGATGACGCCGCTGCCGGTGCTCGGGGTGCCGGTCGAGACCCGCGCGCTCAAGGGCGTCGACAGCTTTCTCTCGATTGCGCAGATGCCGGGCGGCATACCGGTCGGCACGCTGGCGATCGGCAAAGCCGGCGCCACCAACGCCGCACTGCTCGCCGCCGCGATCCTGGCGCTGGGTGACACCAAGCTCGCGGCGCGACTCGAACGCTTCCGCCGCCGCCAGACCGCAGCTGTACCGAAGCATCCCGCGCGCGGATGATCCTGCCGGGGGCGACTATCGGCATCGTCGGCGGCGGCCAGCTCGGCCGCATGACTGCGCTCGCCGCAGCCCGGCTCGGCTATCGCAGCCACGTCTTCTCGCCCGACGCCGATGGACCCGCCAAGCAGGTGACGCCTTACGCGACAACGGCCGCTTATGATGACCACGTCGCACTCAAGCGATTTGCCGACGCGATCGACGTTGCGACTTACGAGTTCGAGAACGTGCCGCTCGATACGGCGAAGGCGTTGAGCATGCTCAAACCGCTGCGGCCCGGACCAGGCGCGCTCGAGATCGCCCAGGACCGACTCAAGGAGAAATACTTCCTGCGCGGCATCGGTGTCGCCACCACGGCGTTCCGCCCGATCGAGAACGCCGAGCAGCTGAAGCGCGCCGTCGCCGATATCGGTCCGCGTGGTGTGCTGAAGACGGTGCGGCTCGGTTATGATGGCAAGGGCCAGGTGATGATCGGACCGGACACCGATCTCGAAGCGACGTGGACCGAGCTCGGCGTCGCGGTCGCCGAGCTCGAGAGTTTCGTCGATTTCGTCTGCGAATTGTCGTCGATCGTCGCGCGCGGCGAGAAAGGTGAGATCGCGGCCTATCCCGTGGTCGAGAATCGGCACATCAACCACATCCTGGATACGACGGTGGCGCCGGCCGAGGTTCCGGCCAAGGTCGCAGCCGAGGCCGAGCGCATCGGCCGATACGTCGCCGAGCGGCTCGATCTTGTCGGCCTACTGGCGGTCGAGATGTTTCTGACCAAATCGGGCGACCTGTTTGTCAACGAGCTCGCGCCGCGGCCGCACAATTCCGGCCATTGGACCATCGACGCGTGCGTAACGAGCCAATTCGAGCAGCTCGTGCGCGCGATCTGCGGCTTGCCGCTGGGCTCGACCGAGCGTCATTCCAATGCCGTGATGAGGAACCTGATCGGCGACGAGGTCGAAACGTGGCGTGAAGCATTGAACGACCCGACAGCGCATCTGCATCTCTACGGCAAGGGCAAGCCGTCGCCCGGCCGCAAGATGGGTCACGTCACGCGGTTGCTGCCGAAAGATTAGGCACGACGCGGGCGCGCGAAGGCACGGATGGCGCGCAGCGGGTTGGGCAGGGTGCCGAGGACATCGGTCGCCCGGGCGCGCCATTTCGGAATTTGCATGACTTCGCCGATGCGGCGATCGAGAAACGCCGCGGTCGCAGTGTGGTCCGGCGACTTGTCGTCGAGCCAGCAGAGTGTCGTCGCGGCATAAATGCCGGCCAGCAGGCCGCGCTTGGTATAGAAGCTGAAATCGGTCGAGCGGTCGCCAGCAGCGTGCCATAGCATGTCGACCGTGCGATAGAGCAGGCGCGGGCCGAGCGGCAGATTGGCCGGCAGCGCCAGGAACGCCAACATGCGGCGCACCGCCTCGCGATGCGGCTCGAGCACGGCGAGGCGGGTGCGGACCCCGAGCGCGATACGCTCGCGCAGCTTGAGCCGGCCGAGTTTTTCCTCGGCGAGCGCCGCTTCGGTCGTGCGGTCCGCCCAGTCGCTGAACGCCGCAACCGCATCGCGCGTGCCGCGCGGAAAAAGCGAAGAGAGTTCGGCTTCGGTCAGATCGATGCGCCGCGCCGCATGACGCAGCGCCCGACGGCTCCAGCCCTCGAACGGCACGTCCGGCAGCATCGCCAGCACGACCTTGTCCTTGAGCGCACGATCGTCCATGTCACTCTGCCGCGGCGTCGGACACGCCGACGCCGATGTCGATCGGGAAGCGCGCACCTTCTTCGAGGAACATCAGCAGCCGCAGATCGGTCATGCGCTGCGGATAGAGAATGCCGTCGAGGTGATCGCATTCGTGCTGCAGCACGCGGGCGTGGAAGCCTTCGACCGTGCGGTCGATGGTCTGGCCGTCGAGGCCGACGCCGCGATAGCGGAGGCGGGTAAAGCGTTGCACGGTGCCTTTGAGGCCCGGCACCGACAGGCAGCCTTCCCAGCCGAGTTCGGTCTCGGCCGTCAGTGGCTCGAGCACGGGATTGATCAGCACCGTGAGCGCCTGCGCCCGGTCGAGCGGCCGGCCGGTGAGTCGGGCCTCGCCGACCTCGAAGACCACGACGCGCCGCGGCACATGCACCTGCGGCGCGGCCAGGCCGGTGCCGCCGGCGTCGCGCATGGTTTCGATCATGTCGGCGACGAGGTCGCGGATTTCGGGCGCCGCCGGGTCCGCAACGGCCGCCGCCTTTTCGCGCAGCACCGGGTGACCCATGCGGGCGATCTTGAGGATGGCCATGGGTTCACTATAAGCCGATTCGACGCTCCGGTGCGGCGCAAAAGCCGCGACCCGCAGATCCGCTTGTGCCACCACCGCGGCCTTCACAAAGCCCCAATTTGGTGATATTTAGCCGCCCTTCGACCCGGTCATCGAACCGGATCGGGATTCGGGCCATCACCTTGGTTCGACCCAGGAGCAACGCTCTCGTGCAGGTTCTCGTCCGCGACAACAACGTCGATCAGGCGCTCCGCGCCCTCAAGAAGAAGATGCAGCGCGAAGGCCTTTTCCGGGAGATGAAGGTCCGTCGCAATTACGAGAAACCGTCCGAGCGTCGCGCCCGCGAGCGGGCCGAGGCCGTGCGCCGCTACCGCAAGCTGTTGCGCAAGCGCATGGAGCGCGAGGGCTATTAACCGGCGCCGCACGGCGGCCGAGTCGTGCGCAGCAAACAAAAGCCGCCCGGACATCCCGCGGCGGCTTTATCATTTTTGCGCCATGCCGAAAACCAGTGCCGGTCTGCTCGTCTATCGCTGCCGCAATGCCGTCGTGGAGGTTTTTCTCGTCCATCCCGGCGGGCCGTTCTGGGCCAAGAAGGATCTCGGCGCCTGGAGCATTCCCAAGGGCGAGCCGGCGCCGGGCGAGGACATGCTAGCGGCGGCCAAGCGCGAATTCGCCGAGGAGACCGGTCAAAGCGTCGACGGCGATTTCCGCGCCCTGCCGTCCTGCCACCAAGCCAACGGCAAGACAGTCCATGCCTACGCGATCGAGGCTGAGGTCGATGAGTCGGCGGTTGCCAGCAACCGCATCGAGATCCAATGGCCGCCGCGTTCGGGCCGACGCATGGACATTCCCGAGGTCGATCGCGGCGCGTGGTTTTCGCTCGCCGAAGCCAGACGCCGCATCAACAAGGGTCAGGCGCCGCTGATTGATGCGCTTGCTTCGATCCTCAAGGCTAAGCGGAGAAATTATTAATTGATCTATTATTGTTGACAAAACAATAATTTTAGATCAGTCTATGATATTAGACCGCATAGGAGAGGAGCATGTTGAAAAGGCACGAGGATATTCTGATGACTCGCCTTGAAGAAATTTCGACAAAGCAGGTCACCCAAATCGCATGGAACGAACTGTATTTGTGGTACGGGGTCCAAAAAATTGCGGTGAAGACCTATCGAGACTTACTCGATCGCTGGCACAGTGTTTGGACAGATGACGAGGACGACGAGCTAGGCTTTATCGATGTACCCGGTGGCATCTGTCTCTTCCGTAAGAAGACCGTTGGGAATCTAGCGGACCGGTGCTAGCGCAACATGCGCGAAATAATAATCGCGTTTTTGAAAGTGCTTGGAGAAAGCCATTTCAGGCTTGGGAAGCTTCATGCCCAGGGGTTCGGAATAGCTCTGCTAGTGCTGCTTGTTTTGTTCGGGCACTGGATGCTACCGGGATTTTCTCGGTAGCACGAATTAGGCTCCCAGAGCCTTTACAATCTCCTCGCACATCTTCTTGGCATCACCGAACAACATCATCGTGTTGTCGCGGAAGAAGAGCTCGTTTTCGACACCGGCGTAACCCGACGCCATCGAGCGCTTCACGAACAGCACGGTCTTCGCCTTTTCGACGTCGAGAATCGGCATGCCGTAAATCGCCGACTTGGGATCGGTCTTGGCGGCCGGATTGGTGACGTCGTTGGCGCCGATGACGAAGGCGACGTCGGTCGACGCAAAGTCGCGATTGATTTCCTCGAGTTCGAACACCTCGTCGTAGGGCACGTTGGCCTCGGCCAACAGGACGTTCATATGGCCCGGCATACGGCCCGCCACCGGATGGATGGCGTAACGCACGCTGACCCCTTCTTTCTTGAGAATGTCGGCCATCTCCTTGAGCGCATGTTGCGCCTGGGCCACGGCCATGCCGTAGCCCGGCACGATGATCACCGAGCTCGCGTTCTTGAGGATGAACGCCGCGTCGTCGGCGCTGCCCGACTTGACGGCCTTGTCGCCCATTGCGCCAGCCGCCACCGCGCCGCCTTCGGTGCCGAAACCGCCCAGAATCACGTTGAAGATCGAGCGGTTCATCCCCTTGCACATGATGTAGGAGAGGATGGCGCCCGAGGAGCCGACCAGCGCGCCGGTGATGATCAGCAGCGAGTTGGCGAGTGTGAAGCCGATGCCGCAGGCCGCCCAGCCCGAATAGCTGTTCAGCATTGAGATCACCACCGGCATGTCGGCGCCGCCGATCGGCACAATCAGCAGCAGGCCGAGGAGCAGCGACAATCCGACGATCGCCCAGAATGTGACGGCGAGCTGCGCCATCACGAACCAGACGATCAGGCCCACCAGAACGAATCCGAGCAGCGCGTTGAGCACATGCTGTCCGGGGAAGACCAGCGGCTTGCCCGTGATCAGCCCCTGCAGCTTGCCGAACGCAATGATCGAGCCGGTGAAGGTGATGGCGCCGATCGCGGTGCCGAGGCTCATCTCGATCAGGCTGTGCGCCTGGATGGCGCCGAGCTCGCCGATGCCGTAGGCGGCCGGCGCGTAGAAGGCGGCGGTCGCAACGCAGACTGCCGCGAGGCCGACCAGGCTGTGGAAGGCGGCGACGAGCTGCGGCAGCGCCGTCATCTGGATCTTGAGCGCGATGAAGGTGCCGATCGTGCCGCCGATGACGATGCCGGCGGCAATGACGCCGTAACTGACGACGCCCGGCGAAGCCAGCGTCGTACCGACGGCGATCACCATGCCGACGATGCCGTAGATGTTGCCACCGCGCGCCGTTTCCGGCGACGACAGGCCGCGCAGCGCCATGATGAAGCAGATGCTGGCGAGCAGATAAAGCAGCGCCGCAAGATTCGCGGTCATTTGCCGGCCTTCTCCTTGGGCGTTTTCTTCTTGAACATTTGGAGCATGCGCTGGGTGACGATGAAGCCGCCGAAGATATTGACCGACGCCAGCGTCACCGCGGCGAAACCCATCGCCTTGGAGAAGCTGATGCCGCCCGGTCCGGCGGCGATCAGGGCGCCGACGATGATCACCGACGAAATGGCGTTGGTGACGCTCATCAGCGGCGAATGCAGCGCCGGCGTGACGCGCCAGACCACGTAATAGCCCACGAACACCGCCAGCACGAAGACGGTGAGAAAGAATACGAAGACGTCGGCGTGCGCGCCGGTTTCCATCGCTCAACCTCCCGCCAGTTGCGGATGGACGACCTTGCCGCCGCGCGTCAGCAGGCTCGCCTTCACGATATCGTCGTTCTCGTCGATCACGAGCGCCTTGTCCTTGCCGACGATGAGGCCGAGGAAGGCAAAAAGATTGCGGGCATAGAGCGCGCTGGCGTCGACGGCGATGCGCGCCGGCATGTTGCTGTGGCCGATGATCGCGACGCCGTTCGCCGTGGTGACGGTCTCGTCGGGCTTGCTGCCTTCGACGTTGCCGCCCTGCTCGACCGCGATGTCGACAATAACCGAGCCCGCGCGCATTACGCCGAGCATCTCCTTGGTGATCAGGATCGGCGCTTTATGGCCGGGGATCAGCGCGGTGCAGATGACGATATCGATCTTCTTCAAGGCCTCGGTGACGTGCACGCGCTGTCGCCGCGTGAAATCCTCGCTCGCCTCCTTGGCATAGCCGCCCGCCGTCTCCATCGCCTTCATCGCCTCGAGGTCGACGGCCAGGAAGGTGGCGCCGAGGCTCTCGACCTGCTCCTTGGCGGCATAGCGCACATCCGTCGCCGAGACCACGCCGCCGAGCCGACGCGCGGTGGCGATCGCCTGCAATCCGGCGACGCCGGCGCCCATCACCAGCACGCGCGCCGGCGGCACGGTGCCCGCTGCCGTCATCATCATCGGCATGGCGCGACCGAAATAATCCGCCGCGTCCAGCACCGCCTTGTAGCCGGCCAAGTTTGCCTGGCTCGACAGCACGTCCATCGCCTGCGCGCGCGTGATGCGCGGCACGAGCTCCATCGCGAACGTGGTCAGGCCGGCCTTGGCATAGGCCGGAATTTCGTCCTTGTGCTGTAGCGGCGCGAGCATGCCGACAAGAACAGCGCCCGACTTCATCGCCTTGATTTCGTCGGCCGACGGTCGCTGCACCTTGAGCACGATTTCTGCGCCCAGCGCCGCCGCGGCATCGCCGAGTTGTGCGCCCGAAGCGGCATAGGCGTCGTCCGGAAAAGCCGCACCGGCACCGGCGCCGCGCTCGACGACCACGACGTGGCTCTGGCCAACAAGGCGCTTCGCGGTATCGGGGGACGCCGCCACCCGGCGCTCGCCGGGCCGACGCTCTTTCGGTACGCCGATGATCATTCGGTAATACGCTCCCTTGCCGCCCTTGTTTGCATACCAAGGCAGCGCGGCGACACAATGCCGTGCTGCACCCGCTTTCTCAAGATTTTTTGACCCGCGACTATTTGACCAATTGCTCGGCGTGACGGAGGTCGTCGGCGCAGAGCTGCGTGCGGCCGCTCTTGTCGTCGGCCTGCGCCTTGGCGAGCAGCAATTCGAGTTCGCGCTGCTTCGCCGGATCGTCGAGCGCGGCGGCGCGCGTCCGCATCGCCGCGATCTCTTGCGTGCAGTCGGCGTGCGCGGGCACGCTAAAGCTCGCCAGCAGCGCCGTGGCGGCAAGCATCAGCAGCGCTCTTCTCATGGCTCTCCCCCGAAATTAAGATGATGGCGATCCGTCAGCGGGTGCTTCGCCGCGTACGGGCCGCTTCCAGCCACCACGGATGGTAGCGGGCGTCTCGGCACCCCCAAGGAATAATTCAAATTCGGACCCGTTGTCACCATGTCAGGCTCGATCGAGCATCCCGGCCCTGCGGGGGCTAGGGCGGTGAGCGTGTCGTTCAGCGATCAGCTCGTCGCCGTTCTGCCCAGGCTGCGGCGGTTCGCGCGCGGCCTGACCGGTTCCGCCGTCGAAGCGGACGACCTTGTCCAAGCGGCGTGCGAGCGGGCGCTGTCCCGCGCGCATCAGTTCCAGGCGGGCACGCGCTTCGACAGTTGGATGTTTCGCATCGTGCAGACAGTCTGGATCGACCAGCTGCGCGCGCGCGAGACACGGCGGACCGAAGGCGAGGAGGAGGCGCTGGGTGCGGGGACCGACGAGCCGATACGGCGGGTCGAGGCCCGATTGGCGCTGCGCGAGGTGCAGTCGGCGATCACCGCCTTGCCCGCGGAGCAACGCCTGGCCTTGCTGCTCGTGACGGTTGAAGGTTTGAGTTACAGGGAAGCGGCGGAGGTCGCCGGGGTGCCGGTGGGCACCATCATGAGTCGGTTGGCGCGGGCGCGGATGGCGCTGGTCGCGAAGCTTGGTGGTGATGCTCTCCGGGGGAGTACGGAAGATGTTAAAGCCGAATGACGAGATTCTGATCGCCTATCTCGACGGCGAACTGGGCGAGCGTGAAACCCTGGAGGTCATGAGCGCGCTGGCGCGCGATGGTGATCTCCGTGCCCACGCCGATCGCCTGAACGCCAGCGCTCGCCTGATCCGAGCCGCCTACGACGATGTGCTGCGCGACGTGGTTCCCGCGCGGCTGATTGCGGCGGCGCGCGGCGAGCGCGGCCTGACAACACTGCAACGCGCGCTGGCGCGGCTCGCGCGGTGGCGCGCCGCGCTCGGCGAACGTCCCTGGTGGATCGGGGTGCCGGTTGTGGCGTCGTTGCTCGGCCTGATGATCGGCGGCGGCCTCGGCTACCTCGCCGGCACCGAGCAGAACGCGAGTCTGGCCGCGCAGCAGGACTTGCTCGCGGTCAATGCCGGCGCCGACTGGCTCGACAACGTCGCCGGCTATCACAAGCTGCTCATCAAGGCTGGCAGCAACGACCGGGCGTTGATGGACGTGCCGGCCGATACTTCAGGCGACACGCTGCACAAGGCCGGTCAGCTGCCGCCGAATTTGCGGCTGCCGAATCTCAAGCCGTGGAGCCTGCAATTCCAGGGCGCGCGTTTCCTGGTGATCGACGGCCAGCCGGCGACGCAGCTTTTCTACACGACGGACAACAAGAACCTGGGAGCGCTGACCTTCGTCGAGGCGGTCTCGACCAAGCCGGATTTGGCGCCGACCTTCGATCGACGCGATGGCCTCAATGTTCTTTACTGGCGTCACCACGGACACGCTTACGCGCTCGTCGGTACGGCCGATATTGGCTATCTCTGGAACATCTACAACGACATTGCTTGGCAGCTCGACGCGATCTAGGCGGCGTGACGGATCGGACGCAGCATCGCGCTCGCCGCGCGGACAATCGGATCCTGAGGCTAAGGCGTCAGCATGGCGCGGCCGTGGATGCGACCGGCGCGAAGGTCTTCCAGCGTCTCATTGACGTGCGTCAATGGCCGCTCGATCAGGGGCATTGTCTCGACGCGGCCCGAGGCGACTAGGTCCATCACCTCGCGGAATTCGGCGAGCGTACCGACCAGCATGCCCTCGATCGTGATCACGCGGATCGGCAATAACGGCAGCGATAGTGTCCGTTCGCCTCCCATGAGGCCGACGATGACGTACTTGCCGCCGCGCGTCAGCATGTCGGTGCCGAGTTGTGCCGTCTCACTCGAGCCGACGAGGTCGATCGCCGCGGCGACCGAGCCGTCGGCAACCGCGCGGATGGCGCGGCCGGGTTTTTCGCCCCGCGGATCGACGGCAGCGAGCGCGCCGGCAGCGAGCGCCGCGTCGCGTTTCTTGGCGTCGATCTCGACGACGATGGCGCCCTTGCCGCCGAGTGCCTTGAGCAGCTTGAGGCACATCAGGCCGAGGCCGCCGGCGCCGAAGATCAGGATCGGTTGCGCGGTGAACGTCGCGGCACCGACGCGTTTCAGCGCCGCGTAGGTCGTGAGACCCGAGCAGGCATAGGGCGCGGCGATCTGCGGTGCCAAACAGCCGAGCGGATAGAGATAGCGTGAATGCGGCACGATCACATAGTCGGCATAGCCGCCGGGCTGACGGATGCCCAGCGTGCGCGCGTCGTTGCACAGGTGCTCGTTGCCCGCGCGACAGGCTGCGCATTGACCGCAACCGATCCAGGGATAGGCGACATAGCCATCACCCGGTCGGACGCCCTTGGCGTCGGGACCGGCTGCGACGACCGCGCCGGCGATCTCGTGTCCCATCGTGATCGGCGGCGTGATGCCGCGCTCCGACAGGACCAGGCGCTTGCCGCCACCGAGTTCGTAGTAGCCGTCGTGCAGGTGGAGGTCGCTATGACAGACACCGGCGGCGAGGATCTTCAGCAGCACCTCGGTGCCTTTCGGCTGCGGTGTCGGTGTCTCGATTGCGGCGAGCGGTTTGCCGAATTCAGTCAGAACGTAGCTTTTCATGTACGGCCTCGCGGTTTTTGCGGCGAGCTTAGTCCGCCGCGCCGCTGCCGCAAAAGATGATTTCCGCGTCCGGTCGCGCTATAGAGGCGCCACGCATCATGGGGATTCGCATCACCGCATGACCGTCCTCGTCACCGGCGCCGCCGGTTTCATCGGCTATCACGTCTCGGCGGCGCTGCTAGCGCGCGGCGAGCGAGTGATCGGCGTCGACAATCTCAATCCGTATTACTCGGTGGCGCTGAAGCGCGCGCGGCTGAAGCAGCTCCAGGCGCACAAGCGCTTCGCATTCCATCGCGTCGAGCTGGCGCGGCCCGGTCGCCTCGAGGCATTGGTCAAGCGCGCGCGCGGAGTCGATCGCGTCGTGCATCTCGCCGCGCAGGCGGGCGTGCGCTATTCGCTCGACCATCCGCGGGCCTATGTCGAGTCGAATCTCGTCGCGCAGCTCGAGGTGATGGAGACGTGCCGCGCGCTCAACGGGCTCAAGCATTTTGTCTATGCCAGTTCGTCTTCGGTCTATGGCCGAAACGCCAAGCTGCCGTTTGCCGAAGACGACCGCGTCGAGACCCCGCAATCGCTCTATGCCGCGACCAAGCGCGCCGACGAGCTGATGGCCTATTGCTACGCGCATCTCTACCGCATGCCGACGACCGGCCTGCGGTTCTTCACGGTCTACGGGCCCTGGGGGCGGCCCGACATGGCCTATTGGCTGTTTGCCGAGGCGATCGAGCGGGGCAAGCCGATCAAGCTGTTCAACGAGGGCCGCATGCGCCGCGATTTCACCTACATCGACGATGTGGTCGAGGGCGTTCTCGCGGCGCTGGATCGGCCGCCCGCGGATGGCGGACCGGACGCGCCACCGCACCAACTCTATAACCTCGGCAACAACCGGGCGGAGGATCTCGATCGCTTCGTATCGGCGCTTGAGCGCGCATTAGGCAAGACCGCCAAGCGCCAATATCTGCCGATGCAGAAAGGAGATGTGCCGGCGACCTACGCCGACGTCACGGCCGCTCGGCGCGACCTCAGCTTCGCGCCGCGAACCGCCATCGACGAGGGATTACGCCGCTTCGTCGACTGGTATCGCGACTATCACAAGCGGCGCTGAGCCGGCGCGCTTGCGCGCCGCTTATCCTGCCGGTCTGTCATAGAGCGCGACAATGGCGTCGCCATAAACCTGCCGAATGACGTGACGCCGGATTTTGAGCGTCGGCGTCATCTGGTGGTTGGCCGTGGTGAAGGGTTCGCCGGTGATGATGAAGCGACGAATGCGCTCGAACGGCGCCAGGCTTTCGTTCGCGCGCGTCACCGCGGTTGCGACCGCTTGGCGTATTTCCGGCCGATCGGTGATCGGCAGGTCCGACGGACAGTTGCGTTTAGTGACCTCGTCGATGAGATGTTGGCTCGGCACCAGCACGGCGACGAGGTAGGGCTGGCGGTCGCCGGCGACCATCGCCTGGCCGATTTCCGGTTGTAGCGTCAGGCAGCCCTCGATGCGCGCCGGGGCCACCATGTCGCCGCCCGATGTCTTGATGAAGTCCTTCTTGCGGTCGGTGATCACCAGAAAACCTTCACCGTCGAGGTGGCCGACATCGCCGGTGTGCAGCCACCCGCCGTCGAGCGCGCGTGCCGTCGCCGCCGGATCGTTCCAATAGCCTTTCATCACGTTCTCGCCCCGCACCAGGATCTCTCCGTCCTCGGCGAAGCCGATTTCGACGCCGAGCACCGGCAGGCCGACGGTGTCGATCTTGATGTGGTCGGGCGGATTGGCGCTGATCACCGGCGCGGCTTCGGTCTGACCGTAGCCTTGCAGCAGGCGGAGGCCGAGCGCCAGAAAGAACCGGCCAATTTCGGGATTGAGCGCGGCGCCGCCCGAGACCATCGCCTTGAGCCGGCCGCCGAAGCGGGCCGCGAGCTTGCGGCGCACCAGGATGTCAAGCACCGTGTCCTCGAGGCGCTCGATCAGATTTAGGCCGGTGGGACGCTCATAGCGCTTGCGGCCGAGCGCCAGCGCCGCGAAGAATAGCTTCGCGCGTGTGCCGCCCTCGCGTTCGACGGCACGCAGGATGCGTTGGTGAAAGGCTTCGTAGAGCCGCGGTACCGCCGTCATGATGGTCGGCCGCGCTTCGAGCAGGTTGGCGGCGAGCGTGTCGGCGCCTTCGGCGAAATAGATTTCAGCGCCGAGCGAGACCGGAAACATCATGCCGGCGGTGTGCTCGTAGGAATGCGACAGCGGCAGGAACGACAGAAAAACCTCGTGGCCGAGTCCGACCTTTTCGAGGAGAGCGAAGGCCGAACGGCAGTTGGTCAGAATGTTGCCGTGGGTCGTCATCACACCTTTCGGCGCACCGCCAGTGCCGGATGTGTAGATGAGGCAGGCAATGTCGTCGCGATCTATGGCGCCGATCCACTCCTCGGCCGCACGCGACGACTCGGCGCCCAGTTCGCAGACGGCGTGCCACGAGTGCAACTCGGCGCGCGAGGGTGTCTCGGCGGCTGGCTCGATCGTCACCACGCAACCGACGCTGGATGCCTGCGCCACCGCCGGCAGCACGCGGCGCGCCAGCGCGGCGGTCGAGACGATCACCGCCCTGGCGCCGCAGTTGTTCATGACATGGGCGTAATCTTCGACGGTGTGCGTGGTGTAGGCCGGCACCGTGATCGCACCCGCGCTCATGATCGCGAAATCGGCGATCACCCATTCGGGACGATTCTCCGCCACCAACACGACACGGTCGCCGCGTTCGACGCCGAGCGCGCGCAATCCTTGGGCGAGATCGGAAACCTGCTGCCGCGCCGCGCGCCAGCTCAGGGCGCGATAGGCACCGGCGTGCTTCGCCCACAGGAACGGCCGATCGCCTTGACGCGCCGCTTCGGCAAAAAACATCGCGGCGAGGTTGGGGCAGCTGTGGTAATCCATCGGTTCCCGAATCGACGCCGAGCAGGCTCGCGGGCCCCAGCGAAATACAGGGCTTACGCCTTGGCGTCAATTTCCCGGTGACCCACCTAATGAGGGGCGGCCCGGTCCAAGGGCGCAAGTACAAGATAAGGACGAGGCAGCACATGGCGGCGCGCAAATCTTTGGCCAAGCGGAAAATCCCGGCGCTCGGACGCCTGCCGCAATGGGATCTCGACGACCTCTATCCGGGACCCGATAGCGCCGAATTGAAGCGCGACCTCGCCGAGGCCGAGTCGGCGGCACAACGCTTCCAGGCGACGTACGAGGGCAAGCTCGCGCGGCTGTCGGGCACTGATCTGAGCGCTGCCGTGCGTGCATACGAACAACTTCAGGAACTGCTCGGTCGGGTGTTGAGCTATGCGTCGCTGCGCTATGCCGACGATCAGAGCAATCCGGAGAACGGCCGCTTCTTCCAGAACATGCAGGAGAAGGCGACCGACATCTCGACGCGCCTGCTGTTCTTCGCGCTCGAATTGAATCGCGTCGACGACGTCGTGCTCGACGAAAAGCTGCGCGCGCCCGAGCTCGCGCATTATGCGCCCTGGCTGCGCGACTTGCGCGCCTTCCGGCCGCATCAACTTTCGGACGAGCTGGAGAAGATGCTGCACGAGAAGGCGGTCGCGGGCCGCGCCGCCTGGGCGCGCCTTTTTGACGAAACTAATGCGGCGTTGCGCTTTCCGGTTAAAGGCAAGTCACTGACCGGCGCCGAAGCCTTGCATCTGCTGTCGGAACCGAGTGCCGCGACGCGCAAGGCGGCGGCCAAGTCGATCGGCAAGGTGTACGGCGGGAACGCGCGGCTCTTCGCGCTGGTCACCAACACGCTCGCCAAGGACAAGGAGATCGAGGACCGCTGGCGCGGCTTCAAGCGGCCGATCTCGTCGCGCAATCTCGCCAACTATGTCGAGGACGAGGTCGTCGACGCGCTGATCGCAGCGGTGCGCGGCGCCTATCCGACACTCGCGCATCGCTATTATCGGCTCAAGGCGAAATGGTTCGGCGCTAAGGTGCTGCCCTATTGGGACCGCAACGCGCCGCTGCCCGACCAGAACGACAAGCTGGTGCCGTGGCCCGAGGCGCAACGTATCGTGCTCGACGCCTACGGTGCGTTCTCGCCAGCCATGGCCGATGTTGGCCGCCGCTTCTTCGATCACCGCTGGATCGATGCGCCGGTGCGGCCGGGCAAGGCGCCCGGCGCTTTCGCCCATCCGACCGTGCCGAGCGTGCATCCCTATCTGTTGCTCAACTACCTCGGCCGCGCGCGTGATGTGATGACACTCGCGCACGAGCTCGGTCACGGCGTGCACCAGGTGCTGGCCGGTCCGCGCGGCGCGCTGATGTCAGACACGCCGCTGACGCTGGCCGAGACCGCGTCGGTCTTCGGCGAGATGCTCACCTTCCAATCGATGCTCGCGGCCGAGAAGAACGCCAAGCGGCGCAAGGCCATGCTCGCGGCGAAAGTGGAAGACATGCTCAACACCGTCGTGCGACAGATCGCTTTTGTCGAGTTCGAGCGCCGTGTCCACGATGAGCGCCGCCGGGGCGAGCTGACGGCCGAGCGTATTGCGGCCATCTGGCTCGATGTGCAGAAGGAGAGCCTCGGTCCGGCGATCCGCTTCGACGACGACTACAAATGGTACTGGGCCTACATCCCGCACTTCATCCATACGCCGTTCTATGTCTACGCCTATGCCTTCGGCGATTGCCTGGTGAACTCGCTCTATGCAGTCTATCAGGGCGCGGCGCAGGGTTTCGCCGAGAAGTATCTCGACATGCTGCGGGCGGGTGGCACCAAGCGGCACAAGGAGCTTTTGGCGCCGTTCGGCCTCGACGCCTCTGATCCGAAATTCTGGCAGAAGGGTCTCGGCGTGGTCGCCGGCTTGATCGATCAGCTCGAGGCGATGGGCTAGGTCAGCCCGAGAAACCGCCGGGCGTTGTCGGTGTGGATCGCCGCCAAATCGGCGGCGCCGAGCCTTTGATTTTCTCTTGCAGGACTGGTGAGATCGACCAGCCCTGGGTCAGCTGCGGCAGCACCATGGCGAAGGTGCCGCCGCCGCGCCTGCCGTCATGCGTTTCTCCCGCCGCAGGCGCGAGCTTCGCCGGAAGTGCGCAACCCTGCCAGCGTTTTCCGCATTGCTTTGGCGGTGGACAGCCCGCCGCCGCCCGGGGAAACTCCGCTCCTCATGACCGACCGCAACGATCTCACACGCCGCGTGCGGCGCTACGCGCAAGTCTCGACGGCAATGGGCGGCCTGGCCGCGCGGCTCGCTGGCTCGCGCTATCTCGGCCTCAAGCTCGACCGGAACGAGCACGCCGCCGCGCTCAAGGCATCGCTCGGCGCGCTCAAGGGTCCGCTGATGAAGGTGGCGCAGCTCTTGGCGACGCTGCCCGACGCGCTGCCGCACGAGTATGTCGACGAGCTGGCGACGCTGCAGTCGAACGCGCCGCCGATGGGCTGGCCGTTCGTCAAGCGCCGCATGGCGAGCGAGCTGGGCGAGGACTGGCAAGCGGAGTTCAAAAGCTTTTCACGCGAGGCGGCGTACGCGGCGTCGCTCGGCCAGGTGCATCAGGCGATCGGTCTCGACGGCACCGAGCTTGCCTGCAAGCTCCAATATCCGGACATGGAATCGGCGGTTGAGGCCGATCTCCAGCAACTCAAGATCGTGCTGGCGATCTTCGAGCGCTACGACCGCGCGATCGTGACGGCGGAAGTCCAGAAGGAGCTTGCCGCGCGGCTACGCGAGGAGCTCGACTACCGCCGTGAGGCCGCGCATATGCGGCTGTTCGGCGCGATCCTCAAGGACGAACCGGGCGTGCATGTGCCGGAATACGTGCCGAAGCTATCGACACGCCGGCTTCTCACCATGACGTGGCTCGAAGGCCGGCCATTCACCGAAGTGGCGGCCGAGAGCAGTCTCGCGGCGCGTAACCAGATCGCCCGCAACATGTTCCGCGCCTGGTACGTGCCGTTCTACTATTACGGCGTCATCCACGGCGATCCGCACCTCGGCAACTATACGGTGCGGCGCGACCAGAGCATCAATTTGCTCGATTACGGTTGCGTCCGGGTCTTTCCGGCGCCGTTCGTGCGCGGCGTGATCGATCTCTATCACGCGCTCGACCGTAACGACGAGGAGCTGGCGATCTCGGCTTACGAGACCTGGGGCTTCAAGGGTCTGTCGCGCGAGATGATCGCGACCCTGAACCGCTGGGCGCAGTATGTCTACGAACCGCTGCTCGAGAATCGGGCGCGGCGCATTCAGGAGCACGGCTCCGGCGCCTATGGCCGCGAGGTGGCCGAAACCGTGCACGCCGACATCCGGCGTCTGGGCGGCGTTAAACCGCCGCGCGAATTCGTGTTCATGGATCGCGCCGCGGTGGGCCTCGGCTCGGTGTTCCTGCGCCTCAAAGCCGAGATCAACTGGCACCGGGCGTTCCACGACCTGATCGCCGATTTCGACGAGAAGGCGCTCGCCAAACGGCAAAAGGCAGCGCTCGCGGCTGCCGGCGTTACTGTGTCGTAACACGCGTCGCCGGAAGCTATTTCAGTCGACGCTGATAACCCCAGATCACATAATCCAAAAGGCGAGGCGTCAGACGGGGAAAAACCTGTTTCAAGTGATGTGCGGCCTGTGTGACAAGAGCTTGCGCTTCGGGCGGTTCGACAGGTCTATGGAGTGCCGCCGAGACGAATCGGCATAACATCCGATCCGCTTTCACAAAGTCGTCCGAACCCGCCAGCATCAGAAAGTAGTTAAAGGAGATTCCTGACCGTTGCCCAGGAATCGTCTTTACCTTTTTCCTCGCCTCTTCATTTCTCGTCGTATCTTCCGTGTCGCCCAAGGTGTTTATGCCGGTATCGAGCAGTGCCCTTGCGAAACGGTAGACGGCCTCTGCTTTCAAAATACCGGAACGCGTCGAAGTACGTTGCCTGTTCTGGAATACGTGTTCGGCGAGATACGGAACATCGTGTCTCTTGAGTAACTCGACGAACTCGTCGAGTCCGTGTGGCGGTAACTTTCCAGGACGGCCATACATCTCCCAAACGGGATTTTGAAACTCGCACCAGCTTCTAACGGTCCGTTGAACAGACTCGTATCGGACACCAATGGAAAAAACGGCGTCGATTACGCAAAGCGGTAGCGATGCGTAATAATAATCTTTTGAGAGCTGCGCATTTGAAAGATCGAAGTCCTTATCAAGGGCTTTGATATGCGCGGCCAAAGTTTCTTCGTCGGATGCCGACATCATTTCGTGTCCTCATCGCGGGCGCGACACTGGCGTAAACGCTAATCGCGTTTAGCGTCACCCCCGCGCAAGCGGCGGATCCAGGCCAAGCATCGCGCCGATTGCCTGGGTTCCCGCTTTCGCGGGAACGACGGCGAGGGAACCGTCAGCCGACGACGCGTAGGCCCGGCTCGGGCTTCTCGCCGCGCTCGGTCAGGAGCGCGTCGAAATAGGCGATGGTGTGCTGCAGGCCGGTCTCGAGGGGCACGCGCGGTTGCCAGCCGAGGATCTCCTTCGCCTTGCCGATGTCGGGACAACGTTGCACCGGATCGTCGACCGGCAGCGGCCGGCGCTCAATGGTCGAGCGCGAGTTGGTCATGGCGATGATCTTCGCGGCCAGTTCGCCGACTGTGGTCTCGACCGGATTGCCAAGGTTGATCGGTCCGGTAATCGAGTCGGGCGAGGCCATCAGACGCACGAAGCCCTCGATCAGGTCGTCGACGTAACAGAATGCGCGGCTCTGCTTGCCGTCGCCGTAGATCGTGATCGGCTCGTTCTTGAGCGCCTGGACGATGAAGTTCGACACCACGCGGCCGTCGTTCGGATGCATGCGTGGGCCGTAAGTGTTGAAGATGCGCACTACTTTGATCCGCAGCTTGTGCTGGCGCAGGTAATCGAAGAACAGCGTCTCGGCGCAGCGCTTGCCCTCGTCGTAGCAGGCGCGCGGCCCAAGCGTGTTGACGTTGCCGCGATAATCTTCGGTCTGCGGATGGACGGTGGGATCGCCGTAGATTTCCGAGGTCGAGGCCTGGAACACCTTGGCCTTCACGCGCTTGGCGAGGCCCAGCATGTTGATCGCACCGATGACGCTGGTCTTGGTCGTCTGCACCGGATCAAACTGATAGTGGATCGGCGAGGCCGGGCAGGCGAGGTTGTAGATCTCGTCGACCTCGACATAGAGCGGAAAGCAGATGTCGTGGCGCATCGCCTCGAAATTGGTCTGGCCGAGGAGATGACCGATGTTGTCCTTGCGGCCGGTGAAGTAATTGTCGACGCAGAGCACGTCGTTTCCTTCCGCCAGCAGACGCTCGCAGAGATGCGAGCCGAGGAAGCCGGCGCCGCCGGTGACCAGAACGCGTTTGCGGGTCGCGGCCACGGCGCGCTCAGCTCTTGGCCTGGAGGCGCTGGCGCACCGGCGCCGCGGCGCCGCGGCCGATGCTGAAATAGTGGAAGCCGGCCTCGGCCATGTCGGCTGGCTTGTAGATATTGCGTAGGTCGATGATGGTCGGCGTCTTGAGCAGCGATTTGACGCGGTCGAGATCGAGGGCGCGGAACTCGTTCCACTCGGTCACAATGACGAGCGCGTGCGCGCCCTCCATCGTCTCGTAGCTGCCACTACAGAAGGTGATTCCCGTCAGCTGCTTCTTCGCCTCGCTCATGCCCTCGGGATCGAAGGCGCGAATCGTGGCGCCGGCCTGTTGCAGCGCCGGCACGATGGCGAGGCTCGGGCTGTCGCGCATGTCGTCGGTGTTGGGCTTGAAGGTCAGGCCGAGCACCGCGATGGTCTTGGCCTTCACGCTGCCGCCGCAGGCCTGGATGATGCGCTCGGCCATGTGCTGCTTGCGGCTGTCGTTGGAAGCAACGACGGTCTCGACGATGGTGAGTGGCGCACTTGCCTCCTGCGCTGTCTTGACCAGCGCCAGGCAGTCCTTGGGGAAGCACGAACCGCCGAAGCCCGGTCCGGCATGCAGGAACTTGCGGCCGATGCGGCCGTCGAGGCCTATGCCGCGCGCCACGTCCTGCACGTCGGCGCCCACATTCTCGCAGAGGTCCGCGATCTGGTTGATGAAGGTGATCTTGGTGGCGAGGAAGCTGTTGGCCGCGTACTTGATGAGCTCCGCGGTCTCGAGCGAGGTGAACAGGATCGGTTTCTCGATGAGAGAGAGTGGTCGATACAACTCGCGCATCACGCCGGCGGCGCGCTCGCTGTCGGTGCCGATGACGACGCGGTCGGGCCGCATGAAATCTTCGATCGCCGAGCCCTCGCGCAGGAATTCCGGATTGGAGACGACATCAAATTTCGATTCGGGCAGACGCTTGCGTAGGACTTCGGCAACCTTGCGTCCGGTGCCGACCGGCACCGTCGATTTGGTGACGACGACGGTATAGTCCTTGACCGTCTTGGCGATCTCTTCGGCGGCAGCGAAGACGTAGGACAGGTCAGCGTGGCCGTCGCCGCGGCGCGACGGCGTGCCGACGGCGATGAAGACCGCGTCGGCGCCCTCGACCGCCGTGCCCAGGTCGGTGGCGAAGCGCAGCCGGCCGTTGGCGACATTCGTCTGCACGACCTGATCGAGACCGGGCTCGAAGATCGGGATCTCGCCGCGCTGCAATCGCGCGATCTTGGCCGCGTCGTTATCGACGCAGATGACTTCGACGCCGAATTCAGAAAAACACGCGCCCGAGACCAGACCGACATAACCGCTGCCGATGACCGCAATCCGCATTCCGGAAACTCCCGCTCGCCGAAGCTATAAACGCCCTTGCGCGGCGAATATTCCGCGCCCAGCCAATTGGCCGCAGCTGCCCAAGGTCGCTGCCCGATCGCGGCGGCTCGCGCCGCCGCCTCACGATCGGCCGACTTAAGCCCAGCGGTCCTACAAAATCAAGCGAAGCACAGATTTATGAAGGACTTGTGGCCGAACGCCGCAGTCGCCTTCAGGGCTCGTTAACGATACGCGGCGAGAGTGGCGCCATGGACCGATTCCCCCTGGCGCGGCAACTCGCGCTGCCGGCGATTGCCGTCGGCGCCTTCGCGTTCGGCTGCGCCGTCTATTGGCTGGCCGCCAAATCGACCTATTTTGCGATGCTCTACAGCTGGGGCGTCGTGCCGGTCGATTATCCGTTCATTGATACCCATACCGTGTTGTCCGCGCGGGTCTGCAGCGCGCTCGGGATCAATCCGTTTTTCCACAATCCATGCGACATCCTGGTGCGGCCCTTTCTCTATTCGCCGCTGTTTCTGCTCGGAGCCGGCACGCATGAGTTGGGCGCCAACGTGCCGCTCGGTTTCGCGCTCGACGGCGCCTTCATTCTGTCGCTGCTTTGCCTGCCAACGTCGCGGCGACTCGCCGACTTCGGCGTCATGTCGCTCGCCGTATTGTCGAGTGTCACCGCTTTTGCCGTCGAGCGCGGCAACTTTGAACTTTTGCTGTTCGTGATGGTCGCCATCGCCGGCCGCTTGGCGCTGGCGCGTGGCGCGGCACCCCGGACTCTGGCCTATGGCCTGATGCTGCTCGCCGCCTTGACCAAGTATTTTCCGGCCGTGTTGATGGCGGTCACGCTGCGCGAGCGGCCGCGGTTCTTCGTCGCGATCAACGCTGTCGCCGCCGTTGCGATTGCGGCGTTCATCATCGGCTATCGCGCCGATCTCCTTGTCGCCTATGCCAACATGCCGCGCCTCGACTACTTCGGTGACATGTTCGGCGCCGTGACGTTGCCCTTTGGCCTCGCGGCGCTGATTCCGGGATTTCCGGCGGCGGTCGCGCTGGCCGTGCTTGCCGTCGCTGTGCTTGCGGCGGCGGTCGCTCTCGCCCGTCAACCGGCGGTGGCGCAGACCTATATCGAGTTGCCGGAGGCTGAACGCGTGTTTCTCGCCATCGGCTGCCTGCTGATCGTCGGATGCTTCTTCGCCGGCCAAAGCATCGCCTATCGGGGCATCCATCTCCTGTTCGTCCTGCCGGCGCTCAATACCCTGGCCCGGACGATGCCGGACCGGGCTGGCCGGCGGCTCTTCGCGACGACGCGCACGCTGACGCTCGTCCTCATGTGGCGCGAAGCCGTGCATCACTTCGTCACCTTGTGGCTGCCGGCGGCCTTGCCGGCCTGGTGGTTGGCGAAGGAAGTCGCCTGGTGGTGGGTGATTGCCGTCCTGGCCAGCCTGACGCTGTGCTTCGTGCGTCACTCCGCGATGGGCCAGATCGTGGCTCGGCTGCCGCTGCCGCGCCCCCTTCTCCGCGTTCCGCTCGGCTTGCCCGGCGAGCGTAATCCGTCGTAGACACAGGCCTTTCCGGAAGAAGCGGACGCGGCCGTCCGTTGTCGCCCGCAGGGAAGGCATGAGCAAGACGATCCTCGTCACCGGTGGTGCCGGCTATATCGGCAGCCACGCCTGCAAGGCACTGGCGCGCGCTGGCTATGAGCCGGTCGCCTATGACAGCCTGGTACGCGGCCATCGCGCGGCGGTGCGGTGGGGCCCGCTGGTGGAGGGCGATCTCGCGGACCGCACGCTGCTGATGGCGACGCTCAAGCAGCACCGCATCGCGGCGGTGATGCATTTCGCCGCCTTCGCCTATGTCGAGGAATCGGTGCGCGAACCCGCACTCTATTTCCACAACAACGTGATCAATACCTTGGGCCTGTTCGAGGCGATGCACGAGGCCGACGTTGCGCAGATCGTGTTCTCGTCGACCTGCGCGACTTACGGCGTGCCCGAACGCGTGCCGATCGCGGAAGACGCGCCGCAGCGTCCGGTCAATCCCTACGGCGAAGGCAAGCTCATGGTCGAGCGTGCGCTGCACTGGCTCGACGCCGCCTATGGGCTCAAATACGTGGCGTTGCGCTATTTCAACGCCGCCGGCGCCGATCCCGACGGCGAGATCGGCGAGGATCACGATCCCGAGACCCATCTCGTTCCGCTGGTCCTGCAGGCTGCGCTCAAGCAGCGCGCGCAGATCAACATCTACGGCACCGATTATCCGACGCCAGACGGCACCGCGATACGCGATTACATCCACGTCCAGGATCTGGCCGAGGCGCATGTCCGCGCGTTGCAATATCTGGAAAGCGGCGGTGCCAGCGCCGCGCTCAATCTCGGCACCGGCACCGGCCATTCGGTGCGCGAGACCATCGCCTGCGCCGAGCGCGTGACCGGCCTCAGCATCCCGAAGCGCGAGGCGCCGCGCCGCGCCGGCGATCCGCCCGCCCTGGTCGCCGATCCGCGCCGCGCGCGTACCGCGCTCGGCTGGCAGCCGCGGCTGTCCGACCTCGACACCATCGTCGCCACCGCCTGGGCGTGGCATTCGGCGCGAGCGAGCCAAGCCGCGCCGGCGCGCGGCGCCGCGGGCAGCTGATGGCGCTCGAAGCCGCCGACCGCAGCATCGCGGCGCCGGCTGCCGCGACCGAAGGCGCGCCGATCCGGGTTTCGGGCAAGTTCTTCTTCCAGGGCGAGGCCAAGCTTTTCGTCAAGGGTGTAACCTACGGGCCGTTTCCACTCGGCCCGCACGGCACCCAGTTCCCGCCGCGCGAGACGGTACGGCGCGATTTCGCGCTGATGGTCGAACTCGGCGCCAACACCGTTCGGGTCTTCACCGCGCCGCCGGTGTGGCTGCTCGACGAGGCGCAGGCTGCGGGACTCAAGGTGCTGGCGGGCATTCCGTGGTCGCAGCATGTGACGTTTCTCGACGATCCGACCATCGAAGCCGAGGTGGTACGCGCGGTCGGTGCGGCGATTGAGGCGATCAAGGGCCATCCGGCGCTCTTCGCCTATCTCATCGGCAACGAGATCCCGCCCGACATGGTGCGCTGGCACGGCCCCGATCGCGTGCGGGCGTTCCTGAAGCGCCTGGTGGCGACCGCGAAGGAGATCGATCCCGGCCGGCTGGTGAGCTACGCCAACTTCCCGTCGACCGAGTACCTGACCATCGATTTCGGCGATTTCGTCTGCTTCAACGTCTATCTGCACCAGGAGGCGGCGTTCCGCCGCTATCTGTCGCGGCTGCACAATCTCGCGATTGATCGGCCGCTGGTACTGACCGAGTTCGGCATCGATTCGATGCGCGAAGGCGAGGACATGCAAGCGCGCACGCTCGCCTGGCAGGTGCGCACCGCGTTCGAAATGGGCTGTGCCGGCGCTTTCGTCTTCGCCTGGACCGACGAATGGTTCACCGGCGGTCACCTGATCGAGGATTGGGCCTTTGGGCTGGTCGATCGCGCGCGCCGGCCCAAGCTGGCCTTCGCCGCCGTTCAGGCGTGCTACCGCGGCCCCATGCCGCCGCCGCTGCCACGCACGCCGCGGGTTTCGGTCGTCGTCTGCGCCTACAACGCCGAGCGAACGATGCGCGCGTGCCTCGAATCGCTTGCCAAAATCAACTATCCCGACTGTGAGATCGTCGTCGTCAACGACGGCTCGAGGGACCGTACGCTGGCGATTTCCGAAGGGGTTTCCTTTTGCCGGATCATCAGCCAGCCCAACAAGGGCCTTTCAGTCGCTCGCAATGTTGGCGCCGAGGCCGCAACTGGCGAGATTGTTGCCTACACCGACAGCGACTGCGTCGTCGATCCCGACTGGCTGACCTATCTGGTGGCGCGCATGGAGGCGGCCAACCTGCATGCCTGCGGCGGGCCGAACTTTCCGCCGCCCGAGGACAATCTGGTGGCAGCCGCAGTCGCGGTTTCGCCCGGTGGGCCGACGCACGTGCTGCTGTCCGATGATACCGCCGAGCACATCGCTGGCTGCAACATGGCGTTCCGGCGCGATACGCTCTTGAAACTCGGCGGCTTCGATCCAGTGTTCCGCGCCGCGGGCGACGACATCGACATCTGCTGGCGCTTCCAGGACGCAGGCTATACCATCGGCTTCGCACCGGCGGCGATGGTGTGGCATTTCCGCCGCAACACCATCGACGCCTATGTCGGCCAGCAGAAGGGCTACGGCAAGGCTGAGGCACTGGTCTATTCCAAGCATCCGTTCCGCTTCAATCTCTTTGGCCAGGCGAAATGGCTCGGCCGCATCTACGGCGACCTGTCGACCGCACTGCTGTTGTCGCGGCGGCCGCTGATCTATTCGGGCGTTTTCGGCCGCGGTCTCTTCCAGACGCTCTACGAGCCGTCGTCGTCGCTGGCGCAGTATCTGCCACTGACCTTCGAATGGAACGTAGTGGCGATCGTTCTCGCATTTGCCGGCGTCATCGGCGGCGGCTGGATGTCGCTGCTCATCGTGCCGCTCGTCGTGACCTGGGTCATGTGCATCAACGGTGCGCTCAAAGCGCCGATCGACAAGCGCTTCCGCGGCCTCAAGGCGCGCGCATTAATCGCGCTTCTGATTTATCTCGGGCCGCTGCTGCGCGGCTGGGAGCGGCTCAAATGGCGCTTCCGCGAGGTCGAGGCGGCCGAGCAGGCGCATCTCGAGCCGGCGACGCCGGCGCCGATGCAGCCGCCGCGCCGGTCCTGGCGCGAGCGCGCGTTCTATCTGTCGTATTGGAGCGAGAAGGGCGACGAGAAGGAAGCTCTGCTCGGCGGCCTGATGCGTTTCCTCATGCCGCAGAAGTATTTCGTCATTCCCGACCAGGGCTGGGACGAATGGGACCTCAAGATCGCGCGCGGCTTATGGAGCCGCGCGCTGGTGCTGGTCTGCGTCGAGAACCATGGTGGCCCGAAGCGCCTGCTACGCGTGCGCTGCGCCATGCGGTTGTCGCGGCTGTCGGCGTTCGTGCTGCGGGCCTGGGCCGCGGCGACCGCGGCCGCGTTGATCTTCAACGTGCCGATGGCGGCAGCGGTGATCGGTATCCTCGGCCTCTGCCAGGTGATGCTGATCGCCTATCGCACGCTCGAGTTCGGCCGCCTGATGCACGGCATCATCGAGACCGTGGCGCGGCGCGAGGGCTTGTCGCCGCTCAAGCCGACCGGAACGTCGCCGGCGGAACCGCTGGCGCAAGCCGCGCAATAGCATGGGCCTGCTGCTCAAGCTGCTGCCGTTCCTGCGGCCTTATCGGTTGAGCTTCGCTTGGGCTTTGCTCCAGGTCTTCGTCATGGTGGGCTTCAATCTGTTGAAGCCGTGGCCGCTCCAGCTCGTGATCGACGACGTGCTCGGCGGCAAACGCGTCACCCTGGAGCCGCTCGCCGGTCTCTCGACCGCGACGCTGCTGATCGTCGCCTGCATCGGCTTGGTGGTGGTCAATCTCGGCGCCGGGCTCATCGAGTTCGCGCACAACCGCACGACCATCGCGGTCGGCCAGAATATGGTCAACGATCTGCGCGGTGCGCTCTACGCGCAGCTGCAGCGTCTGTCGCTCGCCTTCCACAACCGCCAGCGTGTCGGTGACCTGATGCACCGCATCACCGCCGACGCCTTCGCGGTGCAGACCATGCTGATGAACGGCATGCTGCCGATCCTGTCGGCAATGATCCTGCTCGCCGGCATGCTCGCGGTGCTGTTTCCGCTCGATGCACGCTTGACGCTGGTGTCGCTGCTGGTCGTGCCGGCGCTGTTCGCGCTGATCGGCGCCTTCAACCGCAAGATCGGCGATGTCGCCACCGAAGTACGCGAACGCGAGACGCTGGTCTATTCGCTCGTCCAATGGGCGATGCAATCGATCAAGATCGTCCAGGCCTTCACCCAGGAGGAGGGCGAATACCGCCGTTTCATGGGCGCCAGCGAGGCCAGCCTCGGCGCGACGCTGCGGCTCTACGGCTGGCAGACTTTGTATTCGGCCGCGGTCAACGGCCTGGTCGCGGCCGGCACGGCCGGCGTCGTCTATGTCGGTGCCCGCAGCGTGCTGGCCGGCGAGCTCACTCTCGGTCAGCTCGTGGTGTTCATCTCCTATTTGGCGCAGCTCTATGCGCCGGTGAATCAGCTGACCCAGAGTTGGGGCCTGATCGCCGGCGCGCACGTCGGCGCCGCGCGCTGCTTCGAGATCCTCGAAGTCGAAGCCGATCTCGTGGATGGCACGCACGCGTTTCCACTGGCTGGCGCGAAAGGCGACGTCGAATGGCGCGGCGTCAGTTTCGGCTACCATCGCGAGTTGCCGGTGCTGCACCAAATCGATTTACGGGTCGCCGCAGGAACCAAGGTTGCGATCGTCGGCCCATCGGGCGCCGGCAAATCGACGCTGCTCTCGCTACTGCCGCGTTTTTTCGATCCGGCGACCGGCAGCGTGCTGGTCGATGGCGTCGATCTGCGCGAGTACACGCTCAAGTCGCTGCGGCGCCAGATCGCCATGGTGCTCCAGCCGCCGCTCATTTTTCCGATGTCGGTGCGCGCCAATATTGCCTATGGCCGACCGGAGGCGACCGACGCCGAGGTCGAGGAGGCGGCGCGCCTCGCCCGCGTTCACGACGTCATCGCGCGCCTGCCGCAGGGTTACGATACGGTGCTCGGCGACACCGCGATGCTTTCCGAAGGCGAGAAGCAGCGGCTCACCATCGCCCGCGCCATCCTGCGCGACTCGCCGATCCTGGTGCTCGATGAGCCCACCTCGGCGCTCGATGTGGAGACCGAGGCTCTGGTGATGGCCGGTCTTGAGCGGCTGACTCGGGGCCGCACCACCTTCATCATCGCTCACCGGCTGTCGACCGTGCGAACCGCCGACCACATCGTCGTCCTGAAGAACGGCGTCATCGCGGAGGAGGGGAGCTTCGCCACGCTGATCGCCAAGAGCGGCACCTTCGCCGAGCTTTACAGCGCGCAATTCTTCGATACGCCCAAGGCCGCGATGAGGACGGCCTAGGCGGCAGCCGCGATCTGCAGGGAGCCCTCGTAGATCATGCGGAGTGCCACGGCCGCGACGATGGCGACTCCGAGCCACGCGATCCAGCGGTGACGCTCAAGCAGCGTCGCGAGCAGCTGCGCTGCCGCTGCCATCAGGGCAACCGACAGGATCAAGCCAGCCGCCAGCACCCACACATGCTGGCGCGCCGCGCCCGCCACGGCCAGCACGTTGTCGAGCGACATCGACAGGTCGGCGAGGACGATGCGCACGATGGCGCCACCGACAGTGTAGTGATGTGACCGCGACGTCGTCGATTTGCTGCGTTGTGTCGGCGCGGCGCTGAGGTCGCGATAGAGTTTCCACGCTACCCACAGCAGCAGGAATCCGCCGGCCAACGTCAGGCCAAGAATCGCCAGCAGGTCGACGGCGACCAGCGCGAGCAGGATACGCAATACCGCCGCGGCGCCGATGCCGGCCAGCATCACCGTCCGGCGCATCTCGCGCGGCACCAGCGCCGCCGTCATGCCGACGATGATCGCATTGTCGCCCGCCAGTACTACGTCGATGATAATGACGGAGAAGAAGGCGCCGAGCGCGCCCCAATCGATGAGGGCCATCGGCGATGAGTGGCGGTTGACGGGCGAGTCTGTCAAGCTCGCCCGGCTGGAGTTGCGCCGCCGGCGGATGCCGACCACACTCACCGGCCGTGCCGATCGCGCTCCGCCTCTCGCTGTTCTATGCCGGATTTTTCCTGTCAGGCGGCGTGCTGTTGCCGTTCTGGCCGGTCTGGCTCGCCTCGCGCGGTTTGACTGCCGCCGAAATCGGCGTGGTGCTCGCGGTCGGCCAGTGGGCCAAGATCGCTGCGACACCGGCGACCGGCAATGTCGCCGACCGGAGCGGCGATCCGCGCCGCGTCATGCTCGTGCTGGCGATCATCGGCGTTGCCGGATATGCGCTGTGCTTCCCGGCCCACGGCTTCACCCAGCTGATGAGTCTCAATGCGATTGTGGCCGCGAGCCTCGGCGCGTTGCTTCCCGTCGGCGATTCGCTGGCGATCACCGCGACGCAGCAGGGCCACGTCGACTTCGGCCGCGTGCGGGTCTGGGGCACGATCGCCTTCATCGTCGCAACGCTGCTCGGCGGTCGTATCGTGAGTGGCCGCCCGTCCGACACGATCCTCGAGTTGGTTGTGGCGCTGACGGCGCTCAATGTCGGCAGCTGCTTGCTGTTGCCGCGCAACGCGACTCATCTTGCCACGGGAATCGGCCGCGAGAGTGCCTGGCGGCTGATGCTGACGCGCCGGCATCTGGTCTTTCTCGTCTCGACGACGCTGATCGCGGCGAGCCACAGCGTCTATTACGCTTTCGGTTCGCTGCGCTGGCAGGCCCAGGGCTTCTCCGACACGACGATCGCCTGGCTGTGGGCCGAGGGCGCTGCGGCCGAGGCGGTGTTCCTGTTCTGGGGAGCGAGAGCGGTCGCGCGGTTCGGACCGGTGCGGCTGATGGCGATCGGCGCGGTGAGCGGCATGGTGCGCTGGATCGTGCTTGCCTTCACCGGTGATCTGCGTGTGCTCGTCTTGGCGCAGCTGCTGCACGCTGGCACGATCGCGGCGGCCGGGCTCGGCAGCATGCATTATCTCGGCCGCTCGATTCCGGCAGTTCAGGCCGCGACCGGCCAGGCGATCACCGCCGCCGTGGTCGGCGGCATCGGCTACGGCGTGTTCATGCCACTCGCGGGCGCGCTTTACGGCGCTTACGGCGGACTGGCCTATCTCGCCATGGCCGCGCTCGCAGCGGTTTCGGCCGTCGCCGCCGTAATGCTGGAGCGTCTGATGGCTGCCGTGCCCACCAATTCTTAACGCCTCGCCGCCATGATTCGCGCATGGCGGCAAACCCGAACCCTCAGCCGTCCGCGCCGTTGCGCTCGGGCGAGGATGGCTTCGACATCCGGCGCATTCGGCCGCTGCTCGGCGGCACGGGCTTCGTGCCGTTCGCCTGGCCGAGCGACGATCTGAGTTTCCTCGCCGAGGTGCTGCGGACCCAGCACGCGCCCCAATCGCTGATCGAGCGGTTGATCGCGCATGCCGCCGCGCCCGACCGGACCTTGTCGCCGGCCGAGCGGCTCGAGTATGCGCTCGGTGCGCACTATCGCTTCCTGCCGCTCGACGACGCGCTGCGGTTGCCAGCGCTCTTGATTGTCGGACCGCCGGGCGCCGGCAAGACTGCGTTGGTCGCGAAGCTCGCCGCGCGGCTCGATCCGCGCCGGGCCCTGGCGGTGAGCAGTGACGCCGCGAACGTCGCGGGCGTGATGCAGCTTGAGGAGTACATCAAGGCGCTCGGTCTCGCCCTGGCGGTCGTCGAGGACACGGCGGCCCTGACCGCGGCCGTCGACGGCGCCGTACGGCGCACGGTCGTCATCGACACGCCGGCAGCTGGCACCGGCGACGCCGAAATGGAAGAGCGCTTGCGCGAGTGGAAGGCTGCAACGAACGCCGAGATCGTCCTGGCACTGCCGTCGGATCTCGATGCCGGCGAGGCCGAGGCGATCGGCGTCTGGGCCGGCGGCCTCGGTGCCAAGCTGATGATTGCGACACGGCTCGACCTGGTGCGGCGCATCGGTGCGGTGCTGGCCGCGGCGGATGCCGGCGGCCTCGCGCCAATCGCTGCCAGCTTGGCGCCGCATTTCGCTTACGGTCTCAAGGCGCTGACGCCGGCGCTGCTGGCGCGGCGAATCCTCACCGGCGCGCTCGACGCCGAGCGCTGGCAGCGGCGACGCTGAGCCGGAAGCTCAGCGGTCGGCGGCTCGCACGTTGCTGCAGGGCCGGAAATCGCTCTTCTGCTTGCTCATCAGGTCGGCCACAAATTGGTGGAACTTCGCGCCGGCGAGCGACTGGGCGTTGGAGAAATAGGCCGCTTTCTGCGCGCATAAATCGGCAGTCGACATCTGGCTATCCTCTTCCGCGACCTCGTTGGCCGCATGCGTTACATAGCGGTCAACCGTATCTTCGGGATGCCGGTCGCCGGCTTCGCGGAAATGCGCGACAAGCTCGCGGTGGTAGGCGTCCAGCGCGGCGAAGTTGCGCTTGATGAAGCTCTCGTAGACGTGCACGCGACAGGTGTCGTTCAACACCATCAGCTCGGTCATGTAGCGCACGGCCTGCCAGGCCTCGAGCGCGTCCCGGTGGAAGCAACTCGGTGCTGCCATCGCCCCATTTGCTGACAGCGCAATTGCCGCCAGCGTCGCCATTCCCCTCTTGAGCCACATAGCCTCACCCTCCGCTGAAAGAATCCATTGTACTACGAACGATGCGCCACCGCAGCCCGGCGCCGGCGCCGGTGAAGACGGTGCGCCACGTGCGCGCCGATCAATATCAGCGCGAAGACCACCAGCATGACGAGACCGAAATCGCGTGCGACCTCGCCCAGCATCTTCTCCAGCGCGTGGCCGGTCAAGTAGCCGACGCCAACGAAGATCGTCGCCCACAATCCGGCGGCCGTGAAATTGAGAATCAGGAATCGGCGCCAATCGATGCCGCTGATGCCGAGCGCGAACGACGAGAAGTTGCGCACGCCATAGATGAAGCGGAAGCTTAGGATGAACCAGATATCGAACCGCTTCAGCCACGCCAGCGCGCTGTCGACGCGTCCGCGCCATTTCGGCTGTCGCGCCAGGACGCGCAAGCCGAAGCGGCGTCCGATCCAGAAGTAGCATTGATCGCCGGCGAAGCTGCCGAACCAGGCGGCAACCAGAATCAGCGGCGCGTTGAGCAGGCCTTCCGCCGCCGCGAAGGCGGCGAAGAGGACGAAGGTCTCGCCTTCGAAGAAGGTCCACACGAACGTGATCGGGTACGACCACGCCCCGTGGGTGGCGATGAAGTGGTGAACGTTCATGCCCGATGCGTTTTCCCCCGGCCCCTTCCGAAGGTTCGGCCGATCAAAACATGCGGCAAACGAAAGGTCGAGCCCAGATTACGCCGCAGTCGTTAAAAAAGGCCGCGCGACCGCGGGCGCGTGGCGCCGCCGCATGGTCGGCGCAAATCGGTCATGCGCCGCTTGGGCACTATCGGGCGGGCGTGTATCCTCCGCCACCGGTCATGACCGTCCAATCCGTATCCTCGCTGCGTTCGCTGCGCACCCAGACGCCGGTCGGCACGGTCAGCCTCGGTCACGGTGCGACGCACTGGGCCGTGGCGACGTTCTTCGGTGTTCTATTTCCTCGCGGCGTCGGTGCTCGCCGGCAACGTGCTGTGCTTTCTGGTGCCGAAGATCGAGCGCGGAGATTGAACCCATAAGCAGGCTGCCGCTGGCCCGCTTCAAGGTGGTCGACCTCACGCGCGTGCGCGCCGGCCCCACCTGCGTGCGCCAGCTTGCCGATTGGGGCGCCGACGTGATCAAGGTCGAGGACCCGAAGGGCGATTCCGGCCTCGGCGGCGAGCGCGACGGTCCGGATTTCCAGAACATCCACCGCAACAAGCGCGGCATCACGCTCGACCTCAAGAAGCCCGAAGCCGTCGTGATCCTGAAGCGGCTGGTGGCAAAAGCCGACATCGTGGTCGAGAATTTCCGGCCCGACGTCAAATTCCGGCTCGGCATTGACTACGACAGCCTCAAGACGGTCAATCCGCGCCTCGTCTATGCCAGCATCTCGGGCTTCGGCCAGGACGGTCCCTATCGCGAGCGGCCGGGCGTCGACCAGATCGCGCAGGGCATGGGCGGCCTGATGTGGATCACCGGCGAGCCCGGCCGCGGTCCGATGCGCGTCGGCATTCCGATCGCCGACCTGACCGCCGGACTCTTCACCGCCATCGGCATCCTGGTGGCGCTCTTGGAACGCGAGGAATCCGGCGAGGGCCAGTACGTCGAAAGCTCGCTGCTCGCGTCGCAGATCGCCATGCTCGATTTTCAGGCGGCGCGCTGGTTGATGAAGGGCGAGGTGCCGGGCCAGGCCGGCAACAACCATCCGACCAGCATTCCGACCGGCGTTTTTCCGACGAAGGACGGCTTCATCAACATCGCCACCGCCGGCGAGGAGCTGTGGCATCGCCTGGCGGATGCGCTCGGCCGGCCCGAACTCAAGACCGATCCCGATTACGCCAGTGCCGCTTCGCGCCGCAAGAACCGCGATCGGCTCAACGCGCTCATCGCTTCGATCACGCCGGCCAGGAGCTCCGCCGAATGGGTCGATCTGCTGACCAAGGCGGGTGTGCCGTCGGGCCCGATCAACAAGACGAACGAAGTCTTCGCCGATCCGCAGGTGAAGCACCTCGAGATGGCGCGCAAGGTGAAGCACGCGCGGCTCGGCGAGATCGAGCTGGTCGGTCAGGCGGTGAGCCTGTCGCGCACACCCTGGGCGCTCCGACGTGCGACGCCCGATCTCGGCGAGCATACCGCCGATGTACTGCGCGAATTGGGCTACGCCGAGACCGATATCGCGCGGCTCAAGCAGGACGGCGTGGTGTAGCTGCCTTAGGGCGGCGTCGGCGTGGCCGCCGGTACGAAGCGCGCGATGTGGCGATAGTGATCGATGCTGACGAAGATCAGCCAGCTTTCGCCCATACCGCGCACGAAGATCAGGCGGTGCGCGCCGCGATGACCGCTGGCGTAGTCGAGATCGGCTTCGACGTAGCGGCCGCGCCACTGCGCCGGCAGGCGACGCTCGCGATCGGAATAACGGTTGCCGCCGATGGCGCCACCGGGCGCGACCGCCCACAGATCGCCGCCCGGACGCCAGCCGTCATCCTCGGCCACGCGTTTCGTCAGGTAGCAGGGCGGCAGCGCGCCGTGGGCGTGGATGTATTCGGCGACCTCGCGAAAAGCGTCGGGATCGGCAAGACTGCTACGCCGCGCAAAGTTCAGCAACGCCGTGTCCTGCGGTGACGACAGATGCAGATCGGTGCCGCAGACGCCCGCCGCCGATGCGCAAGCCGGCAAGAGGATGACAGCAACTGCCGCGACGAACGCGGTCGCGATAAACGATGCCCCCTCACCCTGCCCTCTCTCCCGGGAAGGGAGAGAGGGTTGCTTTGAGCTGGTGAGGCGCGACCGAGCCTTACTCAACGTGAGTGAGGGGGCGATGCGTGGTTGTTTGATTGCTATGCCGCCGTGACGCCAACGGGGCAGCTCACGCCGGTGCCGCCGAGGCCGCAATAGCCGCCGGGATTTTTCGCCAGATATTGCTGGTGATAATCCTCGGCGTAGTAGAACGCGCCGGCTTGCTTGATCTCGGTCGTGATCCCACCGCGGCCGGCCTTGGCCAGCGCCTTGGCATAGGCGTCGCGCGAGGCTTCGGCCGCCTTCTGCTGCGAAGCATTCGTCGAGTAGATCGCCGAACGGTATTGCGTACCGACGTCGTTGCCCTGGCGCATGCCCTGGGTCGGATCGTGGCTTTCCCAGAACGCCTTGAGCAGGCGCTCGTAGGAGATCTTTTTCGGGTCATAGGCGACCAGCACGATCTCGGCATGGCCGGTTCGGCCGGAGCAGACTTCCTCGTAAGTCGGATTGGGCGTCATGCCACCGGCGTAGCCGACCGCGGTGGCGTAGACGCCGTTCAACTGCCAGAACGCGCGTTCGGCGCCCCAGAAGCAGCCGAGGCCGAACTGCGCCGTCTCGATACCGGCGGGGAAGGGCGGCACGATGCGTCGGCCGTTGACGAAATGAGTCTCGGGCACCGGCATCTTGGTGGCGCGGCCGGGCAGTGCCTCGCCGGGCATGGGCATCTCGACTTTCTTGCGGGCCATCCACATGCGCGATCTCCTTTTTGCTTGTTGGCGGGAGCGGGCACGGGTGAATCTGGGCCTGTGGACGCGCCAACGCAACAGGCGCTCACGCAGGCTTGAAGGAGCGCGAGCATGGCCGGACCGACGGTGGCGATCATCGCCATGGGCGAGATGGGCGCGGGCCTGGCGGCGCGACTGACCGCGCGTGGCGCGCGCGTGCGCACGTCGCTCGCCGGCCGCAGCGCGGCGCGATCGCTTGCTGGCGGGCCTTAGAGCCGATCCAGAAAGTTAGGATTCAGGAGCAATGAGCTGGCCGGGTCAGGCGTCGGAGCATGATTCGGATCATAGCGAGACGGACAAAGGCGGCGGCGGTTCGTGCGTAGCGCTCGAAGTCGCGCGCGAGGCGTCGATTGTGGC
>JAGWNF010000028.1 GCA_028871455.1 Alphaproteobacteria bacterium
GCTCGTGCAGCCACAGCGATAGCTGGTGAACGATCACAACCCCAATCCCGATCGCCCCGCCCACAACAATGCCCAGCGCCGTCAGCGCGATCTCGTTGCTCCGCAAATGACGACGATCCAAACCGCGCAATAATGCGCGCCAGCGGAGCTTCAGCAGGAATCTGATGTCGTCCCAGCCGCGTCGCGTCCGCGCCATGGCGCCGACCGGCGGTACTTGTCGAGGAAGCGCAAACGGTCCACGCCGTATGCGGTCGAACATTCTCATGCACCGCTCGCGCCGCTTAGGGCTCAAGCCGGGCCCGACTTTGCCTGCGCCGTCGACCAAAGTCACGGTGTGTTTTGCGTCGCGGAGGAACCGCCGGCGTCTCGACGACGGCGCCTTCAAGATTTCTCCCTGCGCCGGTTGCTTGATTCTCCGGCTTGCTTCAAGAATGGGCGCGGCAACAGACGCCATCAACCGAGCCTTGGTTGGCGCGGGAAGACGGCGAAGTGGGGAGGCATGGCACGCAAATCCACACGGCGCAGGAAGGTCCGCCCGCGGGGCGGCAAAGGCAAAATCAAGGGCAGAAGAAGACGGCGGCGGCTGGCGCCCGACGAGCGCGAGCGGCTGATCGCGCAGGCGGCGGTGTATTTCTTCGCCGAGCACGGTTTCGAAGGTCAGACGCGCGAGCTGGCGCGAAGGCTTGGTATCGCCCAGCCGCTGCTCTACCGCTATTTCCCGAGCAAGCACGCCCTCATCGAACGGGTTTATCGCGAGGTCTTCGTCGATCCGTGGCGGGACGAGTGGTTCGCCGTGCTCGCCGATCGCACGCGGCCGCTGAGGGAACGGCTGACCTACTTCTACCGCGAGTACGCGCGCACGGCGATGGGCTACGAGCGCGTTCGGCTGTTCGTCCTCGCCGGGCTCGAAGGCGGCCTCGACCTCAACGCGCGGTTCTTCAACATGATGCGCGAGCGCGTGTTCACCGCGGTGCTACGCGAAATCCGGCACGCCTACAACATGCCAACGCTCGACCAGCGGCCGATGAGCGAGATCGAAGCCGAGCTGGTCTGGATGCTGCATTCGGCGATCTTCTACATCGGCATCAGGCGCTGGATCTACGGCCTGCAGGTGCCGGACGCGATGGATCCGGTGATCGAAGCGATGGTGGCGACCTTCCTCGAAGGCATTCCCAAGGAAGTGGCGGTGCTGACCGGAGCAGAGCCGGCGTGAGCCCGGCGGCGCCCGATCTCACCGCGCCGAAGCGCCGCGCGATTGCACTGGTGCCGCAGTTGCGGGCTCGGGCCGAAGAGGCGGCCGTGCTCGCCGACGCTGCCGAGGGGTTGATGCTTGCCGACGGTGGACGTGCCGGCACTCTAACCCCGCGTGATGGCGGATTTTCGCGGTTGATTTTCGACAAGCTTAATCGCGCAAGAAACATGCGTGAGAAACCCGCAGAAGTCGTAGAGAAAATAGAGTAAACATAACTTCATTATTAGCAATACCAACAATTATTGGCGATATTTGTTGTAGATTGATATGTATTCGCTACGCTTCCTCTCGCCGCGGCCGTCGCGGCTCATTCAAAGGAGCGCCTCGATGTCCGTCCGCCTTTCCGCCACCCTGCGCGTTGCCGTCGCAACCGTCGGCTTCGTGTTGGTTGCCGTGCCGGCCTTTGCCGGCGGTTTCACCGGCAGCTCGCCCTGTCCGGTACCGGAGCCGTCGACCCTAGCGCTGCTCGGCATCGTGATTCCGGGCGCGGCGGCCTGGATCCGGCGGAAGGTGTTCTAAGCCGGATCGTTCCGGCCTTCGGGGTTTCGGTTCAGTGGACAGGCGGCCCCTTCGGGGGCCGCCATTTTTTCGGGCGCGATTCCGTCAGCCGCTGAGGCCGTCCGAGACCTTGACGTTCTCCGGCTTGATGTCGAGGCCGGAATTCCTCGCCTGCTGCAAGAGCAGTGTCGCGAAATCCTGGTCCTTGAAGCCCAAGCCGATCAGGTTCTGCACCAGTTCGCGCGTCGCCGCCGGCATCGGCACATCGGCCTTGCGCGCCGCCGCCAGACCTAGATCGAGATCTTTGCGCAGCAGCACCGGCGTGAACGTCGGCGTCATGTCGAGATTGACCAGCGCCGGCGTCTTATAGGCGGTGAAGAATGAGCCCATCACGCTCTTGTTGATGAAATCGAGAAAGGCGTGGCGCTTCACGCCGCATTTCTCGGCCAGCACGGTGATCTCGACCAAGTTCTGGATCGTCACGCCGAGCAGCACGTTGTGGCAGATCTTGACTATGCGCGCGAGCTCGCCCTCGCCGACATAGGACGCGCCGCGGCCCATCATCTCGAGATAAGGCAGCACGGTATCGTAGGCGGATTTCGGGCCGGAGGCGACGATGGTGAGCTTGCCGGTCTTCACCACCTTGCCGTTGCCCGAAACCGGCGCCGCCAGCATCTGGGTGCCGCGTTTGAGCGCCGCCGCGCGCACTTCGGCCGAGGCTTCCTCCGACACGGTCGAGCAGTCGACCAGGATCTTGGGCGCCTTGCCGTCACTGGCGAGAACGCCGTCATTGCCGAGGATCACCTGCTTCAGATCGTCCGACGCCGAGACCATGGTGAAGACGATGTCGCAGGACGCGAGATCGGCCGGCCGGTCGGCGAGCTTGGCACCCGACTTGGTCAGCGGCTCGGCCTTGGCGCGCGTGCGGTTGAAGGCGACGAGATCGCAGCCGTTCTTGGCGAGGCGGTCGGCCATCGGAAAGCCCATGCGGCCGGTGCCGATCCAGCCGATCCTGTGCACGTTGGAAGCTGTCGCCATGCCCCGCCTCGCCTGACCGAAGGTGATTGGATGGAGCGGAGACCTCTAAGCCATTTGCGCGGGTCAGACAATCGACCGCCCGACACGGCAGACGTGTCGATGCCGCACCCGCCGGCACGGCGTCGCGTCATCGTCGACAGGTTGCGCACCGCGATCCCAATCCGCGGCGCTGACCAGCGGCAAACCGCCAAGCCACAGCCCGATGGTCATTCCCGCAGCTTTCCGGCTGCGCCAGAATGGACTGATGATTATCATTGCAACTGCAAGTCATTCGCAGTAACGTCCCGACCATGCTCAAACACCACCTCGTCGCATTCGCTTTGCTGGCGGTGCTCGTCGCGCCGGTCGCGGCGCCGGCCGCCGAGCCCACCTACACGCTCATCATCAAGGACCGGAAATTCGACGTCGCCGAGCTTCAGGTGCCGGCGAACACCAAGCTGACGCTGACGGTGAAGAACCTCGACACGGTGCCGGCCGAATTCGAGAGCAGCGATCTCAACCGCGAGAAGGTCGTGGTCGGCGGCGGCACGATCAAGATTTACCTCGGACCGCTCGCGCCTGGCCGCTACGTCTTCTTCAATGATTTCAATCCCAAGGCGCACGGCATCATCGTCGCTAAATAGCGCTAACTCCCAAGGGCCATCATTCTGACGCGCTGGGAGCCAGTCAATACGAGTTGGCGATCCGGCGAGCGCGATGCAGGCCTTCTGGCGCTAGCTCAGCGCCACGCGGTCGTCAGCAGCAGCAGGAGCACGACCAGTGCCGCCACATTCAGCACCAGGATGGCGCCGGCGGCCATGTCCTTGACCACGCGAATCTCGGCATGGAGCGTCGGGTGCAGGTGATCGGCGAGCGCCTCGATCGCCGAGTTGATGAGTTCGGCTGCGAGCACGGCGGCGATGATCAGCACCGCGATCGCCCACCACATCGCTGGCGGCTTGAGCCATAATAACAGCAGCAGCGTAGCGGCGGCGACTGCGAGCTCGAGCCTGAGGCTGCCCTCGCGGGCGAGGCCGGCGAGTATCCCGTTGATCGCGTAGCCCGACCGGTGCCACAGCGACCGGTTCTTGAATTCGTCGCCGGTATGTTCCATCGCCCCTCCTCAGATCGTCCGCCGCACCCCGAATGTCATGATTCCGTCTCCCACGCTAGATCTCCGCCGCGGCGCTTTCATCAGTCCCCGAGTCTGCGCTAAAGACGGGGCGCCAAGCTAGGATGGCGCGCGAGCGGAGCGAAGGATCATGGCGGAGCGTTGGGGACTGCCGATCGTCGCCTGGCCGTCGCGCCTGCGTCCCAGCGTCTGGGACGGGATCGCGCTGCCGCTGGTGTTCGGCGCGCTCATCCTGCTCGCCTGGGCGAGTCAGCAGATGGGCCAGCCTTTCCATACCGGCGAGCAGCTACCGATCTCGCTCGATCCGGGCTATCTGCCGGAATACGCGCTCCGCACCGTGATGCGCATGGCGCTCGCGCTGGTCGCGTCGCTCGTCTTCAGCATCGTCTATGCGGCGGCGGCGGCGAAGAGCAAGCGCGCCGAAAAGCTGTTGATCCCGGTGCTCGACGTTCTCCAGTCGGTGCCGATTCTGGGCTTCCTGTCGATCACCGTGACCGGCTTCGTCGCCCTCTTTCCTGGCCGCCTGCTGGGCTACGAGTGCGCGGCGATCTTCGCCATCTTCACCTCGCAAGCCTGGAACATGACGTTCAGCCTTTACCAGTCGTTCCTCGGCGTGCCGCACGATCTGCGCGAAGCCGCGCGCATGTATCACCTGTCGCCCTGGCAGAGCTTCTGGCAGCTCGAGATGCCTTACGCGCTGCCGCAGCTCGTCTGGAACATGATGATGTCCGTCTCGGGCGGCTGGTTCTTCGTCGTGGCGTCGGAGGCGATCAGCGTCAACAACCAGACCGTGCTGCTGCCTGGCATCGGCTCCTATATCGCGGTGGCGATCGACCACCGTAACCTGTACGCGGTCGGCTACGCCATCGCCGCCATGCTGGTGCTGATCCTGGTCTACGACCAGCTGCTGTTCCGGCCGCTGCTGGCCTGGGTACAGCGCTTCAAGGTCGAGACCATTGTCGGCGAGGAGATCGAGCCTCCCTGGTTCCTGGTGATGGTGCAGCGCGCGCGCGTCTTCCACGGCATGGCGCGGCTGTTCGGGCTGATGGCGCAGATCTCGGGTCATCTCTCGCGGAGCCTGCCGGCGTTGCCGCGGCCGGCGCGCCGGCGGCGACTTGGGCGCGCGCTCGACATCGCCTGGGCGGTCGTCCTGACCGGCGGCGCCGTCGCGGCGCTGATCGAGATAGCGCATTTCGTGCGCGCCGAGGTCGGCTGGTCCGAAGTCGGCTACGTCTTCGTGCTCGGCGCGATCACGCTGGTGCGCGTCGTGGTGTTGATCGCGCTGGCGGCGGCATTCTGGGTGCCGATCGGCGTCTGGATCGGGCTCAGGCCGCGCCTCGCGCGCCGCATCCAGCCGGTGATCCAGTTCCTCGCCGCCTTTCCGGCGAACCTGTTCTTTCCGATCGTCGTCTCGCTGATCGTGGTCTATCGGCTCAATCCCGAGATCTGGCTGTCGCCGCTGATGATCCTCGGCACGCAGTGGTACATCCTGTTCAACGTCATCGCCGGGACGCTGGCGCTGCCGACCGACTATCTGCTAGTCGCGGGCAATCTCGGTGTGCGCAACTGGCTGTGGTGGCGGCGTCTGGTGCTGCCCGGTATCTTTCCCGCCTTCGTCACCGGCGCCGTCACCGCGTCGGGCGGCTCGTGGAATGCGAGCATCGTCGCCGAGATCGCGCGTTGGGGCGGTACGACCTTGCGGGCCACGGGGATCGGCGCTTATATCGCCACCGAAACCGAGAAAGGCGATTTTCCGCGCATCGCCCTCGGCATCACGGTGCTCTGCATCTACGTGCTGGTGCTCAACCGGCTGGTCTGGCGGCGGCTCTACCAGCTCGCCGAGGAACGCCTGCGGCTCGACTGACGAAGGATGGACGACATGCCCGCCGAGACCACGCTCGCCGCCGATGTCGGCACCGGACTCGTCGCAGCGCACCAAGTGTGCAAGACCTATGCGACCGGCGACGCCCCCGGACGCCACGTCCTCGAACACATCGACTTTACCCTCAAGGAAGGTGAAATCGTCGCCATCCTCGGCAAATCGGGATCGGGCAAGTCGACTTTTCTGCGCATCCTCGCCGGCCTGACCGGGCCGTCGGATGGCTTCGCCAGCTATCGCGGCAGGCGCATCGACGATCCAGTCAGCGGCATCGCCATGGTGTTCCAGAGTTTCGCGCTGTTTCCGTGGCTCACGGTGCTCGGCAACGTCGAACTCGGCCTCGAGGCGCAGGGCGTCGCGCCCGACGAGCGCCACCGCCGCGCCATCGCCGCCATCGACCTCATCGGCCTCGACGGCTTCGAATCGGCCTACCCCAAGGAGCTATCGGGCGGCATGCGCCAGCGCGTCGGCTTCGCCCGCGCGCTCGTCGTCAATCCCGACGTGTTATTGCTCGACGAGCCGTTCTCGCAGCTCGACGTGCTCACGGCGGAGACACTGCGCGGCGACGTCGAGGATTTGTGGCGCGACCGCCGGATCCCGACTAAGGGCATCATCCTGGTGTCGCACAACATCGAGGACGCCGTGTTCCTCGCCGACCGCATCATCGTCTTCGGCAGCGATCCAGGCTGCATCCGCGCCGACATTCCGGTGCCGCTGCCGCGACCACGCGACCAGGCCAATCCGATCTTCCGCAGCCTCGTCGATCAGGTCTATACGCTGCTCACCACCGTGCCGGGCACCGAAGCCGCGAAGCGGCGGGCCGAGCCGATCGGCCTGGGCTATCGCGTGCCGGACGCGTCGATCCAGCAGCTGACCGGCCTGCTCGAGGCCCTGTCGCAACCGCCCTATGAAGGCCGCGCCGATCTGCCGAAGCTTGCCGAAAGCGAGCATCTGTCGACGGACGATCTCATGGTGCTGGTCGAAACCCTGCAGCTCCTGGGCCTCGCTCAGGTGGGCGGCGGCGATATCGAGATGCTGCCGGCCGGCCGCGCCTTTGCCGCCGCCGACCTCCACAACCGCAAGCAGATCTTCGCCGACCATCTGCGCCGCGCCGTACCGCTGGCCGCGCATATCCGTCGCGTGCTCGACGAGCGGCCGGGTCACAGCGCGCCGGAAGGCCGCTTCCTCGCCGAGCTCGAGGATTATCTGTCCGAAGAGGAAGCCAGCCAGGTCTTCGAGACGGTGATCAATTGGAGCCGCTACGCCGAGCTCTTCGCCTACGACATCGACAGCGGCGTCCTCAGCCTCGAGAATCCCTGAACACTCCGCCGTGGCCGCGTCCATGATCCGCCTCGAGTCGCGCACACTGGTCGTGCTGCTGGGCGCGATGACGGCGCTCACCGCGCTGGCCATCGACATGAGCCTTCCGGCGCTGAGTGCCGAACTCGCCGCGTCGCCCGAGCGCGTGCAGCTGACGCTGAGCCTGTTCATCGTCGGCTATGCCGCGGGTCAGATGTTCACCGGGCCGCTGTCGGATCGCTTCGGCCGCATGGTCGGGAAGGCGATGACGTCGCGGATCGACGGGCTGTCGGTCAGCAGCATGACCAGGCGATCGATGCCGATGCCGAGTCCGCCCGCCGGCGGCATGCCGTATTCGAGCGCGGCGATGAAATCCTCGTCGAGGCGCTGCGCCTCCTCATCGCCGTGGTCGCGCGCCATCATCTGCGCCTCGAAGCGTTCGCGCTGATCGAGCGGATCGTTGATCTCGGAGAAGGCGTTCGCCACCTCCCAGCCATTGACGAAGGTCTCGAAGCGCTCGACCAGGCGCGGATCGCGCGGATCGGGCTTGGCCAAGGGCGAAATGTCGCGCGGGAATCCGGTGACGTGCACCGGCTGGATGAGCTCGTCCTCGACCTTGGCGGCGAAAGCGGCCTCGAGCGCCTGGCCCCAGGACGCGGTCTTGAGCACCTCGGCGCCGAGCTTCCTGGCGGCATCGCGCGCCGCGGCGGCATCATGAAGACTCAGGAAATCGACGCCGGTCTTTTCTTTCACCAATTCGGCCATGGACTTGCGCGGCCAGGGCGCGGCGAGCTCGATCGTATGCTTGCCGTAGGGAATCCGGGTGGTGCCGAGCACCTCGCGCACGATGCTGACGATGAGATATTCGGTCGCCTCCATCATCGTCGCGTAGTCGGCATAGGCTTGATAGAGCTCGAGTGAGGTGAACTCGGGATTGTGGCGCGGGCTGATGCCCTCGTTGCGGAAATTGCGGTTGATCTCGAAGAGCTTGTCCGACAGGCCGCCGACCATCAGCCGCTTGAGATGCAGCTCGGGCGCGATGCGCAAATAGAGCTCGAGGTCGAGCGTGTTGTGATGGGTGACGAAGGGCTTGGCCGAGGCGCCGCCCGGAATGTTGTGCAGCATCGGCGTCTCGACTTCGAGGAAGCCGCGCTCGATCAAAAGCCGCCGCATCACCGCGACGATGCGTGAGCGCCGCCGCAGCGTCTCGCGTGATTCCTCGTTCATGATGAGGTCGAGATAGCGCTGGCGATAGCGCGTCTCGACGTCGGTGAGGCCGTGGAACTTTTCCGGCAACGGCAGGAGCGCCTTGGCCAGCACGGTGAGCGACCGGGCATTAACGGTGAGCTCGCCGCGCGGCGTGCGCCGCACCATGCCCTCGACGCCGATCAGGTCGCCGAGATCCAGGAGCTTCAGGATCGCGAGCGCGTCGGTTGCCAGGTTGTCCTTGTGGCAGAAGACCTGGATCTTGCCGCTGGCGTCGTGCAGGTCGATGAACATGCCGCTGTTGCGCAGCGCGCGGATGCGGCCCGCGACCTTGACCCGGTCGCCGGTCTCAGCACCGGCGGCGAGGCCCTTGTATTTCGCGTCAAGCTCGGCCGCGCGCGCGTCGGGTACGAAGCCGCCGGCATAGGGATCGACGCCGAGTTGCCGCAGCGCTTCAAGTGTTTGAATGCGCGCCGCCCGGTATGGATTCTCGACCGGTTCTGCAGGCGGCACGATGCGCGCACCACCAGGCGCGCTAACAGGCACGTGTAATGCAGTGGAAGAAATTTGCGGCAGATTTTTTGGCGTGCCCTTGCCGCCCTCTATCACTCTAAACTGAGGAATATTTGGCGCACTGGCCGTTTGCGTGAGCACGCGCGGATCGCCAGCAACGCCGCTTACATTCACGTTCATTGCGCGCCCGTATGGACCTGAATACCGCTGGGAAGCTGATATTTGGCACGTACTGCCTCAGGAAGTTTCGTCAGATTCTCAAGAATGTTCATGGCCATTTGATATGCGACATTTGGGCGGAGCTGGATAGCCGTTTGCAATGCGTGTTTCACGCCTTTGAATTTATAATGCTCAACATTCCCATACGGCAGGCTATTGTCTTCTACGTCGGGTGTACCATCGACGATCCAATACGTAATTTGTAGAGTGGCGTCAGCAGGCTGCGCCATTATGGAAGTTACAAATCCCTCTACCGGATAAACGCGGTAAGTCGAGGGGATAACGAAATTTTGCTCATTTGGTGTTGTTGCCATTCAACTCCCCTATTTGTCTGCAGCAGGAATAATAGAGTCTTTAAGGCTCACGAGCGCAACTATTCCGCGACCAGGGCACCGGCGTGGAAGTGCGTGAGATCGATGACGCGGTCGTGCAGCGCCTTCAGGCTTTCGCGATGGCCGACGCTGACGATCGCGGCGTCGGGATGGCGCGCGCGCAGCAGGCGGTAGAGCCGCGCCTCGTCGGGCTCGTCGAGCGCGGAGCTCGCCTCGTCGAGGAAGATGAGATCGGGCCGCGCCAGCAGCACGCGGGCGAAGGCGACGCGCTGCTGCTCGCCGAGCGACAGCCGCAACGGCCAATTCTCGTCCGCGGCCAGTGACGGCACGAGCTCGCCGAGGCCGACCCGATGCAGCACCTCGGCGAGGCCGTCATCGGGCGCGGTCGCGGCGCTTTGCGGATAGACCAGCGCGTCCTTGAGCGTGCCGAGCGGGAGATAGGGGCGCTGCGGCAGGAAGAAGACGCGGCCTTCGCCGAGCCGCACCTCGCCGTGGCCATAAGGCCAGATGCCGGCGGTGGCGCGCAACAACGTCGACTTTCCGCAACCCGACGGCCCGGTGATGAGCAGCGAGCCGCCGGACGGCACGGCGAGCGAGACGCCGCGCAGCAGCTTCGCGCCGTCGGGCAGATCGAGATCGAGATTGCGGATCTCCACGCCGGCACCTTCGCGCCGAAGGCGGATCGGCTGCGGCGCGCGCAGGCCGGCCTCGATCTCCCGCATGCGCTGCTCGAAGGTGGTGAGACGTTCGGTAACCGCTACCCAGGTGGCGATGTCGACGTAGGAATTGACGATGAAGGAGAGCGAACTCTGCACGTTGCCGAAGGCGTCGATCACCTGCATCAGGCCGCCAAGCGCGATCTGCTTGGCGAAATAGCGCGGCGATACCACCAGCACGGGGAAAATCACCGCGAGCTGGGAATAGCCCGAGGTGAACCAGTTGAGCTTCTTCTGGCGCTTCATGATGCGCCAGAAATTGTCGAAGACGCTGCCGAACCTTCCGTCGAAGACGGTGCGCTCGGGCGGCTCGCCGCCGTAGAGCGCGACGCTTTCGGCGTTCTCGCGCAGCCGTACCAGGCTGTAACGGAAATCGGCTTCGAAGCGCTGCTGCGCGAAGTTGAGCGGCACCAGCGGATGGCCGATCTTCATGGTGAGCCAGGTGCCGAAGCCGGCATAAAGCAGCGCCGCCCAGGCGAGATAGGCCGGGATATAGGCCGTGCCGAGCGAGCCGAATGGAATCGCCGCCGGTCCCGACAGGCCGACGAGGATCACCATGAACGACACCACCGAGACCGCCGAGGTCAGCAGGCCGAGCGCCAGGGACGCGACGTAGGAGACGAAGAGCCGCAGATCGTCGGCGATGCGCTGGTCGGGGTTGTCGGTGACCGCGCGGTCGAGCTGGAGCCGATAATAACGCCGGTCACCGAGCCAATGATCGAGGTAACGGCCGGTCAGCCAGCGTCGCCAGCGGATCTGCAGCATCTGCTGCAGATAGACCGAATAGACCGACATGACGATGCTGGCGGCGGCGAGAACGCAGAACACGCCGAGCAGATAGAGGAAGGCATGCCAGTTGTATCCCTGCAGCGCGTTGTAGAACTTGTTGTACCACTTGTTGATGAGGACCGAGACGCCGACATTGCCGAGGTTGAGGCCGATCACGGTGACCAGCAGCACCCAGGCGATACCGCGCTCCTCCGAGGACCAATAGGGCCGCGCCAGATGCCAGGCGAGGCGCAGCATCGTTCGTCGTTTGCCGCTCATGCCGTCATTTCATTCCGCGACCGCGGCCGGAGCCGGCACGTGTCGCATTCTCCTTACGGCTCTAACGCACGGCGCGCGCGATCGTCGCCGTCGTGCTGTAGCCCGGCACGATCTTGGCCAGCAGCACGCGTCCGCCATAGGACTCGACGATATCGGCGCCGACAACCTGGTCGTGGCTGTAATCGGCGCCCTTGACCAGCACGTCGGGCCGCAACTCGCGGATCAGCTCGACCGGCGTCTCCGCGTCGAACACCACCACCATGTCGACATGCGCGAGCGAGGTCAGCACCGCGGCGCGCGCCGCCTCGTTCTGCACCGGCCGTTCCGGCCCTTTCAGGCGCTTGACCGAGGCGTCGCTGTTCAATCCCACCACCAGCCGGTCGCAGGCCGTGCGCGCCTCGGCCAGGAGTGCGACGTGGCCGGGATGAATCAGGTCGAAACAGCCGTTGGTGAAACCGATCTTGAGGCCGTTGCGGCGCCAGCGCGCCACGTGATCGAGCGCCACCGGCAGCGGCAGCACCTTGCGGTTCTCGAGCGTGTCGCGATCCACCAGTGCCTCGGCCAGCTCGTTGGCATGGACGACGGCGGTGCCGATCTTGCCGACGACGATGCCGGCGGCGGTGTTGGCGAGCCGCGCCGCGTTGAGTAGCGAGGCGCCGGCGGCGAGCGCCGCGCTCAGCACGGCGACGACCGTGTCGCCGGCGCCGGAGACGTCGTAGACCTCGCGCGCCTCGGCCGCCAGGCGATGGACATCGTCGCCTTCGATCACCAGCATGCCATCCTTGCCGCACGACACCAGCATCGCACCGAAGCCGTGACGCGCGATCAGTTCGCGCGCGGCCGCGACAACCGCGTCCTCGTCGGCGAGCTCCCGGCCAACCGCCTGCGCCAGCTCACGCCGATTGGGCTTCAGGATGGTGGCGCCGCGATAAATCGCGTAGTCCTGGCCCTTGGGATCGACCACGACCGGCCGGCCGGCGGCGCGCGCGAGCTCGACGATGGCGAGCGCCCCGCCATTGCCGAGCACGCCCTTGGCGTAATCCGACAGCACGACGAGCTGGTGGTGCGGCAGCGCCGTTTTGATCTGCGCTAGCAGGTCGGCGCGGGTCTCGGCCGAAATCGGCGCGGCGCGCTCGCGATCGGCGCGCAGCAGCTGTTGGGTCTCGGCGACGTAACGCGTCTTGACCGACGTCACGCGGTCACGCTCGGCCAGCACGTGCGCTTCGCCGTTGCCGAGCGAGGCCACCATGCGGGTGACCTCGCGGCCCGCCGGATCGGCGCCGGTGACCGACACGAAGCAGGTCGCGGCGCCGAGCGCGTGCAAGTTCCTGAGTACGTTGCCGGCGCCGCCGAGGCGGCGCTCCTCGCTGTCGACATGCAGCACCGGCACCGGCGCCTCGGGCGAGATGCGCTCGACCCGACCGGTCACGTAGTGGTCGAGCATGACGTCGCCGGCGCAAATCAGCCTTGCGCGGCCGAACGCCTCGACCAGCCCGATGAGATCGGCTTCTGCCATGGGGCCTCGTTTATGCTGGCGAATCCTGGTCGGAGGCAAGAAAAACCGGTGTTAGCCCACTATATTAGGCAGCATGCGGAAGATTAATGGGCGGCAAAGCGCGGTGCCGGCGGGTTCGCGGGTCTACGCCGTCGGCGACATCCATGGCCGGCTCGACCTACTGGCGCGGCTCCACGACCTGATTGCCGCCGACGCGGCCGCATCCGACGCGCGGCGCCGGGTCGTGGTCTATCTCGGCGATTACGTCGACCGCGGTCCGGACACCCGCGGCGTCGTCGATCTCCTGATGCGGAAGCCCCTGGCCGGCTTCGAGCACATCCATCTCCTCGGCAATCACGAGGACTATCTGCTCCAGTTCCTCGAGAACCCCGCGGTCGGGCCGCATTGGTGCAGCTTTGGCGGCCTCGAGACGCTGGCGAGCTACGGCGTGCGGTTGCCGTCGCCGTTCCTGGTGCGCGCCGCCGAGTACGAAATCGCGCGCCAGGCGCTGGCGGAACAGATTCCGCCGGCGCATGTCGAGTTCATGCGCGATCTCCGGCTGACCCACCAGGAGGGCGACTATTTCTTCGCCCATGCCGGCGTCAAGCCGGGCGTCGCGCTCGCCGCGCAGCAGGCCGAGGACCTGCTGTGGATCCGCGACGAGTTCCTCGACAGCGACGACGATTTCGGCGCCTGCGTCGTCCACGGCCATACCATCGTCGAGGCGCCGGAAGAGCGTCCCAACCGCATCGGCATCGATACCGGCGCCTTCGCCACCGGCCGGCTCACCGCGCTGGTGCTCGACGGCACGGCACGGCGGTTCATCCAGACCTGACGGCGCTCAGCTCCGCGGCGCGTGCTTGCCCAGAATGCGCTGCAGCGTGCGGCGATGCATTTTCAGGCGTCGCGCCGTCTCGGAGACATTGCGGTCGCATTGCTCGAAGACGCGCTGGATGTGCTCCCAGCGCACGCGGTCTGCCGACATCGGATCGTCGGGCGGTGGCGGCAGGCTGCTGTCGCTGGTCGCGAGCAGCGCGCGCTCGACCGCGTCGGCATCGACAGGCTTCGGAATGTAGTCAACCGCGCCCGCCTTCACCGCCGCCACCGCAGTGGCGATGTTGCCGTAGCCCGTCAGCATGACGACGCGCGCGCTTGGCCGCGCCTTCCGGAGCGCCTTCACCACGTCGAGGCCGCTGCCGTCGCTCAGCCGCAAATCGACGACCGCGAAGGCCGAGGGTGCGCTTTCGACGGCATGCACGCCGGCGGCGACGGATTCGGCGGTCGCGACGAGGAAGCCGCGCCGCTCCATCGCCCGCGCCAGCCGCTGGCAGAGCGGCGCGTCGTCGTCGACGATCAGCAGCGTGCGCTCGCCCTCGGACAGGCCGGCCAGAGCCGGATTCATCTGGATGTCGCTCTTTCCGTCGTTCATTTCGCCGCCACCACCATTGCCGTCGTTGCCGTCTCTAGCTGCTGTTCGTCGCCTTCGAGCTGCGTCCGCCGCCATTCGACCACGACATGCGCGCCGCCGTCGGCGACGTTGCCGAAGGAAAGCCGCGCGCCGGTGCGCTCGAGCAGACTCTGGGCGATGAAAATGCCGAGGCCCATATGCGCGCCGTCATCCGCCCGCGCCGATATATAGGGTTCGCCGACCCGCGCCAACATCGGCGGCGGAAAGCCCGGCCCGTCGTCGACGATGTCGACCGCCGCCGTGTCCTCGCTCCAGCTTGTCGTCACGCTGACCTCGTGGCGCGCGAATTCGATGGCGTTGCCGATCAGGTTGCCGAGGCCGTGCAGGATTTCGGGGCCACGCGGCACGACCGGTTCCGCGACCGCGCCGCCCACCGGATCGCGGCCGGCGCCGGTACCGTAGACGACGCGCACGCCGGCGCGATGATGCGCCTCGCCCGCCGACTGGACGATCGCCGAGAACGGCATACGGTTGAACGGCATCGCCTCGCCTTCGCGGGCATGCGAGAGCTCGGCCAGGATGGTGCGGCAGCGCTCGCTCTGGCTCAACAGCAGCTGCGCATCCTCGGCGAAGGGGCTGTCTTTCGGCAGTTCGCGTACCAGCTCCTTGGCGACGACGGCGATGGTCGCTAGCGGACTGCCGAGCTGGTGCGCGGCCGCAGCGGCCAGCGCGCCGACCGCGGCGACGCGCTGCTCGCGCGCCAAGGCCAGCTGCGTCGCGGCATAGGCGTCGCGCATGCGGCGCGCCTCTTCGGCGACGGACCAGTTGTAGCCGGTGATGAAGAGGCTCGACGATACCAGCGCCATCCACATGCCGAGAACATAGATCGGCGCCGGCGCGATCACCGCATTAGGCGGCGCCGGCAGCGGCAGGTGCGCGACCGCGAGCACGGTGATCGCGGCGACCGTCAGCGCCGACAGGCCGGCCACAGTGCGGCGCGTCAGGATGGTCGCCGACACCGTCACTGGCGCCAGCATCAGCATGGCGAAGGGATTCTGCAGGCCGCCGGTGAGGAATAGCAGCACGCCGAGCTGCAACATGTCGAAGGCGAGATAGATCGCCGCCTCGCGGTTGCCGAGGCGCGCGCCAGCACGGTTCGTGATCCAGGCGACGACATTGAGCAGCGCCGAGACCGCGACAACGCCGAGCGCCGCCGACAGCGGCAGCGCGAATCCCAGCACGTAGCGGACGACGATCAGCGTCGCCGCCTGGCCGATCACCGCGACCCAGCGGATCAGCACCAGCATGCGTAGGCTGACGGCGACGTCCGAGCGCAGGCCGGGCGGCGGCGCTTCCGCCTTGAGCGGCTTGGGTTTTTCGCCGGAGACGAGCATCGCCTAATTATACATCCCGAGCCCGCGCGGCAAGCGGCCGCCGGCTGGCGCGGCGGCACCGCTTTCGGCCATAGTGCGCGCCCATGCCGGACGCCCCCGCCGTCGAGGTCGACAGCCTGGTCAAGCGCTACAAGCGCGCGACCGCGGTGGACGGCGTCTCGTTCACGGTCGCGCGCGGCGCCTGCGTCGCGCTGCTCGGCAGCAACGGCGCCGGCAAGACGACGACACTCGCCATGCTACTGGGCCTGGTCGCACCCACGTCCGGCGCCATCCGCGTGCTGGGCGAAGATATGCTGCGCCACCGCCACCGCGTCCTAGGCCGCATGAATTTCTCGTCGCCCTATGTCGACCTGCCGCAGCGCATGACGGTGCGGCAGAACCTCGACGTTTATGCCCGGCTCTACGACGTTGCCGACGTGCGCGGGCGCATCGCGATGCTGGCGCGCGACCTCCGGCTCGAGCCGCTGCTCGATCGCGCAGTCGGCCGGCTGTCGGCCGGACAGAAGACACGCGTCGCCTTGGCCAAGGCGCTCCTCAACGAGCCCGAGCTGCTGCTGCTCGACGAGCCGACGGCTTCGCTCGACCCCGACACCGCCGACGGGGTGCGCGGCTATCTCGAGGCCTGGCGCGCGCGCAGCTCCGCCACCATCGTGCTCGCCTCGCACAACATGGCCGAAGTCGAGCGTCTGGCATCCGACGTGCTGATGATGCGGCGCGGGCGGATCGTGGATCGCGGTCCGCCGCGCGACCTCATTCGCCGTCACGGCCGCGAGACGCTGGAACAGGTGTTCCTCGCCATTGCGCGGGAAGCCGAAGCCCTGCAATGAGCGCCGCGCCCACAGCCTTCTCGCTTCGCCGCGTCGGCGCCATGGTGCGGCGCTACGTATATCTGCTGATCGGCTCGGGCCCGCGCGCACTCGAGCTGCTCTATTGGCCGATCGTGCAGATGATCCTGTGGGGCTTCATGAGTCAATTCCTGACGACCAACAGCTCGTATGTCGCGCGCGCTACCGGCGTGCTGTTGGGCGCGGTGCTGCTGTGGGACGTGATGTTCCGCGGCCAGCTCGGCGTTTCGGTCGCCTTCCTCGAGGAGCTATGGTCGCGCAACCTCGCCGGCCTGTTTGCGAGTCCGCTGCGGCCGATCGAATGGGCGGCGGCGCTCATCGTGATGAGCTTCGTCCGTGTCGTCATCGGCTTGGCACCGGCGGCGCTGCTGGCGATCGTGCTCTATCACTATTCGATCTTCGCCCTCGGCCTGCCGCTCCTCGCCTTCTTCGTGCTGCTGCTGGCGATGGGCTGGGGCATCGGCTTCGTCATCGGCGCGATGCTGCTGCGCTACGGTTTGGGTGCCGAGAGCATGGCCTGGGCGGCGGTGTTCCTGCTCGCGCCGGCGGCGGCGATCTACTACCCGGTGTCGATCCTGCCGGTCTGGCTCCAGGACGTTGCCTGGGCGATTCCGGCGGCCCATGTCTTCGAAGGCATGCGCGCGGTCATGTTCCATGGGCGATTTCCGGTGGCCCATCTGGCCGCGGCCGGCGCGCTCGACCTGCTCTATCTGGCAGTCGGTATCGGCGCGTTTCTGGTCGCGTTCGAGATCGCGCGGCGGCGCGGATCACTTTTGCAGAGCGGCGAGTGACTGTAGCCGCCGGCCCCGCTTGTCATTAGAATCACCGTTGCCATGAACTTCGAGGACTTCGCCCGCGACTGGCCGGCGCGGCGGGCTGACGCGCGCGTCGCCTTGACCTTCTTTACCCGACTGGTCTGGGGCGAGCGGCCTCCGCCGCAGCTCGGCGAACTGGCGGCCGCGAGCTGGGCGTTTCCGTTGACCGGTCTGGTGGTCGGCGTCTGCGGCGCGCTGGCCTACGCCATCGTCGCCCGGCTCGGCGTGCCGGTGCCTGCGGCGGCACTGTTGGCGGTCGCGACTACCGCGCTGATCACCGCCGGCCAGCACGAGGACGGACTCGCCCGCACCATCGAGGGGCTGGGCCGCGGCGGCGACGTCAACGAGCGGCTGCGTCTGATGCGCGACGGACCGAATAGCACGCTCGGCGTGCTGGCGATCGTTTTGAGCGTCGGCTTGCGCGCCGGCGCCTTGTTCGCGGTCGGCGACGCCTTCGGTGTCAGCGGCATCAGCGGTGCGCTGGTCGGCTGCCACGCGATCGCTCGCGGCCTGCTGCCCGCGGTGCTGCGCTGGAGTGAGCCGGCGGCGCCGGGCGATTGGGCCGCCGAAGCCGGCCGGCCCGAAGCCGGCAATGTCGGCGCGGCGGCAGCGATCACGGTCGTCATCGCGCTGCTGGCGCTCGGCATCAAGGCAGGCGTCGTGGCGCTCGTCGTTGCCGCGATCGCGATGGCGGCGGTGTCCTACGGCGCGCAGCGCCGGGTCGGCGGCTTCACTGGCGACACGCTGAGCGCGGTCGAACAGGCGGGCGAGATCGCGGTGCTGCTGGTCGCGGCGGCCTGGACGTGACGCCGCGCGAAGCGGCTCAACTGTCGCCAGCGTCGCGGCGGATGCTGAACACGGATGCGACGCCGATCGTGGGTGCCGGCGCGATCGCCGCGTGGTGGACATAAACGCAAAGGTCGTTCCGCCACAACTCGAACGTCTCGGCGCGGCGGAACACGGTGGCGAGAATGCCCTTGGTCACGGCGCGCGGCAAAGTGAGCGCGCGGATCGACTCGACCGCCATAACCTTGCGATTGCCGTCGAGCAGATAGCAGCGGAATTCGGCCACGCCCACGCCCCTGTTTCGGCGCCATTGCGTAAAAATCTGCCCCAGCGTGCAATGGAATGGTTAAAAACCCGCCAAGCATGGTCACGCCGCTGCCCGAGACCGCCGACCGCCACCGCCAGGCTTTAGGCCGCAAACCGCGCGCCGACCGCCGCCTGGCGATCCTGGCGGACGCCGATCTGGCCTATGCGGCGCTGGCCGCCCTGGCGGCGACAGGCTATGCCGTCGTCGGATTGCCGGCATCAGCCGGCGCCCTGGCCGCCGCGCTGGCGGCGAGCGACGGCGAGGCGGTCATGCTTAACGATTACGCCGCCTTTTACGCGACGCTGCCAGCGGCGTTGCGCGAAGCGGTCGCCGCGCGTTGGAGCACCGCCGAGCACGATCCGCAGTTCCATCCGGGTCAAGTCGATTGCGGCTGCTTTACAATTCCGGCGCTGCGTTGCGGCGCGGTTGCCGTCGTTGCCGCGGACGCCGATCCGGCCGATCCGCCCCGGCACTATGCGCTCGCGAGTCTCGCCTGGATCGCCGACGCCTTCCGCGCCGACGCCATCGTCGTGCGCCGACCGCCGGGCTTCGCCGGAGCGCTGCCGGTGCTGACGCCCGAAACCGGACCGCCCGATCTCGCCGCGCTGCCGGCGGCGCTCGACGGCGACAACGCGGCGTTGCGCCGCTGGCGGCTCATATGATCACGCGCCTCAGCCGGGGCTGGCGGCCTTATCTGATCCTCAGCCTGCTCTGCCTCGGCCTCTATCTTCCCGGCCTCACAACTCTGCCACCGACGGATCGCGACGAGGCGCGCTTCGCGCAGGCGACGCGGCAGATGCTCGAAACCGGCGATTGGCTGCACATTCGCTTCCAGAACACCGCGCGCAACCAGAAGCCGGCGGGCATCTACTGGCTGCAGGCGCTGTCGGTCGTGACGACGAGCGACGCCACCAGTCCAGCGATCTGGCCCTATCGCCTGCCATCGCTGATCGGCGCGATGCTCGCCGTGCTGCTGACCTTCGCGTTCGGCCGCGATCTGGTCGGTGCGCCGGCGGCGCTGCTCGGTGCCGCTCTGCTCGCCGCGTCGCTGAGCCTGACCGTGGAGGCGCATCTCGCCAAAACGGATGCGGCACTGTTGGCTTGCGTCGCGGCAGCGCAACTCGCGCTCGGCGCGATCTATCGTCGGGTGCGCACCGGCGCGCCGGCGCCATGGCGCTGGGCGCTGCTGTTCTGGACGGCGGTCGGCGTCGGCACGCTCATCAAGGGACCGGTTGCGCCGCTGCTGGCGGCGCTAACCGTCGCGGCGCTGTCGCTGGCCGACCGCGAGGCTGGCTGGCTGAAATCCCTGCGCGCTGCATGGGGCCTGCCGCTCGCCGTGCTGATCGTGGGCCCCTGGCTCGCAGCGATGACCGCCGCGACCCACGATCGGTTCCTCGCGAGCTCGCTCGGTCATGATTTCTTCGGCAAGATCGTCGGCGCGCAGGAGAGCCACGGCGCGCCGCCGGGAACCTACCTGCTGCTGCTCGCGCTCGTCTTCTGGCCGAGCTCACTGTTTGCCGCCGGCGGCCTTCTGCGCGCCTGGCGCGAACGCGAACGGCCGTCGCAGCGTTTCCTGTTGGCGTGGATCGTGCCGTTCTGGGTGGCGCTCGAACTGGTGCCGACCAAGCTGCCACATTACGTCCTGCCGGTGCTGCCGGCGCTTGCACTGCTGGCCGCGCACGCACTGTTCAACGCCGATACCGGGCCGCGCTGGCTGCGGCTCGCGGTGTCGGTGCTGTGGACTGCGGCGACGCTGGCACTGGCGGCCGGCTTCGCAATCGCGCCGTCGCTGCTCGGCACCGGACCGTCGCCAATCGGTATCGCCATCGCGCTGATCGCGCTCGGCGGCGGTAGCGCCCTGCTCTGGCGCACGTGGTCGAAGCCCGGGCCCGGCCTCGCGGCCGGCGCGGCGCTGCTGGCGCTTGCCGTCGTCGCGCCGGGACTGACACTGGTCGTGCCGGCGCTTGACCGGATCTGGCTGTCGCGCAGCGCCGCGGCGCTGGTGGCGCGCGAACGGCCGGCGGAGGGCGCGCCGGTGGCGATCGTCGGCGACGACGAGCCGAGCCTGATTTTCCTCCTCGGCACCGCGACCAAACCGCTCGGCGCCGACGCCGCGGCGCGCTACGTCGCCGCGACGCGCGGCGGCTTGGCACTGGTCGAAGCGCGCGACGACGAGGCGTTCCGCCGCGCCCTTGCCGGACTGGGCCGCGCGCCGCACGCGCTCGGTCGCGTCAGCGGCCTCGATTACTCCAACGGCAAGGCGATGGCGTTGACGCTCTACGCCGCGGCACCGGACTGAGCGTCTCAGTGTGCGGTGCGCAGCAGCTGGGCGATGGCCCGGTTGTCGGTGGTCCAGCCGAGCGCGTCGCGCCCGGTATAGTCCTGCTTGTGCGGATCGGCGCCCGCCGCCAGCAGCAGCTTGACCGTCGTGGCGCGGCTGTTCGCGACCGCCTGCATCAGCGGCGTGACACCTTGATTGTTCTGCGCGTCGACCGGCGCATGCGCCGCCAGCAGCATTTGCAGGACCTCGTTGCTGCCGCGGTCGGCCGCCCAATGCAACGCGGTGTTGCCGAGCTTGTCGCGCAAGGTGACGTCGGCATCGTGCGCCAGCAGAATTCGCGCCATCATCGCGTTGTTGAAGATCGCGGCGTACATCAAGCCGGTACGGTCGAGGTCATCGCGCTCATTCGGGCTGGAGCCGCCGTTCAGCAGGCCCAGCACTTCGCGGGTTTTGTTCTGCGCGGCGATGACACCGACGCTCGCCGTGTAACCCTGGAAGCCGCCGAACGGAAGCGTCACGCCGTTGCCGCTTGGGGTGGTGCCAAGCAGCGGCGTCGCCGACGACTGCGCCGCCGCCACCGTCGGCCAGGCGACAGCCAGCACCGCAATCACGGCGACGCGCGACGATGTTATCCGGAAAAAGCGAGTGCGCACGCCGCAATTGTGCGCCGCACTGGGCCGGCATTCAAGCGGGACACGCGGCCGGCCGCGGATTTCGGCGATGCACCGGCCGTGCTAGGCTGCGGATCATGACCGCGCTCCGCCTGCCGCGCCTGCCCGCCTTCGCGCGCGGAACGGTGTGGCTCGTCGGCGCCGGACCCGGCGATCCGGGGCTCTTGTCGCTGCTCGCGCTCCACGCGCTGCGCCAAGCCGACGACGTGGTCTATGACGCGCTAGTCGACCGCCGCATCCTGGCGCTGGCCCGGCGCGGCGCGAAGCTCCATTACGCCGGTAAGCGCGGCGGCAAGCCGTCGCCGCAACAGCCCGATATCTCGCGCACGCTCGTCGAACTGGCGCAGCAGCGACGCCGGGTGCTGCGACTCAAGGGCGGCGACCCGTTTGTCTTCGGCCGTGGGGGCGAGGAGGCGCTGGCGCTCGAGGCGGCGCGCGTGCGCTATCGCATCGTGCCCGGCATCACCGCCGGCATCGGCGGCCTCGCCTATGCCGGCATTCCGCTGACGCATCGCGATGTCAATTCGGCGGTGACCTTCGTCACCGGCCACGCCAGCGGCGGCGACCTGCCCGACGGTCTCGATTGGCGCGCCATCGCCCGTGGCGCTCCGATCCTGGTCGTCTATATGGCGTTGAAGCATCTCGATGCGATCGCGCGGCGGTTGATCGCCGCCGGCCGTCCGGCCGACGATCCGGTGGCGATCATCGCCGCGGCGACGACGCCGCGTCAGCGCGTCGTCGAGACCACGCTGGCGGCGGCGGCACGCGACGCGGCGCGCGCCAAGCTCGAGCCGCCCGCACTGCTCGCCATCGGTCGCACGCTGCGCCTCAAGCCCAATCGCTGAGCGCCGCGGCCGATCGCCTCTGGCAGCCGGCGGCGCTGATCGCGTAGAATCGCGGCCATGTCGCCCGCCAATCGCGGCCTCCTGGTCTTCCTCCTCGTGCTCGCCGTGCTGATCGCGGGCTTCGGCTACGAGAACGGTTGGTTCGGCGACGGCCCGCCGCCGGGCCTGCCGCTGGGCGGACCGTTCTCGCTCACCGATCAGAACGGCGCGACGCGCACCGATGTCGACTTCCGCGGCAAGCTGATGCTGATCTATTTCGGCTACACCAACTGCCCAGACACCTGTCCCGCGACGCTGACTGAGATCATCAAGGCGCTCGACGTGCTCGGCCCGGCCGGCGCCGGCGTCGAACCGATCTTCATCACCGTCGATCCGGCGCGCGACACGCCGGCGCGGCTGAAGACCTATGCGGCCAATTTCTCGCCGCGGCTGATCGCGCTGACCGGCACGCCGGCGCAGCTCGCAGCGGTCGAACGCGAATTCCGCGTCTATGCCAGCAAGGAGCCGGGCGGCCCGGTCGACGATGCCCTGCTCGATCATTCGTCGTTCATCTATCTGATGGGCCGCGACGGCAAGCTGGCGCGGGTCATTCCGCCGGGCGAGAAGCCGGCCGACCTGGCCGACGACATCCGCAAATATCTCTGAGGCCGCCGTGAACGGCATGCCTCACCGCATCGCGCTCTCGAGCGGCGATCGGCCGCTCAAGATCGTGCGCCGGCCCAGCGCGCGGCGCTTCATCCTGCGTCTCGACGACGAAGATGACGCGGTGATGCTGACGCTGCCGCGTTACGCGTCGTTCGCCGCGGCGCTGCGCTTTCTCGAGGACAACCGCAGCTGGATCGAGGCGCGGCTCAGCGAGTTGCCGCCGCGCGTCGCCTTCGCCGATGGCGTCGAAATCCCGATCCTGGGCGAGGCGCACGTCATCCGCCATCGCGCCGCGAGCGGCGGACGCGGCGCTGCCTGGCTCGAGCCGGGCGCGCTCTGCGTCACCGGCGAAGCGAGTCACCTGTCGCGCCGCGTCACTGATTTCCTGCGCGAGCGCGCGCGGCACGAACTGGCCGCCCGGGCGCGTGCCATAGCGGCGGCGCTCGGCCGCCGCGTCGGCCGCATCGCCGTGCGCGACACGAAAAGCCGCTGGGGCAGCTGCTCGCATGACGGCACACTGTGCTTCTCGTGGCGGCTGATCCTGGCGCCGCCCGCGGTGGTCGATTACGTGGTCGCGCACGAAGTCGCGCACCTGAAGCACATGAACCACGGCGTCCGGTTCTGGCGCACAGTCGAGGAACTGGCGCCCGGCTCGGCCGCGCCGCGGCTATGGCTGCGTCGCAACCGGGCTCGGCTGCTGCGCTTCGGGTAGCCGCATCAGGTAGAGCAGCAGCAGCAGCGACGGCACGCAGGCGACAGTCGCGACCAGGAAGAACGGTTGCCAGCCGAGCCGGTCGGCGAGGAAACCGCCCGTCGCCGCCAGCACCGTTCGGCCGGTCGCTGCCAGCGCCGACAGCAGCGCGTATTGCGTCGCCGTGAAGGCGGGATGGCAGAGCCGCGACAGATAGGCGACGAAGGCGGCCGAGGCCATGCCGCCGGTGATGTTCTCGGTGGCGATGGTGAGCGCCAGCACAGCGGGATCGGGACCGGCCCAGAGCTGGACGATGTACATCAGGTTGGACAGCGCCTGGAGCGCGCCGCAGATCAGCAGCGCCGGCATCGGGCCCAGGCGGTAGACCGCGACGCCGCCGAGGAAGACGCCGGCGATGCTGGCGGCCGTGCCGAAGACCTTGGCGACGCTGGCGATGTCGACAAGGCTGAAGCCGAGCGTGACATAGAACGGGTTCGACATGATGCCCGCGAGCGCGTCGCCGAACTTGTAGAGCACGACGAAGACCAGGATCAGAAGCCAGGCGCGCCGGCTGGCGAATTCGGTGAACGGCTCGACCACGGCGACGAAGAGCCAGCCGTCGCGCGCCGGCGGCGCGACCAGGCGCGGCTCGCGCGTCATCAGCACCGTGACGATGCCAACCAGCATGAGCGCCGCCATGCCGGCGTAGGACCAGAACCAGCCGAAATAGGCCGCGAGATAGAGCGCGCCGGCGCCCGAGGCGATCATGCCGAGGCGATAGCCGATCTGGGTCGCCGCAGCGCCGGCGCCCTGTTCACGTTCCGCGAGCAACTCGACGCGATAGGCATCGATGACGATGTCCTGACTCGCCGAAAGGAAGGCGACGATGGCGGCGATCAGCGCCACCGACCACGGATCGACCACCGGATCGCGCCCCGCCATCACCAGCAGCGCCGCCGCCAGCGCGATCTGGATCGTCACCGCCCAGCCGCGCCGCCGGCCGAGCCGGCTGATCAGCGGCAGGCGCACCCGGTCCATCGCCGGCGCCCAGAGGAACTTGAGGTTGTAGGCGAGGCCGACCTCGGCAAAGAGCCCGATGGCGGTGAGCGAGACGCCGGTCTCCTTCAGCCAGATGGCGAGAGTCGAAGCGGTGAGCGCCAGCGGCAGGCCGCTCGAAAAGCCCATGAACAGGATCGCCAGCATGCGGCGATCGCCATAGACCCGAAGCGAGGCGAGCCAGGACCGCATGCGCGTCGGCGCCGCCCGGGCCGCGTCAGGGCTTCGATTTCTCGACGTCGGCGGCGACCTGCATGCGGACGATCTTGTCCGGATTCTGCACCATGCCGCTTTGCGGATCGCCCTTCTTGATCGCGTCGATGTATTCCATGCCGGAGACGACCTGGCCGAAGAGCGTGTACTTGCCGTCGAGAAACGGCGCCGGCGCGAAGCAGATGAAGAACTGGCTGTCGGCGCTGTCGGGATCGGCGGCGCGCGCCATGCCGACGCTGCCACGGACGAAATGCGCCTGGCTGAACTCGGCCTTGAGCTTCTGGCCGGAGCCACCGGTGCCGGTGCCGGTCGGATCGCCGGTCTGCGCCATAAAGCCGGCGATGACGCGGTGGAAGACGATGCCGTCGTAGAAGCCGCTCCGCACCAGCTCCTTGATCCGCGCCACCGTCTTGGGCGCGAGATCGGGCCTGAGCTCGATGACGACGCGGCCCTTCGGCACGTCGAGGTAGATTGTGTTTTCGAGATTGGCTGCGCTCACGGGACCTCCGCTGGTCAGGATGAAGGCGGTAGCAAGCGCGGCGAGGATGAACGATTTCATTATGTCGCGTTCCGCCGGTTGAAAGACGGTGCGACCTTAGCCCAGGCGTGACGCTTTGGGAATCCGCACGACCGAACGAAATGCTCGGAATCCGGCGACGACAGTCTCGCCGTCGCGATCGGGCGGTGGCGTCAGCCGGCTTCGGCCTCGGCTTTGCGGCTTTCGCGCTTGCGCTCGTGCGGATCGAGGAAGCGCTTGCGGAGGCGAATCGACTTAGGCGTGACCTCGACCAGTTCGTCGTCGGCGATATAGGCGATCGCCTGCTCGAGGCCCATCAGGATCGGCGGCGTGAGACGCACCGCCTCGTCCTTCGCCGTCGTGCGGATGTTGGTGAGCTGCTTGCCTTTCATCGGATTGACGTCGAGATCGGTGCCGCGCGTGTGCGCGCCAATGATCATGCCGGGATAGACCGCGTCGCCCGGCTTGATGAACATCGGTCCGCGCTCTTCCAGATTCCACATGGCATAGGCGACCGCCGCGCCTGACCCGTTCGAGATCAGGACGCCGTTGCGGCGGCCGTCGATCGCGCCCTTCCACGGTTCGTAAGCGGCGAAAATGCGGCTCAAGATGCCGGTGCCACGCGTGTCGGTGAGGAACTCGCCCTGGTAGCCGATAAGGCCGCGCGTCGGCACGCGGAAGACGAGGCGCACCTTGCCGCCGCCCGAGGGCCGCATGTCCTGCATCTCGCCCTTGCGGCTCGACAGCTTGTCGACGACGACGCCCGCGAAGTCCTCGTCGACGTCGATCTGCACCTCCTCGATCGGCTCGAGACGCTGACCGTTCTCGACCTTGACCAGCACCTTGGGCCGCGAAATCGAGAGCTCGAAGCCTTCGCGGCGCATGGTCTCGATGAGGACGCCGAGCTGCAATTCGCCGCGGCCCGAGACCTCGACCGAATCCTTCTCCTCGCTCTCCCGGATGCGGATCGCCACGTTGCCCTGTGCCTCGCGCCGGAGACGCTCCAGGATGAGTCGCGAGGTCAGTTTCGCACCCTCCTGGCCGGCGAGCGGGCTGTCGTTGACCGAGAAAGTCATCGATAGCGTCGGCGGATCGACCGGCATCGCCGGCAGCGGCGTCTCGACCTCCGGCGTGCAGATCGTGTCAGCGACCGACGCATGCTCGAGGCCGGCAACGGCGATGATGTCGCCCGCCTCGGCATCGTCGATCGGCCGGCGCTCGAGACCGCGGAAGGCGAGAAGCTTGGTCATGCGGCCCTCTTCGAGCACGCGGCCGTCACCCGAAAGTGCTTTCACCGGCATGTTGACGCGCGCCCGGCCCTGGTGGATGCGGCCGGTCAGCACGCGGCCGAGATAAGGATCGTATTCGAGCGTCGTCGCCAGCATGGCGAAAGGCCGCTCGGGCTCGGCCAACGGCGGCCGCACGTGACGCAGGATCAGATCGAACAGCGGCGTCAAGTCGCGCCGCTCGTCGTCGGGCTCGGCGACCGCCCAGCCGGCGCGACCCGAGGCGTAGAGCGTCGGGAAATCGAGCTGTTCATCGGTCGCCTCGAGCGCGGCGAAGAGGTCGAAAATCTCGTTGTGAACCTGGTGCGGCCGCGCGTCAGGCCGGTCCACCTTGTTGATCACGACGATCGGCCGGAGGCCCTGGCGCAGCGCTTTGCCGACGACGAATTTGGTCTGCGGCATCGGCCCCTCGGCAGCGTCGACCAGCACCAGCACACCATCGACCATCGACAGGATGCGCTCGACCTCGCCGCCGAAATCGGCGTGGCCCGGCGTGTCGACGATATTGACGCGGACGCCCCGCCAGTCGACCGAGGTGCATTTTGCCAGGATCGTGATGCCGCGCTCGCGCTCGAGGTCGTTCGAATCGAGCGCGCGCTCGGCGACCTGCTGGTTGGCGCGGAACGTTCCGCTCTGCCGCAGCAGCTGGTCGACGAGTGTTGTCTTCCCATGATCGACATGGGCGATGATTGCGATGTTGCGGATGTCCATGAGCCCACTATATGGCGCGTCGTGCGCCGCTAAATAAGACCTTCGCTTTGCGCCAGATGTCCGAGCGAGGTTTCCGGCCGCGCGCCGACATGGCCGATGATCTCGGCGGCGCACAGGCTGCCGAACCGGCCGCAGGAACCGAGGTCGCGGCCGTGCGTCAGGCCGTAGAGGAATCCCGCGGCATAGAGGTCGCCGGCGCCGGTGGTGTCGACCACGCGCGCGACCGGCCACGGCGCGACGTGCAGCAGCTCGCGCTTGGTGACGATGTCGGAACCCCGTTCACTGCGCGTCAGCACCGCGATATCGCAGTGACCGCGCACCGCCTCGGCGGCGAGCTCAAAATGCTCGGTCTCGTAGAGCGAGCAAATCTCGTGCTCGTTGGCGAAGAGCACGTCGATATGACGGTCGACCAGCTCGCGGAACTCGGCGCGGTGGCGGTCGACGCAGAAGGGGTCGGAGAGCGAGAGCGCCACCTTGCGCCCGGCTTTATGCGCCGCCGCCGCGGCCTTGCGAAAGGCCTCCATGGCACGTGGCGGATCGAAGAGATAGCCTTCGAGATAGGTGATCGCGGCCGATCCGACGAGCGCCTCGTCGATGTCCTCGGGCCCCAGATCGACGCAGGCGCCGAGGAAGGTGCACATGGTGCGCTGGGCATCGGGCGTCACCAGGACAAGGCAGCGCGCCGTCGGCGGGCCTGAATTCGCCGGCCTGGTATCGAAGCGCACGCCGAGCGTCTTGAGATCGTGGCCGAAGACGGCGCCGAGTTCGTCGTTGCGCACCTTGCCGACGAAGGCGCCCTTGCCGCCGAGCGAGGCGATGCCGGCGATGGTATTGGCGACCGAGCCGCCGGATTTCTCGACGCCGGCAGACATCGCGGCGTAGATCGCCTCGGCGCGCGCGGCATCGACCAGCGCCATGGTGCCCTTGACCAGCTTCTCGCGCTCGACCAGTGCGTCGTCGGCCCGGGCGAGGACATCGACAATAGCGTTGCCGATGCCGACGACGTCATACGAGGGAGCGGCCATGCGGAATCCGGTGCGGTGCGGCGGGACGGAAGCGCGCGACGAGCGCGGCGCGGGCGGAGTATAGGGACGACGGCGCGCGCCGCAAGGGCGGTGGCCGAAATTCCACGCTCGATTGGGCAAAATCGGCAAATTGCGCGGTATTAGGTAGCAAACTCCGGTAACATTGCGTCCATGCTCGCCATCAACATACGATGCCCCCAAAACAACCTGGGGGTGTACCCCCCATACCACTGGGGGGATGAAATGGACCGCGTCGTCAACGTCCGAATGTTCTCGGTTGAAGCGAAAGAGAACGGCGGGATGGCATTCTCGGAAGCTCTGCGTCACATAGCTGCGCAACCGTTCGGACGCCGCGAACACGAACCAGAGCCAGACGTTATCATTCGGCTTGAGGACCTGGACACGATAGGGCGCGTTTGGACAGGTGAAATGGTCCGTGTTCAAGAGGCCAATTTGCCGCCCAAAGCACTCCGTGGGCAGCGCCGTGAACGCCTAGGGGTCCGTTCGATCGGACACTCTTCGGCGTTTGTATTCGATACACACCTTTCCATTTTGGCACTTCAACTTTCTAGGAACAGGATAACAGCCAGCCGGATGGCGCTTTATGCCGAAGCGCTGGCGGGCGGCGACGGGTACAACGCGTTGCCTGTTCCGGACAGAGAAACTTGGAATGTCCTTCGTCGCGGAGGAGTCCGCGCCTTAGCCTTTAGCCTAGCGACGCCTTCCGAATTAGCTGCGATTGACGACGAAACGCGCAGTGTTCGTCGAGGAATGATGGCTATGAAGGAATCGATGCAGCCAACTCGGCTAGAATTGGTAATGACGATGGGCCGCGGGGAAGTCGATATGAACCGCGGAAAGGCTGTCTCTCTTTTGCAATGGCTGCTGAGAGAACGGCAGGCTCATCGCGGCGGTGTCACTCGAATGATGGCGAGGGTCATCCCGCGCGATGGCGAAGACGCAGAGGCGCTGAATTTGATCAGCGGCCACATGGGCGACCGCGAATGGGTAGATTTGCCGGAAGACGACCCAGACACTAGCTATCAGAGGCGGAGAGAATATATTTTGCGCGTGCTCCGCGAAAATCGCGCGGCTCTAGAGGGAATGTTTGGTGGTTGAGGTAACGCAGCCGAAACATGGTCGGCTCGATTTTGAGGCGATTCGTGAACGCCTATATCCGCTTGGCATCGGAATTGTCACAGTCGGCGTATGGTTGCTACTGGGTCACAAGATCGTTGCATTTTGCGTCAAGGAACAGTGGCACATCGAACAGATGTACACGGCAGTGTTTGCGTTTCTTGCGATTACAACAGGCTTTCTAGCAACATTCTATTGCACCATCCTATGCATGTCAGAAGGCTTCGTGGGCCAAATCAAAGACACGGAAAAGATGCGGGGATTTCTTGGATTCGTGAAGGGTGCAATTTTGCTCGGGTTCATCGTCTCAATCGCATCCATCCCGATGATGGTCGCTGAACCTGTGCCCGTGAAGCAATTTTCTGTTGCGGCCTTTGTCGTCGCGTTTTGGATTGGCGCTTCAGCTTGGGCTATCGCGGCATTCTATCGGGTCGCGTCGCTGTTCTTCTTCTTGTTCGAAGCTCGCATAAAGCCGCGTCGCCCGGCTGGGTGAGGCCGGTCTTACAAATCTTCCAACTGTATTGCCGCTATGCCGATAGCAGCCGCGACGGCGAGAAAGAACGTCGCCGCGAACGTGCCCCGACTCAATTTATTGGCGATGCTTGCCGCCGATTCTTCGAAGCCGTGAGCCTTAAGGCGCTTCGCTAGTTCCTCGTACGTTATATCGGCCCGCTTGATCTCGGCTTTCAGATACAGCCGGGCGCGATCCTCCCAATTCTTGGCCTTTTGGGCTGGGCTCATAAACATATCTTATACGATATAATCCTGTTGACAAGAGGAGAAGTAAGTCATATCTTATACGTTAGAAAGGTAACGTATAAGCGATATGGCCCAGCACTTCCTCCTTTCAGCCGCCGCCAGGACGCTAAGTTTAGCGTCGGTCGCGCGCATGACCGAGGATGAGGCTCGGGAGGCTTTCGCGGTCATCCGGTGGTCCGAGAACCAGGGCAAGTGACCTGCCTCCCTGTTCTTGGACCGATCTTTGCTGGAAAATTCCAGTTTAGCGGTGTGTGTTTTGAGGGCCGTTGGACGGGGAAGGACGATGAAGGCATCGAAGTTTTCGGAAGCGCAGATCGCGTTCGTGTTGCGGCAGGCTGAG
>JAGWNF010000003.1 GCA_028871455.1 Alphaproteobacteria bacterium
TCCTCAGCCTGCCGCAACACGAACGCGATCTGCGCTTCCGAAAACTTCGATGCCTTCATCGTCCTTCCCCGTCCAACGGCCCTCAAAACACACACCGCTAAACTGGAATTTTCCAGCAAAGATCGGTCCAAGAACAGGGAGGCAGGTCAATGCGACAGAAATTGTAAAACATGAAATGCAAGTTGACGGCGTGAATATAGTTCGCGGTTTTCTTGCTGAAAGCATTTGTGAGCCGCGTGAACCGCCGCATGTTCATCCGCATGGTTAGGTTCTGCCGTTCAACGTAGCTAGTTGAGACGTACTTTTTGTCTGGCTTGCCGATCACTCGATGGCGCTTGCAGCCAATGCACGGTGGCGGACTGTAGCGGGCTTGGCCTTCAACGGGCGCACCGTAGATTTTGACAAGCTGCGCGTAATCAACTTGATCTACGAACGCATCGCGCACCGCGTCTTTGTATGCGACCCATCCGTCGCTCGTTAGTTGGATGCGATTAGAAACGCGGCTTGCAAGATCAGCAAGTAACGCGCGAGCGCATTCGGCGTCGCGATTGCCAACAAACCACGACGGGACAAGTTTGCTCTCGGCATCAATGCAAACCCATGTCCAAATGTCGCCAGCGGCACCGCGCTTATTCTCGGGTACGTTCTTTTGCTTGCTGTAGCAGAACGCCCAAATCTCATCGACTTGGACGCGCTTGGTTTTGAGATTGCGTAGCGCCTTGTCCTGATAGTCGGAACAAGCACAGCCAGCGTCGATCAACAGCTTGGTAACGGTGTTAATCGAAACGTCCGCAAGGCGTGAGACGGCCCGCATGGAACTGCCTTCGCATAGCAGTGAAAGGATTTGGGCTCGTTTTGGACGCGGAAGCTTGTTCATGGGATTCTATATAGCATCCCATGCTTAAGCGGTCAAGCATATTATCAGATAGGGGCTATTTCCCCTTCCAACGGCTCTTTGCAGCCGCACGGGCTATTTCCTGACGCCGCTTCTTGCTCAGACTTTCGGCTCTAGCCTTACCCCCCTTAAGTCCACCCAAGCGGCCTAGAGCAACGGCAGCGGGGTTCTTGCCCCGAATGGTGCTGTCGGGCTCGGCTTCGCCCGTCGCCATATCTACAACGAGTTTGGCAAGCTGGTTAGGGTCGCGCGGTCGGCGTGGTCTTTGAGCGGTCATGCATGGGAATATGCCATTTCACCGCTGCGGAACCAAGGGGCGGCGTGTACGCAAAAAACCAAAGTGAGACACCACCCGGTTGACTTCTCTCCCGCCGTCTTTATAGTCCCGGCCCATTCCCAAGAACGCGGGCGCTTGCGCCACGTCTTTCCCGCGGCGCGTGCCGTGCCGGCGAGACCTATTGGGACAACAACAACTCGGTGAACACGGATCCACGATGAGCAAACGCGAAGGCTCGAAGTACAAGATCAATCGCCGCCTCCGGGCGAATCTCTGGGGGCGCGCCAAGTCGCCGCTCAATCGCCGCGACTACGGCCCCGGCCAGCACGGCCAGCGCCGCAAGAAGCCCTCCGATTTCGGCACCCAGCTGATGGCGAAGCAGAAGCTCAAGGGCTACTACGCCAACATGGGCGAGCGGCAGTTCCGCCGCATTTACGAGGCGGCGCATCGCCGCCGCGGCGACACCGGCGAGAACCTGATCGAATTGCTCGAGCGCCGCCTCGACGCCGTGGTCTATCGCATGAAATTCGCGCCGACGCCCTTCGCCGCGCGCCAGTTCGTCAATCACGGCCACGTCACGGTCAACGGCAAGCGCGTCAACATTCCGTCCTATCTGGTCGACGACGGCGACGTCATCGAGCTCAAGGACAAGATCAAGCAGAACGCGGTCGTGCTCGAGGCGGCGAAATCGTCCGAGCGCGAGGTGCCGGACTACCTCGAAGTCGACGCCGACAAGTGCAAAGGCAAGTTCGTGCGCGCGCCCAAGCTCGCCGACGTGCCCTATCCGGTGCCGATGGAGCCCAACCTGGTGGTCGAGTTCTACTCGCGCTGATCCGTCCGCCGGTCCGCCGGCGTCATTCGTTTGTCACCGTCGCCCGCCGTGGACCGTTTCCCGGCGGGCGACGCGCTTTCGGCGGCATCGCCGGCGCTGCCCGCAGCCCTATATTGCCGCGCGCCGCTTCCGTTCTATCCTGAGCGGTCACGCGACTTTCCCGGGGGGCCGTCATGCCTTGGTTTCAGCTCGTCGTCATTCTCGTGCTGATCCTGCTGAACGGGTTCTTCAACATGGCCGAGCTCGCCGTGGTCTCGGCGCGGCGCATGCGGCTGCAGACGGCCGCCGATTCCGGCCGCGTCGGCGCGCGCGTCGCACTCGCCCTCAAAGGTGATCTCGGCCGTTTCCTGTCGACGGTCCAGATCGGCATCACCGTGATCGGCGTGCTCGCCGGCGTGTTCGGCGGCGCCACGCTGGCCGACGACCTGGCGCACGCCATCGCGGACGAACCGGGCTGGGCCGGCGTCCACGCGCACGCGCTCAGCGTCGCGCTGGTCACCGCAGCGATCGCCTTCGTCACGTTGATCTTCGGCGAGCTGACGCCGAAGCGCATCGCGCTGCGCCGGCCCGAGGTGATGGCAGCGCACGTCGCCGCGCTGATGGCGACGCTCGCGCGCATCGCCGCGCCACTCGAATGGTTCCTCAGCCGGACCTCCGATCTGGTGCTCAAGGCGCTGCCGCTGCGGCCGGCCGAGCCGATGGCGGCAACCGAGCAGGAGATCGCCTATCTGCTGCGCGAGGCCGCTGCGGCCGGCCATCTGGAGCAGGCGGAGCACGCCATCGTCCAGATGGCGCTGCGCCTCGGCGACCGGCTGGTCGGCGCGGTGATGACGCCGCGCACCGAGGTCGAGGGTCTCGATCTTGGCGATCCCGCCGCCGAGAACCGCCGCAGGATCGTCAAGAGCGATTTCTCGCGCTTTCCGGTGTTCGAGGGCGAGCCGCACCACCTGGTCGGCGTGGTGCAGGTCAAGGACCTGCTGACGCAGCTGCTGTCGGGACGGCCTTTCGACCTGCGCGCGGTGATGAAGGCGCCGCTGTTTCTGCCCGAGAACTCGACGGCGCTGCACGCGCTCGAGCTGTTCCGGCGCAGCGGCACGGCGATGCTGTTCATCGTCGACGAGTACGGCGACTTCCAGGGCATTGTCACGCTGCACGATATTCTGCAGGCGCTGGTCGGCGACATCGTCATCCGCGGCGAGAAGCCGGCGCCGCCGATCGTGCGCCGCGACGACGGCAGCCTCGAGGTCGAAGGTCTCGTCGGCGTCGACGAGGTGCGCGATCTGGTGCCGCTGCCGGTCTCGGCCGGCGAGAAAAAGGGCGCGTATCACACCGTCGGCGGACTGGTGATGTCGCGGCTCAACCGCGTGCCGCAGGTCGGCGACAAGGTGCGCGTCGGCGGCTTCCGTCTCGAAGTGCTGGCGATGGACGGTCGCCGCGTCGACCGCGTGCTGATCGTGCCGCCGGCGAAGGCAAAATCGCGCCAGGGCGCGGCGGGGTAGGGAACCACCGGCGCTCGCTGGCTTGCCTGCCGCCGCCATCGTCGTGGCGGTCGAGCGACTCGTCGGCGCCGCTTGGACCTAGGTGGCGCGTGACGGTCTAACGAGTCGTCAGCGCGGCGGTGCGCCGGAAGACGTGCAGCCGCTCGGCGCCGTGCCAGATCTCGAAGCCGTCGAAGCGCTCGCGCTGCGCCTCGATCAGCGCGTGACCCCGCTGCACCGCGTTCGGCAGCGTATCGGCCTCGACATCTTCGCGTCGTAGGATGCGGTTGTCGCGGTTGAGGAGATAGCACTTGTATTCGGCCACTTGCGATTGCCCCCTTCGCAAGCCATAACGAGTCGCATCACCCTGGGGCGCGCTGACGACAGGGTCAATCGCGCAAACTTAAAACTTGCGCGATATTGAGGAAACATCGATACGGGCCAGATTTTTCAGCTTCTTTTATCCACAGATGGCGCCACCTCTTGAAAAATTTATGACGGCGGGCCATATCGCCGGCGTCAACTCGATCCTTGGGTCGGCTTCCGTCGTTACGCTCCTACCGAGCCAGACCCGGTCCCATCCCCCAAATTCGCTTTGGCCCGTTGGCGCATCGGCGCTCGCGGCACTTTCAAGAGAAGGGACTTTCATGTCCATCGGTACGGTTAAGTGGTTCAACGCGGTCAAGGGCTTCGGATTCATCCAGCCCGACGATGGCCAGAAGGACGTCTTCGTCCACATCTCGTCGGTCGAGCGGTCCGGCATCGGCAATCTGGCGGAGGGTCAGCGCGTCAGCTTCGAGCTCGAGCGCGACCGGCAGGGCCGTGCGGCGGCGGTAAATCTCAAAACCGCCTGACGCGACTCGCGATTCGAATCAATTCGACTCGTCGACGGGGCGGCTTCGGCCGCCCCGTTTGCGTTGGCGTTCTGTTATAATCGTTAGCGTTGTTCAACATTTTCTTGGAGGAGATGCGTGGCTAGACGAGCAAAACGAAAGGCGAAATCGAGCAAGACCGTCCGCGCCAACAAGCGCAAGGGCAAGGCGAAAGCGAAGCGCCGCAATCAGCGCCGTCGCGCGACGCGCCGCTAGCCGGCGCGTCATCGACCAAAGAAGGACGCGGACGATCTCCGCGTCCTTCGCCTTTTCGGGGGCGCTTGCCGTCGGCGCCGGTCGGCCATGCTGCGGCGACGGTTGCCGGGCGACCGGTGCCGGCCTAGATAAAGTCGATGGCCGAATCTCGCACCTTCTTCGTCTCGCACGGTTCGCCGATGCTGGCGATCGAGCCGGGCGCCACCGGCGATTTCTGGAAAAAGCTCGGCCATGATCTGCCGCGACCGCAATCGGTGCTGGCGGTTTCGGCGCACTGGACGACGCGCGAGCCGACGGTAAACGCCGCGCCGGAAAATGAAACCATCCACGATTTTTATGGCTTTCCCGCCGCGCTCTATCGCGTGCACTACGAAGCGCCGGGCGCGCCGGCGCTCGCCGGTCGCGTGGTTTCGCTGCTCGAAGCGGCGCAGATTCCCGTGCGCGTCGATGCGACGCGCGGCCTCGATCACGGCGCCTGGGTACCGCTGCAGAACATGTATCCGGCGGCCGATGTGCCGGTGGCGCAGCTCTCGGTCCAGCCGCAGCGCGACGCGCGCTGGCATATGTAGCTCGGCGCGGCGCTGCGGCCGCTCGCCGACGACGGCGTGCTGGTGCTGGCGACCGGCGGCGCCGTCCACAATCTGCGCGAGATGGCGCGCGACGGCGGACCGGTTCCGTCCTGGGCGAAGGCGTTCGATGACTGGCTGGCGGCGGCGCTGGCGGCCGGCAAGGAGACGGCGTTTCTCGACTGGGAGATGGCCGCGCCCGAGGCGCGGCGCGCCCAGCCGACGCCCGAGCATTTCCTGCCGATTTTCGTCGCCTATGGCGCGGCCGGCGCGCATCCGAAGGCGACGCGCATCAACCAGGGCTTCACGCTCGGTAGCATGAGCATGGCGGCCTACGAATTCGCCGCGTGAGCGCGCCGACTATGCGCTTCCATCCACCCGTAAGGCTGTCTAGGTCGTTTCGCCGCGGATAACGGCGAAGCCCTCCGGGTGCCGGTGATTGCCGAGCGCGAACAATCCTTGCCCCGGAAGGCATAGTTCCATAAAGTGATCGGACGATTTGGCCGGGTCCGGCCTGCTCTTGGATCACCCACCGGGTGGATCCGATCCTGCACACCGTTCTGCTCGACGACCGATCCGTTGCGCGATCCCGCGGGCGGTGCTCTTTCGGAGTTCCAAGTCATGGCGATCGGCATGGTTAAGTGGTTCAACGCCCAAAAGGGCTATGGCTTTATTCAGCCTGAGAGCGGCGGCACGGACGTATTCGTGCACATTTCCGCGCTCGAACGCGCCGGCCTCAGCGGTTTGAATGAGGGACAGAAGGTCAGCTTCGATCTGGAGCGGGGCCAGCAGGGCAAGACCTCGGCGGTGAATTTATCGCTCGTCTAGCGATGCTCGGACGTCGTCCTCCGAGCGGATTGTTCCAGACCGGTGGATTCAGACCGGCGACTTTCGAACAAACGGCGTGAGCGCGAACCTTTGGCGTCGTCCGTGTGTGCGGGCTTGGGGATTCGCGATGGCGAAAGCAGGCTCAGGGAGTCCCGGCCCTTCAAGCGTCGGCGGTAACGAAGGAGATCGAGTTGCACGTCTTCGTCAAAGATAACGATGTCGGTCAGGCGCTTCGCGTTCTCAAGAAGCGAATGCAACGCGAAGGCGTTTTCCGCGAAATGAAGCGGCGCCGCGCGTACGAGAAGCCGTCGGAGCGCCGCGTGCGCGAGAAGGCCGCGGCCGTGCGGCGTCATCGCAAGACGATGCGCAAGCGCATGGAACGGGAAGGCTACTAGTCGGGAGTCCGGCGATGCAGGCCGTCGCAGTCGAATACATCGGTCGAAGCGAGCAAGTCCTCAGTCATTCTCCCGAGCGCCAATTGTGGTGTGCGGTTATCAGCCGCGCGCTCCAGGATGCCCTGAACGACGTGGCGACCATCTCGAGCCCGCCGTTGCGCGACCAGATTTGCGAGGACGCGCGCAACTGGTTCATCCGCGACGGCGTGGATTTCCGAGCCGCGTGCAACTCCGCCGGTTACGATCCGATTACATTGCGCTCCCGTGTGCTTCGGATGATCGGCGATCAACCGCTGCGGTTCCGATGACAAGCGCGAAAGGAGATCGCTGATGGGAAATGCGGAACGGGATGTGCGCGCGCGAAGCCGGGCAGAAGCCTTGTTCGGCAAAGAGCGCGCCAAGGACGACGAAGTCATTCAGGCCCGGGACAGAGAGCGACAGCAGGAAGCGGAAAAGACGGCGCACCTGCGCGCGCTGCGTCTGGCAAAAGAAAAATCCGAAGCGGACGCAAACGCTGCCGCGTCGCGCCGCAAACCGACGCGTTAGGACTTGGCGTCCACCGTGACGCCCGAGCGATCTTCGGGCTCGCCGGCGGCGCGATTGTGATGACTCTCGCTTGAGGTAGGTGTCCAAGACATGCCCCACCGCACATCGTTCAAAGCCGCGCCGGAATACGAAACCGGCGAGCGCTGGATCGTCCTCTGGGAAACGCGTCGGCCGGAGTCGGGGATTTGGAGTCAGGCGATTGAGAAATCCCAGGCCGCTGCGGTGGAGCGGGCGCGGCACCTGCTGAAGCTGGGCTTCATCGTCTACCAGATCGCCGGTCCCGCCGGCGTATTTTTGGCAGAGGCTGAAATCGCGCAACGGCTTTAGGCGCCGGCGACCGCGACGAAGCCACGCACGAAGTGCGAGCCGCAATCCCCGGCCGCCTGGTATAGCGCTGGGCTCTTCTGCATCCACTGCGCCGGCTGCAATAGACACGTGGGCTCAGCGCACGCCGCGCGCCAGCGCCAGCCGCTCGTAGCCCGCCGTCGCCAGCACTACCAGTGCCGACGCGGCGACCTGCGTGCCGAGGTCGAGGAAGGTGACGTCGAACGGGTGGAAGAACTGCAGCGTGAAGGCGGCGATGGCGGCGACGCCGAGTCCGCCGACTGCGGCGACCCGCACCGGCGCCAGCGGCGCCGCGCGATGCAGCAGATAGAGCAGACTGCCGGCAAGCGGCACGCTGACGCCGATGATGAATTTGAGGCAGTCCCAGCTCGAGCCCGGTACCCAGCCGTCGGTGAACCAGTGACTGTAGCAGCTGTAGCCGGTCGTCGCTAGCCACAGCGCCAGCGGCGGCAGCGGCAGCAGCGCCCAGAGCGGCGAGCGGTCGGGCAGGCTCAAATAAAAGGCCGTCACGACTGCGAGAATGCCGGTCAGCAGCATGCCGGTCATCTCCCAGACCAGCCGTTCGTTCTGCACCCGCGCCATGAACAGGTGCAGGTCGGAGAACAGCGCGATGGCGAGCGCGATCGCGGCGCCGGCGGCGCCGAGCCACAGCGCCGCCCGCAGTCCGGGCGGCCGCAGGCGGCGGACCGGCCGCGCCTCGGCGGCGAGCATCTCGATCAGGCGTTCGGCATCCGCCACGTCCTAGTCTCCTGTCAGCCGCTTGCGCAGCGTCTTGATTGCGCGATGCACGTTCACTTTGAGCGCAGCGATCGAGGTGCCGCTTTCAGCGGACGCCTCGGCTAGGCTCAGCCCGCGCAGCTTCAGGAGGCGTACCGCCTCGCGCTGCTGCGCCGGCAGGTCGGCAACCGCCGCGCTCAATCCGGCGGCGCTCGCCGGCCGCTCCTGATGCCTATTCGCTTCGGGATCGGCAAAGGTTTCATAGGCGGCCTCGTCGAAGATCTCGTGCGTCTCGGTGCGCCGGCGGCGGCGCAGCGCGTCGATGGCGCGCCGCCGCGCGATGGCCGCCAGCCACGGCCGGAACGGCCGCGCCGGATCGTAGGTGTGGCGCACGCGGTGGACCGTCAGCAGCACCTCCTGCACCACCTCCTCGACGCGGTCGGGGGTGGCATTGAGGCCGCGCACCACGGTGCGGATATAGGGCAGCGTCTGACGCAGCAAGGTCTCGTAGGCGCGGCGGTCACCGTCCTGCGCCGCCGCCATGAGGGCGCTCCATTCGCCGTCGTCGTGCCGATCGCCGGTTGGCAAGTTTCCGTCGCGTCTGCTGCTGTCGCCCGCCGAGTGTAACCTCGGACCCGCCTGCGGCGAACCTCATAACGCCGCCCTCGTTGCGGGGGCAACAACAACCGATGAGGTCATTCCATGAATCGCCGTATTTTCACCGTCTCGACGCTGTCCGCCGCGGTCGGCCTGGCGCTTGCCGCGCAGGTTCCGCAGGCCCTGGCCCAGGGCATGAACAATCCGCCGCCGATCGTGAAGCAGAACATCGAGCGGGCGATGGCGCAGCACCTCGAGAAGTGCTTCGGCATCAACGCCGTCGCCAAGAACGACTGCGCCGAGGGCGCGCATTCCTGCGCCGGTCAGGCGACGAAGGCGCGCGATCCGGGCTCGTTCGTCCTGTTGCCCGCGGGCGACTGCTCGAAGATCTCCGGCGGCTCGCTCAAAGCCGGCTGAATGGGGAGCGGCGGATGTCGGCTTTCATGACCGCCGCGATTGCACGCGGTCCGATTCCCGCCCAGGCGGGGATCGGGCTGCGCTTTCCGCATCATCGCGCCGTCGCCGAGACGCGGCCCGATGTCGCGTGGCTCGAGGTCCACACCGAGAACTATCTGGGCGGCGGCGCGACGCCGGCATGGCTCGATGCCATTCGCCGCGACTATCCGATTTCCTGCCACGGCGTCGGCCTGTCGCTCGGCAGCGCCGACGGGCTCGATCGCGACCATCTCGCGCGCATCGGCCGGGCGATCGAGCGCTTCGCGCCGGCGCTGGTCTCCGAGCATCTGTCGTGGAGCGTCGCCGGCGGCAACTATCTTTCCGACCTGCTGCCGCTGCCGCTGACCGAGGAGGCGCTCGCCGTCGTCTGCCGCAACGTCGAGGCGACGCAGGCTTTCCTGCGCCGCCGCGTCCTGGTCGAGAACCCGTCGAGCTATCTGCGTTACCGGCACTCGACGATCCCGGAATGGGAATTCCTCGCCGCGGTCGCCGCGCGCACCGGCTGCGGCATCCTCTGCGACGTCAACAACATCTATGTCAGCGCGCAGAATCACGGCTGGGACGCGTCGGCCTATCTCGCCGCGCTGCCGCCGGCGGCGATCGGCGAGATCCATCTCGCCGGCCACGCCATTCGCCGGCTCGACAACGGCGCGATCCTGCGCATCGACGATCACGGCTCGCGCGTCGCGCCAGCGGTGTGGGCGCTCTATGCGGCGGCGCTCGACTGCTTCGGCCCGGTGCCGACGCTGATCGAATGGGACACCGACATTCCGCCGCTCGCGACGCTGCTCGACGAGGCGCGCAGCGCCCAGGCGCTGCTCGACGCCGGCGGCAGAAAGGCCGGCCATGCCGACGCTGCATGAGCTCCAGAACGACGTCGCGCGCGGCCTGATCGGACGCGACACCGCGGCGGCGGCGCTGCATGTCGTCGGCGACGGCCTCGCGCCCGCGGCGCGGCTCGCCGTCTACCGCAACACCATCGTCGCCGGCCTCACTACCGCGCTGCGCCTGTCCTATCCGGCGGTGCACCGCCTCGTCGGCGCGGCATTCTTCGAGAGCGCGGCGCAGCTTTTTCTCGAGGCGCGGCCGCCACGCGCCGCTTGCCTCGACGATTACGATCCCGGCTTCGCCGATTTCCTGGCCGGATTCGCGCCCGCCGCCGCGATCCCCTATCTCGCCGGCGTGGCGCGGTTCGACTGGGCGGTGAGCCGGGCGCTGCACGCGCCGGACGCCGCCGCGCTCGATCCCGCCGCGCTTGGCGCCGTCGACGCCGCGGACGAGAAGCGCCTCCGCCTGGTGCCGCATCCGTCGGTCGGCCTGGTGCGCGCCGATCATCCGGTCGACGCGATCTGGCGCGCGGTCCTGGCGCAGGACGACGCGGCGATGGCGGCGATCGATCTCGCCGCCGGCCCGGTGTTCCTGCGGGTTCGGCGCGACGCCGGTGGCGGCGCCGACATCGCGCGGCTCGAACCCGCTTCCTGGCGGTTCACGGCGTCGTTATGCGCCGGCGCCACGTTGCACGACGCCATCCAAGCGGCGGGCGAGGTCGACGCCGCGACCCTGCTCGCCACCCACCTGATCGACGGCGTGTTCACCGCCTTCACCGTCGGAGACGCCGACGGCCGGCAACCGATGGAGACTCTTCCGTGAATGCTCAAGCGATGTCCCTCACCGATACGGCGCCCGCGCGGGCCGCCTTCGGCCTGCTGCGCTGGCTCGACGCCGTGCCCTACACGCTGCTGGCGATTCCGCTGCGGCTGGCGGTGGCGACCGTGTTCTGGAATTCGGCCATGGCGCATCTCGCCAACTGGCAGACGACGCTCTATCTCTTCGCCAACGACTACAAGGTGCCGCTGCTGCCGCCCGATCTCGCGGCGTACATGGCGGTGTCGATCGAGGTCTCGACGCCGGTGCTGCTGGTACTCGGCCTGCTGACGCGGCCGGCGTCGCTCGTCCTGCTCGGCATGACCACGGTGATCGAGGTCTTCGTCTATCCCCAGGCCTGGCCGACGCATATCCAGTGGGCGGCGATGATGTTCGTCCTGCTGTGCCGCGGCCCGGGCAAGCTGTCGCTCGATTGGCTCGTCCGCCGGTGGGCCGAGAAATAGCTTCCGCGCTGCTGGCGATCGGCTAGATTACGGCTTCGCGCCGAGCCGCTTCAGGCCGTCGCTCGCCTGCGTCATTTTCGGCTCGAGCTTCAGCGCCTCGCGGTAGTCGGCGATCGCCTTGTCGCGCTCCTTGAGCTTCTCGTAGATCTCGGCGCGGGTCTCGATGATGGCGGCATTCTTCGGCTCGAGCAGCAGCGCCATGTTGACGTCGCGCAGGCCTTCTTGGTCCTTGCCGAGCGCGCGATAGGCCCAGGCGCGGTTGTTGTAGGCGTAGGCCAGCATATCCTTGGTCTCGTGCTGGGTCTGGATGATCCGCGTGCAGCCGGCGATGGCCAGGCTGGGATGCGGGCTGGCGCATTCGGCCGCCGCCTGATCCTTGGTTGGCACCTGCGCCCAGGCCGGCGCCGCCGCCAGCGCTGCCGCCGCCAGTGAGAACAGAATTCGTCGCATGTCCCTGATCCGCAATCCGATGTTCAGGCGCGCGTCGCGACGCCCTTGTCGGCGAGCACCTGCTTGAGCTCGCCGTTCTCGTACATCTCGCTGACGATATCGCAGCCGCCGACGAACTCGCCCTTGACGTAGAGCTGCGGAATCGTCGGCCAGTTGGAGAAATCCTTGATGCCCTGGCGGATCGCCGGATCGGCGAGCACGTCGACGCCTTTGAACTTCACGCCGAGCTGCGTGAGGATCTGCACGACGCGGGCGGAGAAGCCGCATTGCGGAAACACCGGCGTGCCCTTCATGAAGAGCACGACGGAATTGTCGGCGATGTCCTGCTTGATGCGGTCGGAGACGACGGCGTCGGTGGTCATGCGATCCTCGCGAGTGAAAACGGTCAATTCTCGGGCGCGCTGGTTTGGAGCGCCAGCGCGTGCAATTCGTTGCCCATGCGGCCCTGGAGCGCAGCATAGACCATCTGGTGCTGCTGCACCCGCGTCTTGCCTTTGAAGGCGGGCGCGACGACATACGCGGCATAGTGGTCGCCGTCGCCGCGCAGATCCTCGATGGTGACGTGCGCGCCGGGCAGGCCGTCCTTGATCAGCTTTTCGATCGTCGCCGCGTCGAGCGCCATCCGTATTCCTATTGCGCCATATAGGCGGGCAGCCACGCCTCGTTGAGGCGTTTGAGCTCCGCGACGGATATGGCATTGCCTCCGGCGAGAGTCAACGCGGCACCGCCGGTCTTGCCCACAATGCGGGCGGGGACATTGGCCTTTTGCGCCGCCTGGAGCAACGCGTCTGGCGCGCGGCAGGTCACCACGTAGCGCGCCTGGTCCTCGCCGAACCAGAAGGCGTGCGCCGGTCGGTCCTGCGGCGCCGATAGCGTCGCGCCGATGCCGCCGGCCATGGCCATTTCTGCAAGTGCGACAAGGAGCCCGCCGTCCGACACGTCGTGGCACGACGTCACCGCGCCGGCCACAATCTGCGCGCGGACGAAATCGCCGTTGCGGCGCTCGGCCTTGAGGTCGACCGGCGGCGGCGCTCCCTCCTCGCGGCCGAAGAGCTCGCGCAGGTAGAGCGACTGGCCGAGCCAGCCCGTGGTCTCGCCGATGACGACGACGATCTCGCCCTCGCGCTTGAAGGCGAGGGTAGCGGCTTTCGCCGCGTCGTCGAGCAGCCCGACGCCGCCTATTGCAGGAGTGGGTAAAATTCCGCTGCCGTTGGTCTCGTTGTAGAGCGAGACGTTGCCCGAGACGACCGGATAGTCCAACGCCAGGCACGCCTCGCGCATGCCTTCGACGCTCTGGGCGAACTGTCCCATGATCTCGGGCCGCTCGGGATTGCCGAAATTCATGTTGTCGGTGACGGCGAGGGGTGTCGCTCCCACCGCCGTGAGATTGCGCCAGTTCTCGGCCACCGCCTGGGCGCCGCCGCGCTTCGGATCGGCGGCGCAGTAGCGCGGCGTGCAATCGGTGGCGATCGCCAGCGCCTTCTGGCGGCCGGGCAGGCGCACCACGGCCGCGTCGCCGCCCGGCCGCTGCACGGTGTGGCCCATCACCAGATGGTCGTACTGCTCCCAGATCCAGCGCTTCGACGCCAGATCGGGACAGGCGATCAGCGCCTTGAGCGCGGCGATCGGCTCGCGCGCCGCGACGCTCGTCGCCGCCAGCTCGGGCAGGGCAGGCGAGGGCGTCCACGGCCGTTCATATAAAGGTGCTTCGGTGACCAGCGGCCCGACCGGCATGTCGGCGACGGTGCGGCCGTGCATGGTCAGCACCAGCCTTCCGGTGTCAGTGACGCGGCCGATGACGGCGAAATCGAGCTCCCATTTCTCGAATATACGGCGCGCGAGTTCGGCGCGCTCCGGCTTCAGCACCATCAGCATGCGCTCCTGGCTTTCGGATAGCATGATCTCGTAGGGACTCATCTTCTCCTCGCGCGTCGGCACCCGGTCGAGATTGAGCTCGATGCCGAGGCCGCCCTTGCCGGCCATCTCGACGGAAGAAGAGGTGAGTCCCGCCGCGCCCATGTCCTGGATGGCGACGATGGCGTCGCTCTCCATCAACTCGAGACAGGCTTCGATCAAAAGCTTCTCGGTGAACGGGTCGCCGACCTGCACGGTGGGCCGCTTGCTCTCGCTATCCTCGCTGAACTCGGCCGAGGCCATGGTGGCGCCGTGGATGCCGTCGCGGCCGGTCTTGGCGCCGACATAGATCACCGGATTTCCCGGTCCCGTCGCCTTGGAATAGAAGATGCGGTCAGCGCGGGCCAATCCCACGGTCATGGCGTTGACCAGGATGTTGCCGTTGTAGCTCGGATGGAAATTGCATTCGCCGCCGACCGTCGGCACGCCGACGCAGTTGCCGTAGCCGCCGATGCCGCGCACCACGCCGTCGATCAGGTGCCGGGTCTTGGCATGGTCGGGGCTGCCGAAGCGCAGCGCGTTCAGATTGGCAATCGGCCGCGCGCCCATGGTGAAGACGTCGCGCAGGATGCCGCCGACGCCGGTCGCCGCGCCCTGATAGGGCTCGATGAACGACGGATGGTTGTGGCTCTCCATCTTGAAGATCGCCGCGTCGCCGTCGCCGATGTCGATGACGCCGGCGTTCTCGCCCGGCCCGCAGATGACACGTTGGCCGGTGGTCGGCAATTTTTTGAGCCACACCTTCGATGACTTGTAGGAGCAATGCTCCGACCACATCACCGAGAAGATGCCGAGCTCGGTGAAGTTGGGCGTGCGGCCCATGATGCGGCAGGCGCGCTTGAACTCGTCGTCGGCCAGGCCGAATTGCCGCGCCTGGTCGATGGTCGCGGCGTCGGCGCCGGTGTCGGGATTCACGCCAGCGCCTCGGCAAGCGAGGCGAAGAAGCCCTGGCCGTCGGTCGAGCCCAGGAGCGGATCGGTCGCATCCTCGGGATGCGGCATCAATCCCAGCACGTTGCGCTGCTCGTTGAGGATGCCGGCGATGGCGCGGGCCGAACCGTTGGCGTTGTCGTCGTCGGTGATCTCGCCGTCCGCGCTGCAATAGCGGAAGGCGACGCGGCCTTCACCCTCGAGCCGGTCGAGTGTGTCGGCATCGGCGAAATAGTTGCCGTCGTGATGCGCTACCGGCACGCGGATCACCTGGCCGGCGTTGTAGCGCCGGGTGTAGACGCTCTGACTGGTCTCGACGCGCAGATGCACGTCCTTGCAGTGGAAGCGCAGCGTCTGGTTGGTGAGTAGCACGCCCGGCAGCAGTCCGGCCTCGGTGATGATCTGGAAGCCGTTGCAGATGCCGAGCACGGGCGTGCCCTTGTCGGCGCGCGCCTTGACCTCGCGCATGATCGGCGAATGCGCCGCCATGGCGCCGCAGCGCAGATAGTCGCCGTAGGAAAAGCCGCCGGGAATGACGATCAGGTCGGCCTTGGGCAGGTCGCTGTCGCGGTGCCAGATTCTGAGCGGTTCCTTGCCGGTGGCGCGCCTGAGCGCGTCGTGCACGTCCTGCTCGCGGTTCGAGCCGGGGAACAGGATGATCGCGGCTTGCATGGACTGCCTCGGGCCCGGAATACGCTCTTGAGATAGCCCGCGCCGGCCGGCCGATCAAGGCCGCCGGCCCGACGACTCGGGCGCGGCTTTACGACGCGCGGGCGAGAGCTGGCCGCAGCGCCGGCTCGAGCACGCGCTCGGCGGCGAAGCGGATGCGCACCGCCGTGCCGGCGCCGAGGCGGCTGTCGATCGCCAGCTCGGCGCCGTGCAGCTCGACCAGCGACTTGACCAGCGGCAGGCCCAGGCCGGTGCCCTCGTACTTGCGGGTATAGGCGTTCTCGACCTGGGCGAAGGGCGTCAGCGCCACCGCGACGTGTCCGGCCGTCATGCCGATGCCGGTGTCGGCGACGATCAGCTCGACACCGCCGGTCGGCCGAAGGTTCAGCCGCACCACGATTTCGCCGCCCGCCGGCGTGAACTTGACCGCGTTCGACAGCAGGTTGAGCAGGATGTGGCGCAGCGCCCGCGCGTCGGCCTTGAGCGTCACCGTCACGTCGGGCGCCTCGCCGGTGAGCGACAGCTGCGCCGCCTGGGCGCGCTCGCCCACCACGCGCAGCGCCGTGTCGATCAGCGCCTTGAGGTCGACCGGCTCTTCCTGCAACTTCATCTTGCCCTGCTCGATCTTGGCCATGTCGAGCACGTCGTTGATGATGGCGAGAAGCTGGTTGGCGGCGTTGTTGATGTCGGTGAGGTAGTCGCGGTAGCGCGGCGGCTCGATCTTGCCGAAGGTGCCGTTCTGCATCAGGTCGGTGAAGCCGATGATGGCGTTGAGCGGCGTCCGTAGCTCGTGCGTCATGATGGTGAGGAACTGCGACTTGGCCTCGTTCGCCGCCTCGGCGCGGCTGCGCGCCTCCTCGAGCTCGCGGTTACGGCGCTGGGTGCGCGCCATGCTGAGCCGCAGCAGCGACAGCGCGCTGGCGACGCCAACATAGCTTCCGTCGCGCGTGACGATGAAGCCGCTCCGCAGCGCCGACGGCTTCTCGCGGGCGATCGTCGCCTCGAGCTCGTCGACGCTGACGGCGTGATCGACGATCAGCGGCTGCGCGTCCATCAGATGCGTCACCGGCTTGTCGGCGTAGAGCGCGTTGCCGTATTTGTGCGCCAGGCTCGCCATGAAGATGGTGCGATAAACCAGGCCGACGGGCCTGTCGCCGGCGACGACCGGGATCGAGATCAGCTCGGCATCGCCGCGAAAGCGCGCGTAGACGTCGGCGCTGGTCGTCTCCGGCGGCACCGGCGCGACGTCGAGCAGCAGGTCAGCCAGACCGGCATGATCGGCGACATCCGATGCGGCGGAGACGGGAGACGGCGCAAGCATTGGCGGTCCGTTGATGACGGACCAGACGCTAGAGCCCGATCCGCTAATTCTTCCTGAATAGACGGCGCCCTCCGGATTTTGTTGCACGATTTTTTGCCGCAGCTGCAATAGATCTGAAAAAATCGACGGCGATTGTGACGCCGGGATTTCAGTTTTATTGCACGCGTGCCTTGGCGCCAAGCGCGACGACGATGGCGCCGACCAGCGGCTTGAGATGGAACGAGCCGCCGGCCGGCGCGATGGCGACGCGGCCGCCGAGCTTTTCGACCGCGGCGGTCACGATGGGACCGATCGCGGCGATCGGCGTGCGCGCGAAGCCGTCGCACAGCTGTGCCTCGAGGCCGCGTGTGCGCGCGACCTCGGCGATGCGTTCGAGCTGCGGCGAACTGGTGAAGGCGATGGCGTCGAGCCGGCCGGCCGCCATTGCGGCGATCAGATCGACCACGCGTTCGGTCTCCGCGTCCGATGCATAGCAATAAGGCAGCACCGGATCGGCGGTGGCGCCGGCCTCGGCCAGGAAATCGAGCAGCGCCGGATTGGGATTGCCGGGATAGAGCTGCACGCCGACGCTGCGGCCCTTGAGATTTTCGGCGCGGAGCGCGGCGATGATGCCGGATGTCGTCGGCTCGGCGGCGCTCAATCCCGCCTTGAGGCCGAGCTCGCGCAGCGCCCGCACCGACTTCGGCCCGCGGGTGATGGTGCGCAGCCGGGCGAGCGCCGCGACGGTCTCGCTTTCGATGCCGGTGCGCCGCGCGACGCCCACCAGACGGCGCAGTCCTTCGCCAGTCAGCAGGATCAGGTCGTCGAAACGGCCGGCGATCAGCCGCCGGAGCCAGGCCTCGACCGGCGCCGGATCGTCGAGGTCGCGGATCGCCACCAGCGGACAGCGCAGGGTTTCGGCGCCTTCTTCCTCGAGCATGCGCGCGAAGAGGTCGAGCTCGCGGCTTTCGGGCACCGCGATGCGTTTGCCGGAAAGGGCTCCATTCATGTGCGCAGCCTTGCAAAAATCGGGCTTGGCCTCAATGCGAAGGCTCGCGGTCGGCCCGAACTGGGCTTTTGCCATAGAGGCACTGGCCGGCGTGGCCGTCGGTCACTAGGCTGTCATGCCGTTCCCGGCGCTTGCCGAACGCTGGGGTCGCAGGGGGGCCATGAAGCTCGTCGAAGTTATCGCCGACGCGGCGCTCACGGACGCGGTCGCCGGCGTCGCTAAACTGCCGGAAGTCGAAGATCTCCATGTCGGTCCGGCGGGACCGGACAAGCGGCGGACCATGCGCCTGTTGGTCGCCGACGGGTCGCTGCAAAGGATCCTCGACAAGCTGCAGGTCGTCATCGGCAGTCAGGTGAACGCGCGCATCCTCGTGCTGCCGGTCGAAGCCGCGCTCCCGCACAGGCCCGAAGCCGAGGATAAGAAGAAGCCGTCGGCGCCGACCGCACGCGAGGTGCTCTATAACGCGGTCGAGAAGGACGTGCGCCTCGACCTCAATTATCTGGTGCTGGTGGCGCTGTCGACCGTCGTCGCCGCGATCGGTTTGGTCGAGAACAACGTCGCCGTCGTCATCGGCGCCATGGTGATCGCGCCGCTGCTCGGTCCCAATCTTGCGCTCGCGCTCGGCACCGCGCTGGGCGATGCGGCACTGGTCCGCAAGGCGATAACGACGGGAGCGGTCGGCATCGCGTTGGCGATCGGCCTCTCGATCGTGCTCGGCGCGCTCTGGCCGTTCCCCGTCGTCAGCGCCGAGCTCCTCACGCGGACCGACGTCGGCCCCAGCTCGATTGCCCTGGCGCTCGCCGCCGGCGCCGCCGCGGTGCTGTCGCTGACGACCGGGCTGCCGAGCGTGCTGGTCGGCGTGATGGTGGCCGTCGCGCTCTTGCCGCCGGCGGCGGCCCTGGGTCTGACGATCGGCCACGGCCGTTTCGATCTCGCCGCCGGCGCGGCGCTGCTGCTCGCCGTCAACGTCGTGTGCCTCAATCTGGCGAGCAAGCTCGTCTTTCTCTTGCGCGGCATCCGACCACGCACCTGGTGGGCGAAGGAGAAGGCGCGGCGGGCGAATATGACCTACTTGGTGATCTGGGCCCTGACGCTCATCGTGCTCGTGCTGCTGATCTACGCGCGCCAGTCGCTGGCGCGCTGACCCACCGCGTCGGTGACGACTAACCCTGGATCTCGACCCGATAGCTTTCGATCAGCGTGTTGGCGAGCAGCTTCTCGCACATTGCCTCGACCGCGCGCTTGGCCTTGGCCGGATCGCTCTCGGCCAGATCGAGGTCGATGACCTTGCCCTGGCGCACCTCGCCGACGCCCTGGAAGCCGAGCGAAGCGAGGGCGTGCGAGATCGCCTTGCCCTGCGGATCGAGTACGCCCGCCTTGGGCATGATCTGGACGCGCGCCTTCACCGTCAGTGCACCGCCTGCGGCGCGCGCACATCGCCCGGCACGCCCTCGTTCAAAATGCCGAGCCGGCGGGCGACCTCTTGGTAGGCCTCCTCGACCTTGCCGAGATCGCGGCGGAAGCGGTCCTTGTCGAGCTTCTCGTTGGTCTTGAGGTCCCACAGCCGGCAATTGTCGGGGCTGATCTCGTCGGCCAGCACAATGCGCATCTCCTCGCCTTCGTAGAGCCGGCCGAATTCGAGCTTGAAGTCGATGAGCCGGATGCCGATGCCGAGGAACAGGCCGGTGAGGAAGTCATTGACGCGCAGCGACAGCTGCATGATGTCGTCGAGGTCCTGGGTCGAGGCCCAGCCGAAGGCGGTGACGTGCTCCTCCGACACCATCGGATCGCCGAGCTCGTCCTTCTTGTAATAGTACTCGACGATCGAGCGCGGCAGCGGCGCGCCTTCCTCGAGGCCGAAGCGCTTGGCGAGCGAGCCGGCGACGACATTTCGAATGACGACTTCAATAGGTATGATCTGCACCTGCTTGACGAGTTGCTCGCGCATGTTGAGCCGGCGCACGAAATGCGTCGGAATGCCGATGTCGGCGAGGCGCAGCATCAGGTACTCGCTGATGCGGTTGTTGAGCACGCCCTTGCCGGTGATCGTGCCCTTCTTCTGGTTGTTGAAGGCGGTGGCGTCGTCCTTGAAGTACTGCACCAGGGTGCCGGGCTCGGGGCCCTCGAACAGCACCTTGGCCTTGCCTTCGTAGACTTGCTTGCGTCGCGTCATGGCGGCCTCGGCGGGGAGAAAAGGAGGCGAGACCTTATATAGCAAGCGCCGCCCGCCGCGCCAACGCCGCCGGCCGCGTTTGTCCGAGTCGACCACAGCTTTTTCAGGGCAAATCGTCGCGCCGGAACAAGGCGTTGCGTGGTGGCGGTTTCTAAATCTCGATCGCGCCCCAGGACGTCGGCTTCGGCTGCCAGGCGGCGAAACGGAACGCCGGCTTGCGCCGGATGCCGGGCGCCGGCAATGCGACCAGCGCGCTCGACACCGTGCCGAAGCCTTCGGGCGTCAGGAACCGCATCGAATTGGCGGTGCCGTCCGCCGGATCGGGCCGGTCGTCGGCAAGAAGTTTCTCCCAGCTCGACCAATCGCCGTCCGCTGGATCGGGTGCCTCGGCGCGCTCGAACAGCGGCCGGTAGCGCTCGAGGCGCGGCGTCGAGTCGTTCAGGTCGCCGGCGGCGATCATCGCCAGGCCGGACTCGATCCCGCGCAGCTCGATCGGCTGTGCGCCCGACGGATCGGCGTGCTTCAGCCAGAATGCCTCGCGATTGTCGGCGAGGACCAGGTTGAAGGTGCGATAGGCCTTGGGGTCGAGATTGGCCAGCGCATGCGCCGCCGCTGCGGCGTCGGCGTGGTCGAGCGCCTCAAGCACCAGCTCGCCGCGCGAGCGCATGCCCGGCGCCGGGCCGAGCGAGCCGAAGCGGTTGAGGATGCCGGCGATCACGCCATGATCGTTGATGCCGAACCACGAGCCGCCGGCAAGTTCGTCAAGGCCGGCGACAACCTCGGGCCGGTTGGGCCAATGCCGTCCCGGCGCCCGCCACGGCCGGCCGATCATCTCGTCGCGGTTGGCGCCGACCAGCACCGGCCAGTCGTGTCCCGGCCGGCGCAGGATGACGAAAGTGCACATGCGGCCGCGATGATGGACCGGGACGGGCGATTTGGGTAGGGCGCCGCGCCGCCGCAACCGCGTGTGCCGTTGCGTGACGCGCGAAAACGTGGTCTACACTTCGCTGCATGAGCACGTTCGAAGAACGCGAAAAAGGCGAAGAGGCGAAGTTCCATGTCGAGCAGGAACTCGCCTTCAAGGCGCGCGCCCGGCGCAACCATCTGTTCGGGCTATGGGCGGCGGGCGAGCTCGGCCTTAAGGGCGAGGCCGCCGAGAACTACGCGCGCGAGCTGATCGCCGCCGCCTTCGGCAAGCATGGCGACGACGCCGTGCTCGCCAAGATCGACGCCGATTTCAAGGCGAAGGGCGTCGCCGTCGCGCTCGATGCCGCGCGCATCCGGCTCGAACTCGACCGCTGCCTCGCCGAGGCCAAGAAGCAGCTCGGCGTCCCGCGCTAGCGCTGCCGCAGTGGGCCGGGGCGCCGATTCACACTGACGCGACCGGCTCTTGCACGAAGGCGCGTCCTTCGCGCGCCCGGACGAAGCCGTTCGATTGCGCAACGCCCGGCAACAACGCCGCTAGCCGGGCCGCGCCGTCGATGGCTGTGCGGCGCCTTTCGAGCACGTCGCGGAAGATCCGCGCCACCGCGACCATGTCGGCCGACATCGGCGAGAGGCGAAACCAGTTGACGCCGACCTTGCGCAAGGCGGCGAGTTCGCCCAGCAGATTGCAGGAGCTGTAGGACAGCACCTGCATGCCGTTCACCGCGAGGAAGGGCTTGCGATCGAGGGTTTCGACAACGAGCCCGTCGGGGTCGTTGCTGCAGACGAACTGGCAGCCGTCCTTGTGCAAATGATGGGCGCGCGCGTGGAAGCAGCGCGCCGAAATGGCGAGCGGCATGCGGCCGAACGCAAATACCTCGATCGGGATCGTCTTGGTCGCCGCAAGGGCGGCGATACTGTTGAGCGGCAGCTCCGGCGGCAGGCACGCGCGCACCGCGCCGTTGGCGGCCAGATAGGCGAGCGTACTTTCGTTATAGACGTTGATCAGCGGTCCGATGATATGCGGTGCTCCGGCGACCGCGCGCCGAAGGCCGATATCGTTCAACTCGACGGTAAAGCCGTCGCTTGCGCCCAGGGCGTGCATCTCGCGGGCATCGCGTTCGTTGGCGACGAGCGCGAGGCTCGAATAAATGATCTCCTTGCCGGCTGCGCGCAGACGATCGATCACGGTCGCAAGATGCGGCGCGAAGAAGGGCTGCCGCTTGGAACAGACGACTTCGCCGACATAGACGGTGTCGACGTCCGCCTCATCGGCGACCCGAAAATAGAAATCACGCCATCGCTCGGGCGGCCAGTTGAAGAGCACCGGGCCGAGCGTGAGCCGCACCTTCACCGCCACCTCCGCTCGTAGGCGCCCGCACTCAGGCGCCGTCCTTCAGCGGTCTGGTCGAGATTCCGGATCGCCGCCTCCGGCAGCCGCTGACCCCGCTCGAGCGCGTCGAGCAAGGCCCGGAACGACGCAACTGCGTTGGCAATATAGGCACGGCCGCGTTGCCGTCCTTCGATCTTGAGCGCGGTCACGCCGGCGGCCTTTAATTCGCCCAGGATCGCGACGGTGTTAAGGCTCGCCGGCTCCTCGAACAGGTAGCCGGCCTCGCCGTTCGCGACGAACCGCCCCTTGCACAAGGTGGGATAGCCGGCGGTCTCGCCCGGGCCGAAGCGGTTGATGATCGAGCCGCCGAGCCGGGTGATGACGTCATCGCCGTCGCGGCCGTACCGCACCTGGCTCGTCGGCGAGCACACGCCGGCGGCGTTGGCCGATTCGCCCGTGACATAGGCCGAAAGCGCGCAGCGTCCTTCCGCCATCGGGCACATGATGCTGTAGGCGAAGGTTTCGGTTTCGACGCTGATCGCGCGGTTGAGCGCGGCGATGTCGGCGACCGTCAGCATCCGCGGCAGCACCACGCGGCGTACACCGAAGGCTTCGGCATAGAAGGCGATCGCCTCGGCGTGCGATGCGCCCGCCTGCACCGACAGGTGGATTCTGAGCTTGGGGAACCGCCGCGCCGTATGCTCGAGCAGTCCGATATCGGCGAGAATGACCGCGTCGGCACCGAGATCGACCGCGTTCGCGACCGCGCGGTGCCAGATGTCCTCCGCGCCGGCGCGGGGAAAGGTGTTGATCGCGACATAAACCTTGCATCCGCCCGCATGCGCGAGTGCGATACCGGCGCGGAGCTCGTCCGGGCTGAAATTCAAGCCGGGAAAATTGCGCGCGTTGGTCTCATCGCGAAAGCCGACATAGACCGAGTCGGCGCCGGCCTCGACGGCGGCGCGCAGGGCAGCCGGATTTCCCGCGGGACAGACAAGTTCCATGCGTCAGAGCTCGCCATTGCGGCCGCTGCCCTCGACGACCGCGGCACGAAGCCGCGGTGGTCGTGGGCGGCGTCGACGCTCCATGCCCTGAGCGAGCGCCGCAATGTGACGACGGACGCGCCGCGCCGGCCGCGAGAACGGTCCGAGCAGATCGAGCGCATCGTCGAAAAGATCGACCTCCTCGCTGTCGAGCGCGTTGCGGAGGAGGAGAATGGCGCTGGTGTCGCCATCGATGAACAGATCGCGCGAAAAGAACATGGTGTCGCCGTCGACGCGACCGTCCAGAAGGTCCATCAGCCGATCGACTCGTCCGGCGACGGTCGCGGTCGCCGTCTTGCGATCCACGCCCGTCGCCAGCCGCAAGGTCGGCGGCTTCGGTGCCTCCTCGATGACCAGCAAGAGTGCGCACGGCGCGTCGGAAAATTCGATGAGGATTTTGGCGCCGGCGCTCGCCGCCAACCGCGCGACAAGGCCGGGATGACGGCGCGCCATCACGCGCGCCAACGTGGCCAGTGCCGTGTCAACGAGCACCATCGGCACGGAGGTGAGCGCGAAGCGGAGCGATGCCGAGCGCAGCTGCGCTCGCGTCGGCAGGTGGCGCGCCGGCATCGGGGGCCGCACCACGGCAATGCGGCGAACCAGCCGGTTCTCGGAGAGCAGGGTGGACAAACGACCTCCCGACTGGCGCGCCATTTCGACGCCGGCGCAGGTTCGCACCGGTGGCTGCGAGACCGCATGAGCTAGCGGTGCGCTCGATGCCGGTGCAAGGCAAAGATTTGACGCAGCGACAATCGGTCTCGCCGACTCACGCCACCGGAGCGCAAGCCGATCGATCGCGTCGCCGCGTCGCGGCAATCGTGAATGATTGCTAGAATGAATTGACGCCGCGGCATTCGGTCTCCGCCCCGGCCGCGCGGCTTGATCCTATGATTGCGCGCTCGGCCAGAGGACGATTTGGAGCAGCCATTGCCGTCCGATCACGATGCGTCGTTGACGCCGCTCGACGAAGCAGCGAGTGCGGCAACCGGGTTGCGGAACGAAGCGCCGTGCCGACGCTCCTGATCGTCCAGGCGACGGGCTATCGCTCGCCGGAGCGGCGGGTTCCGTATCGCATCCGCAAACGCAAGCTGGTCGGCGCGGTCATGCCCTATCTCGCGGCGCTGGCGCCGCCCGGCTGGAAAGTGAGGCTGGTCGACGACGCGGTCGAGGAAGTGGACGACGCGACCGCTGTGGACGCGGTCGCGATCACGGCGCGGACCGTCACGTCGCTCCGCGCCTACGAAATCGCCGACCGGTTCCGGGCACGCGGGGTTCGGGTCCTGATGGGTGGACCGCACGCGACCTTCCATGCGCCGGAGATGGCCGACCACGCCGATGCCGTGTGCATTGGCGAAGCCGAGGGGGTCTTTCCGCGGATGCTCGAGGACGCCGCGGCCGGGAGGCTCAAGACGTTCTATCGCCGGGATGACGCCGCCGATCTCTCGGGGATGCCGCCGCCGCGCTGGGACTTGCTGAATCCGACGCATTACGTTTTCTACCGGCCGTTCGTGATCCAGTATTCGCGCGGATGCCCCTACACCTGCGACTTCTGCGCCGAGCGCCGGCTCAACGGCGACCATGGTTACCGCTACCGGCCGGTCGACGACGTCATTGCCGAAATCGAGCGCTGCGGAAGCCGGCACATCTTCTTCGCCGCCAGCCAGTTCGTCGGCAACAAAGCGCGCACGATGGAATTCTTGGAGGCGCTCGTTCCGTTGCGGGTGCGCTGGTCGGCCTTGTTCTCGTCTCACTTCTGTCTCGACACGAAGTTCCTGGATTTGGCGAAGCGATCCGGCTTGCTGCACGTCAACATGGGAATCGAAAGCATCTCCCAGGACACGCTCACGTCCATGAACAAGCGGTTCAACCAGGCGAGCAGTTATCGCGATGTAGTTCGCAATCTGCGGCAACGGAATATCAGCTATTCGTTCAATTTCGTCTTTGGCGCCGACACCGACGAGCCGGGGGTCTTCGACGCGACCCTGCGGTTCCTCGACGAGCACAAGGTCGATGCGGCCTACTTCAATATCATGGTCCCGCTTCGCGGTACGCCGCTCTACGAGCGCATGAAGGCGGAAGGCCGGCTGGTCGACGAAGCCAACATGGAGCGCTGGCCCGGCGTGCGCTGTCATTTCCAGCCGCTGCGGATGTCAGCGGACGAGCTCGTTTCCCAGGTGAAAAGGCTACAGCGCGATTTTTACTCGCTGCGTTCCATGCTGCGTCGCCTGCCGATCCCGCGTACCGAGGCTCATATGGCGTCGTGGAACGTGAATTTGGTGCAGCGAAAAGTCGCAGCCAATTCCGATTCGATGTGCGAATTCAGCGAGTTCTAGGTGGCAGCCGGGCCGGAACTCGCGCCTGCGGCGAACAGTACGAGCCCACGCGGCGGACCGTGAGGTCCACCGCGTGGGATCTGCGAACCAGCCGCGATCCGCCCGCTAGAGCGAGCCGACATAGGCCGCGATCTGCTGGATCTCCTCCGGCGTCAGGTTCTTCGCGTTCCGGTGCATGATGTCGTTGGCGCGCGCGCCCGACGCGAAGTTGCTGAGCTGATCCACGATGTAGCCCGGATGCTGGCCGGCGAGACGCGGAATGATCGCGTTACCCTGGCCGATGGCGCCATGGCACACCTGGCATGCCGGCACCTTTTGGTCCGGAATGCCGTTCTTGAAGATCGTCTGGCCTTCGGCGACAAGCGCCGGGTCGCCCGGCGTCCCGGGCGCGGGCGCCTGCGACGAGAAATATTGGGCGATGCCGTCGATCGTCGGGTTGCTGAGCGTCGCCGCCATGCCCCACATGTAGGTGTGCGCGTGCGGATCGGCGCGCGTGTGATCGCGGAACGCCTTCAACTGCGCGATGATGTAGTCCTTCTGCTGGCCGGCGAGGTTCGGGAAGGTCGGCGACGTGCTGCGGCCGTTGAAGCCATGGCACGACGTGCAGACGTGCACCGTCCCTTCGACGACCGATTGCTCCTGTTCGGCCGAAGGCTGGCCGGCGGGCTGGCTGGTGCTGGTGGTGTTGCAGGCCACCAGTGTCAGCGCCAGCGGAACGCCGAGCACCCAGCGAACAATTCCATGCGTCACGCGCGGACGGTCGGTTTTGGTTGTCATGTCGTTCTCTCCCCCGCGCTCAGAATGCGAACCATGCGAAAGCATACAGCGTGTTGTTGTCGGCCGCATTGTGTCCATTGTTGTCGTAGTTGTTCGTCGCGCCGTTGAACTTCGTGTACCAGATATACTGCAATCCGAGCTTCATGTTGAGCCACGGCCAGAAGCTCGGTCCACCGTGGTTGAACGGCATGTAGTCGCCCTCGATCGTCCACCAGTCGCTGTTTGGACTGCTGAGGCGTGATGATGACGAGTAGACACCAGGATCGCCCGAGCCCTGGATGCGCGAATAGGCCAATGTCGCGTAATAGGTCTGCTCGTACGAATAGGTGGTCTTCAAGTTGAAGCTATGCAATTGGTCGTTCAGATTGCTCGAGTTGTTCCGGGTGAACGTCGAATTCAAATGCTGGTGCTCGCTGATCCAGGACGCCTGGGCTGAAACGCTGTGCGCATCGGTCAGATACTGATACTGCACATCGAAGCCAAGATCGGTCTTGTCGTCGGTGCCGAATCCGTGCACGCGCCCGGGATAGATGTTTGCCTCCATGCCGAACGTGCCGACCTCGAGCGAATTCGGGCCCCATTGCGGCTGGAACGCCAGGCGCCAATACGGCGCCAACCCGCTAAACGAATCGCTGCCGTTCTCCGTCATGCCAAGGGCGGAAATGACATCCGGCGGCAGCGTGTGGTAGGCGCCGGCTTCGGCATAAACTAGCCGATTCCAGAATACGTAGGCACTCGCGCCGAGGACCTGCTGCCCGTAGGTGCTGATCATCAGCGTGGCTCCCGGAGGCGACGTCAAGCTGGAGCTTTGGAAGGGATACCGCCATGCCGGGGTCGTGTTCCAGACGTCCGATATCCCCGGGTTGTTGTTGAGACTGACGCCGAACACGGTCTCGTCGCCGTAGATCGTCATCGCATGCGCCCAGCGGACGTCGGTGTTGTCCCAGTGGAAGTTGCGCGACGGATCGTTGTAGGTGACCTGCGCGAAGGCGCCGAGGCCGTAATCGCCGAGGATGCGGCCGCCGTAGAAGAGACTCGCGGCGTTCAGCGAGAAATTGTTGTTGGGCCCGTAATGCGCCTTGGCGCCGCCGGACTGGCCGGCCTGCGTATGGGTGTAGTCTTCGACGATCATCGCGGCGAGCGGCGGCAGATTCGACTGTCCGCCGCCGAACACGTAGCCGTTGAGCTTGAACAATCGACCGTAGGGCGTCAGCTCGGGAAAGCCGTTGTGGCAGGCGGCGCATTGCTGGCCGGTCTGGCGCGCGAAGCTCGGCAGCGCATTGGCCTGCGGGGCGGCGAGGAAAAGCGCAAGCACGCCGCAGAAGGCAACCGCGAGGCCGCGGTTCAGAATTTTTGGCTGGACGGTCATTCGGACTCCCCCAAGAGACGAAACGATCACGCCACGATGGGCGAATGGTGCATTGCAAAACAAAAATGCGAAAGAACGCGCGCCGCGCATTGATCTGGATCAGTACGGGCCGAGAAAAATGCGCGGATGCGACGCAGTCGCAGCTCTATGGCCATGAAGTGGGGCCGATCGTGCCGCCAACCCGCCATCGATGGTGCCGCGGCACCGATCGTCGGAAGCCGGGTGGTACGTGGGCGGGTCCGGTTGATGTAGGTCGGATCAGGGGTCGGAATCGCGGCTCCGGGCTGTACGCTGGGCTGGGCGACAAAGGCTGTTGACAATAATTAGTCACTCATAACTATATATGTGCAGGTATGCCACGGCGCAGGCCGTGGCGGACAACCAACAAGAACTGCTCGCACATCGGGGAGGGAGGAAAAGACATGGCACAACACGCTTCAAGCACCGGCGGTATGTCGTCGTTCACGGCGACGCGCTGGACGAATCTGGTTCTCGGCATAGTCTGCATGTCGGCGGTCGCCAACCTGCAATATGCCTGGACGCTGTTCGTCGTGCCGATCACCCACGCGTTCGGCTGGTCCAAGGCCGAGATTCAAGTCGCGTTCACGCTCTTCATCCTTTGCGAAACTTGGCTGGTGCCGGTCGAAGGCTGGATCGTCGACCGCATTGGACCCAAGTGGATGATCCTCGCCGGCGGTATTGCCACCTTCTTGGCTTGGTTCATCGATTCGAACGCGACCCAATTGTGGGAGTTCTACATCGCCGGCGCCCTGGCGGGCATCGGCGGCGGTGCGGTATACGGCACGTCGGTCGGCAACGCTCTGAAATGGTTCCCGGACAAACGTGGCCTGTGCGGCGGCCTAACCGCAGCCGGATTCGGCGCCGGCGTGGCGCTTACCGTCGCGCCCATTCGGGACATGATCCAATCGAGCGGCTACGCGCACACGTTCTTCGTGTTCTCGATCATCCTCGGCGGCGTCGTGGTCGCCTGCTCGTTCTTCATGCGGGCGCCGCGCGCGGACGAATTGCCGCCGATGGACAAGGTGAAGACACGTCAGGGCGTCGAGGATCTGCCGCCGCAAAAGGCCCTGCGCTCGCCGATCTTCTGGACGATGTACGCGATGTTCTTCCTGGTGGCGGCGGGTGGCCTGATGTCGGCGGCGCAGTTGTCGCCGATCGCGCATGAACGTGGCATCGCCAACACCACTGTGACGTTTCTCGGTATGACCGCGCCGGCGATCGTCTTTGCGCTGAGCCTGCACAGCATTACCAACGGCGTCGGCCGGCCGCTCAACGGCTGGATTTCCGACCATATCGGCCGCGCCAACATGATGTGCATCGCTTTCGGCATTGAAGCGGTCTGCCTCGCGGCCTTCGGCTTCCTTGGTACGTCGCCGGTCGCGTTCATCATTACCGACGCCCTGGTGTTCCTGTTCTGGGGTGACATCTTCAGCTTGTTCGCGGCGACCGTCGGCGACGCCTTCGGCCGCAAATACGTCACCGTAAATTATGGCTTCATGTACACCGCCAAGGGCTGTGCTTCGCTGTTCATCCCGTTCGGCAATCTTCTGACGCGTAGCACGGGAAGCTGGCACGCGGTCTATACGGTAGGTTGCCTGATGAATGTCGTGGCAGTGCTGCTGGGCTGGTTCATCCTGCGGCCAGCCATCAACTCGCGGCTGAAACAGGCGAGTGAACTCGTGGGAGGTGCAGCGGCGTCGAGCGCGCGCGCTCGCTAGCCCGCGTAAGGCCGGTACGGCGACGGAGGAGGAGGCTGTCGGCTTCCTTCTCCGTCGGCGCTTTCGCGTAGTCGCCATTCGTCGAAAATGCGTGCTATCCTCGCCGTGAAGAGTTCACGTGTCGCGTCGAGGTGCGGTTGGGTTCGTCATCGCGCAAGCGGCGGGCGGTATCGAGGACGGGCCGCTCGCGGAGTACAAAAGAGTTACGCGCCAAAGCGCCGGCCGGCGCTCCGCTTGAGAAATTGGATTACGAGCGGTTGGCGGAGCTTCGCTACCTGCTTCGCCGCTTCCTGATTTTCAGCGAGAACGCAGCTGCGGCGGCCGATCTGACGGCGCAGCAGCATCAGGCGCTGCTGGCAATCAAAGGCTATCCTGGTCGCGACGAGATCGCGATTGGCGCGCTGGCCGAACGCCTCGGAATCCGCCATGCGAGCGCCGTCGGCTTGGTCGATCGCCTGGTGGCCAAGGGCCTCGTCACGCGCTCCGCCGGCCGGGTCGACCGCCGTCAGATCCTGATCCGGCTGACACCCGATGCCGACACCCGACTGGCCGCGCTCTCGGTGGCGCACCGGGCGGAACTCCGGCGTCTCGGGCCGGTGTTGCAATTGCTGCTGGCCGGGCTCGGGACGGGCGTCATCACCAAGGGTCGAAAGCTGGTCTTTTGATGCGATGCAGCAGCCAGAAAATATATAGTTGACTATAGCTAATTATCTACCTAAATCTGCCGTTACGTGTGAGACCTCCTTGTCCGCACGAAACTTCGTGAACCCCGCTTCGGCGGGGTTCTTTTTGGACCTGCGCCCGCGGCAACGTCACGCTGAGGTGCCGTCCGATGCGCGTTCACTCAGCCGCCATCGGGCGCCTGGATTGCTCCACGAGGCGTACCCGAAAGCGCGCCAGCACGCGGCGGATTGATGCGGCGCTCAGATGTTGGGAGCGACCATGTAGATCGCGATCGCCGCTAGAAAAATGGCGAAGATTCGCTGGATGGTCCGCAGCGACAGACGGCTGCCGAGCACTAGTCCGATGGCGCCACCGACGACCCCGGCGGCGATCATAAGCGCGCTCGCCGCCAACCGGACGTCCCCGGCCTTGAGGTATTCGATCGCATCGAGCCCGGCGAACGCGGCGATCGGTATCAGCGACGAGCGTGCAGAGGCACGAAGATCGATCGCCGCGGCGAGCGCCAGCCCGGGCACGACGAGAAAGCCGCCGCCGATGGCGAATAAGCCCGATACGACGCCGATCGCGAACGCCACCGGCACGAGGCGAGGGAGATGACGCCACGCAACGGGCGATGTGCGGTTCGGCGGCGCGCCATCCGCGTCCGCCGGACGCAAGCCGAGATAGCCGATCCAGGCGGCGACGACCAAAATCAGGAAGCCGAGGAAAAAGACTAGTTTCTGCGCCGGATAAAGTAGGCCGAGATGCGCGCCGACGGCAATACCGGCCAATCCCGGAAGGGCGAAAGCGATGCCGGGCGCAACCTGGATTTCGCGCCGCCCGACACGCCAGAGGAGCAGCAACGCCGCGATGCTGGCAACGCCGAACGCGTTGGTGCCGAATGCCGCATGACCTTGCGGGCCGCCGAGATACAGGATCATCGGCAGGCCGATGATCGTTCCGCCGGCACCGATCATGCCGAGTGCGAGGCCGGAGAGTGCGCCACCGAGAAGGAGGCCGATCATTATTCCACCCGCCCCCGGCCACAGGAACCACGATGCGTCAACAAGCACCACGCGACGAGCGAACGGAGGTCAACGTTCATGTTGGCGCTGATATATCGTAATACGATACATCTGGAAAGATTCCGTAGGGGAATGCCGCCATGCGCGGCGCACGGTTGCGCCTGTCATGGGACAAGGAGGCGAGACGGCGGCGCCCGAATTGGGCGTCACGCGCCGCGCGGTTTACGCCTTGCCGAAGACGCGTTTGAAGATCGTGTCGACGTGTTTCAGGTGATAGGCGTGGTCGAAATGCTTCGCCAGCGCCGACGGCTTGATATGCGCCGTCACCTCGGCGTCGGCCGTGAGCAGGTCGGCGAAGGCGCCCTTGCCGTGCCACGCCGCCATGGCGTTGCGCTGCACCGCCTGATAGGCGGCTTCGCGGCTCATGCCGGCCTGCGTCAGCGCCAGCAGCACGCGCTGCGAATTCACCAGGCCGCCCAGGCTGTCGAGGTTCTGGCGCATGCGCTCGGGATAGACGATCAGCTTCTCGATCAGCTCGGTCGTGCGCGCCAGCGCGAAATCGAGCGCGATGGTAGCGTCGGGCGCGATCACGCGCTCGACCGCCGAATGCGAGATGTCGCGTTCGTGCCACAGCGCCACGTCCTCGAGCGCCGGCGTCACCGCGCCGCGCACCACGCGCGCCAGGCCGGTGACGTTCTCCGACAGCACCGGATTGCGCTTGTGCGGCATCGCACTCGAGCCTTTCTGGCCGGGCGCGAAATACTCCTCGGCCTCGCGGACCTCAGTGCGCTGCAGGTGGCGGATCTCGAGCGCTAGGTTCTCGAGCGAGCTGGCGATGACGCCGAGCGTGGCGAAAAACACCGCGTGGCGGTCGCGCGGCACGATCTGGGTCGAGACCGACTCGGGCGCGAGCCCCAGCTGCTTGGCGACATATTCTTCCACCGCCGGCGAGACGTTGGCGAAGGTGCCGACCGCGCCCGAGATCTTGCAGGTGGCGATTTCAGCGCGGGCGCGTTCGAGGCGCTCGCGCCCGCGCGCGAATTGCGCGTAATGGCCGGCAAGCTTGAGGCCGAAGGTCGTCGGTTCGGCATGGATGCCATGGCTGCGGCCGACGCACAGCGTTTTCTTGAACTCGAAGGCGCGGCGTTTGAGCGCCGCCAGCAGCCGGTCGAGCTCGGCGAGCAAGAGGTCCGCGGCCTGCGTCAGCTGCACGGCGAGGCATGTGTCGAGCACGTCGGACGAGGTCATGCCCTGGTGGATGAACCGCGCCTCGGGGCCGACGTGTTCGGCGAGATTGGTCAGGAAGGCGATGACGTCGTGCTTGGTCTCGCGCTCGATCGCGTCGATGCGGGCGATCTCGAACTTGCCCTTCGCGCGCAGCGCCTTGGCCGCCGATTTCGGCACCGTGCCTTCCTTGGCCATGGCGTCGAGGGCATGCGCCTCGATCTCGAACCAGATGCGGAAGCGGTTCTCGGGCGCCCAGATGGCGCTCATTTCCTTGCGGCTGTAGCGGGGAATCATTGGTGCGCGGTTTCTCCCGGCACGCGATACCACGCCGGCCTCACCGGGTAAACCTCACCGTTGGTCGGCGCGATCCGGACAAAAAAGGGGTCCGGCGCGTACACGCCGGACCCGGAGGAACCCCGGACCCAGGGGTTACTTCATGAAAGCCGGCTTACTTTACCGGCTTGAACACGTCGAGCGACGGTCCGCTGCCGTCGTATGCGTAGACCATGTGCGTCTTCGTATCGACGTCGCCCGTATGGGTCGGGCCAGCCGGACCGCCGGCTTCGACGAAGGCCACATGCGCCATGGTGTTGGTGTTGTAGACGTCGAAGCCGTGGGCGCCACCCTCGAAGGTGTAGAACAAGCCGAGCTTCGGATCGAACGCCGCCTGATCGACGCCGCCCTTTTCCGGAATCGTCTTGATGACCTTGAGGGTCTCCGGATTCAGCACGAACACGCCGGGTGTCTTGTTGGTAGTGGCGACCCACAGGCGGTTATGCCTGGCGTCGTACACTTCGCCCTTGGTGCCGCCGTGCTTCAGCAGCTTGACGCCGGTATCCATGTGACGGTCGATCTTGCCGGTCGAGGTGTTGACGGCCTCGACGAACGAATCATCCGACTGGAAGACCACATGTTTCGACGGGACGACCGTCGCGACGTCCGGTCCCGCCTTGGCGTTGGGCGGAAAAAGCGGCCACACATGCTCGAGCTTCGGCTTCTCGCCGGTGCTGTAGACTTCCATCTGGTTGGCGTCGTCGCTGTCGACGTAGATCCGGTTGCCCTCAACCTGGATCCAGTCGGGCGACGTGCCCTTGGTGGTGACCCGTCCGACTTCTTTCCAGGTCTTCTTGCTGATCACGACGATCGCGTTGACCTTGCCCGCGCCAGGGCCGTCCGCCGCTGCGACATAGACGTAATTGGCGTCGGCGGTGTTGCCGTTCGGCGACGGGATGTTCTTGATGTCGTGGACGACCTTGTTGGTCCGCGTATCGACGACGGCCAAACCGTCGTCCACCAGAGAGACGTAGACCATGCCGTTCATCGGATCGTAGGTGACGATGTCACCGTGGCCCGGCTTGGTCGGCAGCGGGATCGTCGCGACCCGTTGGAAATGATAACCGTTCGCCAGGGCCGGCGCCGCCACCAGCGACGTCGACGCCAATAGTGCAGCTACTAACAATCCTCTACGCATTTATCTCCTCCCTTGGTCCTTCGGTCCTTATCGCGCGCACCCGAGTTTCGCCTCCGTGCGCGGCCGGAACAGCCGACCGAGTTAGGCGGATCCGACAGTCATAGATCGCGGCCGGAGCGGCGACCGTCCGCCACAGGGGCGGGACGGTTCACGCAGGCGAGCAAACGGAGTCCGGACGCAGCGATGAAATTCTGTTTTCCCTCCCGTCGCGAGCACGTGCCAACTCGCGTTTTGTTTCAACTCTTCTTGCAGCACCGTTATTTCGGGCCGCTGTTTGGCATACCGTATTCCAGGCACGCGTTGTAACAATTTAATTATTTGTTAGGTTGGGTGCCTGCGTCTCGGCTGGCGGCGTTTAGACGAGCCGGAGAGCCAATGAAAAAAGGTCCGGCGCGAATGCGCTGGACCCGGAGGAACCCCCCGGACCCAGGGGGTTACTTCGAACACTCACCATCGGATGAACCGGCACCGGCTCGGGCGCGTCGCCAGGCCGCCAACGCGCCGGCGGCGATTTGCGCCGGCCGCCGGGACCTGGGCGCCGGTCACGCGGCTTTGGGCAAACCCCGGCAGCACCATCTGGGCGGAACCGAATGCCGCGGTCTAGTATTTGAATCAGGTAGCCGTGGCTGACGGGAGGAACGTCGTGGCGGAAACCATCCGAAATCCGATCGAGTGGGGTGTGGACCAGTTGCGCCATGCGGCGGCGGGCTTCGGCGCCGCCGGCCGCGCGCTTGAGCACATTCCGGCAACGCTGCATTCGCCGCGACCGCGGGTGCGGTCCATCGGCCTGGACGATTTGCGGGACGCGCTGATGCGCGGCGCCGAGGATTTCGGCGCCTGCCGCAGCGACGTGATTTTCCTGTGCGCGTTCTATCCGCTGGCCGGCATCGTGCTCGGCCGGATGGTGTTCGGCGCGCATCTGCTGCCTTTGCTCTTTCCGTTGATCGCCGGTTTCGCCTTGCTCGGTCCGCTGGCGGCGGTCGGCCTGCTCGAAATGAGCCGGCGGCGCGAAGGCGGCGAGGACGTCACCTGGGCGACGGCGTTCCGTGTCGTGCGCGCACCGTCCTTCGCCGCGATCGTCATGCTGGGTCTGCTGCTGTTGGCGATCTTTCTCGTCTGGATGGGCGCGGCGGCGCTGATCTATCGCCTGACGCTCGGCCCCGCGCTGCCCGTCTCGGTCGGCGCCTTCGTCCACGACGTTTTCGCCACGCCGGCCGGCTGGGCGATGATCGGCATCGGCATCGGCGTCGGATTCGTGTTCGCAGTGCTGGTGCTGACGATCAGCGTCGTGTCGTTCGCACTGCTGCTCGACCGCGATGCCGGTCTCGACACCGCGGTGTCGACGTCGATCCGCGTCGTCACGCAGAACCCGGCGACCATCGCGGCCTGGGGCGTTATCACCGCGCTGGGGCTGGTGATCGGCTCGCTGCCGCTGCTGCTCGGTCTGGTCGTGGTGTTTCCGATTCTCAGCCACGCCACCTGGCATCTCTATCGCAAGGCGGTATGGCGCTGAGCGCGGTGCCGCGATTCGTATTCAACGACCGACCATTTGTTGCAGTCGTTCCGGATAGCGCGCGCCTTGAATCGCGATTGCCGACAACGCTTGTCCGATCTCGCGCAGATCGTCGGTGCTCAGCGCAACCTTGACGGCGCCGATATTCTCCTCGAGCCGGTTGAGCTTCGTTGTGCCCGGGATCGGCACGATCCACGGCTTCTGCGCTAGGAGCCAGGCGAGTGCGATCTGTGCCGGCGTCGCTTGCTTGTACGCCGCGATTTGGCCCAGGCGATCGACCAGCGTCTGGTTCGCGTTGCGTGCCGCGGGCGTGAAACGTGGCACGATGTTGCGGAAATCCGTGCTGTCGAACTTGGTGTTCGCGTCAATCTTGCCGGTAAGGAAGCCGCGACCGAGCGGGCTATAAGGCACGAAGCCGATGCCCAATTCCTCGCACAGCGGCAGAATCTCGGCTTCGGGCTCGCGCGTCCACAGTGAATACTCGCTCTGCAACGCGGTCACCTTCTGCACGGCGTGGGCGCGGCGGATGGTCGGCGCGCCGGCTTCGGACATTCCGAAATGCCGGACCTTGCCTTGCGCGATCAGATCCTTCACCGCGCCGGCCACGTCTTCGATCGGCACAGCCGGATCGACGCGGTGCTGATAGAACAGATCGATGCGATCGGTGCGGAGCCGCTTCAGCGAAGCGTCGGCGACCGCGCGGATGCGCTCGGGCCGGCTGTCCAGGCCGGTACTCGGATCGCCGTTTTTGAAGCCGAACTTGGTGGCGATGACGATGCGGTCGCGGACCGGCGCCAGCCCTTCGCCCACCAACTCCTCGTTGGCGAACGGACCGTAGGCTTCGGCGGTGTCGAAGAAGGTGACGCCGCGCTCGACCGCGGCGTGGAGAAGCGAAATTCCCTGCGCCTTGTCGACCGCCGGGCCGTAAGCGAAGCTCAATCCCATGCAGCCGAGACCGATGGCCGAGACTTCCAAATTGCTCTTGCCGAGCTTGCGTTTCTGCATGCGTGACTCCTTCGATGTGCAATCGTTTATGGCCGCAACAGCGCCTTGATGGCGCGGCCGCGCCACGCCCCTACAGCAGCCCCAGACTCTTGAAGCTCGCGTGTTTGCCGCGGCCGATCACGACGTGATCGTGCAGCGTGACGCCGACCGCGCCGGCCGCCTTGGCGACGGCGTGTGTCATCTCGATGTCGCCCGCCGACGGCGTCGGATCGCCCGACGGATGGTTGTGGACCATGATGATCGCCGACGCGCCGAGCTCGAGCGCGCGCTTCACCACTTCGCGCGGATAGACCGGCACGTGATCGACTGTGCCGTGCTGCTGGCGTTCGTCGGCGATGAGTCCGTTCTTGCGATCGAGGAAGAGCAGTCGGAACTCCTCGGTCTCGGCGAAACCGGCGGCCGTCGTGCAATAATCGACGAGCTTGTCCCACGAGCCGATCACCGGCCGCGCCGTGAGTTCGCCGCGCACCATGCGCTGCGCCGCCGCGCGCACGGCCAGCAGCTGCGCCGCCGCCGCGCCGCCCATGCCGGGCACCGCCTCGAGCGCCGCGCGCGATGCGCCAAGCACGCCGGCGAGGCCGCCGAAGCGCCGCAGCAGTTCCTTGGCCAGCGGCTTGGTGTCGCCGCGCGGATGGGCGGCGGCCAGCAGGAATTCGAGCAGCTCGTAATCGGGCAGGGCGTCGGCGCCGGCCTCGAGCAGCCGCGCGCGCAGCCGGGCGCGGTGGCCGTGATAATGCGGCTTGGGTTTTGCGGGCTCCCGCATCACCGGTGAGGCTAGCGAAAAGCCCGGTGCCACGCCAGAACCGGGCCGCTGTTGGCGCCCATTCACCTCTTGGCAACCACGCGCGCCTAGCATTTACGCATGCTCGAGCTCAAGGCGCCGATGTTGCAGCGCCTCTATGGCGATTGGGAAGCGCGCCGAGGCGGCCGTGAATTTCCCGCGCGCCGCGATTTCGATCCCTGCGATTTCGGCTATGCGCTCGGTTACCTCTCGCTGATCGATGTCTTCCAGAACCCGCTGCGGTTCCGCTTCCGGCTCCAGGGCACCGGCGTGGTCGACCGCGTCGGCCGCGACTGCACCGGCAATTTCATCGACGAGATGAAAGACCGCCGGCACAGCGCGATGGCAACCGAGCATTTCAGCGAGGTGTTGAAGACCCGCCGGCCGGTGCTCAAGGCCCGGCGCGCCTACGTCACTGACGTGCGCGTCTGGAACTGCGAGATCCTGGTGGTGCCGCTGTCTAACAACGGCGCCGACATCGACATGATGATGAGCTGCATCGCCTGGGACGAAGTGTCGCCGTCGTACGCCGTTCCCGCGGACGTCGCGATGCAGTCCTGACGGCGCTCTTCGCGTCGGCAACGGCAGCTAGACGTAAGGCGGCTTGGTCCAGCCCTTGGGCGACAGCGTGAAGATCTCGTGGCCGGTCGCGGTCACGCCGATGGTGTGCTCGAACTGCGCCGACAGCGACTTGTCCTTGGTCACCGCCGTCCAGCCGTCGCTCAGGATTTTCACCTCCCAGCGGCCGGCGTTGATCATCGGCTCGACGGTGAAGAACATGCCTTCGCGCAGCGCGAGTCCTTCGCCCGCCTTGCCGAAATGCAGGATCGACGGCGCGTCGTGGAAGATGCGGCCGATGCCGTGGCCGCAGAAATCGCGCACCACCGAGCAGCGGTGGAACTCGGCGTAGGACTGGATGGCATGGCCGATGTCGCCGAGCGTCGTGCCGGGCTTCACCACCGAAATCCCGCGCATCATTGCCTCGTAGGTGACGTCGACCAGCTTCTTCGCCTTGACGCTCACCTTGTCGCCGACCAGGAACATCCGGCTGCTGTCGCCAAACCAGCCATCGACAACGGGCGTAACGTCGATGTTGAGAATGTCGCCTTCCTCGAGGAAGCGGTCGCCCGGAATGCCGTGGCAGACGACATGATTGACAGACGTGCAGATCGAGCGCGGAAACTGGCGATACCCGAGCGGTCCCGATCTTGCGCCATGATCGCGCGTGAATTCCTCGCAGAGCCGGTCCAGTTCGCCGGTGGTCACCCCAGGCTTTACATAAGGCGTGATGTAGTCGAGCAGCTCGGCCGCCAGCCGTCCGGCCTTGCGCATGCCGGCGAATTCGTCGGGTCCGTGCAGCCGGATACGGCGCTCCTCGGGCTCGGCGCGGCGCAGGGCAGGGGCGATCTGGTCGTTCATGTTGCCGTCAATAGGTAGTCGCTTTGCGACCGGCTCGCAAGGCGACGGCGTCGCCGATATCATTCGGCGATGACGATTTTCCGTCGAATCGGCCGCGGTGTGCCGAGCGCGCTCGGCGCGGCGGCGCTCTTCGGCGCCAGCACGCCGGTGGCCAAGGCGCTGCTCGGCGCGGTCAGCCCCTGGCTGCTCGCCGGCTTGCTCTATCTCGGCTCGGGCGTCGGGTTGGCGATCGTGCTAGGCGTGCGGCGGTGGCGCGGCGCCGCCGGCGGCGCGAAGCTGCAACCGGCCGACTGGCCCTGGCTGCTGGTGACCATCGTCGCCGGCGGCATCGCCGGTCCGGTGCTGCTGATGCTCGGCCTGGCGGCGACCGAGGCGTCGACCGCGGCGCTGCTGCTCAATCTCGAAAGCGTGTTCGCGCTGGCGATCGCCTGGCGGGTGTTTCACGAATATGTCGACCGGCGCATCGGCCTCGGCGCGGCGGCGGTGGTCGCCGGCGGCGCCGTGCTGTCGTGGGGCGGCCCGGTGGGATTCGATTGGGCCAATCTGTGGATCGTCGGCGCGTGCTTCGCCTGGGCGATCGACGACAATCTGACGCGCAAGATCTCGGGCGCCGATCCGCTGCGCATCACCGCGATCAAGGGTCTGGTCGCCGGCGGCGTCAATGTCGGCTTGGCGCTGGCGCTCGGCGGTGGCTGGCCGCCGCCCGGCGCGGCGGCGATCGCCGGAATCGTCGGCTTCCTTGGCTACGGCGTGAGCCTGAGCCTCTTCGTCGTCGCCCTGCGTGAGCTCGGCGCGGCGCGCACCATGGCGTATTTCTCGACCGCACCCTTCGTCGGCGCGGCGCTGGCGATCGTCGGGTTCGGCGAGCCGGTGACGCCGGCATTCCTCGCCGCGGCGGTGCTCATGGCGGCGGGCGTCGCGCTGCACCTGACCGAACGGCATCAGCACGAGCACGTCCACGAGCCGATGGAGCACGAGCACTGGCATTGGCACGACGAGCATCACCAGCACGCCCACGCGCCGGGCGATCCGCCGGGTGAGCCGCACAGCCATCGCCACGTTCATGCGCGGCTGGTCCACAGCCATCCGCATTATCCCGACATCCATCACCGGCATTCGCACGGATGACGTCGGCCGTGGCCTCGGTTTGGTCTGAGGCGCTGGATCGCGCCGTGACGCAGATCGCCGATGCGGCGCCGTTCGATCTGGCGGTCGAAGCGCTGCTGCACGGCGCGGCCGCCTTGTCGCTCGAGGCTTATTCGTTCATTGGCGAGGCCGGCGTATTGCTGGCGCGCGCCGGCCGGACCGAGCGCGCGCTGGCGCTCGCGGCGCAGGACCTGAAGGAGACGCCGGCGCAATGGGACGCGGCGCCGGTCTATGCCGCCGTCATCGCCGGCGCTGCGCGAGACGGCGACGAGGCGGCGGTGCGCGATGTTCTCCGCCGTGCCGCGCGTGCGGCGGAGGTGGCCCGCATATACGAGCGGGCCGGCCCGGCGCCCGCGCTCTACGACCTGCTGGACGCGTTGGCGTCATACGGCTTGGCGGCGTTGGTTCCGCGCGTCGTCGAAGCCGCGACGCCGACGGGACGATCGGTCGTGGACTCCTGGCGCGCCGACAATCCGGCGCCGCGCGGCGGCCCGATCGGCTTGCTCGACATCGCCGGCGATGCGGACACGGCGCCGGCGGCGTTGGCAGCGAAGGGCGCATTCGACGACGCACTCGCTACCGCTGGCAAGGGCGAGAATGCCTATATCCGGATCGCCAATTTCGTCGCCGTAGCACAGGAGGCCAGTCGCCGCGGCCAGACTGAGATCATGGACCGGGCCTTGGCGCGGGCACTGTCTGTCCAGACCGGATCGTTCGCCGAAGAGGCGCGCCAACAGCTCATCTATCACGAGGAGTTTCGCTTCAAGGCGGCACATGGGCTCGGCATGGCCGCGCATGCGTCGCTCGGCGCCCGCCGCTTCGGCTTTGCGGCGACGTGCTTGGCGCATGCGCGGGCGAGCGACGAGGTTTATGCCGGCGGCGGCCTGCTGGTCGCAGCTGGCGAGGCCGCAATGCCCTAAAACAGCCGCAGCGCGAGTCCGCCGATGAACACCGCCAGCGCGGCGACGGTGGCACGTATCGTCGGGCGCTCGCTCCGGTCGGGCAGGAGCCAGGTCGCCAGCAGCAAAAGCGTGGCGGTCGCGGTCCATGCCAGCGCCAGCGCGACGCCCCAATCGATGCTAAGCCACCAGGCGAGACCGCCGCTCGCGAGGACGAACACGACGAAGGCCCGGTTGACGACGGCATATAGCGGGTTCGTTGGCGGAAAGCGGAGGTAGACCGCTGCCGCGCCTCCCGCGCCGAGGAACATTGCCAATGCTTGGTGCCAATCGAACGCGGAAGCGGTCACGCCGGTCCCCGCCAATGACCGGCAAGATCGAGGCCCGCCAAGCCAACGGCGACCGCAGCCAGCGCCGGCCACAACCAGGGCCGTCCGATGCCGATCAGCGCCGCCGCGCCGGCGCCCGCGGCGCACAGGAACGCGGTCAGCCGCACGTAATTCGTGATCATGCGGGATTGCGCCGCAGCGTCAGGGCGTCCGGGAAAAGACCGAAGGACCGCTGTATTGAATGGGATTTGAACTCGTCTGCTGGCAGGCTAAGTGGATGCCATTGTCAATTAGCTGGCAGACAAACCGCGTGCTGGTTGCACCTGGGTGGCCTAAATAGCCCTCATCGGTATCGACGAAAGCGATCGATTTATCGTCGGCGTCAAGGACGTCCATCTTGTCCGGCGGCGCGCCGGTGGAGGCGAGCTGCGAAACGAACCAGCTGTGACCGACCCGGCTTATTTGAACGCCCGTGTTCGCGACGTTGCACGGTAAGGATGTGCGGCCAACCGACGTCACGCACCATTTTCCTTCGATCGTCGCTGCTCCTGCCGACGCGGCTCCGGCGGCGGCGACCGCGACCGCCGCGGCGCAGGCAATCAGCAACCCCAGATTGGTCATTCGCATCGCACACTCCTGCGGCAGGCCGTTCTATAGACTCCCATGTTTTGAATCATGCGTTCTTTGATCTTCCGCCAATTTAATTATATAATACTAACGATAATTTCAGAAAAGCGGAACGGAAAGGAGAGTCGAGATGAGCTGGATAAAAATCTCGCCGGTTCTCGTGGTGGTCGCGTTGGCGGCCGTCATGGCGCCCTTGCCGATCTCGCGCGCCGGCGAAACCGCGGCGCCGGTTCCGCCGACCGCGGCGTCGGCCGCGCAGGGTGACAGCATCGCCAAGCTTCTGGCCTCGCTTGAAGCGAAGCCGCACCTGCGCATGTCGCACCGGAGCGACGGCGTGAATCTCGCCGATCGCTGCGGCGCGACGCAATACTATTGCAACGCGCCGACGCCGACTTGCTGCTGGAGCCAGAGCAAAGGCTATTACTGCGCGACCGACGTCAACCACTGCTAAGGCAGTTCAGCCCGGATCGGCCCGGCTATTGCTCACTCAGAGTCCAGGTCATGCCGGCATCCGGAATGTCATCGTCTTCTTCGACTACCGCGCCGTTGTCGTTGCGCACCGCGCGCAGATGATGGCGGCCGGTCGATACCGGAATCGTGCAGGTGGTGTGATCGGCGGTATTACAGCCGTAATTGCCATCCACCGATACCGTGACATAGGAACTGGTCTTGTTGACCACCGTGAGCGTCGCCGCGTTTGCGGCGGATGTGGCGGTTACAAACGCCGCCGCGGCCAGCAGGGGTAGAGATCCTCGATTGAAGCCCATGGTTTCCCCCTTCGTGCCTTCTGCGTGACCTAGAACCGTTGTTTGAGCGGCGTGCAGGTGCCGGTCGCGCCGGTGACCCAGATGATTTGTCCGCTCATGCGGTCGATCACGATACGGCTGTGAAGATAGAACGCCCGATCGGTGATTCGGACGGGATAGCATAACGTGCAAGGCGGACAAAAATCGCATTCCGTGGAATTGGTCAGATTGATCGAGATATGCTCGGATGAGCCGCCTCCCAGTGTGCACGACAGTTCCAAGGTCTCCGCCCGCGCGGATGCGGTCCATGCGGCAAGCACGAGGACGGAAAGCAGTAATCGGCCGGTGTGCATCGCCGTTCTCCCGTAGTGTCAGAGCAGCGGCTTGCCGGCGCGCTGGCATTTGCCGGTCGTACCGTTGGAATAAGTGACGATACCGAGAAGACGGTTGATCGTTATTTTCAGGCTCGGAATTGTGATCGCGCGGTCCGTGATCTCGGCGGACTGCCAACGCGATTCGTCGCTCTGGCCCGGTCCCATTTCCGGCAGGTAAACCCCCACCTTGCTCGTGCCAAAATCGATGTCAAACGCCATTTTAGTTGCGATCGGGGCAGAGCACGTGTTCGGCGTGCAGTTCGTGTCGCAAACGAGCGTCACGATCTCCGCGCGCGCTGGCACCGCAAGCGCGACGAGGGCAATCGCCGGAAGTAGCCATCGGCTGGTGCGCATTGATCCTCCGTGTCTCAGGAACTCGGCGTTGCGGGCTTGCAGGTCCCGATCGCGCCGTCGGCATCGGCGAGCGTTCCCGTGATGCGGTCGATGCGGAGATCGGCGTCGAGCGTGATCGTCCGATCGGTGATCGTCGCGGGCTCGGGCGCGAAGCCGGACAACGGACAACCCGTGGCTCCAGGGACCGTGATGCACGCCGTATGCTTCGCGAAGTCGACAGTGACGATCAAGGGCTGGGGATTGCGAGGATTTCTGCACACCAGCGTCACCGTCTCCGCCCGCGCCGGCGCGGCGAAGGCGATGAAAGCGAACACCGCGAGCGCGAGGGGCCAATTCCGTTCCGTCATAAAGCTGGCTTTCCCGCAAATCGATGGCAAATCGCGATGAGCCCCCCCGAGAGCCACTCCTGTCCGGTTAAACGGTCGATGCTGTAGATTCCCGGTTCCGATCCATACGTGATCTTCTGTTTGGTAATTTGCGCTGGATAAACCTTTCCGTCCGCCCTAGTTGTGATCGTGTCCCGGTTCAGGTCGACGTCGTAATACCACGTGCCCCCATAGCTAAAACGGCCTACGCCTTCGCAGGCAATGGCCATCGTCTCCGCGCGTGCCGGCACGGCGAGCGTAATGACTGCGAGCGCGATGGCGAGCGCCGGCCAAATCCGGCGCCGTGCGCTCATTTGCTCAGACCCGAAGTCTCTTCGCATTCCGTGACCGTGCGCCAGCGGTCGGTGGTCGCCTCGAAGCTGCGATACCGTTGGCACTCCTGCTGGGTCTTGTACGGGCCGTAGACGGTGCGATTGCCCTTGGCATCGACCGTGACGAAGCCCCAGTCGGCCAGCGCCGGAGCCGCGGTGCCGATCAGCACGAAAATCGCGGCGGCCGAAGAAAAAATCCAAGTTCGCTTCATCGCGACCTCCTTCGACCGGCTTCCCGCCGTCATTGCTGCAAGTCCAGAGCGGTGGGGCAGGGGATGGCGAAGCCGCTCGAGTTTGAAGTGTGACCCACCCCGGAGCCCATATACGTGTCGATCTCGCAACCTTGAAGCGGGCTGAGAAGAAACTGGAAAAAGCAGCTTCGCTCGCCCGCGACCGCGTTCGAGCATCGCGGCGATTGGTCGGCAATCTCGTTGCCGATCTTGATCAGACGGACGGGAGTGTCCGGTTGCGGCAGAATGATGTACGCCGCGACGTATGTCGGCGCGGCGAACCGCACCGTCCACGAACCAAAGCGCACCGAATGGTTCGCGTCGAGCCGCGTGTTGCCCCAAATGACGGCGGTGACTCGCGCAGGGTAATTCGCCGCGTTCCGCCAGTCCTGCACCACGTCTGCCCGTGCAACGGTGACTAACGCCGCGACGCCGAACAAGGAAAGCAGCCATCGGTTGCTTTGCATGATGGCTCCGGGGCGCTTAAAGCACCGGCTTGCCGGCGCGCTGGCAGGTGCCGCTGGCGCCATCCGGATAGATCACATTGCCGGTCAGCCGGTCGATCGTGATCGGCGGCTCAGAACTGTTGTAGCTGAACGTAATGGTCCGCTCCGTGATAGTAGCATGCGTCCAATTCGTGCACGGCGGCCGGGTCACGGACGGCAACATGCAGACTCTGTGACCGGAGAGATCGATGCCAATGGTGTAGGTGTGAGGCCGCGGCGGAACCATGCTGCTGTCCGGCGCACTGCAAATCAGCGTCACGGCCTCCGCCCGCGCCGGCACGGCGAACGAGGCGGCGGCCAACGCAAAAACAATCCATCGACTGGCTTGCACGATTTTCATTTGATGCATCACAGTACCGGCTTGCCGGCGCGCTGGCAGGTGCCGGTCGAGCGGTCGGCGAGGCGAATAATCCCGGTCACACGATCAAGCACGTTGCTCCCGAACGTGATGAATCGATCCGTGATCTTGGTCCACTTCGAGGGCCAGACACTACATGGTGGAGCCTGAACGGGTTCCTCCAAGGAACAGACTGTTTGATTGGCAAAGTCGATGGTGAGTGTCACGATTTCCGAATTGGTGCGGCATATCAGCGTCACCACTTCCGCCCGCGCTGGCGCAGCTATCGCAAGGAGCGCGATCGCGGCGGCGAGCACCAAGCGGGAGATCCGTGCCGTCATAAAGCCGGCTTGCCCTCGAAACGCTGGCAATTCCCCAGCAAATCGCCCGAAGACCACCACTGTCCAGTCAAACGGTCGATGGTCAAGTTGAAACTACTTGAATATGACCATGCGATCCTCTGGTTCGAGATCTGCGCCGGCCAAACCTTTCCCGTCGACCGAGGCGTTATCGTGTCCCGGTCCAAATCGACGTCGAAATAGTGAGTATATCCACCGGTCTCTTTGCAGACGATCGTCATCGTCTCCGCCCACACCGGCGCGATGTGCACGAACGCCGCAAGCGAGGCCGCCAACGCCAGCAGGCCGATGCGCCGAACGGCGATTGCGGCCAAGACGCGTGACATGAGGATCACTTCGCGTCGGCGCAGGTCGCAACGGCGTAGCACTTCTTCTTGTTGCCGGTGCAATCGCCCGTGCAGCACTTGTTGTTGGTACCGCAGTCGCTGTCGCTGGTGCAGGCGCCGCAGAACGAGTAGCCGGCGGTTTTATGCCAGAGACTCCGCGGTGGCTTTAGGCTGTTCAGCATGTGTTGAATGTCCAACGCCTGCAGCTGGGCAGTCACGAGCGGCGGGCTGTCGCTCCCTGCCCATGCGGCCGTCACATTCACGGCCATTGTCGCCGCAACGATGAATGGTAGAGCCGCACGCCACGGCGCACGGATGATCGCAATACGGTGCAAATCCATCGTCCATCTCCCCCTCGACGATGTCATCCCCACATGAAGTCTGCGCCCTTCATGCATGGCTGGCAAGGCGGCCGCGCCGACCCGCGAGTCGTTGTCAGCCGCGACAAATCGGCGCTATATCCGCCCCCATGAACGATCCCGCCGCGTCCGGGAAAATCTACACCGCTTGCGTGCTCGTCATCGGCAACGAGATCCTGTCCGGCCGCACCCAGGACACCAATCTCGCCTATATCGCCCAGGGCCTGGCCCAAGTCGGCGTCGTGCTCAAGGAGGCGCGCGTCATTCCCGACGTTTGCGACGCCATCGCCGCGACGGTCAACGAGCTGCGCGCCAGGTACGATTATGTGTTCACGACCGGCGGCATCGGCCCGACGCACGACGATATCACCGCCGAAAGCGTCGCCAAGGCCTTCGGCGTCAGGAATATACTCAATCCTGAAGCACTCGCGATCTTCCAGGCGGTGTTCAAGCCCGAAGACCTGAACGAGGCGCGGCTCCGCATGTGTCACACCCCCGAAGGCGCCGAGCTGATTCCCAATCCGGTCTCGCGCGCGCCGGGTTTCCGCAAGGACAACGTCTACGTCATGGCCGGCATCCCGCGCGTCATGCAGGCGATGTTCGATGGCGTCAAGCTGACCCTGAAGGGCGGCCCGCCGGTGCTGTCGCGCACCGTCGGCTGCAACCTGCCCGAGGGCACGGTGGCGCAGGGCCTCGGCGCGATCCAGGATCGTTACCGCGATCTCGACATCGGCTCCTATCCGGCGTTTCGTCGGGGCGGCGGCTTCTGGGTCAGCTTGGTGTTGAGGGGGCGGAATCCGAGCCGGCTCGAGGCGGCGGCGGGTGAGGTGGCCGCCATGGTGCGCGACTTAGGCGGTCATCCCACCCTCGAATAAGGCCGATTCGGGCTGATAGGATGCCCGGGCCGAGGCATGCCCGCGTGGCGGAACGGTAGACGCAACGGACTTAAAATCCGTGCCGGGAAACCGGAGTGCTGGTTCAAATCCAGCCGCGGGCACCATGCCGTAGGCCGCCTTTCGAGGGCGCACAACGCTCATGTTACAGCTGGGGATAATAATATAAGTATATGATTCTATAGTTCTTTGTCACATAAAACTGGCGCCGTCTTCGGCGTCCCCAGAGAGCTATGGAAATAGCCCGGCGGCTCAGCTACTTATAGAGAAACACAACCGAGCCAATCGCGGCATCGGGGGGACCGTCCGGGCGCCCGGCGAAAGGCCGGAATTTCCTGATTGTTTAGGTATTTAGCCGGTTTCTCTGGCTCTACCCACAGGGCGCTTCAAGGATAACGCGGGCTCGGCGCCCGCCGTTGGAGGGCATAAATGACCGCACGCAGCAAGACCGCGCCCAAGAAGAAACCGGCTGCCAAGAAAGCCCCGCCGTCGCCGAAGAAGGTGGCGGCCCTGAAGAAGCCGGCGACGCCGCTGCCCCTGCCGCCGCGGCCGGGCATGCCGATGCGGCCGATGCCAGGCCAGCTCGCCCGGCCGATGGGTCCGATTGCCGGACCGGCGGCCAAACCGGCGGCCGCCAAACCGGCCGCCAAGCCTGCCATCGCTCGCCCCGGCGAGAGCCCGGCGCGCGCGGCGCTGGCACAGCAGGCCGAGGAGCGCCGCAAGGCCGCGACCCGCAAGCTGTTCGCCCGGCTGCGCTCGCTCGAGGCCATCATCGGCGCCGATCTGCGGAAGCGCGGCAGCCTATTGCTGTCGCAGGCGGTCGATCAATGGTACGCCGAGGCGATCAGCGCCACCGCGACCGACGTCAGCATCACCAACGCCGCGCGGGCGGTAATCTCGCACATTTAAAGGCGCGGACGGCCGATCGGCGGCCGCGGCCTTTCGACGTCGCACCGCTGCGCCGTCGCTAGCGCTGCGCCGTGTGCTCCTCCGAGTGGAACATCGCCAGCCCGCGCAGCAGATCGACCGCGCGCACGAACTGGTAGTCGCTGTCGGTGCCCATCTGGTTGGGTCCCAGCGCCAGATCGGCCGGCACCGCCACGGGCTTGGCGCCCGGCGGCAGGTTCGCCGGCGTCGCCTCGCTGGTCGGCGAAGCCGCCGGCTTGGTCGCGGGCGCATCGCCTATGGTCGGCGCCGTCGACGCGGTCAGACCCTCGGGGTTCTTGAGGGCGCCCTTCAGATCCTCCTCGCGGATCACCGGACCGAGCGCGATCTTCTCGATCTTGGCCGGCGGCACGATGACGTCGGGTTCGATGCCGGTGCCCTGGATCGAGCGCCCGGACGGCGTGTAGTAGAGCGCCGTCGTCAGGCGGAGGGCGCCGCCGCTCTCCTTGACCGGCAGGATCGTCTGCACCGAGCCCTTGCCGAACGAGCGCGTGCCCATGATCACCGCGCGATGCGTGTCCTGCAGAGCGCCAGCGACGATCTCCGACGCTGACGCCGAGCCGCCGTTGATCAGCACCACCATCGGCACGCTGGTGGGCACCAGATCCTGGCTGGCGTCGGCGTTATAGGCGTGCCGATCGGAAGCGACGCGGCCCTTGATCGAGACGATCTCGCCCTTGGCGATGAAAGTATTGGCGACGGCCACGGCCTGGTCGAGCAGGCCACCCGGATTGTTGCGCAGGTCGAGCACGACGCCGGCGAGGTGGTTCTTCGACTTCGCCTTCAGGTGCTTGATCGCCGCGTCGAGCGCTTCGTCGGCGCGTTCGGAGAACGTGCTGATCCGGACATATCCGATGTTGTTGTCGACCAGGCGCGACTTCACCGGATCGACCTTGATGTCGGCGCGCGTCAGCGTCAGCTCGAAGGGCCGCACCCCCTCGCGCCGCATGGTGAGCGTCACCTTGCTGCCGATCGGACCGCGCAGCTTGTCGACCGCCTGCGACAGCGTCATGTCGGTCACTGGCGTGTTGTCGATGGCGACGATCAGATCGCCGGGCAGGAGGCCGGCCTTGGCGGCGGGCGTGTCGTCGATCGGCGAGACCACCTTCACGGCGCCGTTTTCCATCGTCACTTGCATGCCCAGGCCGCCGAATTCGCCCCGGGTCTGCACCATCATTTCCTTGAACTCTTTGGCGTCCATGTAGCTCGAATGCGGGTCGAGATTACTGAGCATGCCCTGGATGCTGCCCTCGACGAGCTTCTTGTCGCTCACCGGCTTGACGTAATTGGCCTTCACCACGTTGAAGACCTCGGTGTAAAGCGCCAGCATCGTCGACGTGGTCTCGTGTTCGGGCGCGGCGAGGGTGACGCCGGCGGCGAGCGCGGCGAGGACGAGGACGGCGCTGCCGGCGCCGAGCAGGAAGAAGCGAAGCGATCGATTCATGGGTTGCCTATCGGATTGAAGTCATGTGCGCCGACCCTTGCAGGATGGCGAACTTGCAGCGTCCGCCGTCCGTGAACACCGACATCCGCAGCTCGGGCGTCTGCGCCAGAACCTCGACGGATTCAATCGTGTAGGGCCGTGTCGACGGCGGTGACGCGGTCATGTCTTTCGGGGCCAAGGCGCTAGATTAGCCCGCTCTGCCGCCGCCGCAAAGTCATTCCGCGGCATGCGCTTCCGGCGCCGGCGCGCGGAACGCCGCCAGCAGCGCCGCCTCGCGCGCCTTCGCGGTGGCGATCGCCCGCTCCTTGACGTGGCCGAAGCCGCGGATGCGCTCGGGAATGCGGGCGATTTCGATCGCCAGGCCATGGTTAACCGCCGTCAGGCCGTCGAGCAGCTCGCCCACGATGGCGCGGTAGTCGGCGAGGAGCTGCCGCTCCAGGCGGCGCTCCGGCGTCCGGCCGAAGGGATCGAGGGCAGTGCCGCGCAGGAACTTGAGCCGTGCCAGCAGCTTAAAGGTGGTGAACATCCACGGGCCGAAGGCTTGCTTCTGCAATTCGCCGGTCGCGGGATCGCGCTTCGCCAAGGTCGGCGGCGCCAGATGGAATTCGAGGCGGTAGTTGCCGGCGAACTGGTGGCGCAGACGCTTGAGGAATTCGCCGTCAGTGTAGAGCCGCGCCACCTCGTATTCGTCCTTGTAGGCCATGAGCTTGAACAGGTTCTCGGCCACCGCCTCGGCGAGCTCGGTCTTGCCGCCGAGCCGGCTACGCTCGGCGCGCTCGACCTCGCCGACGAATTCGCGATAGCGCGCCGCGTAGGCGCGATTCTGGTAGCGCGCCAGGACGGCGCTGCGGCGTTCGACCAGCGGCGCCAGGCCCTTGATCGGCTGCGGCGCCTCGGCGGCGGTCGGATGCACCAGTGCGGCGACGCGGGCGTGGTCATGCGCCGCGAGCCGGCCCCAGGCGAGGGCGTGCTTGTTCATCTCGACCGCGACGCCGTTGAGCTCGATCGCCCGCTCGATCGCCGCGATCGACAGCGGCACGAGGCCTTTCTGCAGTGCATAGCCCAGCAGGAACACGTTGACCGCGACGCTATCGCCCAGGAGCGCGGTCGCGAGCCGCGTGGCCTCGACGAAGTCGACCTGGGTCTCGCCGGCGGCATGGCGCAGCGACCGCGCGAGCGCGGCGGTCTCGAAATCGACGTCGGGATTCATCACGAAGGCGGCCGTCGGCTGGTAATCGCTGTTGACGATGACGCGCGTGACGCCGTGCTCGATCCGCGCCAGCGCCGTCGGGCTGGCCGCGACCACCATGTCGCAGCCCAAGACCAGGTCGGCGCTGCCGGCGGCGATGCGTACGGCGTGCAGCTCGTCGGGCGTCGGCGCGATCCGCACGTGACACAGCACCGCGCCGTTCTTCTGCGCCAAGCCGGTGAAATCGAGGACCGAGCAGCCTTTGCCGTCGAGATGCGCCGCCATGCCCAGGCTGGCGCCGATGGTGATGACGCCGGTGCCGCCGATGCCGGCGATCAGGATGTTGTACGGACGGTCGAGCGCCTTCGACGGTGGCGGAATGTCGGCGACATGCTCGGCGATCGAGCGCAGCTGCCGGTGCTGCGCTTCGAGCCGGCGCAGCTCGCCGCCGTGCACGGTGACGAAGCTCGGGCAGAAGCCCTTGAGGCAGGAAAAATCCTTGTTACAGCTGGATTGATCGATGACGCGTTTCCTGCCGAACTCGGTCTCGAGCGGCTTGACCGCCACGCAGTTCGATTTCTCGGAGCAGTCGCCGCATCCTTCGCACACCGCCTCGTTGATGAACACGCGCTTGGCCGGATCGGGATAGGTGCCACGCTTGCGCCGGCGGCGCTTCTCGGCGGCGCAGGTCTGGTCGTAGATCAGGATGGTGAGGCCCGGCACGTCGCGCAGCTTCCGCTGAACGACATCGAGCTCGTCGCGATGGCGCACGCTCACATCGGACGGGAACGTGCCGGCGGGATATTTGTCGGGCTCGTCGGTGACGACAACGATCTGCTTCGCGCCTTCGGCGGCGACTTGATGCGCGATCTGGCCGACGGTGAGCTGGCCCTCGACCGTCTGGCCGCCAGTCATGGCGACCGCGTCGTTGTAGAGGATCTTATAGGTGATGTTGACGCCGGCGACCGCCGCGGCACGGATCGCCAGCAGGCCGGAATGCGAATAGGTGCCGTCGCCCAGATTCTGGAAAACGTGCTTGTCCTCGGTGAACGGCGCCTGGCCGATCCAGGCCGCGCCTTCGCCGCCCATGTGGCTGTAAGTCGAGGTCGCGCGCGGCATCCAGATCGCCATGAAGTGGCAGCCGATGCCGGCGAGCGCGCGGCTGCCTTCCGGCACGTTGGTCGAGGTGTTGTGCGGGCAGCCGGCGCAGAAATAAGGCAGGCGCACGGATTTGTGGCCGGCTTCGGCCAGGCTCTCGAAGGACTGCAATCGCTGGAGGCGCTGCTGGATCTCGGGCGTCGCCGCGTTGAGCCGCTCGAGCCGCGCCACCAGCGCGCGCGCCACCATCGTCGGCGTCAGCTCACCGGTACTCGGCAGCAGGGTCGCGCCCGTCTCGTCGGTCTTGCCGACGATCCGCGGCCGGCGCGCCGCGTCGAGGTTGTAGAGCGCGCGCATCAGCTGGTCTTCGATGAAGCCGCGCTTCTCCTCGACGACGAAGATCTCCTCGAGGCCCTCGGCGAAGCGCCGGGCGCCGTCGGCTTCGAGCGGCCAGACCATGCCGACCTTGTAGAGCCGGATGCCGAGCGTCCGGCATCGCGCTTCGGTCAGACCGAGATCGTCGAGCGCCTGGCGCGCGTCGAGATAGGCCTTGCCCGCCGCCATGATGCCGAGCCGCGCCGGCTGCGGCGCAAACACCAGCCGATCGAGCGGATTGGTCCGTGCGAAAGCGGCGACCGCAGCCATCTTGGGGCCGTGCAGGCGGCGTTCCTGGTCGAGCGGCGTGTCCGGCCAGCGGATGTTGAGCCCGCCCGGCGGCAGGTCGAAATCCGCCGGCGTCACCAGCGGCAGACGCTGCGGATCGACGACGATCGACGCCGAGCTCTCGACCGTCTCCGAGATCGCCTTGAAGCCCGCCCAGACGCCGGCGAAACGCGACAGCGCGAAGCCGTAGAGGCCGTAGTCGAGATACTCCTGTACCGTCGCCGGATTGAGCAGCGGAATCATCGCCGCGAGGAACATCTGCTCGCTCTGATGCGCCGTGGTCGACGACTGGCAGCCGTGATCGTCGCCGGCGATGGCGAGCACGCCGCCGTGCCGCGAGCTGCCGGCGAGATTCGCGTGCTTCAGCGGATCCATCGAGCGGTCGACGCCCGGTCCCTTGCCGTACCAGATGCCGAAGACGCCGTCGCACTTCGCGGTCGGATAGAGATTGACCTGCTGCGTGCCCCAGAGCGCGGTGGCGGCGAGGTCCTCGTTGACGCCGGGCTGGAAATGGATGTCGTGCGCCGCGAGGTGGCGGCGTGCCTGATGCAGCGCGGTATCGTAGCCGGCGAGCGGCGAGCCGCGATAACCGGAGATATACCCGGCGGTGCGCAGGCCGGCGGCCCGGTCGCGCTCCCGCTGCATCATCGGCAGGCGCACCAGCGCCTGAATGCCCGACAGGAAGACCCGCCCGGACGGCAGCGTGTATTTGTCTTCCAGCGTTACGTCCGCGAGCGTCATCGCGCGATGCGTGCCTCCTGTTCGACAGAGTAGGAACTCCCGCCGGGCAAGACAACGACCAGACAGCAGGACTTACCGAAATTGCCGGGGCCGACCGGCGGTGGAGACAAAACTTCGTGCCGACCGGGTGAAAGGCAAGTTCCGGTCCGATCGATGCCATGGGCGTTCGCCCGGCTCATGACTCCGCGGCGGCGGCCATTGACGGCGCCTGCCGGCCCGTGGCCATGTTCCGCCGAGCAGGGGGATCGATGGCGGAACCGGCCAAGCTTTCGGCGCTGGTGGTGGCGCGCAACGAGGCGGCGCAGCTCGGCGCCTGCCTCGATCATTTGCGCTTCGCCGACGAGATCGTCGTGCTGCTCGATCGCTCGACCGATCGCTCGGCCGCGATCGCGCGCGGCGCCGGCGCCAGGGTGGTCGAAGGCGCGTGGGATCTCGAAGGGCCGCGGCGTAACGCCGGCTATGAGACCTGCACCGGTCCGTGGATTCTCGAAGTCGATGCCGACGAGCGCGTCACGCCCGAGCTCGCGGCCGAAATCGCCACGACGCTGGCCGCGCCGCCGGCGGATTATTTCCTGGTGCCGATGGCCAACCATATCGGCAGCCGGCTGGTGCGTTGCGGCTGGGGCGCCTATAACGGTGTAGCCGCCAAGCCCGTGCTGTTCCGCAAAGGCGCGAAGCGCGTGCTCGGCGGTCGCGTCCATCCCAAGATCGATCTCCACGGCAAGCGCCGCACGCTGAAGAATCCCATGCTGCACTTCGTCGACCGCGATTTCTCCGATCTCTTCGCGCGGCTCAACCGCTACACCGATCTCGCGGCGCTCGACGCCCGCGACGCCGGCCGCCAGCCGAACGTGGCGCAGGCCTTTCGCCGCTTCTGGAGCCGCGGCTGGAAAAGCTACGTCGCGCGCCGCGGCTATCGCGAAGGCGCCTACGGCATCGCGCTGGCGCTGTTCTCGGCGCTCTATCCGCTGCTGATCGAACTGAAACTGACGACGCTCGGAGACCAGGCATGAGCGAGCGTCGTCCGCTGCCGCTGACCGAGCGCCTCTATCGCCGCTTCGCGCTCAAGTATCACGGCCGCTATCTCATCACCGGTCTGCAGGCGCGGGCGCGCGAACGCAGTCTCGACTACATCGAGAAATACATGCGCGAGGCGACGATTTTCGCCGATCGCTGGGACCTGCTGTCGTTCGCGCTCAACGCCGCGGCGAAGGACGGCCTCGCGCTCGAATTCGGCGTCGGCGACGGCGGCAGCCTGCGGCATCTTGGTGCAACCGGCAGACAGTTCCACGGCTTCGACAGCTTCGAAGGCCTGCCCGAGGCGTGGTCCGGCACTTTCGAGCGCGCCGGCAAGTTCTCACGCAAGGGAATGCTGCCGCCGGTGCCGGCCAACGTCACGCTGCACAAGGGCTGGTTCGACGCGACGCTGCCCGACTTCCTGCGCGTGCAGCCGGGGCCGGTCGCCTTCCTGCACGTCGATTGCGACATCTATTCCTCGACCAAGACGGTGTTCAAGCACGTGACGCCGCGCCTGAGTGCCGGTGGCATCATCGTCTTCGACGAGTACTTCAACTACCCCAACTGGGAGCGCCACGAGTTCAAGGCGTTCCAGGAATTCATCCGCGACACCGGATGGTCGTATCGCTATCTCGGCTTCGCGCAGAAGAACGGCCACGTCGCGGTGCAGCTCGGCGAGAAGAGCGATGCGGCGAAAAAACAGGCGGCCGAGAAGCTCGCCGCAACTTCCTAGCTGCGGCCGTAGAGCCGCCGTAGCTCGACCTTCGCGCGCTCGAGCACTTTCTTCTGCGCCGCCGGCAGGTTGCGGCCGGCGCGGTTGATATAGAAGTTGAGCATCGACATCGCCGACTGGAATGGCCCCGCCTTGCGGCGCGTGCTCGCTTCCGCCGAGCGTTTGAGCGAGCGCGCGATGCGTTTCGGATCGCGCCAGGTGAAGACGTCGCGGTCGAGCTCGAGCGCGGTGCTCGTCTGCGTCACTCGCTGCGACCAGCGCTTGCTGGCGCGGCGCTGGGCCGTCACGGCGCGTAGCGCCCCAGCCGCACGGCGGTGTGGCCGCGCGCCAGCTGCTGCGACGGCATCACCAGCACGCAGTCGTCGTAAGGCGTGACCACGGCGCGGCCGCCGTCGCGCGCGATCTCGGTGCCGGCGCGCGGGATCACTTCGAGGCCGCGATAGGGCGCGGCGAAGCGGAAATCATCGCTGGCCACGGTGATCGCCTCGGTGACCTCGATGACGCGCTGCGGCGGCGCCGTAATCTCGAGCGCTTTGCGGCTGGCCTCCGGCGTCAACGCGCCGCAAGCGGCCAGGAAGCGATAGGCCGTCACGGTGGCTACGTCGGCGGCGCTCTCTTCCCAGTGCTGGCCGCATTCGACCAGCAGGGCGGCGCGCGGCGACGCCGGATCGGCGAAGGCGTCGTAGTCGCGCAGTCGCGGTCCGGCGGCGTGGCCGTGGTCGCGCACGATCACCCCCGGCGCTCGGATGCGCCGCGCGAGTTCGACGCTCTTGTCGACGATCCCGGCGAGGATCAGCGGCGCGCCGCCGTATTGCATCGAATGAAGGTCGAGCAGGTAATCGGCATTGTCGAATACCGGCCGCAGCGCCCGCGCGCGCCGGAGTTCGGTGCTGCGGCGCGGTCCGTCGAGCGTCGCGCGGTCCCACAGCCGATTCATGTCCTCGTCGAGATAACGCGATGCGTTTGGCCGCTCCGGATCGAAGCGGCGATAGGCTTCGACGTTGCAGAAGGCGAAGGTGAGGGCGCCGCGCGCCGGCGCGATCCCGTGCCGGAGCAGATGATCGAGCGCGATGGCGCCGCAGATCTCGTTGCCATGTATCAGCGCGGCCAGCACGATGTGCGGCCCGGATACGGCGGCGCGCAGCGTCGTGACATAGGGAATGCCGGTGTTGCCGACATGAGGCGCGATGTCGGGCGCGACCAGTTCCATCGGAAAACGATCGACCATGACGCTCAACGCGCGCAACGCTCCAGCAGCCGGCGCATGAAAGCCTCGCATTGCTTCACCTGGTCGAGGGCGATGAATTCGTCCGGCCGGTGCGCCTGCTCGATCGAGCCGGGACCGCAGATCACGGTGGGAATGCCGCCCTGCTGGTAGAGGCCGCCTTCGGTGGTGTAGCTCACCTTGCCGGCGGCGTTGGCGCCCGACAGCGCGCCGGCGAGCTGCGCGATCTCGGCGTCGGGCGCGGTCGAGAGCGGCGGCGTGACGTTGAGCTCCTCGAAGACGATGCCGGCCTCGCGGCTCACCGCCTGCATTTCCGGCAACAGCGTTCGCGCGAAGCGTTCGAGCTCGACGCGCATCGCCTCGGCGTCGTCGCCGGGCAGATCGCGGATCTCGAACTCGAAGCGGCAATCGCGCGGCACGATGTTGAGCGCAATGCCGCCCTGGATCGTGCCGACATGGATGGTGCTGTAGGGCGGTATGAAATCGCGGTCGAACGGGCCTTCCTTGCGCCGCTGTCGCGCCATCGCTTTCAGATGCGCGACGATCTCCGCCGCCGCTTCGACCGCGTTGACGCCGGCATGGGCCAGCGCCGAGTGGCTCTCGTGGCCGCGCACGCGGCAGAGATAGCTGCGCTTGCCTTTATTGGCGATCACCGGCTGCATCATCGTCGGCTCGCCGATGATGCACAGCCGCGGCCGCACCGTGCGCTTCGCCAGCGCTGCGATCAGCGGCCGCACGCCGAGGCAGCCGACTTCCTCGTCATAGGTGATGCCGAGATGGATCGGCGTCTTGAGCTTGGCGGCGGCGAACTCCGGCACCAGCGCGAGCACGACGGCGATGAAGCTCTTCATGTCCGAGCTGCCGCGCGCGTAGAGCCGGCCGTCCTTCTCGGTTGCCTGGAACGGCTCCGAATGCCAGTCCTGGCCGTCGACCGGCACGACGTCGCTGTGGCCGGAGAGCATGAGTCCCGGCTTGTCGGACGGGCCGATGGTGGCGAACAGGTTCGCCTTGCGCCGCGGCCCGTCGAACACCAGCTCGGACTTGATATCGAAGCCGTCGAGCCAGTCGCGCGCGAAGTCGATCAGCTTGAGATTGCTCTCGCGGCTGGTGGTATCGAAGCCCACCAGCTTGCGGATCATTTCGACCGGCGTCAGTGACTTCATCGTGTCACTATGCCCTAGCGCTACCGGACCGCGCTAGACTGTGCCGGCTTGCGGCTTGCGACTGTCAGGGGTGCATCGCATGGATAACTCTGCGCCGATGCCTGTCGATCGCCCAGTGCTGCTCCGGCGCGCCATCGCGCTCGAGTGGTTCACCGTGGCATGGATGATCGTCGAGGCTGCGGTCGGCGTCTGGGCCGGCGTCGCGGTGAACAGTCTCAGCATCATGGCGTTCGGCATCGACAGCGTGATCGAGCTGGCCTCGGCGGCGGTGCTGCTGTGGCGCCTGATCGCCGAGCTGCATCAGCACGCCGCCTTCGCCGAGGTCACCGAACAGACGGCGCGCCGGCTGGCCGGCGTGTTGCTGCTGGCGCTCGCGGCCTACATCGTCGCCGGCGCGGCCTGGCGGTTGTGGAACCGCAGCGGCCAGAACTTCTCGCTCGCCGGCCTCGTCATCGTCGTGATCGCGGTGCCGTTGATGTACGTGCTGGCGCACAGGAAGATGACGCTGGCCGACGCGCTCGAGAGCCGCGCGCTGCACGCCGACGCCGTGCAGTCGATCGCCTGCGGCTATCTGTCGTTTGCCGTCGCCGTCGGTCTCTTGGCCCAGCTCGCGGTCGGTGCCTGGTGGGTCGACGTCGCTACTTCGGTCGCGATCCTGTATTTCGTCATCCAGGAAGGCCGTGAGGCGCTGGCGGGTGAGGATCACGACGGCGAGCCGTCGGGCACGCCTTGATCATGCGAGGTTCAGAGCCAGCGGTGCTTGACTTTGATGCAAGTCAATGTCGGCGGGATGGGCACTTGCAATGATTGCTCGACGAGCGCGATGGTGCGAGGTTCGCGCTGCGCGCGCCACCGATATAACTGGATCGAGGAGACGACGATGATAGAGGCTCTCTCCGGCTTTCCCGACAACGTCGTCGCGATGCGCGCCAAGGGACACGTAACGCGCAAGGATTACGAAGATGTTCTGGTGCCGAAAGTGCGCGACGCCTTCGCGCATCGGCAAAAAATTCGCTGCTTCTACGAGCTCGGGCCGGAGTTCACGGGCTTCGATCCCGGCGCGATGTGGGAGGATTTCAAGCTCGGCATCGGCCATATCGCCGGCTGGGAGCGGATCGCCGTCGTCACCGACGTCGACTGGATCAAGCACGTGATGAACGCCTTCCGCTTCATCATGCCCGGCGAAATCCGGCTTTTCGGCACGAGCCAGGCCGCCGAGGCGCGGCGCTGGATCGCCGCTCCCTAGGCGCCGGCGGACGGGAGCTCGCCGTCGCCAAAATTTCACAAGGCGCTGCTATCGCTGGGCTTGGCGGCCGACCGCTGACCGAACCGGGAGGGGCAGGGCGATGAGACCGAGGCATTTCATGCTGGCGATCGCCGCGGCATTGGCCGCGCTGGCGCCGGCGAGCGGATCGCCGGCCGACGCCGTCGATTACCATGCGGCGGCGCCGGGACCGGATGTCGCGCCTTATGTCGTGCCGGCGGCGAAGGAGCCCAAGCTCGCGACCGCCGCGCTGTGGCGGCTGCTGCGCCGACGCGTCAAATACGTCTTCGTCATCTACCAGGAGAACCGCTCCTTCGATTCCTATTTCGGCACCTTTCCCGGCGCCGACGGCCTGTTCTCGCGTCCCGCGAAAGACACGCCCGGCTTCGGTCAGCCGCTGATCGACACCGACGGTACCGTCGGCACAATTCATCCCTTCCGCATCGGTCCGGCGCAGTTCGCCGCCGACACCGACGACATCGACCATTCGCACAGCCGCATCGTCGCCAAGATGCACGTCGTCGCCGGCACGGCGCGCATGAACCGCTTCGCCCTCGTCGAGGAACGCAAATATTCGCCGTTCGGCCGACCGTCGCTCAAGGCCAAGCAGTTCGGCGAGCTCGCCATGGCCTACGAGGACTGCGACACGGTGCCGCTGCTGTGGCGCTACGCCGACCGCTTCGTGCTCTTCGATCACATCTTCCAGCTCACCACGGGTCCATCGACGCCGGGCAATCTTTCGATCATCGCGGCGCAGACCGGCGAGACCCAATGGGTGCTTCACCCGCAAGAGGCCTATCGCCTCGACGGCGACAAAGGCATGGGCGTGCCGGCGCTGAGCGACGCCGATCCGTTCTGGGGCTCGCAGCTCGACAACTCGTTGCACAAGATGCCGGTCAATCCGCGGGACATCAAAGGCAAGGCGCTTTACGACGTGCAGCGCAATCTCACCTTCGCGTCGCTGCCGCTGACGCTCCAGGGCAAGAATCTCGCGGCGACGACCAAGTCCGACACCGATCCCGACGACGATCTCGACGATGTCCGCCGCGACATTCCCGCCATCACCGCCAGCGGCAAGGCCCGTATCGCCTTCGGCTGGTACGAGGAGGGTTACGACCGCGAGCCCACCGATCCCGGGCCGGTCGACGCCGAAGGGACGCACGCTTCCTACATCGCGCATCATAACGGTCCGCAGTATTTCGGCTACGTCGCCAATAATCCCGAGATGCGCGCGGACCTGCACGGCTTGCAGGATTTCTTCGACGCGATCGATCGCCACACCCTGCCGAAAGGCGGCGGCCTGTTCTACGTCAAGGGAGGCTACCAGAACACGCTCGGCCTCAAGCCGGCCGATCCCGATCCCAAGGTGCAGAAGAATTTTGTCGGCGACGACGACCATCCGGCCTACTCGGACGCGCAGATCAGCGAGGCGCTGGTCGCGACCGCGATCGACAAGATCGCCGCCAGCCCCTATTGGCCGGAGAGCGTGATCATCGTGACTTGGGATGATTCCGAGGGCGATTACGACCACGTACCGCCGCCGATCCACTCGCGCGGGCCGGACGGCAGCATCATCACCGACGGGCCGCGCGTGCCGCTGCTGATGATCTCGCCCTTCGCCCGCGCGCACGCGGTGGCGCACGCCACCGGCGACCATGCCTCGGTGGTGAAGTTCGTCGACCGCCTGTTCGACCGCACGCCGCTCGCCCTGCTGCCCGATGAAAAACGGGCGCGCGAGCTCGGCCGTGCGAAATTCGGCCAGACCAATCTCGGCCCGGCCGACGCGCTGACGCCCGACGTGACCGATCTGTCGTCGGCGTTCGATCCGGCGCGGCTCGTCGGCAAGGCGCCGCCGCTGCCGGCGAGCTATGCCGCGGTGCCGGAAAATCTGGTGACGACGCTGCCCGGAGCGAGCGGCTATGGCTGCCGGGCGCTCGGCATCACGCCGGTCGATATCGCGCTCGGCATCCGCAACGCGATTCCGCCGGATTTCAACCCGCGGCCCAAGACCGATCCGACCGAGAAGAAGACGCCGGCGACGCAAGCGCCGTAGGAGCGCTCGCCGAACCGGCAACGACGCCTAGGCCGAGAACTGCTCCTTCATCACCCGTTCGGCGAAATTGTGTTCCGGATCGAACAGCAGGGTGAAGGATACGTCGCGCGTCTGCCGGACGTCGACCGTCAGCACGTCGCGCACTTCGGTGTAGTCGGCGACGGCGGCGACCGGCCGGCGCTCGGGATCGAGCGTGTCGAAGTGAAACTGCGCGGTCTCCGGCAGCAACGCGCCGCGCCAGCGCCGCGGCCGAAACGCGCTCACCGGCGTCAGCGCCAGCAGGTTGGAGCCGAGCGGAACGATCGTTCCATGCGCCGACAGGTTGTAGGCGGTGCTGCCGAGCGGCGTCGCCACCAGCACGCCGTCGGCCATCAGCTCGGGCAACCGCACTTGGCCATCGACGCTGATTTTGACCTTGGCGACCTGGCGGCCCTGGCGCGAGATCGACACTTCGTTGATTGCCAACGCGCTATGGCTCTGGCCGCGCGCGTCGCGCGCCCGCATCTCGAGCGGATGGATCTCGATCGGCTCGGCGCGAGCGATGCGCTCCTTGAGGCCGTTGAGGTTGAAGTCGTTCATCAGGAAGCCGACGCTGCCGCGGTGCATGCCGTAGAACGGCACCTTGCGGTCGAGATAGCGATGCAGGGTCTCGAGCATGAAGCCGTCGCCGCCGAGCACGACCATGATCTCGGCCTTTTCCGGCGGCACGCCGCCGTAGCGGGCCTTGAGCTCGGCCAGCGCCTTTTTCGCTTCGGGCGCCTCGCTGGCGACGAAGCCTATGGTTCGGTCGGCCGCCACGGATCGAATCAGCCGCCGGTGACGCTCATGTGACGCGGCACCGCCGGCGCCGCGTGCCGCCGATCGATGACGAAGTCGTGCCCCTTGGGCTTGCGCGCGATGGCCGCGCGGATCGCCGCGTCGAGCAGCGTGTCGCTCTCCGAGGCGCGCAGCGGCGCGCGCAAATCGGCGGCGTCCTGTTGGCCGAGACACATATAGAGCGTGCCGGTGCAGGTCAGCCGCACGCGGTTGCAACTCTCGCAGAAATTATGCGTGAGCGGCGTGATGAATCCGAGCTTGCGGCCGGTCTCGCGCACCACCGTGTAGCGCGCCGGTCCGCCGGTGCGATAGTCAGTCTCGTCGAGCGTCCACCTGGTTTTGAGCTTGGCGCGCACGAGCGAGAGGGGCAGGTACTGGTCGAGCCGCGCGCCTTCGCCGATCTCGCCCATCGGCATGACCTCGATCAGGCAAAGATCGAAGCCCTGCTCGCCGCACCAGCCGATGAGCCGGTCGAACTCGTCGTCGTTGACGCCCTTGAGCGCCACGGTGTTGATCTTGACCGCGAGGCCGGCCTCCTGCGCCGCGCGCAGACCGTCGAGCACCTGCGGCAGCTTGCCCCAGCGGGTGATCGTGGCGAATTTCTCCGGATCGAGCGTATCGAGCGAAACGTTGATCCGCTTCATGCCGGCGGCTTTGAGCTCGGCCGCGTATTTCACGAGCTGGCTGCCGTTGGTGGTGAGCGTCAGCTCGTCGAGGGCGCCGGTCGTCAGGTGCCGGCCGAGCGCGCGGATCAGCGCCATGACGTTGCGCCGGACCAGCGGCTCGCCGCCGGTGAGGCGGAGCTTGCGCACGCCCAGGCGCACGAAGGCGCTTGCCGCGCGGTCGAGCTCCTCGAGCGTCAGGATATCGGCTTTGGGCAGGAACGCCATGTCCTCGGCCATGCAATAGACGCAGCGGAAGTCGCAGCGGTCGGTGACCGAGACCCGCAGATAGGTGATATGGCGGCCGAAGGGATCGATCATATCCATGTGAGACATATAAGACGGTGCGGCCGCCTAGCATAGCGTCGGCGGCGGAATTGTCGCCCCTGATTTCCGCGTGGGTATTCAGGGGTTTGGGGACGGCCGCGCGACCTTGCACCTGTCACGCGCAAGGCCCATCATCTTGATATGAAAGAATTCACCGTCCGGCCCAATCCCGACGATCCGCGGCTGACGCGCACGGTTGCGGGCGTCGACGAGAGCGGCAAGCACATCGAAACCCAGGTGGTCGTCGAGCGGCCGCTGACCCTGTTCCTCAACGGACAGGAGGTCGTCACCATGATGACGGTCGGCGATTATCCCGATTATCTCGCCGTCGGCTATCTCATCAACCAGAACATGCTGCGGCCGGACGACGTCATTACCAGCATCGACTACGACGACGAGCTCGAGACCGTCGTGGTGCGCACCGAGCGCAAGACCGATTACGAGAAGAAGCTCAGGAAGAAGACGCTCACTTCGGGCTGCGCCCAGGGTACGGTCTTCGGCGACCTGATGGAGAAGTTCGACGACGTGCGGCTCGATCCCGATGCCGTGATCAAGACGTCGTGGCTCTATGCGCTGACCAAGAAGATCAACACCGCGCCCAGCCTCTATCTCGCCGCCGGCGCGATCCACGGCTGCGTGCTCTGCGAGGAGGATCGGCCGCTGGTGTACATGGAGGACGTCGGCCGGCACAACGCCATCGACAAGATCGCCGGCTACATGCGCATGAATAAAGTCTCGCCCAGGGGCAAGATCTTCTACACCACCGGGCGCCTGACGTCGGAAATGGTGATCAAGACGGTGCAGATGGGGATTCCGATCCTGGTGTCGCGCTCGGGATTCACCGCCTGGGGCGTCGAGCTCGCACGCCAGGCGAATCTGACGCTGATCGGCCGCGCCAAAGGCAAGCGCTTCGTCGCGCTCGCGGGCGAAGGGCGCATCGTGCGCGACGACGACGGCGTCCGTGTCGACAGCGAGAACCCGCGCCATCAGCGCAAGGCCTCGCTCGCCGAGGACGCGGTGTGACTGAGCCCGCGATGAAAATCGCGGGCGTGTTGCTGGCGGGCGGCCTGTCGCGCCGGATGGGCGGCGGCGACAAGTCGCTGCGCGTCTTGGCGGGCGCCAGCATTCTCGAGCGCGTGATCGCCCGCGCGCGCCCGCAGGTCGCGGCTCTGGTCCTCAACGCCAACGGCGATCCCGCGCGGTTCGCCGTTTTCGGTCTGCCGGTGGTTGCCGACAGCATTCCGGATTTTGCCGGGCCGCTGGCCGGCGTGCTTGCCGGTCTCGATTGGGCAACCGCGAACGTCGCCGGCGTAACGCATGTCGCCAGCTTCGCCACCGACGCGCCTTTTCTGCCGACCGATCTGGTTGCGCGCCTGACCGCGGCGGTGAGCGACGGCAAACACGATCTCGCCTGCGCCGCGTCAAACGGCAGGCCGCATCCGGTATTCGGCTTATGGCCGCTGTCGCTGCGCGAGGATTTGCGCACGGCGCTGACGGCGGGCATCCGCAAGGTCGACCAATGGACGGCGCGGCACCGGCTGGCGGTCGTTGAATTCGCCGCGCAGTCCTACGATCCGTTCTTCAATGCTAACACGCCTGAGGATCTCCGCGAGGGCGAGCGCGTCAGCCGCCAGGCAGATGTCGGGCGCCGCGTGGCGCCGGGCTGAACGCGCGGCGGGGGCGGGGGATGGTGCGGACAAACTGGCGGAGCATGACGGCGGCGCTCGGCGCGCTTTGCGCGCTCGCCGCCTGCACGACGCCGCCGGCGACGCCGCAGGCGATGACCGCGGCCGACGCGCCTGCGCCCAAGCCCAACTGGGTGGTGAAGCGCGCGGTTGCGGTCGGCAACGTCACCGACGCATCGGGCCATTCGGCCGTCACGGCCGAGGCGTTCCGTCAGGCGTTGGAGCAGAGCCTGGCCGCCGCCAACTATCTTGCCGATGGACCGAAGGCGCATTATCGCCTCGACGCCTCGCTGCAGGAGATCGACCAGCCGCCGTTCACGCTCACCGAGAACGTCACCGTCACGTCGACCGTGCTTTATCGGCTGACCGGACACGGCACCAACGCGCAATACTCGGTCACGAGTACCGCTACCGCGACCTTCGACGATGCCGCGATCTTCGGCAAGCGGGTGCAGCTCGCCAGCGAACGCGCGCTGCACGCGAACATCGAAGCTCTGCTCGACAAACTGCAGAAGTTCTGAGCCGAGGCTGGCCCCGCGCGGGCCGGGGGTCCTATACTGCCCCGCGATGCATCACGACTGGCCGTCAGGCGCGTGGGGGCGGAGGACGCGTTCCGAGCAACCGCGGTTCGCCGTTTCGATGCGACAAAGCCACTGAGGCCCGCGCAGCGGTGGCTCGCCTCGTCATCGTCTCCAACCGGATCATGCTGCCGCGCGCGCATGGCGAACGCGAGCGCGCTGGCGGCATGGCAGTGGCGCTGCGCGACGCGCTGCGCGCCCGGGGCGGCTTGTGGTTCGGCTGGTCGGGCGAGACCGCCGACGCGACGTCGACGGCGGCGAAGATTGCGCAATCGGGGCGCATCCAATTCGCGACGATCGATCTCGGCCGTGCCGATCACGACCAGTACTACAACCGGTTTTCGAACGGCACGTTGTGGCCGCTGCTGCACTATCGGCTCGGTTTGCTGGAATTCCGGCAAGAGAGCCTCGACGGCTATCTGCGGGTGAACGAGGCGTTTTCGCATGCGCTGCGGCCGTTGCTGCGGCCGGACGATCTCGTCTGGGTCCACGACTATCATCTGATACCGCTGGCGGCGAGCTTGCGTAAGCACGGCGCCGCGAACCGCATCGGCCTTTTCCTGCACACCTCGTTTCCGCCGCCGGCGCTGTTCACCGCGTTGCCGCGCTACGAGGTCCTGGCCGACGCGCTCACCGCCTACGATGTCGTCGGGCTGCAGACCGAGGACGATCGCGCTAACCTCAGCAGCGTCATGACGACGCATTATCGCTGCGGCACGACCGCCCGGGGCGAACTCGATCTGCCGACGCGGCGCGTGCTCCTCTGCGCCATGCCGGTCGGCATCGATGCGGCGGCGATGGCGGAAATGGCCGAGACCGCAAGCGCGGGGTCGGAGCAGCGGCGTCTGGTCGATAGCCTGGTCGGGCGTCAGCTCATTCTCGGCGTCGACCGGCTCGACTACAGCAAAGGCTTGCCGCAGCGCTTCGAAGCCTACGAGCGGCTGCTGAGCGGTTTCGCCGAGCATCGCTCGCGCGTGACCTTCATGCAGATCGCGCCGGTGTCGCGCGGCGAGGTGCGCCAGTATCGCGAGTTGCGCCGCGACCTCGATCGCCTGGCCGGCCGCATCAACGGCCGGTTCGCCGAGTTCGACTGGGTGCCGGTGCGTTATCTCAATCGTTCGTTCAGCCGCCAGACGCTCGCCGGCTTTTATCGTCACGCCCGCGTCGGCTTGGTGACGCCGTTGCGTGACGGCATGAATCTCGTGGCGAAAGAGTATGTCGCGGCCCAGAACGCCGGGGATCCGGGAGTCCTGGTGCTCTCGCGCTTCGCCGGCGCGGCCCATGAGCTCACGGATGCGCTGCTGGTCAACCCGTTCGACGTCGACGCCATGGGCGAGGCGATCCACCGCGCACTCACCATGTCGCTCGCCGAGCGCCAGGCGCGCTGGCGCGCGATGATGCGGCCGATCACGACCAATACCGCCGTGGCCTGGCAGGAGACGTTTCTGAAGCTCCTGCAGAATGCAGCGGCCGCAACCGCGGCCTGAGCGAGACTCGCGGCGGTTGCCGCGAATCGAGCGGGCGTTATAGGGTTCCGGCCGCATGCAGCTGGAATTCCGCGTGCTCGAGCTGCTGGCGTCGCGGCTCTGCCACGAGCTGATCAGCCCGGTCGGCGCGATCAACAACGGCGTCGAGTTGCTGACCGACGGCGATGCCGGTTTCGCGCGCGACGCCACCGCGCTGATCGGTCAGAGCGCGAAGCGTGCGGCGGCGCGGCTCCAGTTCTATCGCTTTGCCTACGGCGCTGGTGGCGTCGGCGGCGGCGCGCCCGAGGCCAAGGCGCTGGTCGCGGCGCTGCTCAACGGCGGCAAGGTGCGCTGCGACTGGCCGGCGGAATTCGACGCGCTGACACCCGAGTGGCAGAAGCTGGCCTGCAATCTGGTGCTGCTGGCGGCCGAGGCGTTGCCGCGCGGCGGCACTGTGAGCCTGGCGCGCGCGGGGGAGGGCGTCACGGCGACCGCGGCCGGCGAGGCGCTGAACCTGACGCCGGAGCTGAAAGCGGCGTTGGCGCCCGACGCCGATGTCGCGGCGCTCACCGCGCGGACGGTGCATGCCTATTTCACGGCGCTTTATGCCGATCGTCTCGGCGCCAAGCTAACCTTGGCGGAAGCCGACAAGCGCGCGACTTTTATGGTAGCGTAAGTCGTACCGGGGGGGGGTGTGCGACGATGAAAACCGTTTTCGCGGCGGCGGTGCTGCTGTTTGTGCTTGCGCCTCTGGCGTGGGCGCAAGACGTTCAGCGCATCGAGATTGTCGAACATGGCATCTACACAGTCGATAAGTTCAATTGCCATCGCGATGCTCAAGGGATCGAGCGGTGCAACCGCGGCAACATCCGCCACGCGATCACCACCTGGACGGTACCGGCGCAGCTCGGCACCGAGTTCGGCTTGCGTTATCGCGTGGTCGGAACGCCGCCGAGCGCGCCCGTCGCGATCGATCGCGTTTGGCTGTTGCCGGGCTCGGGATTCCATCCGCCCGGCTCGAATCAGCCGATCGTCCGCCTCGCCCGTGTCGACCGGGTCGTGATCGGCGACACTATATTGGTCAGTTACGGCTTCGATGATCCTTGGGAGCTGGTACCGGGGACCTGGGTACTGCGATTTTCGTATCGCGGCCGCGTTCTGAGTGAGCAGCGATTCAATATCGTCAGGCGCTAAGCCGGCAGAAACAGAAACGGCGGCACTTCTGTGCCGCCGTCTGGAATTCCCCCCGGGACCCCCGAAATAAGGAACTAACGAAACCTCAGGCCTTGACCGCGACGCGCACCGGTTCGTTGGCGACCGGTTCGGCCGCCGGCGGATCGCGCAGCACATAGCCGCGGCCCCACACCGTCTCGATGTAGTTCTCGCCGCTGGTGGCGTTGGCCAGCTTCTTGCGCAGCTTGCAGACGAAGACGTCGATGATCTTGAGCTCGGGCTCGTCCATGCCGCCGTAGAGATGGTTGAGGAACATCTCCTTGGTCAGCGTCGTGCCCTTGCGCAGGCTCAAGAGCTCGAGGATGCCGTATTCCTTGCCCGTCAGGTGGAGCGGGGCGCCGTCGGCTTCGACGGTGCGGCTATCCAGGTTGACGGTGAGCTTACCGGTGCGGATCACCGATTCCGAATGGCCCTTGGCGCGGCGGACGATCGCCTGGATGCGGGCGATGAGCTCGCGGCGGTCGAACGGCTTGCCGAGGAAGTCGTCGGCGCCGAAGCCCAGGCCCTTGATCTTGTTATCGAGCTCGTTGAGCCCCGACAGGATCAGGATCGGTGTGCGCACCCGCGCCGCGCGCAGGCGGCGGAGCACCTCGTAGCCGTCGATATCCGGCAGCATGAGGTCGAGCACGATGATGTCGTAGTCGTAAAGTTTACCGATCTCGAGGCCGTCCTCGCCGAGGTCGGTGGTGTCGCAAATGAAGCCCTCGCTCTTGAGCATCATATCGATGCTGGCGGCGGTGGCTGAATCATCCTCGATCAGAAGCACACGCATCTCGAACCCCCGACGAAGTGGCCATTTCTCAAATGGTAACTTTAATCATCCTTACCGACCCGCGTAAAAAATCGGTTAATTTTAGAGATACCGGACCATATCTTTACCACCGGTCCATCTTTGTGATCGAAATGGGGCCGAGTCGGTCATAACTTGACCACGGCGCGTCGGTGCGGACCGCCGAATTGTCCTGATTTAACTGGCAATTAAGCCGAGTCGGCGATCATGGTCACAACCTCTCGATTCGGTGCATCGAAGCTCGTTTTTGCCACAGCAATGCCACAAGTGGCTGTGACCACTGGCCACGGAAGTTACCAAATGTGGACGCTGTGACATCGTGCCGAATCGTCGGCGGGATGCTTTTTCGATGATGCGGATGCATGAAAGCCTCTGATCACATCGCGCAGACCTATCGCCGCCAGCTCGAAGCCCATCGGCAAGAGATTGCCGAGCTTGAGCGCCTGGCGCAGTCGTTGCGGCGCCAGCAGGTGAAGATCGATGGCGAGCAGAAGGCCGCCGAGGCCGCCGGCAGCGTGCCGCACTACATCGCCGCCATGGCCGAGCGCCGCGCGCGCATCGAGCAGTCGCTCGCCGAGATCGACGTCAAGATCCGCCAGGCGCGCGAAGGGTTGAGCGAGGCCTATCACGGCGTGCGCCGTTCCGAGATCGCGGCGTCCGCCCGCGCCGAGCAGCATCGCCGCCGCCGCGCCGGCTGAATCGACGACTCAGATCAGCGTTTGGTTCGCAACAGCCGCGCTGCCAGGCTGTCGGCGGCGAAGGTTTCGACGCCCTGGCCGAGTGCCGTCGCGCTCAGCCCCTCGGCGAAGGCGATGCCAAGCGCTTCCGGCACGGCCAGCACGCTGCCGAGACGCTGCACAATGTCGAGCCGCGTGACGACGAATCGCTGACAGCCGATATCGCGAAACACGTGCGCGGTCTCCACCGTGTCGGCGGGATCGCCGCCGGCGGCAAGCACCAGAATCGGCTCGGCGCGTGCCGCCGTCGCCAGCGTTTCGAGCGCGGCGCGTTCGCTCGGGCTGTAGGGATTGATGCCCGCGCTGTCGATCAGCGTCATGGCATCGGCGGATGCGCTCTGCGCGCCGAGCGCGGCGGCGTCGCCGGCAACCTCGATGCCGAGTCCGAGCGTCGCCGCGAAACGACGCAACTGCTCGATGCCGGCGCCGCGCGACGTATCGCAAGTGACGAGACGGACGGCGCGACCTCGTGCCGCGGCGTGTGCCGCAAGCTTGGCGACGGCCAGCGTCTTGCCGACGCCCGGTGCGCCGACGAAGAAGAATCGGCCGGCGGCCGTGCCGAGCGGATTGAACAAATAGAGTTGGGCAAGGGCGCGCGTGAGGGCGATCGCGCGCTCCTCACCGGGCTGCGGCGCCGCGAGCCGGACGAGTTTGCGAATTTGTGGCGTCGGAATTCCGTGAGCGGCAAGCGCGGTCTCGAGCGCCAGCTCTTCGACCGACGGCGTTGACGCGGCCGGCGGTTGGCGATCGACGGTTCCACTCGTATTGCTGGAACGGTTCATGGCTTACGGCTCGCGCGGGCGCTGCACCGGCGAAGACCGTAAGGCGATGGCGATGAAGGACTGCTTAAGGCAGTCGGCGTGCGGGCGGCCGGAGCGCGGGAGCGGATGTGCCGGCGGTATTTGAAACTGGTGCTGTCGGCGCGCCGGCGCTCAGGCTGCGATAGTCCTGCAGCCGCGTGACGCGCAGGCCGGGCAGGCCGTGGCTGTCGACGAGGCGTTGCCAGGCGAGGAACTCTTCGATCGACAGGGTGTAGCGCCGGCACGCCTCTTCGAGGCTGATGACGCCCGCGCGCACCGCGGCGACGACGACCGCCTTGCGGCGGATCACCCAGCGCTTGGTTTCGGGCGGCGGTAGCGCATCGAGCGACAGGACCGGGCCGATATCGACGAGCCAGTCGGCGTCACTTTCGGCCTCGACCGGACGGGCCGCGGGCGCGGCATTGGTGCGCGCGGCGGCGCTGACCGGATTGGAAAATCGCGTCTGCATGACACTCAATTTAGGGGCCCCGATTTAAGAAAGCCCTAAAACCGGCGTGTCCGAGAAGTGGCTAAGCCGCTGGACAATTTAGGTAAAAATCAATCGATCCGACTCTGCCGCGTCGGCCGGGACTTAACGCAATCCTAAAGCTTCACGCCTAGAAGAAGTGGCGGGGGATTTCAAACAGCGCCAGGCCAGGCCGTAGAATGCCGCTGACCATCAATCTGAAGCCGCGCGAGAAGCTCATCCTCAACGGCGTGGTGATCGAGAACTCCGGCCCGATGGCCAAGATTCTGATCCACACCAACGCCGCCCTGCTGCGCGAGAAAGACGTGCTGCCCGAAGAGAAGGCGACGACTCCGGCGCGGCGGATTTACTTCGCGATCCAGTGCCAATATTTGTTCGCCGGCAAAGCCGACATGTTCCTTGCCACTATCGAATCTCAGCTCAACGAGTACGAGCAAACGCGGCCCGCATCGCACGCCACGCTCGGCGAGATTCGGCGGCTACTCGCCGAGGATCAGTATTATCGCGCGCTCAAAACGGCGAAGCTCTTGATCCAGCACGAAGAAGAGGCCGTCGCGGCGTCGCCGGCGCTGGCGCCGGCCGGCGGCGGCAAGCCGTCGCGCTTCTGAGCGGTCCGGCCGGCGCCGTGAAGCGCCGGCGGCCAAATCCGGAATATTATGCCATATCAATGTGTTGCGGCGCTTGCCCGCTGGCCTTGCGATTCATATACTCCGCGCCGCTTTGGGTCGTCCTAGGGGGTCTGTGAGGTTTTGGTGATGCGGCCTATGCTTCCTTCCGGCTATCGCCCGTCGGAAACCGAAGAATTCATGAATCCCGTTCAGCGCGAATATTTCCGCCAGAAGCTGCTGCGTTGGCGGACCGAACTGCTGGCGGAATCGAGCGCGACGTTGCAGCAGCTCAAGGAAGAGAGCCTCGCCGAGGCCGACATCGCCGACCGCGCGACGCTCGAAACCGACCGCTATACCGAGCTCCGGACTCGCGATCGCGAGCGCAAGCTGATCTCCAAGATCGACGCGGCGCTGATGCGCATTGAGGACGGCACCTACGGCTATTGCGAGGAGACGGCCGAGCCGATCGGCATCCGCCGGCTCGAGGCGCGGCCGATCGCGACGCTGTCGCTCGAGGCGCAGGAGCGCCACGAGCGCATGGAGCGCACCCACCGCGACGAGTAGCGGCGGGGGACGTGCCGGTTCGCCGGCACCTCAATCGAGTCTTTAACGTTGCATTAACCATATTGCGGCGATGGTGCCGACGCGCCGCAAATCGGCGCTGGGGAAGCCTTTGGTCGCATTTTCGGCGCCGGTCCGGGCGCAGCGGTGGTTATGCTATGCTGCGATGCTGATGGACCTGCGATACCAGGGGGATGCAGCGTCCCGTAGCCGAGCCGTGCCGGTCTCGGTGGCGGCATCGGTGCTGCCTGACGACGCGGTGGCGGGCGGCGTCTTGACCTGGATGCGGGCGCTCGGTGCGCTGTCGGTGGCATTCTCCGCGGTGGCGCTCGGCATCACCGCGCTGCTCGTGTTTCATGCCTCGAACAACACGCTGTTGCGGCCGGTCGCGGTGGTCGCGGCGACCTTCGCGCTTGGCGCCGGTGTCGCCAGCGTCGTCGCCAAGCAGATGCACACGCTCCTGTCGCGGCGCATCGATTTGATGAGTCAGGCGATCGAATCCTCGCCCGGCGCACACCTGATTCTGTCGCCCGACGACCACGCGGTCTATGCCAACGGCGCCTGTCATCGCTTCTTTCCAGGTATCGGCAAGGCCCCGCTCGCAGCACTGGGCGCGCGCGTCGGCGACGTCGATCTGCGCCGCCTGAAGCAAGATGCGCTGCGGGTCGGTCAGTCGCGCGGTGTGCTGGCGGTGCCGAATGCTGCCGGCGAGACACAATGGTTCAACCTCGCCGTCGTGCCGCTCGCCGCGCGGCAGGGCTATACGCTGTGGAGTTTCGAAGACGTGACCGCGCGCCATGCGGTCGAGCAGATGCTACGCGACGAGCGCATGAAGCTCGCTGACTTCTTGGATAACGCGCCGATCGGCTTCTACTCGGTCGACGAGACCGGCCGCTTCCTGTTCGTCAACGAGGCGCTGGCGCAGTGGCTTGGCCGCGGCGCGCAGGAACTGGTCGACAGCGGCGACCGGCTCGGCGATTTTCTCGACGAGGCGCCGCCGTTCGGCGCGCCGCCGCACGCGCCCTTCGAAGGCGGCGAGACGCGCGGCGAGGTCGCGCTCCGAAGCGCCGACGGTCGTCGCATCCACGCTCTCATCAGCCAGAGCGTCGTGCGCACCGGCGACCATCTGCGCACCCGTTCGGTGGTGCGCGACCTGACGCCCGAGCGGCAATGGGAAGAGCAGCTTCGCGTCTCGCGTCAGCGCTTCCGCCGGTTTTTCGCCAACGCGCCGGTCGGCATCGCGCTGATGGACGGCGAGGGCCGCATCGAAGAGGCCAACGACGCGCTGTGCCGCTGGGTCGCGCTCTCGCCCGGCGAGGTGATCGGCCGGCCGCTCTTGGAATTTCTCAAACCCGAGGACCAGGACGCCGCTTTCGGCCAGCTGCGTGCCGCGAGCGAGGGCCGCATCGCCCCGGGTCCGGTCGAGGTTCGCCTTGTCGGCGCCGGCAACAAATCGGCGCAGATCTTCATCAGCCGTCTCGGCGACGAGGCCGCCGAAACCGGTGCCAGCGGCGGCTTCATCCTCCATTTCATCGATCAGACCGAGCAGAAGAGCCTGCAGGCGCAATTTGCCCAGTCGCAGAAGATGCAGGCGGTCGGCCAGCTCGCCGGCGGCGTCGCGCACGACTTCAACAACCTGCTGACGGCGATGATCGGCTTCTGCGACCTGCTGCTGGTGCGGTTCCGGCCGAACGACGCGACTTACGGCGACATCATGCAGATCAAGCAGAACGCCAACCGCGCCGCCAATCTCGTCCGCCAGTTGCTGGCCTTCTCGCGCCAGCAGGCGCTGCAGCCGCGCGTGCTCTCGGTCAAGTACGCGCTGGCGGAGCTGTCGAACTTGCTGCGCCGGCTGATCGGCGAGAACATCGAGCTCAAGGTCGTGCACGACCCAAAACTGTGGCTGGTCAAGGTCGACCAGGGCCAGATCGAGCAGGTCATCATCAATCTTGCGGTCAACGCGCGCGACGCCATGTCCGAGGGCGGCACGCTTTCGATCCGCACCGCGAACATCGCCAGCGACAGCGAGACACGCCGCGGCCACGAAATCATGCCGCCCGGCGACTACGTCCTCATCGAGGTCAAGGATACCGGCCAGGGCATTCCGAAGGACATCCAGAACCGGATTTTCGAGCCGTTCTTTTCGACCAAGGAATTGGGTTCCGGCACCGGCCTCGGCCTGTCGACGGTTTACGGCATCGTCAAGCAGACCGGCGGCTTCGTCTTCGTCGACAGCGAATTGGGGAAGGGGGCGACCTTCTCGATCTTCCTGCCGCGCCACGATGGCGTCGCACCGCCGCCGCCGCGGCCGGAAACGGGCGAGACCGCCGTGCGCGACCTCACCGGCGCCGGCACGGTGCTGCTGGTCGAGGACGAGGATCCGGTGCGGCTGTTCTCGGCGCGCGCGCTGACCAACAGCGGCTACAAGGTGCTCGAGGCGAAAAGCGGCGAGGCGGCGCTCGAGATCATGGCGCGCGGCGTCAAGATCGATCTCCTCGTTACCGACGTCGTCATGCCCAAGATGGACGGACCGGGCCTGGTGGCGAAGCTGCGCCAGCGCCATCCCGACCTCAAGGTGATCTTCATCTCAGGCTACACCGAGGACAGTTTCCGCAAACGGCTCGGCGATGAGCGCGACATCCATTTTCTGCCGAAGCCGTTCTCGCTGAAGCAGCTCGCCGGCAAGGTGAAGGAAGTCCTCGCCGAGCCGGTGGCGTAGGCGTCTCAGAACCGCACGTCGAAGGAAGGTGTGGCTCGCATGGGCCGCTCAGTGCGAGAACGGGCGGCCGTCGCTTCGCCGCGTCGCCGCTTGGTCTTCGACTCCAGAATTATTATTGAAGAACAAATGCTTGAACGCGTATTTGCGATGAGAACGAAAAAGGAACTTATATACTTGACAAAAGAGGCCCAACTGGTAGAATCCGGCCATATTGAGGGAGCCGGAAATGGCCGATTTGCAAAGCCCGATCTTCACCAGCGAGGACAAAGCCCGCGCGGCACTTGAGGCCGTGCGCTGGCCCAATGGCCCGGTCTGCCCGCACTGCGGCGGCACGGATCGCCAAGCCAAGGTCGAGGGCAAGAAGCACCGCCCCGGCCTCCACTACTGCAACCACTGCAAGGCGACCTACACGGCCACGGTCGGGACGGTGTTCGAGCGTTCCAAGGTGCCGCTCGCCAAGTGGTGGCTCGCGGCTCACCTGATGGGTTCGAGCAAGAAGGGCTTCTCGGCCCACCAGCTGCACCGCGTCCTCGGCGTCACCTACAAGACGGCCTGGTTCATGGCGCACCGCTTGCGCGCGGCGATGGCCGAACTCGACCCGCCGCCGCTCGGCGGCAAGGGCAAGGTGGTCGAGGCCGACGAGACTTTCATCGGAAAGCCCGGCGATGTTTTCGTCAACGGTCGCGGTTGGGTTCAGATGCGCGGCACCACGACGAAGCGCAAGGTGATCTCGCTCGTCGAGCGCGGCGGTCGCGCCCGCTCGTTCCACGTCGAGAACCTCGACGCCGACACCATTCGCAAGACGCTCGGCGCGAACGTCGTCCTCGACAGCCGCTTGCACACGGACGAGGCGCACCATTATCGCGTTCCGGGCCGCGCCTTCGCCAAGCACGAGCGCGTCAACCACAGCGAGCGCGAGTATGCGCGTGGCGACGTGACGACGAACACGGTCGAGGGCTTCTTCTCGATTTTCAAGCGCGGGATGAAGGGCGTCTATCACCACTGCTCGGAAGCGCACTTGCAGCGTTACCTGACCGAGTTCGACTTCCGCTACTCGAACCGCTCGGCCCTCGGCGTCGAGGACGCGGAGCGTTGCCGCAAGATCATCGAGGGCATCGCCGGGAAGCGCCTGACGTATCGGCGGACTGGCCGAGGCCGGAAAGTCGCGTAAGCGTCGAGTGACTAGGCGCGATTTTTCTTGGCTCGCCGCGATTTTGGCTTGCCTCGACTCGACCGGACGTTCTTAGGCTTCGCCGGCTGATGCGGCGTGTGCGGCATCCGGGCCAGTTGGCCCATGATGCGCTTCGCGTCGGCCAATGCATCGTTATTCATGGCGGCATCCTAGCATGGCGAAGCGACCGAAGCAGCTTATCCCGAAGGCCCATTTATCTGCGATTGGTGCGGTCGCTGTTAATTGGACCGCACTCGAAAATCTCATGGAGCAGACGATATTGGGACTTTATGAGATAGACCTTGGACGCGGATTGGTCTTCACCGCCAACCTGTCATTTCACTCGCGATTGTCAATGTTGCGGTTCTTGGCCGGTGATGATGGCGTAATAAAAGACGCCGCATTGGCGAAGCAAACGAATGACCTGTTAAACGAAATCGATAAGGCCTTTGGAGATCGAAACTTCATCATTCATGGCTCGTGGTTCCCAGTGAAGGACAAACCGGGCCACGTCCACAGAATGAGCGTCAGGGCGCGAGGGAAAAAGTTACAGACCTTTTCGCGGCACTACTCCGCCGCTGATTTGCAGCGGGTCGCTGATCGGATAGGCGACCTCGTGGGTGATCTGTTCGACATCGCGGAGCGTCTGGACATACGGCGACGTTTGGCGGCCGCACCAAAACATTCCTCCAGTGCGTCCCAATAGTCGCTTATCGAGATTTCCACCTCTCCAGAGATAGTCTCGCTATGTTCCCTTTCACGTTGTTTCTGGGAAACGCGACGTTCGCCTTGTCCTTTCAACATTTTGTCCCCCTTTCGTCAAGTATATAATTGGGACGAAAAAAGAACTTGCCTCTCGGAACAAACCATGTACGATGCGCTCGCCGTCGGATCGGACATTGATGACCGCCGGGGCTTGGCCTAGGAAGGAGCGGGGGATGTCGCAGCAACAGCCACAGCATTTGCGCCTTTTGAAAGACGACAACAAGGACACCAAGGACGCCGACCGGCAGAAGGCGCTCGACGCGGCGCTCGGCCAGATCGAGCGCGCCTTCGGCAAAGGCTCGATCATGAAATTGGGTGCGCAGGTCGCGGCGCAGGGCGACATCGAGGTGGTTTCCACCGGCTCGCTTGGCCTCGACATCGCGCTTGGCATCGGCGGCCTGCCGCGCGGCCGCGTTGTCGAAATCTACGGCCCGGAAAGCTCGGGCAAGACCACGCTCGCGCTCCAGGTCATCGCCGAGGCGCAGAAGGCCGGCGGCGCCTGCGCCTTCATCGACGCCGAGCACGCGCTCGATCCGGGCTACGCCAAGAAGCTCGGCGTCAACCTCGACGAGCTATTGATCTCGCAACCCGACGCCGGCGAGCAGGCGCTCGAAATCGCCGACACACTGGTGCGCTCCGGCGCGCTCGACGTGCTGGTGGTGGATTCGGTCGCGGCGCTGGTGCCGCGCGCCGAGCTCGAAGGCGAGATGGGCGAAAGCCACATGGGCCTGCACGCCCGGCTGATGAGCCAGGCGCTCCGGAAGCTCACCGGCTCGATCGCGCGCTCGCGCACCATGGTGATCTTCATCAACCAGATCCGCATGAAGATCGGCATCATGTTCGGCAACCCCGAGACCACGACCGGCGGCAACGCGCTCAAATTCTACGCTTCGGTGCGCCTCGACATCCGCAAAATCGGCCAGATCAAGGAACGCGAGCAGGTCATCGGCAACCAGACGCGCGTCAAGGTGGTGAAGAACAAGATGGCGCCGCCGTTCAAGGTGGTCGAATTCGACATCATGTACGGCGAGGGCGTTTCCAAGCGCGGCGAGCTCATCGACCTCGGCATGCAGGCCGGCGTCATCGAGAAATCCGGCTCGTGGTTCTCCTACGACGGCGAGCGCATCGGCCAGGGCCGCGAGAACGCCAAGCAATATCTCAAGGACCATCCCGAGATTGCCGACAAGATCGAGCAGGCGATTCGCGCCAATGCCGGCCTGGTCGCCGACGCCATGCTGGCGGCGGACGGCGAGGGCGCGGCCGAGGAATAGGTTGCTGTATGGATAGAAAAATTGTCACTATTGTTGCAGCGCCACTTGCGACTGTTGTTGCGGCGACAGCTGCGGTTGAGATGTTGCCTCAATCGGCATGCGAGGAGTTTCTGTCGCAAAAAATACCCTCGCTCATACTTTGCCGACCCGCAGCCGTACGGTTGCCGCACGATGAGGAGCGCAACAATCCGGTGCTGCCGGCGAACGTGACTTCTGTTGTTGCTACCTCATCGTCTATTTCGAGCCTGAACCTTATAGGCACAATGATTCGCGGATAGCGGCTCAATCTCTTTGAGTTCACTGGACGCCCCCGACGCGTCCTCTCGCCGGCGCCGCGCCCCCCAACGCGGCGCCGGTTTCCCTTTTTATGGCAGCGCGGTCATCGGGCGATCGCAAAAATTAAAATCGGCGAAACAAAGCCAATTTCGCGGTCGACCGCATGCGGCTCACCCCCGCTTCACCAGCGCGAAGGCGAAATCGGGACCGCGGCCGCGCACCAGCGCCTGGTCGATCCACAGCATGGCGAGCGGCTCGAGCAGCCGCGCGTTCGAAAGCGGGCCGGCGTCGATCGCTTCGAAGCCGAGATCACCCACCAGCTTCAGCACCGCCGGCTTTTTCGCCGCGTCGTCGCCGGCGACGAACATCGCCGGCCGCACCTTGAACTCCCGGGCGGTCGCCATGTTGGCGGCGCCGATGTGGTTGAGGGTCTTGAACACCGCGGCGCCCTTGGCCCATTGCGCGACCTTTTCGCCGCCCGAGATGTCGTGGCCGATCTCGAGGCCCATGCCTTGAGGTCCGCTCGTCAGCGGATTGGTGCAGTCGACGACGATTCGGCCGGCGAGGTTGCCGAGGCCGCCGATCGCCGCCTCGGTCTTGGGCCAGGGCGTCGCCAGCACGATGATCTCGGCATCGGCCGCGGCCGCCGCCGGCGTGGTCAGCTGCGCCGCGGGCAGGCTCCGGTACTTCTCCGCCTTCGGATTGAGCACGCCCAGCTTTACGGCGTGTCCCGCCTTGCTCCAGCCCTGCGCCAGCGTCTGGCCGACCGAGCCGGCGCCGATGATCGCGATCCGCATGTTCGCCTCCGTTCGTGCTTGGTCGCGAGAGCGATGCTAGGTCCGCCGCGGCGTCCCGCCAACTGGACACAGCGGCGGCGCTTGGGCTTAATGCGGCGAGCCGCAGGCGAGGGAAGCGCGCGGCCCACTTGGTTCCCGGCGGGGGAAGGACCAGATTAGCGACATGCTGACGAACGAGGTTCGCGCCCATTTCCTGGACTATTTCCGGCGCGCCGGACACGAAATCGTGCCCTCGTCGCCGCTTGTCCCGAGAAACGATCCCACGCTCCTCTTCACCAACGCCGGCATGGTGCAGTTCAAGAACGTCTTCACCGGTCTGGAGAAGCGATCCTATTCGACCGCGGCCTCGTCGCAGAAATGCGTGCGCGCCGGCGGCAAGCACAACGATCTCGAGAACGTCGGCTATACCGCGCGCCACCATACCTTCTTCGAAATGCTGGGCAATTTCTCGTTCGGCGACTATTTCAAGGATCGCGCGATCGAGCTCGCCTGGATCCTGATCACCGAAGAATTCGAGATTCCGATCGAGCGGCTGCTGGTCACCGTCTACGCCGAGGACGAAGCGGCGGCGAAGCTGTGGAAGAAGATCGCCGGCTTGCCAGATCAGCGCGTCCTGCGCGTCGCCTCGGCTGACAATTTCTGGGCGATGGGCGAGACCGGGCCGTGCGGCCCGTGCTCCGAAATTTTCTACGACCACGGTGACAAAATTCCGGGCGGCCCGCCGGGCTCGGCCGAGGCCGAAGGCGACCGCTTCGTCGAGATCTGGAATCTTGTCTTCATGCAGTACGAGCAGGTCGCGCCGGGCAATCGCGTTGACCTGCCGCATCCGTCGATCGACACCGGCATGGGTCTCGAGCGGATATCCGCCGTGCTGCAGGGCAAGCACGATAACTACGACACCGATATCCTGCGCGCGCTGATCGTCGTCTCGGCCGAGGAATCGCATACGCCGGCCGATGGTCCGCACGCGGTATCGCATCGCGTCATCGCCGACCATCTGCGCGCCAGCGCTTTCCTCATCGCCGACGGCGTGCTGCCGTCGAAGGAGGGCCGCGGCTATGTCCTGCGCCGCATCATGCGCCGCGCCATGCGCCATGCGCACATGCTCGGCGTCGCCGAGCCGCTGATGTGGAAGCTGGTGCCGGCGCTGGTGCGGCAGATGGGCCAGCCCTTTCCCGAACTGGTGCGTGCCGAGGCGCTCGTCACCGAAACGCTTCGCCTCGAGGAGACCGGCTTCCGCGAGACGCTCGCGCGTGGCCTCAAGCTCTTGGACGAGGAAGAGGCGAAGCTTGCCAAGAGCGCCGCGTTTCCCGGCGACGTCGCCTTCAAGCTCTACGATACCTTCGGCTTTCCGCTCGATCTCACCGAGGACGTGCTGCGTGGGCGCGGCCGCAAGGTCGAGACCAAGGCCTTCGACGCCGCGATGGCGCGCCAGCGCGCCGAGGCGCGCAAGTCGTGGGTCGGCTCGGGCGAGGCGGCGACCGACCAGCTCTGGTTCGCGCTCCGTGAGGAGCTCGGCGCGACCGAATTCCTCGGCTACGACGCCACCGAGGCCGAAGGCAAGATTCTCGCGATCGTCCGCAACGGTCAGCGCGTCGAGTCCGTGAAGGCCGGTGACGAGACGTCGATCGTCGTCTCGCAGACCCCGTTCTACGGCGAATCCGGCGGCCAGGTCGGCGATACCGGCGCGCTGTTCGCGGCGAAGGGTTCCGAATTCGCGGTTGCGGACACGCAGAAGCGTGCCGGCGAGCTGTTCGTGCATGTCGGCAAAGCGACGCGCGGCGGCTTCAAGGTCGGCGACGTCGTCGAGCTGCGCGTCGACGAAGCGCGCCGCGACAAGCTACGCGCCAACCATTCCGTCACGCACCTGCTGCATCAGGCGCTACGCCGCCGGCTCGGCGAGCACGTGACCCAGAAAGGCTCGCTGGTCGCGCCCGATCGGTTGCGCTTCGATTTCTCGCAGCCGCGCGCGCTGTCGGACGAGGACCTCGCTGCGATCGAAGCCGAGGTCAACGCGCGCGTTCGGCAGAACGCAGAAGTGCATACGCGGCTGATGACGCCCGACCGCGCCGTGAAGCAGGGCGCGCTGGCGCTCTTCGGCGAGAAATACGGCGACGAGGTGCGCGTCGTGTCCATGGGGGAGGATCGCGGAACCGATCATGTCGCGCACGCCTTCTCGATCGAGCTCTGCGGCGGCACGCATGTCCGCCGCACCGGCGACATTGGCCTGTTCAAGATCGTCGCGGAGAGCGCGGTCGCTTCCGGCGTGCGCCGGATCGAGGCAGTGACCGGCGCGGCAGCCGAGAGCTACGTCGCTGGCGAGGAGACGTTGCTGCGCCAGGCCGCCGAGGCGATCAAGGCGGCGCCGGCCGAGCTGCCGGCGCGGCTCGCGGCGCTGCTCGAGGAGCGCAAGCGGCTCGAGCGCGAGCTGAGCGACGCCCGCCGCGCGGCTGCCCTTGTTGGCCCTTCCGCTGCCGGTACTTCTAAAGTCGAGGGTTCAGACTGGATGCAATTTGAAGGTGGCATCAAATACGGCGGCAAAATATTCGATGACCTTCCCGCAAAAGAGCTAAAAAGCCTCGCCGATGATATGAAAAAGAAGATCGGATCGGGTGTCGTGGCGCTTATAGCTCGCGAACATGAGAAGGCTTCCATCGTAGTCGGTGTGACTTCGGACTTGGTTACGCAATTTAACGCCATCGAGCTGGTAAAACTCGGCGCCGCGGCGTTGGGCGGCAAGGGCGGCGGCGGCCGGCCCGACATGGCGCAAGCCGGCGGGCCCGATCCGTCGCAGGCCGAGGCGGCGCTCGTCGCTGTCAAGCGCGCCGTCGCCGACAAGGTCAAAGCGGCCTAGCGCTTCTCCTTCGCCAGGAACAGCACGTCGCCTTCGCGGGGTGTGTCAAGCGGCGCCATGCCAGGCTCGCCGGCACAAGCGCGATAGCCGAGGTCGATCAGCATGTGCCACAGCGCCGCGACGCTGGCGCCGGCGCGCCGGAGGTGTTCCTCGTTGAGTTCGACCAGCAGCGCGGGCTTGAAGCGCGCCAGCGTCGCGCGGCCGCCTTCGATCATCGCCTGTTCCCAGCCTTCGATATCGGCCTTGATGAAGTCGAGCCGTGTCAGGGCGAGCCGCACGGCCAGCGTGTCGAGTGTCGTGACCTCGACGCTTTCCGTCTCGATCGATCCCGCACGGGTGTGCGGTCCGAGGTGCGCTAGGCCAAAGCCGTAGCTGCCGGAGCGTTTCACGGGAATGGTCAGCGTCGCCCTGCCCGGCGCCGCGCCCAGCGCCAGCGGCAGGATTTCGACGTTGTGCAGGCGATTGATCCGGACAGCGGTGCGCAGAATGCGGCGAGCGTAGCTCTGCGGCTCAATCGCGTAGACGCGGCCGCGCGGCGCGAGGCGCGCGAAGAGCTTGGCGTATTGGCCGGCGTGGGCGCCAACGTCGAGCACGACCGCGTTGGCGGGAATCAGCGGCCGCAGCAGCGGCAGCAGCTCGCCATGATGCTGCTTGAAGACCGCCTTGAAGAAATGGGCAAAGAGTCCGGCGGTGATCCGGCCACGGTAAGGCGAAGCGACCGGCCCGTCGGCCATCATCACGCCATCTTCTGCTTCAGCCGCGCGTCGAGCCGGTCGAGGAATGGAATGGTGTTGAGGAACGGCGTCATCGGGCCGATGAGGACGGCGAGGTCCTTGGTCATCTCGCCGGCCTCGACCGCCTCGATGCACACCTTCTCGAGCGTCTCGGCAAAGCGGACGACGTCCGGCGTCTTGTCGAACGTGCCGCGGTACCAGAGTCCGCGTGTCCAGGCGAAGATCGATGCGATCGGGTTGGTCGAGGTCTCCTTGCCCTGCTGATGCAAGCGGTAGTGTCGCGTCACCGTGCCGTGCGCCGCCTCGGCCTCGACCGTCTTGCCGTCGGGCGTCATCAGCACCGACGTCATCAAGCCGAGCGAGCCATAGCCCTGCGCGACGACGTCCGACTGCACGTCGCCGTCGTAGTTCTTGCACGCCCAGACGAAATTGCCGTTCCACTTAAGCGCCGACGCGACCATGTCGTCGATCAGCCGGTGCTCGTAGGTGAGCTTCTTCGCCTTGAACGGGCCGACGAATTCCTTGTTGAAGACTTCCTCGAACAGATCCTTGAAGCGGCCGTCGTAGACCTTGAGGATGGTGTTCTTGGTCGAAAGATAGACCGGCCAGCCGCGCTGCAATCCGTAATTGAAGCAGGCGCGCGCGAAGCCGCGGATCGATTCATCGAGATTGTACATGCCAAGGGCGATGCCGCTCTCGGGAAAGTCGAAGACGTCGTAGGTCACCGACTTGCCGCCGTCCTTCGGCGCGAAGGTCATCGTCAGCTTGCCCGGCCCCGGCACCTTGAAGTCGGTGGCGCGGTACTGGTCGCCGTAGGCATGGCGGCCGATGACGATCGGCGCCGTCCAGCCTGGCACCAGCCGCGGAATGTTCTTGATGACGATCGGCTCGCGGAAGATGGTGCCGCCGAGGATGTTGCGGATGGTGCCGTTGGGCGAGCGATACATCGCCTTGAGATTGAATTCCTTCACCCGCGCCTCGTCCGGCGTGATGGTCGCGCACTTGACGGCGACGCCGTATTTCTTCGTCGCGTTGGCGGAATCGATCGTCACCTGATCGTTGGTGCGGTCGCGTTCCTCGATACCCAGGTCGTAATATTTCAGGTCGATATCGAGATAGGGCAGAATCAGCTTGTCCTTGATGAACTTCCAGATGATGCGCGTCATCTCGTCGCCGTCCATCTCGACGACGGGGTTCGCGACCTTGATCTTCTTCATGGGTCGAGGGCCTTCTCTTGCTTTTGGGCGACGGGCGCACAAAAAATGGGCGCCGCGCAAACCGAACAGCCGCGGGCGAGAGCCCGTGCGGCGGGCGCGACAATAGCCACGGGTCTGCGGGCGCGCAAGCGACCCGGCGTCGTGACCCGCTGTAGCGAACGACGCTAGACCAGCCCGCTTTTCGCCGCCGCTTTCGGCGGTGGCGCCTGACGGATCGCGCCCGGCACGTCCTCGACGCGCGACAGCACCTGGTACAGCGCGCGCGTGCTCGACGGCGCAAAGCCGGAATCGACGACATGCTCGAACAGCCGGAGCAACGGCACCCAGTAATTCTGCACGTCGACCAACAGGATCGGCTTGTCGTGCAGACCGAGCTGCCGCCAAGTGATGCATTCCAGCGCTTCTTCAAGCGTGCCGAAGCCGCCCGGCAGGATGGCGAAAGCGTCGGCGAGCTCGATCATCATCTGCTTGCGCTCATGCATGCTGCCGACGACCGTGAGCCGCGTGAGCCCGGTATGGCCGATCTCGTGCTCGTGCAGATGGGCCGGAATGATGCCCGTGACCTGGCCGCCATGGGCGAGGGCGCTGTCGGCCATCAGCCCCATGAGGCCGATCCGGCCGCCGCCATAGACCAAGCCGATGCCGTTCTCGGCGAGCACGCTGCCCATCCGAATGGCGGCGGCGCGATACGACTCGTCGACATTTGCCGAAGCGCCGCAATAGACGCAGATACGTTCGATCGTTGTCATGCTGACCTCGTGATCGCGGCGCAGAATGCCCGCAAGCGACGGGCCGGGTCGAGCGATCTCTGCGCGCCATTCGGTGTCGGCAGATTTGACGCCGGCGCCCCGTCGCGGGTTTCCGGTACGGCATCGCGGGCGGAATCCTGCGGCGGCGGTCGGGCGGCACGGGCTTTGCGATGGATCGGGCAAAACGACCGAAAAGCCCCATTAACCACGCCGCCAAGAACAGCGAAGGACGTGATGAAACCCGTGATTTTGACCGCGCTGGCCGGAACCGGCGCATTGACGGCCGCGCTCGCGGCCCTGCCGCTCGGCGGCTCGACCATCGGCGGCAGCGCCGGCTTGGCGCTGGCGGGTAGCGGCATGATCGCCTGCGGCATGATATTGCGCCGCCAGCGGCGCGCCGCCGCAATCGAGTGTCCGGCCGCGCCGGTGGTGCCGCCGGTGCTCGCGCCGGTGCCGCGCTTCTTTCCCGAAGGTGGTCTGACCGGACAGGTCGTGCCCTTCGGCCGCAAGCTCGGTACGTTGTCCGAGGCGCGGCTGAGCCGCGATCTCGTCCGTCGCGCCGAGCGCGTCTGCACCGCGGCGCGGGTCCGCGTCGAAGAGCCGCTCGCCTGAGCAACCGGCGCGGTCACAGCACCGGCCCGTTGAACACCGGCCGTCCGTCGCGGTCCTCGATCTCGATCACCCAGACGTCGGGATCGCGCGCCACCTGCCGCGCGATATAGGCGTCTGCAGTCGGCTCGTCGACCGGCGCTTCGCCGGTCGCGCGCAACCAGGCCAGCTCGCCGCTGTTGCCGCGGGTCTGCGCCAGCACGGTGCAACCGAGATCGCCGCGGTTGAGCTTGACCAGGATCGTACCCGCGTCCTCGTCGCCGCGGCGCGCGACGATGATCGGCACCGCGCGCTGCGCGCAAAGCCGGACCGCTGCCTGCACCACCAGCTTGGTCTTAAGCCGCGCTTCCAACCCGTGGCTCACCCGCGCTTCGGAAAGTTGAGCTCGATCATCACGCCGTTGGGATCGGGGAAGAAGATCTGCTGCACGCCGGCGCCTGGTGGATCGCGCTCCTCGAATTTGACGCCGCGCGCGGCGATGCGCGCCTTCATGCCGGCGAAGTCGTCGCCGACGAAGGCGACGTGGTCGAAATTGCCGGTGTGGGCGCCGTCGGGTCCGGCGCCGATCGCGCCGCTGTCCGGCACGAGATGCACGACCGGCTGCTCGCCGCAATAAAGCCAGCAGCCGGGAAAGGTGAGGGGCGGACGCCAGCCGGTGCGAAAGCCGAGCACGCTTTCATAGAACGTCTTGGTGCCTTCCATGTCCCCGGTGCGCACGGTGACGTGGTTGAGCTGGGTCAGCGGCATGGCGATCTCCTGCGGCGCCGATTTTAGCGCACCGGCGCTGGCTCGCGCTATTGGGCCGCCGCGATCCGCGCTTTCACTTGGTCGGCGATCTTCGCCGCCGTGTCCTTCGCGTTGCGGTCGAGATCGTTGCCGGCCATGACGAAGCGCGCCGCCGCGGCGTAGGGGTTGAGCGTGACCGCGGCGCCCGGCAGCTTGCGGCTTTGTGCGCTGGTGTCGACGGCGTAAAGCGGCTGCAGGGCGCCGGCGCTGAGTTGGTCGATGGCCGTCACGACCTGGATGTCGGTTCCCCCGGCGCCGAAGCCGATCACCGCGCGGCGCAGCCGATTGCCGGCGTCGACCTGGAGAAATGCGCCGCGCACCAGCCAGCCGGAAGTCGGCAGCGGCGCGCCCGGCGGCAGCCGCTCGGCGGCGATGCCGTCCTTGCGCAGATCATCGACCAGCGATTTCGCCATGGTCTCGACGAGGTCGCGCGCCTGCTCTTTCGGCGTTCGCGCAATGCCGAGCGGCCCCGAGCCGATGATGCCCGGCCGGATGCTGTTGAGCCGGCTGCCGATGCCCGATTGATGAACTTCGCTGGCATCAAGATCGAAATTGGTGACGTAGACGGCGGTCGGCGCGACCGTCGGCGCCGCCATTGCGGTCGTGCCAGTAACCTTGGCGCCGCCGCAGGCGAACAGCACCGCGGCCAGCGCAAGGGCGACGAAACGTTCGAACTTGTATCGCATCGGTCTGCCTCCCCCCAGGCGTGACGTCCCAACATTTAAGACGGCGATGCCGCCACCGTCCACCACGGCGTTGCCTAGCGCGGCCGCCTCAACCGCCTGATAACCTGCGCCGCCGCCTCGCGCCAGGCGAGAACGCGGCCGGCGACGGTGCGGGGATTGGCGATCAGCAATCCCCAGCGCTCGCGCCGCTGCGACAGGAATGATTTTTTGTAGGCGTCGTCGCCGCGACCGAAGTCGATTTCGCGCGGCCGGTCGCGCTCGAGCACGCGCTCCATCATGCGCATCGTCAGGATCGTGCCGACCGACAGGGCGTTGAAGCGTCGCGCATGCGCCAGCTTGTAGATCGTCGCCCGGCCGCGCCATGCGAGCCAGCATTGTGCCGCCGCGGGAATGCCGTCGATCTTGAGGATGCCGAGGCGCAAGGCACCGGCGGTCGCGGCGGCACGGATGAGTTGCGGCATGAACTCCGGAAACGGCTCGGCCGACTTCCAGCTTTCGGCGTAGATGCGCTCGTAGTCGCCGACGCCTTCGGCAAGCCGCGCGTCATCGTCGTGGAAGGCGTAGTCGACATGATGCGCCGCCGCGAGTGCCTTGTTCTTGCGCCGCCAGGTGTTGCGCATAGCGCCGGGGCGCGTCGCGACGTAGCGGTCGAAATCCATTCCCGCGGTCGGCTCGTACCATGTGCCGCTATCGAAATAGCGGCGCGGCCGCAGGCCGCTGGCGGCGAAAGCATCGATCAGCCGCGCGAACGATTCATCGCTGGGATCGAGGCCGGCGAGTTGCACCGCGTCGAACTGCGCATCCGCGATCTCGCGCGCGATTTCGCCGAGCGCCTGGCCCAGGGGCGGGCCGCCGGTGGCGTAAATCGGGCCGTGCTCGGTGCTGTAGTAATTCGACAGGCTCAGCAGCCGGTGCGGTTTGGTGGCGGTGCGGCAGACCAGCGCTGCGCGTGCCGCGCCGTCGACATAGAGCCGAATCCGGCTGCCGCTCTCGGTTCCGTAGCGCGCCAGGACGTGGTACCAGAGCGGCAGCGAGAAAAAGCTGCGCTCCGCCGCCCGCGCGAACAACTCGGCCAGCGGTGCCGGCAGGCGGCTGAAATCGGGATCGTCGTGAACGGCCATAGGATGTCGGCTTACCGGGCGCCGGACAGCTTACACCGACCCCGCAGGCGCGATAGCGCGACTCGCGCGATCGGTGGTCCGCGATGACGGAATTCGCGTTCGCCGTCGAGCCGGTCGAGTCGCGATCGGCGCTGGAGACCGAATGGCGCACGCTTGAGGCGCGTTTCGCGCCGGGCTTTTTCCTGTCGACCGCCTGGATCGGTACGTGGCTGGCGACGCTGCCGCCCGGCTTGCCGCTGTATCGCGTCGCGGCGCGGCGACACGGCGAACTCGCTGGGCTTGCGGTTCTGGTCGCGACTGCCGCGCGGCCGTTCCTGCGCGCGCCCTCGCGCGGCCTTCATCTCAATGCCGTCGGCGACGAGCGCTGGGATTGCATCGCCATCGAACATAACGGCTTTCTCGCGGCGCGCGAGGACCAGGTGGCGCTGATCGCCGCGCTCGGTGATTGGTTCGCCGGCGGGGCGGATGGTCTCGGCGACGAGCTGCGGCTGCCCGGTATCGTGACGGCATTGCCAAGCGATTTTCTCGACCATCGGCGGCTGCTGCACAGCACACAGACGCGGCCGGGCTTCGCGGTCGATCTCGCGCGCGTCCGGATCAAGGGCGATTTTGCGGCGCTGCTGTCGAGCAATGCCCGCCAGCAGTTGCGGCGCGCGCAGCGCGATTTTGTGCAGGAGGGCGCGCTGGCCGTCGCCGAGGCGCGCGATGTCGCCGAAGCGCTCGAATTTTTTGGCGCGCTCAAGGCGCTGCATATCCGCTCGTGGGAGCGACGCGGCCAGCGTCATGCATTCAAGGAACCGTATTTCGAGATTTTTCATCGTGCGCTGATCGAGCGGACTTTCGCGGAGGGTGCGGTGCAGCTGCTGCGCGTGGCGGCGGCGCGTGAGCCGATCGGCTATCTCTATAATTTTCGGTGCAACGACCGGATCTATTCGTATCAGAGCGGCTTCGACGATGCCGATCGCAAGCGCCGCCCGGGCGCGGTGAGCCATGCCTTGGCGATCGAGCATAGCGCCGCGGCGGGCGCAACGACCTACGATTTTCTGGCCGGCGAGAATCAATTGAAGACGAGCTTCGCGACCGACCGTTATGCGTTGGCGTGGCAGGTGATCCGGTTTCCGCTGCTCAAGTATCGGCTGGAATCGGCTGCGCGTCATGCGAAGCAGCGGCTGCTGGGGCCGGCTGCTCCGCCGCCTCCGGCTTCAACGCCTTGACGACAGCGGCGGCGGCGACCTCGCCCGACATATAGGCGCCATGCGCCGTGCCGAAATGTGCAACCGAGCAGGCCTCACCGGCGAAGAACAGCCGGTTGTCCACCGGTGCGCTCAACTTCGCGCGATCGCCCGCATGACCGGGCAGCGCCATCGAATAGGAGCCGCGAGCGAACCCATCGAGGCCCCATGTCGATGCGGCAATCGGCGAGAGATGCTGCTTGATGCTGGTGCCGAATAGGCTGGCGAGTTCGTCGGCGGCGAACGCCGTCATCGCCGCCAGACCGTCGCGCTCAAGCGCGGCCGACAGCGCGCCGCCGAAAAAGCCGGCGACGACCGGCCAGCCGTGTGGCTGGATCTGATAGCTGCCGGTTTCGACCCGATCGAGCGCACCGACAAGATGACGGTCGCTTTCGCGCGCCAGCTCGCGGGCGCCGACGTCGTCCAGACGCAGGAAAAGCTTGTTGACGACGCCGAGCGGCAAGCCGGCGGCCGCAGCGACCTTGTCGGGCAGGGCCGGCGCGAATTTCACGCGATCTTCGGCAAGAATGGTGGTCGGCAGGGTGACGATCGCCGCGCGCGCGGTGAGCGTGCCGCGGTCGGTCACGACGCGGATGCGCGCCCCGCTGTGATCGATGCGCTCGACGCGCGTGCCGAATGCGACCGGCAGGCCGTCGCCGTAGCGTGCGATCAGCGCACCGTAGCCCTCGATCACGCGCCAGTTGACGTAAGTTGGTTCGTAGCGGCCGTAGTCGACAGTCGACACCTTGTCGAGCTCGGCGCCGTTGGCCCAGTTGCTGATCGCGCCGAGCAGCGCGTTCCACTTACCGCCGGGTTCGAGCGCGCTCGATGCCGGCCGATCGTCGTCGGATTCGGTGGCACGCTCGAGGCGGGCGTAGAACGCTTCCATCGCCGCCTGCCACTTGCGCTGTGCGGCGTCGCCTTCGAACCAGGCGACCCGCCGACCCCAGTCGGGCGGCGTATCGTCGATGGCGAAGCCGAGTTTGCGGGCGATGCCGGTCCAGGGATTGATGTCGGCCGAATGAAGCCATTCGCAGCCGAGATCGACGGCAAAGCCGAAGCCGGTCGGCACGGTATGGGCGCGGCCGCCGAGCCGGTCGCGCGCTTCGACCAACTTGACCGAGAGGCGGGCCGCGACCAGATATTTGGCGGCGGCGATGCCGGCCGCGCCGGCGCCGATGATCACGACATCGAATTCATCGTCGCTTTCCGTCATAGTGACCTTGCTCACCGCACCCGTCATAGACCTGCCGTTCTCGATGCTCGATCCCGAATTCGTCGCCCGGCTGATCCGCGAAACCGCCCGGAGCGTCATACTGCCGCGCTTCGGCACCCTCAAGCACGGGGATGTGCACGAGAAGGCGCCGGGCGATTTGGTGACAATCGCCGATCTTGAGGCCGAGCGACTGTTGGGCGCCCGGCTGAGCGCGGCGATTCCGGGCTCCGCGATCTTGGGCGAAGAGGGTGTTGCTGCCGACCCGAGCCGGCTCAAACTAACCGGCACGTGTGACAATTTATGGATTATCGATCCGGTCGATGGAACGGCCAATTTTGCGCGCGGCCACAAGGACTTTGCGGTCATCGTCGCTTATGTCGAGCGGGGCCGTACCTGCGCAGGCTGGATTCTTGATCCGGTCGGTGATCGGCTGGTTTGGGCCCGCGCCGGCGAGGGCGCTTGGTCAGATGGCCGCCGCCTGCGGCTCGCGCCGGCGCCGGCTGAACTGGTCGGCGCGGCGTATGGCCGGGCCGTCGCCGGCATGCGGTCGGCCAAAGCAGTCGAGCAGGCCGGCATGCGCACGCGCAATCGGGGGTCGAGCGGCATCGAATACGTCGACCTGGCGCTCGGCGAGACGCAGTTCGCGCTCCACTCGCGCGCGCTGCCGTGGGACCACGCCGCCGGCATGCTGATCACCACCGAAGCTGGCGGCCGTGCCGCGTTTCTCGACGGCGCGCCTTACGATCCGCATATCCACGACCGGCCGTTGCTGGCGGCGGTGGACGCAGCGTGCTGGACGCGCGTGCGCGATGCGGTCACGGCGCCGGGTACGACGGCGCCATGACCGCGATGGCCGGACGCATGGTCGTGCTCACTGGCGCGACCGCCGGCATCGGCCGTGTCATCTGCGAGCGGTTGGCGGCGATGGGGGCATCGCTGGCGTTGGTGGCACGGGACCGGACCAAAGCCGAATCTCTGGCGACCGATCTGCGGCGCTGTGGCGCGCCGACCGCGAGCGTTCACATCGCGGATCTGTCGCGCGTCTCCGAGGTGCGTCGGGTGGCGGGGGAACTCGCCGCGCTGCCGCATATCGACGTGTTGCTCAACAATGCGGGCGCGATCTTCAGTCGGCGGACGGCGACCGACGAAGGTTTCGAGCGTACCTTCGCTCTCAATCATCTGGCGTATTTTGTCCTGACCAATCTGTTGCTTGCTCGCCTCAAGGCATCGGCGCCGGCGCGTGTCGTCAATGTCGCATCCGAGGCGCATCGAGGTGCGAAGCTCGATTTTGCCGATCTGCAGACGGCGCACGGCTATAGCGGTTGGCTCGCCTACAAGCGATCGAAGCTCTGCAACATCCTGTTCACGCGGGCGTTGGCGCGACGGCTCGACGACGCCGGCGTGACGGTCAACGCGCTGCATCCCGGCTTCGTCGCGACGGAATTCGGCAACAACAACGGCGGCATCTTCCGCTTCGGCCTCGGCGTGGCGAAACGCGTCATGGCGATCGCGCCGGCCGAAGGCGCGAAAACGCCGGTGTATTTGGCATCGGCGCCCGAGGTCGCACTTCTGTCCGGGCTTTATTTCGACAAATGCGCCGCCCGCGAGCCGTCGGCGGCGGCGCAGGATGATCGGTCGGCCGAAGCGCTGTGGCGCGAAAGCGCGCGGCTCACCGGCGTCGGCTGACCCGGCTCAATCGAGCGGAAAGAAATCGACGGCCTCGGCGACGAGGTTCTGCCGGGCGATGTCGTTTGGCTGTAAGCCAGGCTGCGGCGCGTAAATGGTCGCGCCGAAGATGCCGTCGCCGTGAACGCCGTCGGACGCCAAGGGCATGATAATCTGCTCGCCGCGGCCATGGCGGCCGGCGTGGATGAACACCGGACCGCTGCCGTGGGCAAACGCCGGCTCCGAGACCACGCGTTTGTGGCGCGCGAAGATCCGCTCGTATTGTCGGCCGCGAAAGAATTCCTGCATCGTCTTGCCGCGCAGGCTTTCACCGAAGACCTCGACGATGGAGTCGCCGGTGAGTCGACCGGTGAAAGTATCGCTGACGCTGTCGTACTTCCACGACCAGACGAGTCGCAGATAGGGCGCAATCGCGGCAGGGTCGATGTCCTTCCAGCCCGGCATGCGTCGGGTGCCGCGTACCGCATCCCAATGGAGTGCGACGGCGCGAAGCTCGACCGCCTCAATCTTCGCCAGGAAATCCTGGAAGCTCATCGGTGCCGCCGATTGCGGCCGTGGCGCGCACGATCGCCGAGCCGTCGTTGCGCCGCGGCCGGCGCTACGCGACGGGCGGAACCCGGCTGGAGCGACCCGCCGCAATGCCCTATATGATGGGCCATGGCGCGAAACCCCTATGAAGTTCTGGGCGTGGCACGCGACGCGGGCGAGGACGATATTCGCCGCGCGTATCGCCGTCTGGCCAAGCAATATCACCCCGATCTCAATCCCGGCAACAAGGAGGCGGAGGCGCGCTTCAAGGAGATCAGCGCCGCCAACGACCTGTTGTCCGATGCGGCGAAACGCGCGCGGTACGACCGGGGCGAGATCGACGAGAGCGGCGCTGAGAAGCCGCAGTACCACGCGAATTATCGTGGCTTCGCCGAAGGGCCGGACGGCGCGAAATATTATACGACCGAGGGGATGGCGCCCGAGGATCTCGAAGAGTTGTTCGCGATCTTCGGTCGGGGTGCCGCCGGGGGCGCAGCCGGGAGCGGAGGGCCCTTTACGCGGCGGACGCACGTCCGCATGCGCGGCGCCGACCAGCATTACATGCTGACCATCGATTTTCTCGAGGCGATCAATGGCGCGAAGAAGCGGTTGCAGCTCGCGCCCGACAAGAGCCTCGACGTCACCATTCCACCCGGGCTGCACGATGGTCAGATCCTGCGGCTGAAAGAGCAGGGCGGTGAGGGGATCGGCGGCGGTGCGCGCGGCGACGCATTGATTGAGGTGCATGTCACGCCGCATCCGCTGTTCCGCCGTGAGGGTGACGACATCCACGTCGAACTGCCGGTGACGATCGCCGAGGCCACGCTCGGCGGCAGGATCGCCGTGCCGACACCGAGCGGCACAGTGACAATGACGGTGCCCGCCGGCTCCAACACCGGCACGCGACTGCGGTTGCGCGGCAAGGGCGCGCCCACGGCGGGCGGCGCCCACGGCGATGAGTACGTCACGCTCAAAGTCGTGCTGCCGGAAGGGGGTGACCAGGCGCTCGCCGATTTCCTGCGCGACTGGGCGCCCAAGCATCCCTACGATCCGCGCCGCGGGATGGAGCCGGCATGATCACCTTCGAGGCGATGTGCCGCATGGCGACTCTCGAGCCTGGCGAGCTCGAGCGCTGGATCGCCGAGCGCTGGGTGCTCCCGGAAAGCGAGGCGTCGGGCTATGTCTTCAGCGATCTCGACGTCGCGCGCGTACGCCTGATTGTCGAACTGCGCCGGGATCTCGCCGTTGGCGACGAGGCGGTTCCCGTTGTGCTGCGGCTGCTCGACCAGCTTTATGCGACGCGCCGGCGCATGCATGTCCTGGTGCGCGCCCTTCAGGCGCTGCCCGAGGAGCATCGCGCGGCGGTGCTCCGTCATCTCGACGACGACTAAGGCGGCCGGAATCGGCAATGGTCGGTTTCGCTGCCGCGCCGATGGCGCTAGACTGCCGGCCGCCATGATCTTCGGGCTGCTGCTGCACGTCTGGGCCGCGATCATCTGGGTCGGCGGCATGTTCTTCGCGCATTTCATGCTGCGGCCGGCGGCGGCACCGCTCGAGCCGAGCATCCGCCTGCCGCTCATGCGGCGTGCGCTTGCGCGCTTCTTTCCCTGGGTCTGGGTTTCGATCGCGCTGCTGCTGCTCTCCGGCGCCGGCATGATCAAGCTGGGCGAGGGCGGCGTTCACGTCCAGATCATGATGGGGCTCGGCATCCTGATGATGCTTGCGTTCGGCCATCTCTACTTCGCGTCGTGGCGGCGATTTCAGCGTGCGCTCGACGGCGGCGATCTGCCGGCCGCGGCGAAGCAGCTTACCCACATCCGCTATATCGTGACGTTCAACCTCGTGCTTGGCCTTGTGGTCGCCGCGATCGGCGCGACTGGACCCTACTGGTGACGAAGAACGGCCATGCTCAAGCTCTATGATCTTGCCGGTGCCGACGATAATCGGCGGTTCAGTCCGTATTGTTGGCGCGTGAAGCTGGCGCTGGCGCACAAGGGTCTCGCGGTTGAGACCATTCCCTGGCGCTTCACCGAGAAGGATCGCATCGCCGCGTCGGGCCAGGGACGCGTGCCGGTGCTGGTCGACGGCGACAAATGGATCGTCGATTCCTGGAACATCGCCGGCTATCTCGAGGACGCTTATCCGGATCGGCCGTCGCTGTTCGGCAGCGGCGCGGGTCGCGCGTTGTCGCGCTTCTATGTCGGCTGGGCCGATCTGGTGGTGCAGCCGGCGATGGCGAGGCTCATCGTGCGCGACATCACGGATCACCTGCATCCGAAGGACCGCGATTATTTCCGCAAGTCGCGCGAAGAGCGCTTCGGCAAAACGCTCGAGGCGGTTGTAGCCGATCGCGACAAGAACCTGCCGGCGTTCCGCGCGCTGCTGGCGCCGCTGCGCGCCGTGCTCAAGAACCAGCCGTTCCTCGGCGGCGCCTCGCCGCTCCAGGCCGATTACATCGTCTTCGGCGGCTTCCAATGGGCGCGTGCGATCAGCGCTTTCGAGCTGCTCGAAAAAGACGATGTCATCTATGGCTGGCGCGAGCGGATCCTCGACCTCTACGACGGCCTCGCCCGCAAAGCGCCGGCGGAAGCCGCATAACATCACACGATCGAGATATGCCACGGCCGCACGCGTCGGCGTCGCATGGCATCGAGGGGACTTGAGAACCGGGTGATCAAACGCCAATAATGTGATCAAAGACGAATGCCAGAAAACGGCCAATCGGGGAAGGGGGCTCGCTATGACGGAAAATCAACAAGGTCGGAACGGCTGGAGCTGGTGGTACCTGCTCTTCGTCGGGCTGTTTTTTGTTGCCCTCTGGGTGCCGCTCTATAACCGGGTCGAGCCGACGCTGCTCGGCATGCCGTTTTTTTATTGGTTCCAGTTGGTTCTCATCCTCATCGGCGCGGTCGTGACCGCGATCGTCTATTTCGCCACCGAGGCGTAACGGCGAGACGTTGCGGGAAAAAGCGTTTTGGGGGGGAGGACGCCACGATGGACGTCAACTGGGTTGCGCTCGTCATCTTCGTGCTACTGTTCGGCTTCATCACGTGGCTTGGCTTTGTGGCCGCACGCTGGCGCAAAGGCGATCTCGACCTGCTGCATGAATGGGGATTGGGGGGACGCCGCTTCGGGACGGCCGTCACCTGGTTCCTCATCGGCGGCGATCTCTACACCGCTTACACCTTCGTTGCAGTTCCGGCGCTTGCCTTCGGCGCCGGCGCGGTCGCGTTCTTCGCCGTCCCCTATACGATCATCATCTATCCGCTGATGTTCATGGCGTTCCCGCGTCTCTGGCGCGTCTCGCATCGGCACAACTACATTACCGCTGGCGATTTCGTGAAAGGGCGTTACGGCAATCGCTGGCTGGCGCTGGCGATCACCGTGACGGGCATCATCGCGACCATGCCCTACATCGCGTTGCAGCTTGTCGGTCTGCAGGTGGTGATCGGCGGCCTCGGCGTGGCCGGCGATTGGCCGCTGGTCGTGGCGTTCGTCATTCTGGCGGCCTTCACCTATACCAGCGGCCTACGGGCGCCAGCTGCGATTGCCATCGTCAAGGACACGCTGATCTATCTGACCGCGTTCGTTGCCGTCGTCGCGATACCGATCCATCTTGGCGGTTTCGGCCATATCTTCTCGGCGGTTCCGGCGGCGAAGCTGCTGCTGGCTGCGCCGACCGGCAACTCGACCGGCGTTTACGGCGTCTACATCACCTTGGCCATCGGCTCGGCGATGGCGCTGTTCCTCTATCCGCACTCCGTCACCGGTATGTTGAGCGCTTCGAGCGCGCATGCCGTGCGTCGCAATGCGGCGCTGCTGCCGGCTTATTCGCTGATGCTCGGCCTGTTGGCGCTCCTCGGATTCTTCGCGTTTGCCGCTGGCGTCGCCAAGATGCCGCAGTTCGCCGCCGGCTTCGCGCAATACAAGGCGAACTTCGCGGTGCCGGCGCTGTTTCTCTACAGCTTTCCGTCGTGGTTCGTCGGCGTCGCCTTTGCCGCCATCGGCATTGGTGCGCTGGTGCCGGCCGCGATTATGTCGATCGCCTCGGCCAACCTCTATACCCGCAACATTCATCGCGAGTTCTTCAACCGCAATCCGACCGACAAGCAGGAAGCGCAGATGGCGAAATGGGTGTCGCTCGTCGTGAAGCTGGGCGCGCTCGTATTCGTGTTGTTCGTGCCGGCGCAGTACGCGATTCAGTTCCAGTTGCTCGGCGGCATCTGGATCATCCAGACGTTCCCGGCGGTAATCTTCGGCCTATACACGCGCTGGTTCAACGATTGGGCGCTCCTCATCGGGTGGGTGGTCGGCATCGTCTCGGGCACTTGGATGACGGCGGCGGTGCAATTCAAGCCAACCTATTCGCTGGTCATCGCCGGCTGGAGCGTGCCGGGCTATACCGCTCTTTACACGGTGATCCTGAATTTCGCAGTGGCTGTGGCATTGACCTGGATTTTCGGCGGACTTGGTGCCGCACGCCGCGACCAAACGGTGCCAGCCGATTATCACGCCTGAGCGTCGTACCGACTGGGGGCCGCCAGGTTACGGCGTCGTCCGGAGATTACGGGGCGTGCCGTCCTAATATGTAGCCGAGTGGGCCGTGGGCCCGCTCGGCGGCAAAGGCCGGCGCGCCCTAAGCGCGCAGGCTCATGATCACCAGCGAGGCGATGACCACGCCGGCGAACTCGGCGCCGGTCGCGATCTGCCCGACCAATGCGCCGACCAGCGTGCTCGCGAGCGTGACGCCTCCGATCAGGGTACTCATGGGCTCTTTTGCTCCCGTTGAATGGCAGGACAACGGGCCATGACGGCGGTTTATTCCGGCGCCCCCGCCTGCGGCACTTCGCTCGGCGGGTGCCGGTCGTGCCGCAAAAAAGCCTCATTCAGGCTTCGATTTTCGCGGTCGTGGCCAAGCGGGCGAGGGCCTGCGGCGTATCGATGTCGGTCAGGACGCCGTCGCCTTCCATCTCGACCTCGGCGACCGCCTCCGGATAGGCGCCGATCAGATGCTTGGCGCCGACGTCGCCGGCGACGGCGCGCATTTCGGGGAAAAACTGCCGCGCCCAGAGGACCGGATTGCCGCGCTTGCCGCGCCGGGTCGGCACCACGATGGCGCGGCCTTCCCGGGGATCGAAGGCGCCGACGAGGCGCGCGAGTTCGGCCGCGTTGACCCGCGGCATATCCGCGAGACAGATAACGGTGCCTTCGGCCTCGGCCGGCAGGGCGGCCAAGCCCGTCCGCAGCGAGGTCGACAGGCCCTCGGCATAATCCGGATTGTGCACCAGGGTCACCGGCAGACCAGTCAGGGCGGCGGCAACTTTGTCGCGCTCATGGCCCGTCACCACGACGACCGGCGACAAACCGGCCGCCAGCGCGGCATCGACGGCATGGCGCACCATTGGCTTGCCGTCGACGCCGATCAGCAGCTTGTTGAGGGTACCCATGCGGCGCGAACGGCCGGCGGCCAGAACCACGGCGGCCACTTTGCGGGCCGACGGCGGGCTGACTTGCGCTGCGGCGGTGGCCTGAGCCCGAGGCAACGGCCGCGACGGAATCTCTCCGAGCAGGCCGCCGACGCCCATCCCGCGCACCGCCGCGGCGTCGACCGGCAGGCCGGCCAGCAGACGACGCAGGACCCAATCGAAACCGTTGACCTGCGGCGACCGCGCGCAACCGGGCAGGCCGAGCACGTCGACAGCGCCGACCCGGCCGACGAGCAGCAGGTTGCCTGGATCGACCGGCATGCCAAATTGGACGATCGTTCCACCGGCCGCTTCGACCGCGGCCGGAATGACGTCGCGGCGGTCGAGAATGGCCGAGGCACCGGCGATCAGAATGAGTTCCGCCCCATCCTTGAGCGCCGCCGCAATCGCTGGTGTGAGTTTCGATATCTCGTGCGTGATGCGTTTTTCGTCGAGCAGGCTGCTGCCGAGCGCCGCCAGTCGCGCCCGTGTGACCTCTGCCGTTTTGTCGAGGATGTTCGGCTTGAGGCCGGGCAACTCGGTCTGGATCAGCGCGACACGCTTGGCGACGAACGGCACGACCTGAATAAGCCGCGGCGTGCCCGCGATCGTCCGTTCGCACGCCGCGAGCCGGTCTGCCGCCACCGCGAAGGGAATGATCTTCACCGTCGCGATCATCTGCTTCGCCTCGACGACCGTGTCGGGCTCGAGCGTCGCCAGCGTAATGGCTTCGTCGATGGCGTTCAGCCGATCGACGGCGGCGCGATCGACGCGGCACAAGCCGGCGGCTGCGGCAAAGAGACTGGCGCGGCCGGTGAAAGCGGGCGCAACGGTGATGCCCGAACCGACGAGCCGCCTCGCGATCCGATCGGCTGCCTCGTCCTCGCCGACGTCGCCGGGTTCGAGTCGCACGGCAACCACGGTCGTCACGCCGGCCTCGCGCAGCGCGGCAACGTCATCTGCGGTCAGCACGCGGCCCTTCTTGAAGACGCGGCCGCCGAGCTTGAGATTGTGCGCCAGGATCGCGCCGGTGGCTTGGTCGAGCGGCGTATCGCCGAATTTCATTTCAGGCCGCTTGCCGGCTCTTCGACCGGTCGGCGCGCAGCGTCGCCGTGATCTGTGCCAGGATCGAGACCGCGATCTCGGCCGGCGATATGGCGCCGATATCGACGCCGACCGGTCCGTGAATGCGGGCAAAATCGGTGTCCTTGAACCCTTCCTCGGCCAGCCGCTTCAAACGCGCGGTATGCGTCTTCTTCGAGCCGAGCGCGCCGATATAAAAGGCATGCGAGCGCAGCGCCGCGATCAGCGCGGGATCGTCGACTTTGGGATCGTGGGTCAATGTCACGACCGCAGTGCGCCGATTTGGCTTGAGTCGCGCCATGGCCTCGTCGGGCCATTCGGCCGACAGCTCGACACCCGGAAACCGCTCGGTGCTGGCGAAGGCGCTGCGCGGATCGATCACCGTGACGGCATAGCCGGTGAGGGCGGCCATGCGGGCGAGCGGCTGGGCGATATGAACGGCGCCGACGACCATCAGCCGCAGGGGCGGGTTGAACACCTCGATGAAGACCTTGCCGGCGGAGGTCTCGACCAGCGCGCTGCGATCGTCGGCAAGTGCCTGCCGCGCGGCGCCGATCAACGACTCGTCCGGGTTCAGATTTCCTTCAAAATCAGATTCTTGAACAAGAGATTGAAGGCCTGAAATGAGATTCGTGACCAGCGCCGCCGGCCGTCCGGCAGCGGCCGACTCGACAGCACGCTTGAACAGTTCGAGCTTCATTCGACGCGCTCGACAAAGACCTGGATTTTGCCGCCGCAGGCTAGGCCGACGTCCCAGGCCTGTTCGTTGGTGACGCCGAAATCCAGGAGTTGCGGCTTGCCGTCCTTGATCGCTGCCAAGCCTTCCTCGATCACCGCGCCCTCGACGCAGCCGCCCGAAACCGAGCCGATAAAGGCGCCGGTGTCGTCGACCGCCAGCTTGGCGCCGACCGGCCGGGGCGAGGATCCCCAAGTCGAAACCACGGTAGCAAGCGCCACGCCCTTGCCTTGGCCGCGCCATTGAGTTGCCTGCGCGAGGATGTCGCCGTTGTCACCGGTGTTGGTCGCCATGCTCAGCCCGCCTTTCGCATCTGCGGCCACGTCGCTGCGGCGCTCGAGCGCCGCGGGGACCGTGCTCGGCCAGCGCCGCGACCACGGCCGCGAGGCTTTCGAGATTATGCACCGGCCGGAATTCGTCGACATGGGGCAGAATCGCCTTCATGCCGAGGGATTTGGGCGCGAATCCCTCATAGCGCAACAGCGGATTGAGCCAGATCAGCCGACTGCACGACTTGTGCAGCCGCTCCATCTCCTGCGCCAGTCCGGCGCCGGCGTCGCGGTCGAGGCCGTCGGAAATGAACAGCACGACGGCACCCTGGCCGAGCACGCGGCGCGACCAGTGCCGGTTGAAGGCGGCAAAGCACCGGCCGATGCGCGTGCCGCCCGACCAGTCCTCGACCGCCGCCGTGACCTTGTCGAGCGCCTCGTCGACGTCGCGCGTGCGCAGCTGCCGCGTGATGTTGGTGAGGCGCGTGCCGAACAGGAACGCGTGCACGCGGTCGCGGTCGTTGATCACGGCGTGAAGGAAATGGAGAAAGATGCGGGTATAGCGGCTCATCGAGCCCGAGATATCGCAGAGCACGACGAGTGGCGGCGGTCGCGTCGCGCGATCCTTGCGCTTCAGGGTGATGAGGCCGCCCGACCGCAGTTGCGCGCGCAAGGTCGCGCGCATGTCGATGCGCGCGCCGCGTGGATCGGTAGCGAAGCGCCGCGTCGGCCGTTCGGCAAGCGCCAGCGCCAGCTTCTTCACCGCGTCGCGCGCCGCGGCCATCTCGGCGTTCGACATCTTCTCGAAATCCATGGTCTGCAGCAGCTCGCGTGCCGAGAACGTCATCGCCGCGTCGAGTTCGACCTTGTTCTCGCGCGATCGTTCGCGCTCGCCCCGACCGGCGCGCAACGCTTCGGCGAGCCGACGGCTCATCTCGACGCCCTCCGGGCCGGGTGCCTGCAACTCGGGCAGCAGCAGGCCCATCATGCGCTCGAGCAGTTTGGGATTGCGCCAGAAGACGTGGAACGCCTGGTCGAAGATCAGCCGCTGGTCACGCCGGTTGATGAACACGGCGTGCAGCGCCCAGTAGAAATCGGCGCGGCTTTCGAGACCGACGGCACGCACCGCCTCGACGGCCTGCAGCACCCTGCCGGGGCCGACCGGCAGTCCGGCGGCGCGCAGCGCGCGCGCGAAATGCATGATGTTGGCGACAAGGTTGCCGCCGGCCGGTGCGGGCGCGACGCCGTCCATGCTATTGCGCCGCGGCGAGCTCGGCCTTCACCTGCGCCAGCAGGCGCTCGGCCTCGCTGCCCTGAATCTTGGCGATGTCGTCCTGGTACTTCAGCAGCACGCCCAGCGTGTCGTTGATCGCCTCGGGCGTCAGCGCCAGCACGTCGAGCTGCGACAGCGCGTGCGCCCAATCGATGGTCTCGGCGATGCCCGGCAGCTTGAACAGGTCGCCGGCGGCGCGCAGCTTCTGCACGAAGGCGACGACTTGGCGCGACAGCTCGGCGGCCGCGCCCGGCGCCTTGAGCTTGAGGATCTCCAGTTCGCGTGCCGCGCCGGGATAGTCGATCCAGTAATAGAAGCAACGTCGCTTCAAGGCGTCGTGGATCTCGCGCGTGCGATTGGAGGTGATCACGACGAGCGGCGGCTGCGCCGCCTTGATCGTGCCGAGCTCGGGGATCGAAACCTGATAGTCGGACAGCAACTCGAGCAGGAAGGCTTCGAAGGGCTCGTCGGTGCGATCGAGCTCGTCGATCAGCAGCACCGGCGGACCGGCGATGTCGGGCTCGAGCGCCTGGAGCAGCGGCCGTTTGATCAGGAACTGTTCGGAGAAAATCTCCTCCTCGACCGTCGCCTTGCTCTCCTGGCCGGTCTCGGCGAGGCGGATCTCGATCATCTGCCGCGGATAGTTCCACTCGTAGACCGCCGAGGCGACGTCGAGGCCTTCGTAGCATTGCAGGCGGATGAGCTTGCGGCCGAGCCGCTCGGCCAGCACCTTCGCCACCTCGGTCTTGCCGGTGCCGGCTTCGCCTTCGAGGAACAGCGGCCGCTGGAGCGACAGCGACAGATAGACCGCGGTCGCCAGGCTGCGGTCGGCGACATAGCGGCCCTGCGACAGCAGCATCAGCGTCTCGATGACGGATTTCGGCAGGCCTGCGGGCATCGACACCATATCCGCAAGGTGGGAACGGCGCGCCCATTCTTAAAGGAATTCGACCATAGGGTCCAACCCGCCGGGTCGCCGGATTCCTGCCATGCGTCAGGGCGTAAAGCGCTTCATCGCGTAGTCGGCCATCTCGTTGGCGGTATGGCTTTCGCCCATGACGACACGGCCGACGCCGTGGCGCTTGAGCCATTCGGCTTCGTCGCGGCTGTGCGTCCGGGCGACGATGTCGAGCGCCGGGTTGATGGCCTGCGCCGCGGCGAGGATGCGCCGCACCGCGCTCTTTTCTGGAACGGCGATCACCAGCAGCCGGGCGCGGTCGGGTCCGGCCGCCTCGAAGACTTCCGGCCACGCCGCGTCGCCGTAGACCACCGGCACGCCCTCGCGCCGGAGCCGTTCGGCGAAATGCAGGTCCTGTTCGATGACGATATAAGGCACGCCCTGCGCGCGCAGCGTCGCGGCAATGACGCTGCCGACCCGGCCGTGGCCGATGACGATCGCGTGACGGTCGAGCTGCGGCAATGCATGGCGGCGCCGGATCTCGCGCCGGCCGGCGTGCCGGTGACGCAGGAACCTCACCCGGTCGAGCGGCGTTGCCAGTACGTCGGCGAGACGCAGCATGGCCGGCTGCAACAGGATCGAGATCAGCGCGCCGGCGAGCACCAGGCTGCGGCCGTCGCCCGGCAGCAAGCCGCGGCTCGCTTCGGTCCCGCTGAGGATGAACGAGAACTCGCCGATCTGCGCCAGCAGCGCCGCGACCTCGAGCGCGCTGCGCGGTGCCGCCCGCATCGCCAGCAGCACGAACAGCGTGATGAGCGCGTTGCCGACGACGATCAGCAGCGTGACCGCCGCGACCTGTCCCGGCGCGCGCAGCAGCACGCCGGGATCGAACAGCATCCCGACCGAGACGAAGAACAGCACGGTGAAGATCTGCTGCACCGGCACGGACTCGCCGGCCGCCTGATGGCTGACGTCGGATTCGGCGATGATGATGCCGGCGAAGAACGCGCCGAGCGCCGGCGATACGCCCACCAACGCCGCGGCGAGATAGGCGATGCCGAGCGCGGCGACGATCACCGCCAGGCGGAAGAGCTCGCGCGAGCCGTCGCGTGCGGTCAGCGTCAGGATCCAGGGAATGATGCGGCGGCCGAGCGGCAGCATGATCGCGGCGAATACCGCGGCGGCGGCGACCTTGATCGCGCTGGCGGCGAGTATGCCGTGCGCCGCGACGAGAGAAGAAGCCGCGCCGCCCGGCAGCACGACCAGCACCGCGACGACGACGAGGTCCTGCATCACCAGCCAGCCGAGCGCGATGCGTCCGGCTTCGCTGACCAGCACGCCGCGTTCCTCGAGGGCGCGGGTGGCGACGACCGTGCTCGCCACCGCGAGGCACATCGCCAGAGCGATCGCGCCCTCGGTGTCGAAGCCGATCAGCCGCGCGACGCCGAAGGCGAGCGCCGCCGATGCCGCGATCTGCAGCAGGGCGCCGGGCACGGCGACGCGCCAGACCGCACGCAGATCGTCGAGCGAAAAGTGCAAGCCGACGCCGAACAGCAGCAGCACGACGCCGATCTGCGCCAGGTCCTCGACCGTGTGTTGGTCGGCGGCGAATCCCGGCGTGTGCGGCCCGACCACGACGCCGGCCAGCAGATAACCGACGATCGGCGGCAGGCGCAGCGCACGTGCCGCCAGGCCGCCGACATAGGCGACGGTCAGGCCGACCAGCAGCGTGACAACGAGCGACGGCGCGCTTTCCATGGCCGAAGACATTGCCGGACGGCGTGGTTATTGACCAGTGCGCCGCGCTGCGTCGGCCGGAGCGTCAAATCGCGGGCGGTCGTGGTCTGGGAGAGGCGGCTGCTTACCCCGCCGCGGTGACCGCCCGTCGCGCCATCACGCCGACGAGATGCGCGCGGTATTCCGGGCTGGCGTGGATGTCGCCGTTGAGCCCGTCCTGCTTCTGTGCGATCGACTTGATGGCGTCGGCCGAGAAGTTCTTCGCCAGTGCCGCTTCCATCTCCTTCTGGCGGAAGACGCAGGGGCCCGCGCCGGTTACCGCGACGCGCACGCCGTCCTTATGCTTCGCCACGAATACGCCGACGATGGCGTAGCGCGAGGCCGGATTGGGGAACTTCATGTAGGCGGCCTTTTCGGGGATCGGGAAGCTCACCGCCGTCACGATCTCGCCCGGTTGCAACGCGGTCTCGAACATGCCCTGGAAGAATTCGTCGGCCGCAATCTTGCGCTTGTTGGTGATCACCGTCGCGTTGAGCGCGACCACCGCCGCCGGATAATCCGCCGCCGGATCGTTGTTCGAGATCGAGCCGCCGAGCGTGCCGCGGTTCCGGACCGCCGGATCGCCGATATGCGAGGCGAGATGGGCAAGGGCGGGGATCGCCTTCTTCACCTCGGCGGATTCCGCGACCTCGACGTGCCGCGTCATCGCGCCGATCGCCACGGCGTTGCCTTCGCGCTTGATGCCCCTGAGCTCGCTCAGGCCGTTCAGGTCGACGAGATCGCTCGGCTTCGCCAGCCGCTGCTTCAAGGTCGGGAGCAGCGTCATGCCGCCGGCGACGAGCTTCGCTTCGGGCTTCTGGGTGATCAGCGCCGACGCGTCCGCGACGTTCTTGGCCTTGTGGTATTCAAAATTGTACATCGCTCGGTTCCCTTGTTCGCTAGGCGGCGGCGCGGCGGCTGCCGGCCGGGCGCGCGCTCATGGCCGCGCCTTCGCCATGGCCTCCGCGCCGGCTTTGATCGCCTTGACGATGTTGTGATAGCCGGTGCAGCGGCAGAGATTGCCTTCGAGCCACTCGCGGATCTGCTGTTCCGAGGGATTCTTGTTGTGCTTCACCAGGTCGAGCGCGCTCATCACCATGCCGGGCGTGCAGTAGCCGCATTGCAGGCCGTGATGCTCGCGGAACGCCGCCTGCATCGGATGGAGCTCGTCGCCGTTGGCGACGCCCTCGATGGTCTTGACGTCGGCGCCCTCGCATTGCACCGCGAGGATGGTGCAGCTCTTGATGCCATCGCCGTTGACGTGCACGACGCAGCAGCCACACTGGCTGGTGTCGCAGCCGACATGGGTGCCGGTGAGGCCGAGCGTCTCGCGCAGGAACTCGACGAGCAGCGTGCGCGGCTCGACGTTGCCGGACATCTTTTTGCCGTTCACCGTCATGGTGACGTTAGGCATTTCGGAACTCCTCGGTGGCGGGCGCGGGCGACGCGCGGCCTTTATTGGTTGCGGCGATTGTCGTGCGGGAAATCGGCCCCGGTCAAGCTCAGCGGGTGAAGAAATAGAGCATCGCCGCCACCAGGGCGACGAGGATCGCCGCCCACACCACCGGCGGCAGGCGCATGCCTTCGACGGGCGATGCCGGCGCGCGCTCCGGCAGGCGCGCGACTTCCGGTGCGGGCGCCGCTTCGGCGGCCGGTGCCGGTCCGCCGACGATCGCGGCGAACTTGGCGAAGAAATCGTCGGCGTATTTACGTGCCGTGCTGTCGATCAGGCGCGAGCCGATCTGCGCCAGCTTGCCGCCGACCTGCGCCGTCACCTTATATGTCAGCGTGGTGGCGTCGCCGTCAGGCGTCAGATGCACCTCGGCGCCGCCCTTGGCGAAGCCGGCGACGCCGCCCTGGCCTTCGCCGCTGATCCTGTAGCCGTTGGGCGGATCGAGATCGGACAGCGTCACCTTGCCGCTGAAGCGCGCGCTCACCGGGCCGACGCGTGCCTGCACCTTGGCGGTGAACTCGGTCGGCGAAATCTTCTGCACTTCCTCGCAGCCGGTGATGCATTGCTTCAGGATGTCGGGCTCGTTGAGCGCGTCCCATACCTTTCGCTGCGGCGCGGCGACCCGGTATTCGCCGGTCATGTCCATGGCGGCACCCATCGTTTTTGCGCGCCGACCGTAGCGCCGGCCTTCCGCAGGGACAAGCGCGCGACCCGCCGGGGCGGGTTGCGCGGCGCGCGCGGCCTCGGCCATAGTCCGCCTCGATGGCCGGGGGACTTCCATATGGCAGCCTGGCGTGGGGGCTGCCCTTCGTCGGATTGTTGCTGACGATCGCGATCGCGCCGATCGTCGTGCCCACGGTCTGGAACCGGCACTACGGCAAGATCGTCGCGCTCTGGTCGCTCGTCTTCGTCCTGCCCGATTTCTTCGCCGAAGGTTTCGACGGCACGCTCCGGCGCCTGCTCGACGTCGGCCTCAACACCTACCTGCCGTTCGCGCTCCTGATGGGCGCGCTGTTCATCATCACCGGCGGCCTGCGCATCCGCGGCGCGCCGCACGGCACGCCCGGCGTCAACACGGTGCTGATCGGCATCGGCGCGGTGGCGTCGAGCCTGATCGGCACGCCGGGCGCGTCGCTGCTGATGCTGCGGCCGCTGGTGCGCGCCAATCGCCACCGCGTGCGCAGCGCGCACATCTATGTCTTCTTCATTTTTCTCGCTTGCAACATCGGCGGCGCGCTGACGCCGCTCGGCAATCCGCCGCTGTTCCTGGGCTATCTGCGCGGTGTGCCGTTCTTCTGGCCGGCGACGCATCTGTGGCTGCCGACGCTGGCGCTGACGGTGGTGCTGCTGGCGATGTTCTACGTCATCGACCGCTCGATCTACCGCCGGCAGGTGACGGAGGACGTGCGGCCCGAGATCGAGAAGCTGGGCATCGACGGCGGCATCAACCTGCTGCTGCTGCTCGGCACCGCGGCGACGATGATGCTGCGCACCTATTATCCCGTGCCCGGCGCGGTCACGATCTTCGGGGTGACGTGGGCCTTCGACGATATCGTCTCCGACGTGCTGTTCATCGCGTTGGCGTTGCTGTCGCTCAGGCTGACCAAGCCGGCGACGCGGCAGGAAAACACCTTCGTCTGGTCGCCGATCGTCGAGGTCTCCATCCTGTTCGCCGCCATCTTCGTGACGCTGTCGCCGGTGGACACGATCATGGCGGCGGGCGGCCACGGACCGGCGGCGGCGCTGTTCGAGCAGATGTTCGTCGGCGGCGTGCCCAACGATCAGCTCTTCTACCTGGTTCCCGGCATGCTCTCGTCGGTGCTCGACAACGCGCCGTCCTATCTCGTGTTCTTCGGCCTTGCCGGCGACAACGCGACGCTGCTGGTCGACAAGCTGCCCGTGACCCTGGCGGCGATCTCGGCCGGCGCGTCCTATTTCGGCGCTATGACCTATATCGGCAACGCGCCAAACCTGATCGCCAAGGGCGTGGTCGAAAGCTATGGTATCAAGATGCCGAACTTCTTCGCCTATGTCGGCTGGTCGACCGTCTGTCTGCTGCCGGTTCTGTTGCTGACCATGTGGGTGTTCTACTGATGCTCCGTACTGTTCTCATCGCGCTTCTGCTGCTGGCGACGCCCGCCTGGGCGCAGCCGGTCGCGCTCCAGACCTTCGACGCGGCGCCGCTCACCGTCGACACCGCGAACGGGCCGCAGCAATTCACCGTTGAGCTGGCGCTGACGCCGGCGCAGCAGCGACAGGGCCTGATGTTCCGCCGCCATCTCGCGGCCGACGCCGGCATGCTCTTCGTCATGGCGGAGCCGAAGGTTCAGACTTTCTGGATGCACAATACCTATATCCCGCTCGACATGATCTTTATCGCGCCGGGCGGCCGCATCGTCGGTTACCACGAGCGCGCCGTGCCGATGTCCGATGCGATCATCATGTCGCGGGCGCCGGCGGTCGCCGTGCTCGAGGTCAACGGCGGCACCGTCGATCGTCTCGGCATCAAGATCGGCGACATCGTGCACGCCGCCGCGCTCGGCGACGGCACGGAATAAGGTTCAGCGCTTCCGCGCCAGGGTCACGCCATCGCAGATATAGAGCAGCGACAGGTCGATGCGCTTGTCGGTGTGCAGTTTGGCGTTGATCGCCTTGAGGGCGAGCGTGTCGACGTCGCGCTTGCGGCCGTCGGCGACCGAGCCGCCCCACAGCATATTGTCGAAGACGATGAGTCCGCCCGCGCGCACCAGCGCGAGCGATCGCTCGTAATAGGCGTCGTAGTTCTCCTTGTCGGCGTCGATGAAGACATAGTCGAACGTGCCGGCGCCGCCTGCCGCGAGCAGGGCCTTGAGCGTGTCGAGCGCCGGCGCCAGGCGCAGCTCGATCTTGTGGTCGACGCCAGCTTCTTTCCAATAGCGCCGCGCGACCGCGGTGGTCTTTTCGTTGACGTCGCAGCAAATGAGCTTGCCGTCGTCGGGCATGGATGATGCGACCCACAGCGCGCTGTAGCCGGTAAAGGTGCCGATCTCGATGCCGCGCCGCGCGCCGATCAGGCTCACTAAAAAGGCGAGGAACTGACCTTGCATCGGCGGAATCTGCATGCCGGCGCCCGGCATTTTCGCGGTTTCCGCGCGCAGCCGCGCCATCAGCTTGGTCTCGCGCGACGAGACCGACAGCACGTAGTCGTAGAGCTTGGGCGTCAGGTCGAGCAGGCGGACGGTCATGCGGAGCCTCGTTTTGCGGCGCTGTCCTTGCGCTTTTGCGCCGAAGCGTATAGCAAATTCCGGCCTTCGGGGCGTAGCTCAGCCTGGTAGAGCATCAGCTTTGGGAGCTGAGGGTCGCAAGTTCGAATCTTGCCGCCCCGACCATTGGGAGAGGTTTCAATGCCGCACGCGCGGATTTATCGCCCGAGCAAGAGCGCCATGCAGTCCGGCCGCGCGCCGACCAAGGAATGGCTGCTGACCTATGAGGTCGCGACGCCGCGCGTGCCCGATCCGTTGATGGGCTGGACCAGCGCCGCCGACACGCTCAACGAGGTGCGGCTGCGCTTCGAGACGCAGGAGGAGGCGGTCGCCTATGCCAAGAAGAACGGCCTCGACTATTCGGTGATCGAGCCGCAAGACCCCAAGTTCAGACCGAAGAGCTATTCCGACAATTTCCGCTGGCAGCGTCCGAGCTGACGGCGGATGATCGCCGTAACGCGCCCATAGCTCAGAGGATTAGAGCAGCCGCCTTCTAAGCGGCAGGTCGTTGGTTCGAGTCCAACTGGGCGCGCCAATCGTATTAGAAGATTAGCGCGGCATCTGGGTGAGAGGCGGCGGCGGGCGTCGGCCTATGGTGCCAAAGTCGCACCGGTTTGCGTCTCAGCTCCGCTGCTAACGGGGAACAGCCATGGTTGAGCAATTTTTTCGCGCTCACCAATATACCGTTTCTGCGGTCGGGGCCTTTGCTACGGTTGCCGTAGTCATAGTGTCTTTACTTCTTGCGTTCGTCCAACGAAGGGCCAACAGAACAAGTCTCAAGGCCTTCGTGTCGAGAACTGTGATCATCCATGACACCATCGATCCAAAGAACCGGCCGAGTTACATTTCTGTCAATGTGACAAATACGGGCATTCTGCCTCTTAGGATACCATTTTCATTTTTTCATTGGCGGGCACCGTTCCGACGGGGAACCTATATGGTCAACCCGCTCGATTGGTACGGGACAGATACTTGGATTCAGAAGAAGCAATATCCAGTTGAGATTCTACCACGCACGGCGCAGACCTTTTTTGTCTCAACCGCCAAAACGTTCTTGGAAGAGCTTTCAAAGATCATGCATGGCAAGGACGCCATACGTCCTTGGCAATTCCGACGATTGCGAGTGGTGATCGTGACCGACGATGGCGCGCAATTTCATACCCACGTTGGAAAAGAAGTTCGACAGGAACTCGAGCGGCTTGCCGCCCAGCACACTGGTCACAACAGTCCCAGGTAGTGGGTTCATCAATAAAGAACTCGACGGATGTGATTGCGCTGCTCGCTGGCGGCCTTGTGGCGCCTTCTAAGCGACAGGTCGTTGGTTCGAGTCCAACTGGGCGCGCCAATCCTACCTAAGCACGCGCCTTCCTCATTGCCTCCCAAATCCGTCCCGGCGTTGCCGGCATATCAAACTGCGCGACGCCGGCGCGGCGGATTACTTCGCCAGCACGTCTTTCAACGCCTCGCGCAGCGGCGGCACAGCGCCGACGGCAAAGCCGGCGAGCAGAGCGACGGGCACGGCGACGGCGGCATGGCGGCTGACGAGATCGGTCAGTTCGCGATCGAGCCGCGTCCGCATGGGTTCGTTGGTGGTCCGTCGCGAGCGCATGGCGAGCACGACGACGAGCACGATCAGACCAGCGGCGAGCAAGACGCCGGCCGCCGTCGCCAGCGCCGCCAGGGGCGGCGTCAGCCAGGTCAGCAGCGCGAAATAGAGCGCGACGCACAGCCAGACGCCGGCGGCGATCGCCGCCGCGGCGATGATCAACAGACCCGACGCGGCGAGCGCCAAGCGGGTGACGAGGCGGTCCATGGTCGGGCGCTAGGCGCGGCGATTGAACATGAGGCCGAGCAGCATGCCGATCGAGAACGCCGAGACCAGTGCGGTGACCGGCTTCTCCTCGACCTGCTTCGACAGGCCGTCGGCCAAGCTCTTCGCCTCGCTCCAGGCCTTGTCGGCGGTTTCGCTGACGCGGTCGACGGCCTCGGCCTTGCCGGCGCGGACCACGCCGCGCACGCTTTCGGTCAGACTCGCGATATTGGCCTGGAGCTGGCGAATCTCGGCGCGCAGGCTGTCGATCTCGGATTGCATGCGGGGTTGCGTGGTGTCGGGCATGAGGACCTCACAGTTCACGGCTTAAAGATTGATCTTACGGGAATTTAGCGGTACGCGGCCAGACTGGCCTTGACCTGGATCAAGCTGCGGCGCGGCGCGCGAATCGGGCGAATCAGGGCAGTGGCACCGACGGTGCCGGCTCGAGTCGGGCCGGTCCGGCCGGCGGCCGCAGCCGATAAGCCTGCGCCAGCAGCCACGCCTGAACCAGCACCGCCGGCAGCGCCAACAGAATGGTCGACTGCGGCGTAGCGCCGAAGGCGCAAAAGGTCGCCGCGAGCACGCTGACGCCGGCACCGCCGCAATCCCAGCCGCCTTCGGCGGCGAATTGGAAGCGGAAGGCGCAGGGCGCCGCCTTTGCCGCGTTGTAGAACGCCGTCATCAGCACCGGCACGTACATGCCGCCGAGCATCGTCGTGATCAGCGCGACCGCGATCACCGACGTCGGCGACAACGTGCAGAACGCGCGCAGCAGCACGCCGGTGCAGAGCATCGCGGCATTGAAGGCGATCACGCGCCGCGCGTGGCCCAGATCGATGAAGCGGCCGAGCACAACGCTGCCGAGCGCACCGGCGAGCGCCGCCAGCGCCAGCGTGCCGCCGAACTGATCGAAGCGCGATCCAAGGGCGCGGAAGAGGGTGATGTCCCAGGCCAGCATCGCGCCCGCCAGCATCCAGCCGTCGGCGGCGAAGAGACGAACGCCGGTCCACGCCGCGGCATAGGCGCCGCGTGGCGATTGCTGCGCCAGCGGCGGCTCGCGCACGGCGAAGAGCGGCGCCGCGGCCAGCGCGCCGATCGCGGCGGCGGCGCCGAAGGCGATCCACGGTCCGAAATGGGTCAGCATGACGCCGCCGATCGCCGGGCCGAGTACGGCGGCAACGCCCATCAGCACTTGGCGCACGCCGACCTGGCTGCCGCGATATTCGCGGTCGCCCAGCGCGGCGAAGAAGGTATGGTAGCACGGCCAATAGAACACGCCGGCGAGCGCACCGATCGTGCAGAAGAGTGCGAGCGTGAAATCGGCGCCATCCACCAGACCGACGGCGGGATACTGCAGCGCCGAGAGCAGCGTGCCGATCACCAGGGTACGGCGCAGCCCGAGACGCGGCGCCAGAACGAGGACGAGCGGCCTGGTGACGAAGCGCAGCGCCAGCACGCCCGCGCTGGCAAGAAACAGGATCGACGGCGCGAGGCCGGCGCGCAGCAGATAGACGCCGAAGAAGGCGCCGGACATGCACCACGCCAATTGCTGGAGCGCAGTGTGGACGGCGAGACGGTTGACGGCGCGATTGGCGAAGAACATCGATCGGCCGAGCGTATAACACAGCTGCAACGCAATGGCGCGTCGCCTGTCGCGCCGTCATCGTCCTGCATCAAAAGCGACATCATTCGGCAACGCGGCTGCGCCACAGTCGCGCCGTGCTTGATTTACAGCGGACCGGCGCGGCGACCGATCAGGAAGATCTTTCCCGCGCCGCGTCGTTGACGCCCGCCGTCACTGATCGCGACAGCAAGCGCATCCTGGTGCTCTACACCGACAGCGGCTACGGCCACGTCGCCACCGCGCGTGTGCTGCGCGAATATCTCGGCGCCGAACGACCGTGGCGAATCGACATCGTCGACGTCTATCGCGAGATCCTGACGGGACTCGATCCGTTCCGCGCGCTCACCGGCATGTCCGGACCGGACATCTACAACGAGTACGCGCTGCGCCGCGGCCACACCCGGGTGCTCTGGCCGGTGATCGCGGCGGGCTCGTCGGTGGCGCTTCGACTCGGCTCACCCTTCGTCGTGCGCCAGCTCGCGGCCTATCTGCGCGCGCGCTCCTATGACATGGTGATTTCGGTAATGCCGCTGATCAACGCGGCAGTCGCGGCGAGCCTGCGACAGTTCGGTGGCGACACGCCCTTCGTCACCATCGTCACCGATTTCTGCGAGCCGATGCACGCCGCCTGGATCCAGAGCGAGGACCAGGTCGTAGTCTGCGGAACCCCCAAATGCCGCGAACAGGCGCGGCGCTTTGGTCTGCCCGAGACCCGGATCGTCGCCGCCAAAGGCCTCATGCTGTCGCCCAAGTTCCATGCGCAGGCGCGGGCGACGACGACGGCGAGCGTCGCTGCGGCGCGCGTCGGTCTCGGCCTGGCGCCCGACCGGCTCACCGGCCTGATGATGTTCGGCGGCCGCGGTGCCGATCGCATGCTCGATTTCGCGCAGGCCATCGAGGCAAGCGACCTGCCGGTACAGCTCATCTATGTCTGCGGCACCAATCGAGAGGTCGCGGACGATATCGCGGCGCTGCCGGCGCGGCGGCAGCGGCACGTCATCGGCTTCTCCGACGCGATCGAGCGCTACATGGCAGCGAGCGATTTCTTTGTCGGCAAGCCGGGCCCAGGCGCGATCTCCGAGGCGATGGTGATGGGCCTGCCGATGATTCTCGAGGTCGGCGCGCGGCTGCTGGCGCAGGAACGCTACAACGCCAACTGGGCGCGGGCGATCGGTGCGGCGCTGTCGTTCCGCAACGCCGACGGTCTGCGCGCGGCGATCGCGCAGCTGAGCGAGACGGGACGGCTTGCGGCCATGCGGCGCGCCATCGCCGCGCATCCCAACACGGCGATCTTCGATCTGCCGACGCAGCTCGATGGAATCTTCGGCGCCCACCGCGTCGCCGCGAGCGCCTGAAGCGGCGCGCCAGAAATCGGGCCGACGACTCCGGCCGCGCACCAGAATTGGTATCGCTTTCACGGAATCGTCACGCCGGCGCAACAATCCCGCAGCCTTCCGCGCGTAGAGAGGGTGGGTTGCGAACTTTTTTCATCGAGGCGTCATGCTCGACATCGTGCCAATCGCCCCCGCCGAGGCGCGGGAGGACATCGATCCGGTGCTGCTGACCATGCTCGCGGTCAACCGCCTGGGGCCCGCCACCATCCGTACCGCGACCAGCGGCAAGGCCCAAACCATCGCCGTCGACGACGAGCGCATCGCCCGCATCTTCCGTGCCGCGCTCGGCGAGATGCAGAAGATCCGCACGACCGACCGCCTGGTCGACGTCGTCGTGGTGGTGGAGCCCGCCTGAGCCGCTAGGCCGCGGCCTCGGCGAGCAGCTCGAGCGCCCGCCGCGTCGCCGCCGTGCGCACGGCGGCGCGGTCGCCGGCGAAGACGTGACGCTCGACGCGCGGCTCGCCGCCGCGCCGCATCACGCCGAACCACACCAGCCCAACGGGCTTGGTCGCGCTGCCGCCGCCCGGACCGGCGATGCCGGTCACCGCCGCCGCCACATCCACCTTCGACTTCGCCAGCACGCCCTCGACCATCGCCGCCGCAGTCTCGGCGCTGACCGCACCGTGCTGCACGAGGATCTGCACGTTCACGCCGAGCAGCTCGACCTTGGCGCGATCGGAGTAGGTGACGAAGCCGCGGTCGACGACCTCGGACGAGCCGGGGATGTCGGTCAGCGCGGCCGTCACTAGTCCGCCGGTGCAGGATTCGGCGACGCCGATCAGCCACCGCCGCGCGCGGCAGCGGTCGAGCACGGTTTGGGCGAGGACATGAAGCTCAGGCGACGCCAAGCACATAACTCCCGAGGCGATAGACGATCATGGCGTAGAACGCGGCGGCGACGTCGTCGAGCATGATGCCATAGCCGCCGGGCAGCTTGCGCTCGAGCCAGCCGATGGGAAACGGCTTCGTGACGTCGAACAAGCGGAAGAGCAGGAAACCGATCAGATAGGGCAAGGGCGCCAGCGGCACGACGGTGAGCGTCAGGCACTGGCCGGCGACTTCGTCGATCACCGCCTCGGATGGATCGACCACACCGGCGGCGCGCGCGTAGACCGCAGTCGCCTTGATGCCGACCAGCAGGACGACGGCGGTGACTATCTGGAGCGCGAGCGTGCCGCCGAAGCGCACGCTGAGCCAGGCCAGCGGCAGCGCCGCCAGCGAGCCGACGGTGCCGGGCGCGACCGGCGCCAGGCCGCAGCCGAACCAAGTCGAGAGCCAAACCACCGGATGCGAAAACGGCAGCGCCGGCCGCGCCATCGTCAGAGCGGCAGGCGCAACGTCGCCACCGCCTGCGCCGCCATGCCCTCGCCGCGGCCGGTGAAGCCGAGCGTCTCGGTGGTTGTTGCCTTGACACTGACGCGCTGTGGATCGACGCCGAGGATCTCGGCGATGCGCGCGACCATCGCGGCGCGGTGCGGACCGATCTTCGGCCGCTCGCAGATCAGCGTCACGTCGACATGCGCGACGCTGCCGCCGGCCTGCGCGACAAGGTCGGCGGCGTGGCGGAGGAAGCGGTGTGACGGCGCGCCGCGCCATTGCGGATCGCTCGGCGGAAAATGCACGCCGATGTCGCCGGCGCCGAGAGCGCCGAGGATGGCGTCGGTCAGCGCGTGCAGGCCGCAATCGGCGTCGCTGTGGCCGACGAGACCATGATCGTGCGGCACCTTCACGCCGCACAGCCAGACGTGATCGCCGGGTCCGAAAGCATGCACGTCGAATCCTTGGCCGGTGCGCACGTCGCCCAGCCACGCGGCTGCCCAGCGCTCGGCGCGCGCCAGATCCTCGGCGGTCGTCACCTTGACGTTGTCCTCGCTGCCGGCGACCAGACGCACGGCGAGACCCGCGCGTTCGGCAACCGCCGCGTCGTCGGGCAGGTCGAGACCCGTGGCGGCGCGATGCGCGGCAAGGATGTCGCGATAGCGAAAGCCCTGTGGTGTCTGCGCCCGCCAGAGATTCGCGCGGTCGACGGTTTCGAGCACGCGGCCGTCGTCGGCGCGCTTCACGGTATCGGCGACTTTGAGCGCCGGCACCGCGGCCGGCGCCTCGGCAAGCGCGGCGAGCACGCGGTCGATCGTGCCATGATCGAGAAACGGCCGCGCGCCATCGTGAATCAGCACCTGCTCGGGCGCGAACTCAGCGAGACTTTCAAGACCGAGCCGCACCGAATCCTGGCGCGCTGCGCCGCCGCCGACCGGCGGCAGCAGATCGAGACCCGCGCTGGCACGCGCCAGGACGGCCGCATCGTCGGGGTTGTAGACGACGCGCACGCCGCCGATCCCGGGATGCGCCGCCAGCGTCTCGAGCGCGTGGCGCAGCAGCGGCTTGCCCGCCAGGGGAAGATATTGCTTGGGGAGCGTGGCGCCGAGCCGCGTGCCGCGACCGGCCGCGACCACCAGCGCGATGCAGGACGGCATGGCGGCGCGACCCTAGACCACGAGCGGCCGCTTGCCAAGACAGGCCATTTTCCGCGGTTTCCGGCCACCGGCGAATCATTCTGAGAATCACTGATCCATATCAAGGCGCCAACCTGTCATGGCCGTAATGTGCCGATCGTCACTCCGCGTGAGGGGGAGATCACCACAATGACCGCAAGCGACGTCATTCTCTACTTACACCCCACCTTCGGCGTGCTCGGCATCATGGCGGCGCTGTGGGTGTTCGTCGAAGCCTTGAACGCCAGCGAGTCGAACCGGCGGCGGATCCTTATCGGCAGCTACGCGGTTGCCGCCTGCATGCTGCTCGCCGGCATGTTCGCCGGCTGGTGGTACACCGAGCTCTATGGCCATTTCGAGCAACCGGTCATTCTCAAGGGACCATGGCCCTGGGCGCATAGCTTCTTCATGGAGACCAAGGAGCACCTGTTCTTCATTCCGTTGATCCTGGCGCTCTATCTGCCGTTCGTCGCGCGTGTCGATCTGTTCAAGAACGCCCGGGCACGTCTGATGGTGATGGCGGTTACGGCCCTCATCATCCTGAATGGCCTTGCCATCGAAGGCGCTGGCGCCATCATCAACGGCGGCGTCAAGGTCGCCTTCATCCACACCGGCGCCTGAAAGGAGCCGCACCATGGACGCTCAATCCAAATCGATGTCTGGCGCGGCTGGAAACGTTGCACCGCAAGCGGCCGGTCATGAAGCCGCGGTCGAGCGTACCGCGGCGGCCTTTGGCCTGGCGGCGGCGGTGACCATCCTGTTTAACACCGTGCTCGCCTGGGTCAAGGACGCCACGCCGGCGCTCAACAACTTGATGAAGGCGGCGACCGGTCACCACTGGCGCACGCACGGCATCGTCGACGTCGTCGTGTTCTTCGTGCTGGGCTATATCTTCCTGACGCAGGGCGGTACGACGAAGATCACGAACCGGCTCACCATCGGTCTTGCGGTTTCGGCGGTGGTCGCCGGCGCCGGTCTCGCGGCCTGGTTCTTCCTGGTCTAAGGACGCGCGCCGCGCGTCCGTCGCGTACTTGATTTCGGGGCCCGGTATCCGCGCGGCGACCGGGCCCTTTTCATTCGGGTGGGCGTCGCCGATGACCCGCTTGGCCTGCCGGCAGGATCGCGATCAGCGCGACGCAGCCGGCGGCGGCTGACGCGACGCCATAATAGAAGACCGCCGCGTGGCCGAGATGGTCCCACAATTCGCCCGCGATCACGCTGGCGAACAGGCCGAGAAAACCGACGACCGTGTTGTACCAGCCGATCGCGCTGGCGCGCAGGCCGGCCGGCGCGAAGTCGGTGGCGAAGGCCTTGCCGACCGCGCGGAACATGCCTTGGAAAAGGCCGTATCCGGCGAAGGCGAGGCCGATGACGGCGACGTTCCGCGTCAGCGCGAAGCCGAGATAGCTCAGGGCGAAAACGATAAACGCGGCGAGCAGCAGGTTGCGGCGTCCCCAGCGATCGGACAGCGAACCCGCCGGATACGAAATCAGCGCCGCCGTCAGGTTGAACGCAGCGTAAATGCCGATCGTCAGCGGCAGCGACGCGCCGATGTCGCGTGTTTGCAGGATGAGGAAGGAATTACTCGAGTTGCCGAGGCCGAAAATCGTCGTGATCAAGAGATATTTCCAATAGCTGGATGGAAATGCCTTCAGGCGCGCGATCTTTTTCGGTTCCGTTCCGACCGCCGCGGGTCGCTCGCGCACCAGCGCCACCATGGCGAAAGCCAGTAGGCCCGGCACGACTGCGAGATAGAAAATCGTGCGCAGCCCGACTTGCAGCCAGAACAGCAGCGCGAGCGCGACCAACGGACCGCAGAACGCGCCGGCATTGTCGCCGAAGCCTTCGAGGCCGAAGGCCCGGCCGCGGTTGGATTCCGCGACCGATTCTGCCACCAGCGCATCGCGCGGCGCCGAGCGCGTGCCGGTGCCGATGCGATCGAGCAGCCGCGCGCCGAGCACGCCCTGCCAGATCGTAGCGAGGCCGATCAGGGGCTTAGCCAGCGCGGCGGCGACGAAGCCCGTCATCGCGATTGCCTTGTGCCGCCGCAGGCGATCGGCGAGCGTGCCCGAGATTCCCTGGACGATGCTCTGCGTCGCCTGGGCCACGCCTTCGATCAGGCCGACGATGGTGCCGTTGGCGTGCAGCGTCTGGGTGAGGAAGATCGGCAGGATCGGATAGAGCATCTCGGTCGAGACGTCGGCGAAGAAGCTGCCGGCGGCGAGCAGGAACGTGTTGCGCGTGAGGCCGGCGAAAAAATTTGGACGGGACGGCGGCATAAGCAGTGCAGATTTCCGATGGTTGCGGTCTTGATTACAAACCGCTGGAGGGCGAAACGGGGTAAATCGACGCGCCAGCGTAAACCTTGCGCTGGTTAAAGGGATCGGCAGTCGGGAACAAAGCTTGAAACCTGTCGGACACCGTGGTTAAGCGCGGCAAAGCTTTGACAGGATGCGACGCGATTTCTGTTGCATTGCACAAGACCACCGGTATCCTATGCTCAATTCTTGCGCATATGAGCGGTTTGCATAGAAAATGAGCAGGGCCGTCGAAGCCATTGAGATCGGGCCGGTTCGCGTTGACGAACCAGTCTTCCTCGCGCCGATGTCGGGAGTCACCGACCTGCCATTCCGTCGCCTAGTAAAACGATTCGGTGCTGGTCTCGTAGTCTCGGAGATGATTGCCAGCGAGGCAATGATTCGTGAGACGCGGCGCTCGCTTGTCATGGCGCGCAGCGACGCCGAGGAGCAGCCAATGGCCGTCCAGCTTGCGGGCTGCGAGCCGGAGGTCATGGCCGAGGCGGCGAAGCTCAATGCGGATCGCGGCGCGCGGATCATCGACATCAATTTCGGCTGCCCGGTGAAGAAAGTCATCAATGGCCACGCCGGTTCGGCGTTGATGCGTGACGAGGCGCACGCCGCGCGGATTCTCGAGGCGACGGCGAAGGCGGTCGACTTGCCGGTGACGCTCAAGATGCGCACCGGCTGGGACGACCACAACCGCAATGCGCCGGCACTCGCGCGCATTGCGGAAGAATGCGGTATCCGCATGATCACCGTGCATGGCCGCACGCGCTGCCAGTTCTACGACGGCAGGGCGGACTGGAATTTCATCCACGCCGTGAAAGACGCGGTGCGCATTCCGGTGGTTGCCAACGGTGACATCAATACGCTCGAGGATGCGCGCGACGCGCTGGCGCAATCCGGCGCCGACGGCGTGATGATCGGCCGTGGCGCCTATGGCCGGCCGTGGTTCGTGCGCCAGGTGATTCATTTTCTCAAGACTGGCGAGCGGTTGCCCGATCCGTCGCTGGCCGAGCAACGCGACGTCGTGCTCGGCCATTTCGACGCCATGTTGAGTCATTACGGCGCCGACACGGGCGTGCGCATGGCACGCAAGCATATCGGTTGGTATTCGAAAAGTCTGCCAGGCTCCGCCGAATTCCGCGCCGCGGTGAATCGGCTCGCCGATCCGGCGAAGGTCAGGGCAATGATCGCCGATTTCTTCGCACCGTTGGTCACGCGGCTGGCGGCCTAGATGGCGCTGCGCAACCTCGCCCGCAAGCTCGGCTCGGCGCCGCCGGATCCAACTCAGGTCCTGGCGGCGCTGCCGGAACCGCTGATCGTCGTCGATATCGACGACCGTGTCTGTTTCGTCAATGCGGCGGCCGAACAACTGTTCGATACCGGCGCGGCGACATTAACGGGCACCGCGCTGCGCGACATGCTGCCGGTCGACGGGCCGCTCTTCGCGCTGATCGCCAGCGTCCGTGAATCGGGTCACAGCTTTTCGGAATACGGCGTGACACTGGAGACGCCGCGGCTGCCGATGCGCTTCGTCGACATCCAGGCCGCGCCGCTGTCGGAAGAACGCGATCGCGTGCTGCTCACATTCCAGGAACGCTCGATCGCCAACAAGATTGACCGGCAACTCACCCACCGTAATGCCGCGCGCTCGGTGACCGCGATGGCATCGATGCTGGCCCACGAGGTGAAGAATCCGCTGTCCGGCATCCGCGGTGCGGCGCAGCTCCTCGAACAGAACGTGGCGGTCGCCGACCGCGAGCTGACGCGGCTCATCTGCGACGAGGCCGACCGCATCTGCGCGCTGGTCGACCGCATGGACGTGTTCTCGGACAGCCGGCCGCTGGAGCGTGCGGCGATCAACATCCACGAGGTGCTGGGGCGCGTGCGCCGGGCGGCACAGACCGGCTTCGCGCGGCACGTCCAGATCACCGAGATCTACGATCCGTCGCTGCCCTTCGTGCACGGCAACCGCGACCTGCTGATTCAGGTGTTCATGAACCTAGTGAAGAACGCGGCCGAGGCGGTGCCGGAGCAGGGCGGCGAGATCGAGCTCAGGACCTCGTATCAGCACGGCGTGCGGCTGGCGGTCGCCGGCTCCGATAGCCGCGTGCATCTGCCGCTGGTGGTCACCGTGACCGACAACGGCAGCGGCATTCCCGACGATCTGCGGACACATCTTTTCGATCCCTTCGTGTCGACCAAGCACAACGGCAAGGGCCTTGGGTTGGCGCTGGTCGCGAAGGTGATCGGCGACCACGGCGGCGTCATCGAGTTCGAGAGCGAGGCGCGCCGCACCATGTTCCGCGTCTACCTGCCGGTGTCGCGCGAGCGGCCGAGCGAGGTCGCATCATGAGCAATCCGTCGACCATCCTCGTCGCCGACGACGATCGTGCCATCCGCACCGTGCTGAGCCAGGCGCTCGGCCGGCTCGGCCACGTCGTGCGCACCACCAGCAACGCGGCGACGCTGTGGCGCTGGGTTTCGGACGGCGAAGGCGATCTCGTCATCACCGACGTCGTCATGCCGGACGACAATGGCCTCGACATGGTGCCGCGGATCAAGAAGCTGCGGCCCGAGTTGCGAATCATCGTGATGAGCGCGCAAAACACGCTGCTCACCGCGGTGAAGGCAACCGAACGTGGCGCCTTCGAATATCTGCCGAAGCCGTTCGATCTGCGCGAGTTGGTGTCGCTGGTCGAGCGCGCCCTGACCACGCCACATGCCGGCGCACCGGCGGTGCCAGTCAATGGCGAAGACGAGGAGCAGTTGCCGGTCATCGGTCGCTCGCCGGCGATGCAGGAGATCTATCGCGTCCTGGCGCGCCTGATGGGCACCGATCTCACGGTGATGATCACGGGCGAGAGCGGCACCGGCAAGGAGCTGGTGGCGCGCGCGCTACACGACTACGGCAAGCGGCGCAACGGACCGTTCGTCGCCATCAACATGGCGGCGATCCCGCGCGAGCTGATCGAGAGTGAGCTGTTCGGCCACGAGAAGGGTTCGTTCACCGGCGCCACCGCGCGTGGCGTCGGCCGTTTCGAGCAGGCGCAGGGCGGGACGCTGTTCCTCGACGAGATCGGCGACATGCCTCTCGAAGCTCAGACTAGACTTCTGCGCGTGTTGCAACAGGGCGAATACACGACCGTCGGCGGCCGGACGCCGATCCGTGCCGACGTGCGCATCATCGCCGCGACCCATCGCGACCTGCGGCAATCGATCCGCCAGGGCCTGTTCCGCGAGGACCTGTTCTATCGCCTCAACGTCGTGCCGCTGCGGCTGCCGCCGCTCCGCGAGCGCACGGAGGACATCGCGTCGTTGGTGCGCCATTTCTTCCAGCTCGCGCACAACGAGGGCCTGCCGCTCAAGACGCTCGACCAGCCGGCGATGGAGCGGCTCAAATCCTATCGCTGGCCGGGCAACGTGCGCGAGCTCGAGAACCTGGTGCGCCGCGTGGCCGCGCTCTATTCGCAGGAAGTCATCGGCCTCGATGCCATCGAGGCCGAGCTCGCCGAGGCGACGCCGGCACCGCCCGGCGCCGCGCCCGACACGCCATCGAGCGAGGGGCTCGGCATGGCGGCCGAGCGCCATCTGCGCGAGTACTTCAACGCGCACAAGGGGGGATTGCCACCCGCCGGCCTCTACGATCGCGTGCTGCGTGAGATTGAGCGGCCACTGATCCAACTCACGCTTGGCGCCACCCGGGGCAACCAGCTTCGCGCGGCCCAACTGCTTGGCCTCAACCGCAATACACTGCGCAAGAAGATCCGCGAGCTCGAGATCGAGGTCGGTCGAGGCGCCAAATAGGCGCTGCATCCGGTGCGCCAAGCGCCGGAAACCCTTCAAACGGCAAGAGAGCCATGGGATTGATAAAAAAGCGCGTGTATCCCCTATACGTACGGATGGGGATCGCGCTATAATGGCGACCAACCCTTTAGGGAACGCCGGATAACCTAAGTGAGCAGGGGCAAATACTTAAGCCTTCACGAAGCTCGCAAAGAGAAGCAATTAGATCGCTTCGCTAAGGAACATCCGTCGGCAGGCAACAAACAACGATTTGATGCTCTGATGGAAGCTATGGCGAAGGGGAAGCCTTCCGCTAAAAACCCGAAAGTAAAGCCGGGAACATGACGCGCGGATTTTTGCGCCGGTTGTACCGGAACTCGAACTCGCCAAGGTATTTGGCCAAATGGCGCCGCGAGACATGAACATGCGTTCCGCGAATTGCGCGCTTCAACATGCTCCAAAAGCCTTCAAGACCATTGGTGTGAATGATGCCCCGCACGTATTCGTGCTTCCGATGGTTCACTCGCTGATGGTCGTAGCCGAGTTTGGTCAGGTTATCGTATCCGACGTATTCGTCGGTGCTGACCAGACTACCGCGCTCGATCTTTTCGATCAGATGCGGTTCGAGCGTCTTGCGCTTGGCATCGGGCACGACGCGCGTCATAACGTTGGCACCGCGTTCGAGCATCCCGAAAACGACGGTCTTACCAGCTGCACCACGTCCTGTCTTACCGGCGTGCCTGCCTCCGACGTAAGTTTCGTCGGCCTCGACATGACCGGACAACGGAGTGTCACCGTCAACCTTGGCCATGTATTCGCGGATTTTGTGTCCCATACGCCAAGCGGTCTTGTAGGTGACGCTCAGTTGCCGTTGCAGTTCCTTGGCGGGAACGCCGTGCCGCGTCGTGGTGAACAGGTACATGGCGTAGAACCATTTTTGCAGCGGCGTGCTACTATCCTCGAATGGTGTTCCCACCATCGGATGAATGTGGTGGCCGCACCACGCGCACGAGTAAGCGGGGATTTTGGCGATCCGGGCGAACCGGCCTTCCTTCCCGCATTTGGGGCATGTCAGACCCTCACCGAAGCGGAGGCGCATTAGATGGTCGAGACATGCGCCGTCGTCGGGAAACATCTGGAAAAAGTCTTTGACCGTGAATGCCTTGGCCATCGTGAACCTCCGATAATGGCCAATATAGCGATTCCGGCTACGTACGTCAAAGGGATAATCGCGTAAAAAAGTGGCACCATAATAAGGGCTTGCGCTAGGGTGTGGCGCTGAGGCAACGACCGTTGCCGGGATGCAACGCCCGGCGCGGCAGCGCCGTGGGGCGGGCGACCGGGGCGGATGAGCGTTTCTCGCGAATTGGTGCTGTGGGCTAGGCGGGTACGCTTGCCACGGAAGCTAGCTGCGGTGCTGGCGATCGCGGCGGCACTGTCGGCGATCGCGACCTTCGCGGCAATGCGCGGCATTCCGCCGTTCGACGCCCAGCCGCATCTCGATCAACTCATTCTGGTTGTCAACCTGGTGCTGGTGCTGCCGCTGGTGGCGGTAGTGGCATGGCGTCTGGTGCAGGTCTGGGCCGAACGGCGGCGTGGCCTTGCCGGCTCGCGGTTGCACATCCGGCTGGTTGTTCTGTTCAGCCTGGTGGCGGTGATTCCGACCATCATCGTCGCCGTCTTCTCCTACATGCTGTTCAGCTTCGGCGTGCAGGCCTGGTTCAGCGAACGCGTGCGCACCGCGCTGCAGGAATCGCTGGTCGTCGCCGAAGCCTACCTGCATGAGCATCAGCAGGCGATCCGCGCCGATGTCGTCAGCATGGCGAACGATCTCAACAGCGAGGCGGCGCTGTTGAGCATCAATCCCGAACGGCTCAATCAGGTGGTCAACGCCCAGGCCGAGCTGCGCTCGCTCAGCGAGGCCGTCGTGTTCGACGGCACCGGCCGCGTGCTGGCGCATACGGCGCTCAGCTTCTCGCTCGAGCTGCAACCGATCCCGGTCTGGGCGCTGCAACAGGCGCGTTCGGGTCAGGTGGCGGTGCTCACCAGCGACAACGACGACCGCGTGCGCGCGCTGATTCGGCTCAATCGCTTCGGCGACGTCTATCTCTTTGTCGGCCGCTACATCGATCCGACCGTGCTCGCGCATATGACGCAGACCCAGAGCGCGGTCGCGCAATATGAAAAGCTCGAAGGCGAGCGCTCGGAATATCAGATCGCCTTTACCATGGTGTTCTTCGCGGTCGGCATCCTGCTGCTCACCGGAGCGGTGTGGGTCGGCTTGACGCTCGCCCAGCGCCTGGCGCGGCCGATGAGCTCGCTGATCGTCGCCGCCGAGCGGGTGCGCGGCGGTGATCTTACTGCCCGCCTGCCGATCGGCATGGGAGACGAGGAATTTGGTTCCTTGTTCCGCGCCTTCAACCGAATGACGCATCAGCTCGAAAGCCAGCAGAGCGAGTTGATCGAGGCGAACCGCCAGCTCGATCAGCGCCGCCGCTTCACCGAAGCGGTGCTGTCGGGCGTCTCGGCCGGCGTCATCGGCCTCGACCAGCACGCGCGCATCAACCTGCCGAACCGTTCGGCGTCGGTGCTCTTGGGAGTCGATCTCGACCAGATGATCGGTCAGGATCTCGCCGATGCCGTGCCCGAGATGGCGATTTTACTCGAGGAGGCGGGCCAGCGGCCGGAACGACTGGCGCAGTCGCAGATCCAGCTCGCCCGCGACGGCCATGCCGCCGTGCTGCTGGTGCGTATCGCCGCCGAACGCATCAACGGTGAGGTCAAGGGTTACGTCGTCACCTTCGACGACGTCACCGGCCTGATCTCGGCGCAGCGCAAGGCGGCGTGGTCGGACGTGGCGCGCCGCATCGCGCACGAGATCAAGAATCCGTTGACGCCGATCCAGCTCTCGGCGGAGCGGCTGAAACGAAAGTACACGGGTGAAATCCACAGCGATCCTGACACGTTCGCGATCTGCACCGACACCATCATCCGCCACGTCGGCGACATCGGCCGCATGGTCGACGAGTTCTCATCCTTCGCGCGCATGCCGGCGCCGGTTCTTCGGGACGAGGACATGACCGAGCTGGTCCGCCGCGCCGCCTTTCTTCAGCGCACCGCCAGTCCCGAAATCCGCTTCGACATCGAGCTGCCACCGCAGCCAGTGCACCTGTTCTGCGACAGCCGGCAGGTGAGCCAGGCGCTCGTCAACATCCTCAAGAATGCCGCCGAGGCGGTGCAGGCGCGCGGTGCCGACGCCGCGCACGGCCAAATACGCATCCGCATGATCGATGCGGCCGGCACTGTCGCGGTCGCCGTCGAGGACAACGGTGTCGGTTTGCCGCATCGGGAACGCGACCGGCTGACCGAACCCTATGTCACGACGCGGGCCGGCGGCACTGGTCTCGGCCTCGCGATCGTCAAAAAGATCATGGAGGACCACGGCGGCGAGCTGCGTCTCGATGACCGCGACGGCGGCGGCGCGCGCGTGACGCTGGTTTTCGTCCGCGGCGAGACGCGGATCACCGAGATCGGCCAACCCGAACGGGCAAGGCGGGAGGGGACGCATGGCGCATGACATCCTAGTCGTCGACGACGAAGCCGATATCCGCGCGCTGATCTGCGGTGTCCTCAACGACGAGGGCTACGAGACGCGTGAAGCTGCCGCCAGCACCGAGGCGCTGGCGGCGATCCGCACCCGCCGGCCGACGCTGGTGGTGCTCGACATCTGGCTGCAGGGCAGCGAGCTCGACGGCATCGAAATTCTCAAGGTGATTCGCTGCGAATGGCCGACCGTGCCGGTGGTGATGATTTCCGGTCACGGCACGATCGAGACCGCGGTGGCCGCGATCAAGATCGGCGCCTATGACTTCATCGAGAAGCCATTCAAGGCGGATCGATTGCTGCACATCCTCGATCGTGCGATCGAAGCTAGCCGGCTGCGGCGCGAGAATGAGCAGCTCAAGCAGCGCGCTGGTGCCGATGACGAGCTCGTCGGCCGCTCGCATCTGATTGCGCAACTGCGCCAGCAGATCGACCGCGTCGCCGCTACCAACAGCCGCGTGCTGATCACCGGCGCCCCCGGTAGCGGCAAGGAAGTGGTTGCGCGCCTGCTGCATTCCCGCTCCAAGCGTGTGCGCGGCCCGTTCGTGACGTTGAGTTGCGCGACGATGCGGCCAGAGCGCTTCGAGATCGAGCTGTTCGGCGCCGAGCCGGGCGCGGACGGGGACGGCAGCCCGCGCAAGATTGGCACCTTCGAGGAAGCCCACGGTGGCACCTTGTTTCTCGATGAAGTTGCCGACATGCCGCTCGAGACCCAAGGCAAGATCGTGCGCGCGCTGCAGGAGCAGACCTTCGAGCGCGTCGGCGGTGGCCGCGTCAAGGTCGACGTGCGCGTTATCGCCGCGACCAATCGCGATCTGCCCGGCGAGATCGCCACCGGCCGGTTCCGCGAGGATCTTTACTATCGGCTCGCGGTGGTGCCGTTGAATGTGCCGCCGCTGCGCGAGCGCGCGGAGGACATTCCCGAGTTAGCGCGGCATTTGATGATGCGCGCGGCAGAGGCGGCGCGTGTGCCTCCACGGGCCTTCGGCGAGGACGCAATCGCGGCGCTTCAATCCTACGAGTGGCCGGGTAACGTACGCCAGCTGCGCAACGCCGTTGATTGGGTGCTGATCATGATGCCGGGTGACGCGCGTGAACCGATCCGCGCCGACAATCTGCCGCCGGAGATCACCACGGTGGCGCCGGCGGTGGTCAAATGGAACAGGGGCGGCGAGCTGATGGGATTGCCGTTGCGCGATGCGCGCGAGATGTTCGAACGCGAATATCTGATGGCGCAGATCACGCGCTTCGGCGGTAATATCTCGCGCACCGCGGCGTTCGTTGGCATGGAGCGCTCCGCGCTTCACCGCAAGCTGAAATCGCTGGGGGTTGGCGGCAATGGCACCGCGGCCGTGGCCATCGCTGGCGCGAACGGCGAACGCGCGCCGAAGCTCGACGCCTGATATCACCCCCATATCATCTCTTCAGGTTCCGCCATGTCGCGTATCGCCTATGTCAACGGCCGCTATCTTCCGCACCGTCAGGCCTGTGTCCATATTGAGGATCGCGGCTTCCAGTTCGCCGATGGCGTCTACGAGGTCATCGCCGTGCGCCGCGGCGGCTTCGTTGACGAGGCGCCGCACCTCAAACGGCTGCATCGCTCGCTCGGCGAGCTGCGCATCGCGCCGCCGATGTCGGACGCGGCGCTGAAGGCGGTGATGCACGAGACCATACGGCGCAACCGAGTCATCGACGGCATTCTTTATCTTCAGATCACGCGCGGTGCCGCACCGCGTGACTTCCCGTTTCCGCCGGGCGCACGGCCGAGCCTGATCATGACCGCGCGCGCCCAACGGCCACTCGATCCGAAGCTTTTCGAACGCGGCGTGCGGGTCGTCACCGTGCCCGACATCCGGTGGGCGCGGCCGGACATCAAATCGGTGGCGCTGTTGCCGAATGCGCTGGGCAAGCAGCACGCCAAGGAAGCCGGCGCCTACGAGGCGTGGCAGGTCGACCGCGACGGCAATGTCACCGAAGGCACGTCGAGCAATGCGTGGATCGTCACGCCGAAAAACGAGATCGTCACGCGTCAGGCCGACCACGCGATTCTCAACGGCGTGACGCGCCTCGGCGTGGTTCAGGTCGCACACGACGCGGGCCTGACGCTGGTCGAGCGGCCTTTCAGCGTGGCCGAGGCCAAGGCGGCGCGCGAGGCGTTCCTCACCAGCACGACCAATTTCGTCGTGCCGATCGTGCAGATCGACGAGGCGATCGTGGGCGAGGGGAGGCCGGGTGACTTCGTTCGCCGGCTGCGCGCGCTCTACACCGAATTCGCGTTGAAAGGCGTCGTGCGGTGACGACCAAGCCGGGCGCGAAGCCGCGTGCCATCATTTTCGACTGGGACAACACGCTGGTCGATACCTGGGAGACCATCCACGAGGCGCTGGTCGGCACGCTCGAACGCATGGGGCACCAGGCATGGACGCTCGCCGAGACCAAGTCGCGGGTGGCGCGCAGCCTCCGGCACAGCTTTCCCGAGCTCTTCGGTCCGCGCTGGGAAGAAGCACGGCAGATTTATCTCGACAGCTACGCCGCCATTCACCTTGAGCGGCTGACCGCGCTGCCTGGCGCCGCGGCGATGCTGACGACGCTGCACGGCGCCGGCTATTACCTCGCCGTCGTCAGCAACAAGACCGGCGCCTCGCTGCGCAAAGAGGCGGAGCATATCGGCTGGGATCGCTATTTCCGGCGGCTGGTCGGCGCTGGCGACGCGCGCGCCGACAAGCCCGATCCGGCGGGCTTCGACGTCGCGCTCGCGGGCAGCGGTATCGCGCCCGACCGTGGCGTCTGGTACGTCGGCGATACCGCCCTCGACATGCAGAGCGCGCATCAGGCAGGCCTCACTGGCGTGCTGCTCGGCGAGCCGCATTCGAATCTGGTCGATCTTGCTAAGTTCCCGCCCGATATGCGCTTTCCGGATTGTGACGCCTTCGTAAGACATCTCGGTGCCATGTGAATTCCCATCGCCGCCTTGGTCTGTTATCAATGAGGCGAGCACGAACGGCCGCCCGGCTCCAGAGGCACGCGGCGAATGCCGCCAATCGGCTCCGACAGAAATGAAAGAAGGGGAATCCCCATGTCGTCGGAAAAATCGCAAAACGTTCAGGATGTCTTTCTCAACAACGTTCGCAAGAACAAGACGCCCGTGACCGTATTCCTGGTCAACGGCGTCAAGCTGCAAGGCATCATCACCTGGTTCGATAATTTCTGCGTGCTGCTGCGCCGCGACGCGCATTCGCAGCTGGTCTACAAGCACGCGATCTCGACGGTGATGCCGGCGCAGCCCATCCAGTTGTTCGAGCCCGGCAAAGAGACCGAAGAAGCCTGACGCGGCGCATGGCGTCGGAAACCGCGGATCGAAAATCGGTCGGCCGCTGTTTGGTGCTCCATCCGGTGCTGCGGCACGGCCGCGGCGGCGGATCGCGGGCGCGCGGCGACCGCACGCCCGAGGCGCGGCTTGAGGAAGCTGTCGGTCTGGCGCAGGCGATCGCACTCGACATCGCCGATGCCGGGATTGTGCGCGTCGCGGCGTGGAGCCCGGCGACACTTTTGGGCAAGGGCACGATCGAGGCCTTCGGCCGCGTCATCGCCGAGCAGGCGATCGAGGTCGTGATCATCGACGCGCCGGTGACGCCGGTGCAGCAGCGCAATCTCGAACGCGCCTGGAAATGCAAGGTAATCGACCGCACCGGCCTGATCCTCGAGATCTTCGGCGCCCGCGCCCGCACACGCGAAGGCCGCCTGCAGGTCGAACTTGCGGCGCTGACCTATCAGCGCTCGCGGCTGGTGCGGTCGTGGACGCATCTCGAGCGCCAGCGCGGCGGCTTCGGGTTCCTCGGCGGTCCTGGCGAGAGCCAGCTCGAGATCGACCGACGTCTGATTACCGATCGCATCGCGGTGCTCAAGACGCAGCTCGAAGGCGTCAAGCGCACGCGGCAGATTCATCGGGGAGCGCGGCGGCGCGTGCCTTATCCGGTCGTCGCCCTGGTCGGCTATACCAACGCGGGCAAATCGACGCTCTTCAACCGGCTGACCCGCGCCGAGGTCTCGGCGGCCGACCGGCTGTTCGAAACGCTCGATCCCACCATGCGACGGCTCGATCTGCCTTCCGGCAACCCGGCCATCCTGTCGGACACCGTCGGTTTCGTATCCGAGCTGCCGACGGCGCTGGTCGCGGCGTTCCGCGCCACGCTCGAAGAGGTGACCGAGGCGGACCTCGTCGTCCACGTGCGCGACGTGCATCATCCCGACAGCGAGGCGCAACGCGACGACGTGCACCGGGTGCTTGGTGAGCTGGGCCTCGGCGAACGGGTCGAGCAGGGACTAGTCGAGGCGCTCAACAAGATCGATCTGCTGCCCGCCGCGGAGCGCAACGCGCTGCTGAATCAAACGCGGCGCAACGCGGCGGCGGTGCCGGTTTCGGCCAAGACGGGGCAGGGCTGCGAGCGGCTTCTGGCGCTGCTCGACGACCGGCTCGACGCGCGTCTGCCGGTGCGGCTCGATATCAAGCTGACCGACGGCGCGGCGCTGGCGTGGCTCTATCGTCACGGCACAGTCGTCAAGCGCGAGGACGATGACCGCGAGGCGCATCTCGAAGTACGCCTGAGTCCGGCCGAGCTCGGTCGGTTTCAAGCACGGCATACCGGCGAAGACACACGGAGGCGGCAATGAAGGTGGCGTTCCTGGGCCTGGGCGTGATGGGCTATCCGATGGCGGGGCATCTCGCCAAGAACGGGCACGAGGTGACGGTTTACAACCGCACCACGTCGCGCGCCGAGGATTGGGTCAAGGAGTTCGGCGGCGCGCTGCGGCCGACCCCGGCGGATGCCGCCACCGCCGCCGAAATCATCTTCGCTTGCGTCGGCAACGACGACGATTTGCGTGCCGTCGTCACCGGGCCGCAAGGTGCCTTCGCCGGCATGCAGCGCGGCGCCATCTTCATCGATCACACCACCGCCTCGGCCGAGGTGGCGCGCGAGCTCCATCAGCTCGGCAAGGAGCGCGGCATCGGGTTCCTCGATGCGCCGGTCTCGGGCGGGCAGGCGGGCGCACAGAACGGCAAGCTCACCATCATGGTCGGCGGCGATGCCGACGTGTTCGCCAAGGCGCAGCCGGTGATGGCGCATTACGGCCGCGCCGTGACGTTGATGGGGCCCGCGGGCAGCGGCCAACTGACCAAGATGGTCAACCAGATCACCATTGCCGGGCTGCTGCAGGGCCTTTCGGAGGGACTCAATTTTGCCCTGCGCGCCGGACTCGACGGCAAGAAGGTAGTTGAGGTGATATCGAAGGGCGCGGCGCAATCCTGGCAGATGGAGAACCGCGCCCTGACCATGATGGAAGGCAAATTCGACTTCGGCTTTGCCGTCGATTGGATGCGTAAGGATCTGGGCATTTGCCTGGGCGAGGCGCGGCGCAATAAATCCGCCCTGCCGGTGACGGCGCTGGTCGATCAGTTCTACCAGCGCGTCCAGGAGCGGGGCGGCGGCCGCTGGGACACGTCGAGTCTGATCAACCTGCTGATGGAGGCTTGAGTCGCGGCCGTTGCGTACGTCTCAAGATTAAACCGTAGAACACTGAACATGCGGTATTTAATTGCTTAGGCCTTGTCGCTCGAGATTTCATCGGCTTTGATCGCCTGCCATTCAGCCTCGAGCGACTCGAGGCTGGTCTGAGCCGGTTCGCTGCCCCTGGCGGCGAGCCGTGCTTCGATCTGGCGGAAGCGACGGTCGAATTTGCGGCAAGCGCCGCGTAGGGCGCGCTCGGGATCGATCTCGAGTCGGCGCGCCAGGTTAACCACCGCGAAAAGCAGGTCGCCGAGTTCATCTTCGCTGCGCTCCGGGTCGCCCGATTCGGCTTTAAGTTCAGCGATCTCTTCGGCGATCTTGTCATAGATCGGGGCTACCGCCGGCCAGTCGAAGCCCACTCGGGCGGCGCGGCGCTGGAGCTTGATTGCACGGGTCAGCGACGGCAACGCCGGACCGATACCATCGAGCGCACTGTGGGGCTCGCTGCCAGCAAGCGCTTTGGCGCGGCGTTCGTGGGCCTTTTGCTCTTCCCAGGCGACGGTCTTGGGCGGCCGCGGAGTCGATCCGGGCCGTGCCGAAGACATGCGGATGGCGGCGAACCATCTTGTCGGCGATCGCGGCGGCGACGTCGTCGAAATCGAACGCGTCGCGTTCTTCCGCCATACGGGCATGGAACGCGACCTGGAGCAGAGGAGGTCGCCGAGTTCTTCCTTGAGCTCTGCCATGGCGCCGCGCTCGGCGGCTTCGGCGACTTCATAGGCTTCCTCGATGGTGTAGGGCGCGATCGTGGCGAAGTTCTGCTCGCGGTCCCATGGGCAGCCGGTTTCGGGATCGCGCAGGCTTGGCCATGACGGCGAGCAGGCGCTCGATCGGCGCCTGGGCGTGAGTGCGCGGATGCCGTGCAACACGGCGGGCGGGCTTGGACGGTTTGACGGTCATGACACGGGCTCCGATGAGTGGGCATTGTAGCCGGCACGCATCGGCATGGCGCGCGGCGCGGCACGTTGGCCGGGGCTCTGTGGCGAGCCGAAGGCGCCAGGGACCAAGAAGTAAGATATCGCATAATGTATATTATGGGAAATAGTAAATACCGCTTTTGAGCCAGCGCGTTAGGCCCAGCCGGCTAAAGCTCCAGCACCATGCCGTCATAAGCCGGCTCCACGCCCGCCGGCAGCGTGCGCCGCAGCGTCTCGTAATCGAGGCTCTCGTCCATGTGCGTCAGCACGGCGCGCCGCGGCCTTACCCGGCTGATCCAGTCCAGCGTACGATCGACGTGGCTGTGCGTCACATGAGGAGCCCGCCGGATGCAGTCGACAACCCAGGTGTCGACGCCGGCGAGCGCGGCGAAGGCCTGGTCGTCGAGGGTGAAGACATCGGTCGAATAGGCAAAGCCGCTGAACCGGAAGCCGAGCGTGGTTGAAAACCCGTGATCCTGCACGAACGGCGTGACCGCAATGCCGGCGGCAATGAACGACCCCTCGATGGCGTGACGCTCCAGCACCGGCTTGTAGTAATTACCCTCGAGGCCGGGCTTGAGCGGCGCAAAGACGTAGCCGAAGCGCCGCTCGATTTCGGCCAGGGTCGCGGGCGTGGCATAGGTTGGCAGCGGGGCCTTCATCATCCGGTTGACGCCCCGCAAATCGTCGATGCCGTGCATGTGGTCGGCATGGGCATGGGTGAACAGCACCGCGTCGACGCGCTGGATACCGGCATCGAGGAGCTGCGCTCGCAGATCGGGCGACGTATCCACCAAGATCGCCTTGCCGCCGTCCTCGACCAGGATTGAAACCCGCCGGCGCCGATTCTTCGGATTGGCCGGGTCGCACGCGCCCCAATCGCCGCCGATGCGCGGCACGCCCCAGGATGGACCGCAGCCCAAGATGGTGATCTTCATGCGCGCTCAATTGGTCGGTGCGGCCGGTGGCGTGGCCTTGGTGAACAGGGCGAAGAAATTCGCGGCCGTCTGCCGCGCGAATTCGTCCGGCGCCACGCCCTTGAGCGCCGCGACAAAGTTGGCGGTATGGACGATATAAGCCGGCTCGTTGGGTTTGCCGCGCATCGGCACCGGCGCGAGGTAGGGCGCGTCGGTTTCGATCAAGAGGCGATCGAGCGGCAGGTCGCGCACGATGTTGCGCAGCTCATCGGCGTTCTTGAAGGTGACGATGCCGGACAGCGAGATATAGAGCCCCAGCGCCAACGCGCGTTCCGCCAGCAGCCGCCCCGTCGAGAAGCAGTGGATCACGCCGGCGCACACGCCCTCTTCCTCGAGCACCGCGACGGTTTCGGCGTCGGCCGCCCGCGAATGGACGATCAGCGGCACGTTGGCGGACTGCGCGGCGCGCGCGTGGTTGCGGAATGCGGCGATCTGGGCGTCGCGCGGGCTGTGGTTGTAGTGAAAATCGAGACCGGTCTCGCCGATGGCAACCACCTTGGGATGTGCAGCCAGCGCCGCCAGCGTCTCGCTGTTCCCCTCTTCCGCCGCTGCCTCGTGCGGATGGATGCCGACCGAGCACCAGATGTCGGGATCGGCTTCCGCGATGGCGCGTACGGCCGGAAACTCGGCGAGCTTAGTCGAGATGGTGAGCAGCGTCGTCACGCCGGCGCGGCGCGCGCGCACGATCACGCCGGCGCGGTCTTCCGGGCGCGCGAAATCGAGGTGGCAATGACTGTCGACCAGCATCGCGGAAAGAAAACCCGCCGTCCGCGCCCCGTCAAGCGCGCAAACCAGTCCCGTCGCGCGGCGCTTCGATGTCGCGCGCCGTTCGCGGAACTGGACGATCAGGGGAAACCTGATTCCGGCGGGGAACCCTATTGAGCTATTGAGGAAAAACTGCGTTCCGCAGCGCGCTGGTATCAATCCGCTCGCAGTTAAGCCGGCCCTGCAGAAGGCAATCCTCGAGCTTGGTTGTCTGGGCAAGGCCCTCCATGACGTAGAGCCCGATCACCCCGATCAGCAGCGTGACCGCAAAACCCGCCAGGCTGGTGGTGAAGCGCTCTTCGTCGTCGCGCTCGTTACGACGGCGTTCCCACAGCGTGAGTGGTCGGTCCATAGCCGCATGATGGCATGTTTCCTGGAACCGCGCGAGCAAGCTTGCGCGGCTGAGCGCACCTCAATGCGCCAATTGATCGGCGGTGTTGAGATCGTCGTTGGCTTTGGTCAGGTCGCCCTTGTCCTGCCAGGCCATGCCGCGGTCATGGAAGCACGGTCCGCAATTCGGATTGAGCTTGATCGCCGCGCTGTAATCCGCGATCGCATGGTCATTGTCGTTCTTGTGGTACCAGGCGATGCCGCGGTTGAGATAGACCTGCCACAGGTCGGGATCGTGCTGCTCGTTCTTCAGCGCCGCGGTGAAATCGGCGATTGCGCCATCGTAATCGCCCTTCTGGTTTCGGGCCATGCCGCGGTTGTTGTAGCACTGGCCGCAGGTGCCATCGAGCTTGATCGCGGCGCCATAGTCCGCCAAGGCACGGCCATATTCCTTGTTGCGGTAGTAGGCGCTGCCGCGCGCGTTGTAGACGAGGACGCGGTTCGGCGCCGTGAGATGCCGGTCGGCGAGCGCGCGGGTGTAGAGGCGGATCGCCCTGCCCCAATCCTGCTTTTGCGCCGCCTGTTGCGCGGCGTGCATGTCGGCCAGTGCGTCGGCGCGGGCGGGTGCGGTGAGCGCGATCATCACGACCGCGGCGACGATAAACACCTGCTTCATGACGTCACCGTTTCGACGTAGCGAGGAAATACCCCGGCGGGCTTAGGCAACAGCGTGCCGGGCTTGAGCGGACGCGCCTCGAGCGCCCGGAAGTACCGATGTTCGACATCGTCGGGCACGGCAAGCTGATCGAGCAGCTTGGCCGACGCCTGCGGCACAAACGGCTGAGCCAGGATGGCGAGATGGCGGACGGTCTCGGCGAGAACGTAAAGCACCTGCCCCAGCCGCGCCGGATCGGTCTTTTTCAGCTTCCAGGGCGCCTGCTCGTCGACGTAGCGGTTCGCCAGCGCGACGACCGCCCAGAGCTTCTCGAGGGCGACATTGAGCGCCTGCTTGTCGATTTCGGCGGCGATTGCGCGATGCAAGCCGACGGCGTGGCCGATCAGCTCGCCGTCGCTCCGCCGCTGCTCCGCCGACGTCGCCTCCGCTCCCTCCGGCACCTTGCCGCCGCAATAGCTCTGGACCATCGACAGCACGCGCTGCGCCAGATTGCCGAAATCATTGGCGAGATCGCCGTTGATGCGGCCGATGACAGCGCGCCGCGAGAAATCGCCGTCCGCGCCGAAGGGTAGTTCGCGCAGCATGAAATAGCGCACCGCGTCGACGCCGTATTGCTCGACGAGCTGCTGCGGCGCGACGAAGTTGCCGAGCGATTTCGACATCTTCTGCCCCTCCACGGTCCACCAGCCGTGGGCGAAGACGCGTTTCGGCAGGTCGAGACCGGCCGCAGCCAAAAACGCCGGCCAATAGACGCAATGGAACCGCACGATGTCCTTGCCGACGACGTGGATATCGGCCGGCCAGAAGGTCTTGAACTCGTTGCTAGCGGTATCCGGATAGCCGACGGCAGTCAGGTAATTGGTCAGCGCGTCGAGCCAGACATACATCACGTGCTTCCCGTCGCCGGGCACCGGCACGCCCCAGGCGAAGCTGGTGCGCGATACTGAAAGATCGGTGAGCCCCCCTTTGACGAAACTCGTCACTTCGTTGCGGCGCGATGCCGGCCCGATGAAATCGGGATGGCGCGCATAATGATCGAGCAACCAGTCCTGCCAGTCGGACAGCCGGAAGAAATAGCTCGGCTCCTCGACCCACTCGATCTCGGCGCCCGATGGCGCGCGAAATTTCCCGTCGGGCCCCTTGATGAGCTCGTCCTCGCCATAGAACGCCTCGTCGCGCACCGCGTACCAGCCGGCGTATTTGCCGAGATAGAGATTGTCGCGACCCTTCGGCGACTTGCTTTTGGCGATGGCCTGCCAAATCGCCTGGCTTGCCGCGATGTGCCGCGGCTCGGTGGTGCGGATGAACTGGTCGCTGGAGATGTTCATCAGCTCGGTCATGGCGCGAAAATTCTGCGATACGCGATCGCAGAAGGCCTGCGCGTCGACGCCGGCGTCACGCGCCGACTTCGCGACTTTCTGGCCGTGCTCGTCGGTGCCGGTGAGGAACAGGACCCGATGACCGTCGAGGCGCTTGAAGCGCGCCAGCGCGTCGCAGGCAACCGACGTATAGGCGTGACCGACATGCGGCGAATCGTTGACGTAGTAGATCGGCGTCGTGATGTAGAACTTCGCGCCGCTCATGCGGACAATCCTCTGATGGGGCTCAGCGTGCCGCGTCTTCCAGTGCAAAGAAGGCATCAAGCACGACAGCCTTCTTGTCGAGTTCGATGCCATCGGCGGCGGCGAAAAGCTGGCCAAGGCGGCGCCAGAGCTCGGCCCAGTGCGCCGGACCGCGCCGCGCGGCCAAGCGTACGAGCGTGGCGCGTTCGGCGTCCGAGGCGACCGGCTCGCGGCCCAGTGCCAGCATCGCCGCTTCGGCCACCGCGCGCGGCAGTAGGTCGGCGAGCAGCCCGAAGCCGATGGCCTCGCCCCGCACCAGCTTGTCGGCGAAGGCGTGGAGCGATTCGGCTGAGAGCCGAGGCAGCCCATCCAGCAGTTTGAACAGGCCGCGCTGAACGGCGAGCCCGTCCTGGGCGGCAAGCGTGAGCGCCCGACCGATCGAGCCACCGGCCAATTGCGCCAGGCTTGTCGCCTCGCCCGGGTTCAGGTCAGGCATCGCGCGATGGATTGCTTCAAGAACAATATCTTGTGGTAGCGGATTCATGTGAAGCATACGACAGCGCGAGCGGATGGTCGGTAAGAGTCGCCCCGGGCTTTCGCAAGTCAAGAGCAGCACCGCCCGCTTCGGCGGCTCTTCAAGAACCTTGAGCAACGCATTGGCCGCATTACGATTCATTTCGTCCACGCCGTCAACGATGACGATGCGCCAACTGCCCTGCGACGGGGTCAGATGGAGGAATCCGGCAATCGCCCGCGCGTCGTCGACGACAATCTCCCGGCGCAGCCGCTTGCGCTTCTCATCCCAGGCGCGCTCAACGACGAGCAGGTCCGGATGGGCGCCAGCAGCCACCAGACGGAACACCGGATGGTCCGCCGGCATCGCGAGCGTCGCCGGCGGCGCGGCGTCACCGAACAGGCCGCCCGCCTCCGGTTGCGCCGCTAGCAGGAAGCGCGCTGCGCGATAGGCGAAGGTCGCCTTGCCGATGCCCACCGGACCGGCGAGCAACCAGGCATGTGGCAGGCGCTGCGTGTTATACGCGCCCAAGAAAGCGGTCTCGGCTGCTTCGTGACCGACCAGTTCAGGGGTCTCGCGCGGCAACGGCAGGACGGCGCCCTCGCCGGCCTCCTCGTCCTCGCGCATGTCGAGATCGTCGTCGCTCATGCTGCCATCATAGCGCAACGCCCAGCCGTTCGCGCACCGCCGCCGCGACGGCGCGGCGCACCGACTCGACGGTACCGGTGGCGTCGATCACGACACAGCGTTCGGACGCCTGCCGGGCGATCGTTAGAAAGCCTTCACGCATGCGCTCATGGAAGTCCTTGACCATGTTCTCGAAGCGATTGCGGTCGCTGGCGCGGGCAAGACCGATCTCGACCGGCAGATCGAGGATCAACGTTAGATCCGGGTGTTGCACGCCGTCGCAGATGAACCGGTGCAACGCGCGCAGCGCCTCGAGCGGGAGGCCGCGGCCGTAACCCTGATAAGCTAGAGTCGAGTCCGCAAAGCGATCGCAGACCACCCAACGTCTCGCGGTCAGCGCCGGCCGGATCGTATGCACCAGGTGGTCGCGGCGCGCGGCGACCATCAGCAGCGCCTCGGTCTCGCCGTCCCAAGCTTCGGGTCCGCCGCCGAGGAGCAACTTGCGGATCGCCTCGGCGCCGGGCGAGCCGCCGGGCTCGCGCGTCGCCAGCGCGTCGATGCCGGCATGCGTGAGCGCGTCGACCAGCAAGCGCGCCTGCGTCGATTTGCCGGCTCCCTCGCCGCCTTCGAGCGTGATGAAGCGCCCGCGTGTGGCCGCGTCCGTGGTCAGTGGCGCCGTCCGAACAGCAGGTAGGCGGCGTTGAACGCCATACGGCCGAATGCGCTCAACGGTTGCACCGCCTGCGTCGTAATCAGCGGCGTGTCCGCCGGCTTCATGTCGGGCGCCGTGATCTCGAGCCTACCGACGATCTGACCGGCGGCGACCGGTGTCGGCGTCGCGCCGTCATAAACCGCGGTCACCTTCAGGTCGGAGCGGTCGCCACGCGGCAGTGTGACGACGACGTCGCGCGCCGCACTCACCGGCACGGTCGCTTGCTGCCCCATCCAGACCGGTGCGCGATCGATCACCGTGCTCGCGGCGGCGACCTTGTAGTCGGCAAATTCACGGAACGCCCAGTCCAGCACCAGACGGCCCTGCGTCGCGCGTTCCTGCATCGAATTCATGCCGGCGAGCACCCCGATGACGCGGCGGCCGTCGCGCAACGCCGAAGCGACCAGGCAATAGCCGGCTTCGTCGGTGTGGCCGGTCTTGAGGCCATCCACCGTCGGATCGGTGTAGAGCAGCGGATTGCGATTGCCCTGCTTGATGCCGCTGAAGGTGAAAGTCTTCTCGGCGTCGTAGTGGTAGTACTCGGGAAAGTCGGTGATCAGGTGACGCGCGAGGATCGCGAGATCGCGCGCCGTCATGTATTCGTCGGGATCCGGCAAGCCATCAACATTGGCGAAGTGGCTGCCGGTCAGGCCCAGCTCCTTCGCCTTCTCGTTCATCAGCTTGACGAAGGCATCGGTGCTGCCGGCAAGACCCTCGGCCAGCACGATGCAGGCGTCGTTGCCCGATTGCACGATCATGCCTTGCAGCAGGTCGTCGATCGAAACCTTGCCGCCGAGCGGAACGAACATCTTCGAGCCTTGCGTGCGCCAGGCATTCTCGCTCACCGGCAGCATGTCCTTCAGCGTGGCTCGGCCCTGCTTGAGATAGGAGAAGACGATGTATTCGGTCATCATCTTGCTCATCGAGGCCGGCGGAATTCGGTCCTCGCCGTTCTTGTCGAGCAAGACGGCGCCGGTGTTGGCGTCGATCACATAGGCGTTCCGAGCGGTGGTGTCGACCGTGGGCATCGCCGCGCGCGCGGGCGGCAGCCACGACAAGAAGCACAACACGGCGATCACGGCGGCGGATAAGCGGGCGGCAGTCATCGGGAAGACTCACGCGGGTTGCAGGCTATCCAGCATAGCCGGAACCGCAGCGAAATCCACGGCCGCCTGTTCCGGTCCGAGGTGGCCGGACGAACCCGCGCTACCAGTCGAAAGCCAGGCGAGCTTGTGGGACGCCGCTGTTGATGACGTCGCTCAGCGTGCGGTCGGCCTGCTGAGTGGTCGCGAGCGGCCCGATGCGCACGCGATAGACGCTGGCGCCGTTAACGCGCGCCGCGTCGATGTTGACCGCGCCGAAGCGCGTCAGCTTGGCCTTCAAGCGCTCGGCGTTCTCAAGCCGGCTGAAGGCGCCGGCCTGGATGTACATCTTGGAGCCCGTGGTGGCGGCTTCGGCCGGCGCGATCAACGACAAACGCGCTGTCGGTCCCCGCGGCGTCACCGGAGGTGCGGCTTCGGCCGTCGTCGCTGTGGTCGGCGGCGGCGTCGCGGTGGCGGCCGCGGGCGACGTCAACGTCTGGGTGCTCACCGCCGCGACCGGCTCCGCTGCGGCGACCTGCGTTGGCGGCTCGACATCCGGTCCGCCGTTGCGCTGTGCCAGGAGTTCTGCCTGCAAGGTCTCCTGCCGCAACAGCCGCACGCGAACATGGGCGGTGCCGGCCGTCTCGAAGCCGAGCATCTGCGCCGCGCGCCGTGAGACGTCGAGAATCCGGTTGCGCGCGTAAGGCCCGCGGTCGTTGATGCGAAGCTGAATGCTGCGGCCGTTATCGAGATTGGTGACCTCGACGATGCTTGGCATCGGCAAGGTGGGGCTCGCCGCGGTGAGCGCGTTCATGTCGAACCGCTCGCCGTTCGCGGTGTACTTGCCGTCGAAATCAGGCCCGTACCACGACGCGATGCCGGTCTTGTCATAGCTCCAGTCGACCGACGGGTAATACCACATGCCCTCGATCTGGTAGGGATTGCCGATCTTGTAGAAGCCGTTGCCGTTCGGCGCGGCGACAGTTTGGCCGCCGCCGCTGCGGGTGCCGCATCCGGCGAGCGCGAGCGCAAGCGCGCCCAGAAGCAAACTTGTCCGGGAAATAGATTGTATTTTATTGATCCTCGACTTCCCCACCGGCCGCGGAGGATATGGTCAATCGACCGCGTCCGCAAGATAGCTGACGGCCGTGGCGAAATAGGACGAGTTATTCCATCGAAGAATCACGCGGAAATTATTGAATACCAGCAGGGCGGGACCGGATTCGCCGCCGGGTTCGATCAGCGACGCCGAAATCGGCGCATCCTGCAACGCGCCGCCGTTGGCCCGCACCAAGCCAAGGGCGGCCCAGGCGGCCAGCGGCTTGCGCTCGCCGAGTCCGACGAGCGTCGGATCGAGATCCGGCGGGGCGGTGACGGCAACCCCCCAGCCCTCGTCCCGTTGCCAACCGACATGCGCCAGGTAATTCGCGATCGAGGCGAAGACATCGGCCTTGTTGGTCCAGATGTCCGGCGGTCCATCGCCGTGCCAGCTCACCGCGTAATTGAGAAAGCTCGAGGGCATGAACTGGTTCTGTCCCATCGCGCCCGCCCACGAGCCGGTCATCTTCTGAGGGTCGACATGCATCCGTTGTACGATGACCAAAGCATTGAGCAGCTCCTTGCGAAAGAAGGCACTGCGCCGGCCGTCATAGGCGAGCGTGGCGAGCGCATCGATCTCGGAAAAGCTCCCCATGCGCTCGCCGAAATTGCTTTCGATGCCCCAGAGCGCGATGATGAACCGCGGTGCGACACCGTACTTTCGCCCGATCGCGTCGAGCAGCGCACGATTCTCGGCGAGCAGCTCGCGGCCCCGCGCGCGCCGCTCGGGCGTCACGACGAGGGCGATGTAATCCTGGAAGCTGAGGGTGGTCTCGGGTTGCCGGCGATCGAGCTCGATCACATGCGGCAGATATGCGACGTCGGCGAAGGCGCGATCGAGCGTTGTCGTGGAAATTCCCTCGTGCCGGGCGTCGCGACGCACGCCATCGATGAAGGCGTGGAATGCCGGCTGATTGACCGGGGGCACGATCGCCGCGGTCGGTTGGGCGCGCGCGGACACGCAAGCACTGACGAGCGCGACGAATGCGATCACGGCAAGACGAATCACCATGGATCGCATCAATACTGGAAGCCGCCGGCGAAAGGAAGACGGTGCGCGATGCTTTAGCTTTTGACGATCAAAGTCGCCGCCCGTTCGCGCATTGCATCCGGCATCGGCACGGCGTGGCGGCGATCGAGGTCGAAATGAACGCCCGCCAGGTAGAAACGCGCGATCCGCTCGCCGGTCTTCACCTCGACCAGATCGTGAATCGTCGTCACCGACGAGCGGCTGATCGCCAGGAAGCCGCTGGTCGCCGTGATTTCGGCGCCCGCCCCGGGCTGCCACGGTGTCAGTGCCAGCCGGGTTTCAACCGTCGCGAAGCCGCGGCGCGCGCGCGCGATGTAAGCGCCGGTCATGCCGACCGCGTTCATCAGATGCGAGGTCGCCGTGGACAGGCGCCGCACATGGCCGAGCAGCGACAATCGGCCGGTTTCGTCGAGTTCCCAACTCTTCACGCGATCACGCAGGCTCCGCAGGGTTCCCGCCGTCGCCGGCAGCTTCACCGGCGCGAAGGGTTCGGCATGCCAGGGACTGACCGCCGCCTCGAGCACTCGTCTCAGGCCGGTGCGCATCTTGGCGTCGCGCGGCGCCAGCAGGTGCTCGGCGGTCGACGCAACCGCGCCGTCGCCCATGGTCAACTCGTGGCCGATCCGGACTTGACGCTCGCGCTTGGCACCTTCGACCGTGCCGAGCACGCCGCTGGCGATGGCGATCGCCTCGCCGGCGCGTAGTTCGCGCTGGTAGCGCACCAGCAGGCCGACGGTGCGAAACCGGCGATGGGGCGCCAGCCGCGCCAGCAGGCTTGCGGCGGCGTCGCCGAGGCGCTCGCCGTAGAACGCGACGTTCATGTGGCCGAAGGCGTCGCATTCCCACGCCTCGACGTCGCCGCGATAGGTCTCGGTGAAACTGGCGGCCGCTTTCGCCTCGTCGCGCATAACGGCGACTATGGCAGAGGCCGCACGGCCGGCGAAGTGCTCCCCCGCCGGCTGGCCGGGGGTTCCACGGCTCTCAAGAACGGTCGCCACATTCCCGACATAAATGACTTTTTTGTCACGGGGATGGAAGAAGATAAGCACGCTTATTAATTGGCATGAAGGCCGCTCATTTCGGGTGGCCGCGGCTCGGAAGGAAACGGAGGAGCCACCATGCGAACCACGAAACTCACCCGCCGCTTGCGTGCGCTGTTGATGGTCGGCGCGGTTGCCGCGGCGACCGCCGGTGCCGTCGCCACGCCGGCGCTGGCCGACGAGGATTGGCACGGTCACGACGGCTGGCGCGGCCACGAATCGCACGAGCACGCTTGGCGTGATGACGACGATCGGGGCCAGCGGGCTTATTACAGCTACCGCTACTACAGCTATCCCTACGCCTACGTCGCTCCGGCCCCGGTCTATGCCGCGCCGCCCTCGGTCGGATTCTACTTCGGCATCCGCTGACCCAGCGCGCCGAAGCTCGGCCCCGCCCTCTCCACTCCCCCGGAGGGCGGGGCTTTTCTTTTACCGATGGGACGCCGCGTGCCGTGACCCCAAAAAATGACGCGAAGTCTCTAGGAGACGCGATAGGGCCGCGGCGCACCGGATGCCGGCTGGTTGGCCTGCGCCACGGCGGCATAGCGCTCCGCGGCGAATGGTGGCGCGACCAAGCTGCCATCGCGCCAGGCCTGGAGACTGACGACCGGTAAGCGGTTCTGCTTCCGGCGCGATTCGAGCAGATTCACGATCGAGCGCCGGCTCTGTTCGAGCACTTCGATCTCTTCACGCTCCTGGTCGTCGCGCGCGCCCAGGCTGCGCAAGGCCTGAAGCAGGTTGTTGATCTCGTTCAGGGACCGCCGCAATTCCTCGGATTTCGCGATCATCGAACACCCTCCAAGGCCACACAAAAAAACCGACTGACGGCGTCCGTTGTAAAAAAAGCCGACCGCGGCCGAAATTCGGATTTGTGCGTAGGGAAGTCTACGTACGCCGCCTAGAGCAGCGGGCTGCGGCTGTGGTCTCTCATGAGAAGGGCGCCGACCACCGCCGCCCCGGCCGCGAGCATCAGATAGAGCGCCGGCGCCAGGGTGAAGCCGGTGACGTCGATCAGCGCCGTCGCAATCGCCGGCGCGGTGCCGCCGCCGATGCCGAGACCGAGATTGAAGGTGACGGAATACGCGCTCATGCGGTACGCGCCCGGAAACTGCTCGGCGACCATGGCCGGCGCGGTGCCCATCACCAGCGCCAGCAGGATGCCGAACGCGAGTTGCGCCGCGGCGAAGCCGGCGAGGCCGCCGTCGCGGGCGAGCAGGAACGCGCCGAGCGCCGCCGCCAGCTCGGCGCCGAAGGCGACGATCAGCAGCGTACGCCGGCGGATGACGGCGTCGTTGGCAATGCCGGCGAGCGGCACCACCGCGAGCGCCAGCGCCTGCGCCAGCGTCGTCACCTGCAGCGCCTGCCCTTGGGACAGGCCGCCGAAGGTGGCGGCGTAGACCGGAAAGAAGACCATCGTCAGGTAATTGATGACCCCGTAGCCCGAGCAGAACAGGATGGTGACGACCATGAGGCGCCGGTCGTGCCTGACGGCACGTTTCAACGGCAGCTCGCGCGAGCGCGCGGCCGGCGCGCCGACCTCCTTGAGCCGGCGGCGCAGCAGCACCGCACCGCTCGCCAGCACGCCGCCCAGCACGAACGGCAGGCGCCAGGCCCAGGCCGCGAGTTGCGCGTCGCTGGCGAAGGTGACGGTGGCGGCCGCCACTCCCACCGCCAGCAGCATGCCGCCGGTCGAGCCGATATTCGCCATGCTGCCGGCGAGGCCGCGCCGGTCGCTCGGCGCCGTCTCCACCAGATACGCGACCGAGCCGGTAAATTCGCCGCCGACCGAAAAGCCCTGGAACAACCGGATCACGAGCAGCAGCAGCGGCGCGGTGACGCCGACGGCGGCGTAAGTCGGCAGCACGGCGATCGCCGTGGTGCCCAATCCCATCAGCGTCACCGACAGCAGCAGCACGAAGCGCCGGCCGTAGCGGTCGCCGAGATGGCCCAGCACGGCACCGCCGACCGGCCGCATGGCGAAGCCGATCGCAAAGCCGCCATAGGCGCCGATCAATGAGGCCAGCGGATCGTGCGACGGAAAGAACAGCCGGCCGAGCACCGGCGCGAAATACCCGTAGAGCCCGAAATCGTACCACTCGAGCACGTTGCCGACACCGCCGGCGGCGAGCGCCATGGCCGAAAGTTTCATGGTGGAACGGTCCGCGATCACAATGCGTCAGCGAGCCGATCCCGACGGTTGCGGAGGCGGATTGGATTGCGGTTGCAGCAGGTGCTGCTGGAGCAGCTGTTGCTGTTGCTGCTGCTGCATCAGTTGAATCTGTTGCTGCTGTTGTTGCAGCTGGAATTGCTGACGCAGCGACAGATCGTGCAGGCGATCCGCGGGCGCATCGCTGTGTGAGAACGCGTTCGGATCGGGCATCGGCGGCAGTTCCGATTGCTGCTGCAACAATTCATCCTGCAGCCGCGTGTCCTGCTGCGCGCGTTGCTGCCGTTCCTGCTGCTGCAGCCGCCAGATCTGCTGTTGCTGCAGCATCCGCAGCTGCGACTGCGCGTGCGCCGCCGCTGGCAGCGCCAGTAGACAGCCGATGACCGTCAGCCGTTTAAGCATCGGAAGCCACCGTCGGGACCCCCTCCCGTCCCTTTGTTGTGGTGCCGCGGACGGCGATTATCAAGCGCCGTCGGCCCGGCGCGCGACCCGGAAGGCCTAAAAGAGGCTGCCGATGAGATCGTTGGCGAGGCCGAACCCGGCGCCCATGCCGAGGCCCGACATCACGCTGCCCATGAAGCCGCCGCCGCCATAAGGCCGGGTCGCCCAGCCGCGGGTCTGGAAGCCCGATTGCGGCTGCGCGTTCACGTGGCTTTCGAGGTCGTGGATGTACTGCGCCATCTGTTCGACCAGCATGAGCGTCGACTGGTTTTGCTTTTGGATCGACAGCGCCGCTTCGCGCAGATCGAGCGACAGCTCGCGCGACAGCGCCGGGTCGCTGACTTTAGCCTGCAGCTTGTCGGCGAGGCCCTTGACGCTCTGCGCGACCTGCTCCGACTGGTTCTGCAGCTGTACGGCCTGGTTTTCGGCGGTTTGATAGTCCATGACGCAATTCCTCTGATGCGCGCTGCGGGAGCGCCGACGACGGCCGAACCATAGCCGATCCGCGCGTCGCGCAAGCGCATGGCGTGCGATCCTTGCAGCGTTGTAATGCGGGGTCATGCGAGCGGCCGAATCGCCCGCGCGCCGCTTTATCGCCCGCGCGCCGCTTTCCGGAACTCCCGTCGATGTCGGACGTTAAATCCCGCCGTCCGCGACGTCAGACAACGGAGCCCCCATGGCCCTCAATATTGTTTTGATTACGCCGCTCGTTGCCCTCATCGGCGGGATACTGATCCTGTTCGCCCCGCGTCTCCTGAATTATATCGTTGCGATCTATCTCATCGTCGTCGGCGTCACCGGTCTCTGGCCGCATCTGTTGCACTGAGCGCGTTCCGGCGACTCCCTCGAGCCTTCGGGATCGACGTCGCGCGTGCCGGCGGGGCGGAAGCGCCGAGCCGCTTGCCGAACTCTGTCGCACGCGTTAGCTAACGGGGCGTCGCGCGCTTCCGCGCGCTACTATGCCTCGGGCAGGCGCGGAACGGAGCGCGGCGGAGACCCCGTATGACCGACGACGTGAACGGCGACTTCGAACGGGTGGTGGCCCTTCTGGGCGGTGCGTTGCATGCGGTCAGCGCCCAGTTCACCACGATCTGGTTTCCGGTCCAGATCGGCCTGATCGCCATCGCGGCGGCGATCGGCTTCGGCACCATGCTGCTGGCGCGCCGCGGCAATTTCAGCGCGATCGGTGCGGCATGGCCGGCGGTCGCGCGTCAGCTGTTGACGGCGGTCCTGGCCAATCTCGGCCTCGTCGTTTTCGTCCTGATCGTCGCCGCCATTCGCGGCGCGATGCTGGCGCTGCTGCCGCCGAGCCGTAGCTACCTGCTCGGCGTCTCGGTCAGTCTCGCCACCGCCTGGGTCGTGATCTCGATCCTCGCTGCGCTCATCCGCAATCACTTCGTCAATCGCGTGGTGGCGATCTCGGCCTGGACGATCGCCGCGCTGAGCATCCTCGGCCTGCTCCACGACACGACCCACTGGCTCGATTCCGTCGCCGTCGTGATCGGCGGCTTGCGCATCTCCCTGCTGCTGCTGATGAAGACCGCCGGCCTGCTGCTGCTGACGCTGTGGGCGGCCGGCGCGACGAGCAACTTCATCGACCGCCGGGTGCGCAGCAGCACCGACCTGACGCCGTCGATCCAGGTGCTCATCACCAAGCTGATCCGGTTGACGCTGATCACCTTCGCCATCCTGATCGTGCTCAGCTCAGTCGGCATCGATCTCTCGGTGCTGGCGATCTTCTCCGGCGCCGTCGGCGTCGGCGTCGGCTTCGGCCTCCAGCGGATCGTCTCCAATCTGGTCAGCGGCATCATCCTGCTTGCCGACAAATCGATCAAACCCGGCGACGTGATCACGGTCGGCGATACCTTCGGCTGGGTCGACACCATGGGTGGGCGCTACACCTCGGTCGTCGTCCGCGACGGCCGCGAGATTCTCATTCCCAACGAGGATCTGGTGACGCAGCGCGTGATCAACTGGTCGCATTCCAACGAGCGCGTGCGTCTCGACGTCGATTTCGGCGTCAGCTACGCCAGCGATCCGCACGCGGTGCGCGAGCTGGCCGTCGCGGCGGCGCTCAAGGTGCCACGGGTCCTGGCGCGGCCGGAACCGGTCTGCCATCTGACCAAGTTCGACGACTTCTCTCTCGATTTCATCCTGCGTTTCTGGATCGACGATCCGGTCGAAGGCGTGACCAACGTGCGCGGCGCCGTGATGCTGGCGCTGTGGGACGCGTTCAAGCGCGAAGGCATCGAGATCCCCTTCCCGGTGCGCGAGGTCCGCTTCGGCGACGGCGCGCGCGTCGTCGTGCAGCCGCCGGCGCCGCCGGCCAATCAGGGCGTCGGCTGACGCTGCCGTTGATCCTCGAAGCACCGCCGCTGATGGCCCAATCCAAGCGACGTCCGTCCTCCGCGCGGCTTCTGGCCAAGAACATCGCGCTCGTGCTGTTGCTGGGGCCGCTCGCCGTTTTGATTATTTTCCGTTTCGTGCCGGTTCCGCTCACGTCGTTGATGCTGATCCGCACGGTGCAGGGTTATCCCCTGCATCACGAGTGGGTGCCTTATCGGCGGATCGCGCCGGCGCTGTCGCGCGCGGTCATCGCGTCCGAGGACAATCTGTTCTGCACCGAACCGCTCGGCATCGACACCGGCGCCTTATGGAGTCAGGTCGATGACGGGCTGCGCGGCCGGCGTCCACGAGGCGCCAGCACGATCACCATGCAGGTCGCGCGCAATCTCTTCCTGTGGCCGGGCCGCAGCATGCTGCGCAAGACGCTGGAATTGTGGCTGACGCCACAGATCGCGCTGCTGTGGCCGAAGCGCCGTATCCTGGAGGTCTATCTGAACAGCGTGGAATTCGGTCCGGGCATCTTCGGCGTCGAGGCGGCGGCGCGGCATTGGTTCGGCCACGATGCCGCGGCGCTGACGCCCGACGAGGCGGCGCGCTTGGCGGTGATCCTGCCCGATCCGCTGCACTGGTCGCCGCGGCCGCCCGATGCGTGGGTGGCGCAACGCGCGACAGTGATCCTGGCCCGCAGCTACGACATGGGGCCGCTGCTCGATTGCGTGCGCTAGGGACCCGTGCGCGGTTTCAACATTTGCTCCAGTAATCGAGATGGACCGTCCCGGTCGCGCCTTCGGGCGGCAGCGTGAAGCGCGCGGCGGCGAAGCTCGGCGGATGGAAGAATTTGACCCGCGCATTGTTCGAGAAGCCGAAGCCTTCGAGCGGCCAGCCGACGAAGTTCGTGTCGAATTTGCCGTTGCCGTTGGCGTCGTGAAAGGCGGCGGCGGCATACGTGCCGGGCGGCAGATCGAAATGGAAGGTCACCGAGCCGACCCGCGCCGGCAGCTGGCGGTCGCTGACGTCGGTCCGGTCGGAAAGCCAGTTGCTGGCGACAAAGACCGTCAGGTCGATCTCGCCCTTGGCGCTGCAAACATTATCGACGACGAGGGTGAGCGGCGCGGCATGCGCCGCCGGCACGCCAAGCGCCAGCATCAACCCGGCCGCGGCGCCGGCGAGAAGCTTCGCTTTCACGCGCTCACTATAGCAATGACGCAGGGTTGGCGCGCCGAATCGCGATCATTCACGGATAGTAAAACACGCTTGTCGCATTGAACACAGCGCGAGTCGGAAGCTAATTTGCTAAATTGATCACATTCAGTTGTTGCCGCAGGCGAAGAACCCGACATGCATAAAGACAGCCGCCTATGAGCTTCGAAGAGTTTCTAGCCGACATCCAATCGCCTGAGCTTCGAACCATTGCGCTCCACTGGAACGCTGCGCGCGGTTCGAAGAAGATGCCCGGTTGGAAAGACCTTGATCCGAGTGCGATAGCTCCGCACCTCCGGATCGTGTGGTCGTGGAAGTACGACCGGAGCACGGACTCCTTTGTCGGTCGGCTCGCGGGTGAAGACATCATCGCTGTCTTCGAGGAAGACCCACGGGGCAAAAGGATGGAGGATTTCTTCAGGAACAGGCAGTACGACATGGTCTTCGCAAGACATAAGCGCGTGGTGGCGGAACCAGCCTTCGCGCATGGTGTCGGACAAGTGTTTATTCACGCAAAACGCTATGGCCAGGGCGAAAGGATCATCATGCCCCTTGCGGCTGACGGCGTGCATGGCGACGGAATTTTCGGTGCTACGATCTATACCATTGCCGCAAACGCGCCATATAACCCAGCAGCAAAGCGAGAACTCGTAGCGGAGAAAGTAGATTTCTTCGCGCTCGATTGAACTGGCGTCCCCAGCGGGATTCGAACCCGCGTTACCGCCGTGAAAGGGCGATGTCCTAGGCCTCTAGACGATGGGGACGCGCCGCGTTCATCTAAAGGCCCACGCCGGATAAAGCAACCGTTCACCGCGCCATCGCGGCACGGATCGCCTGTCGGCCGACTTCGCTGAGACGCCGCGTGCCGATGCCGGTCCAGCGACCATGCGGCATCGGCGGCCGTGCGATCGGCTGCCATCCGCTCGCGGCACCGCGCCACGCGAGCCAGCGGCGTCGGCGCTGATCGAACAGATACGCTTCGCGCGCCCGGCCGAGGAACAGCGCGACGGTCCAGCCCGTGCCGCCGGCGACCTGGCCGCGGCGGTCGAACGACGCGACGGCGTAGAGCCGCGCGCTGTCGCGCACCTGAAACCAGTTCCGGCGCAGCAGCTTGCTGCGATAGCTGTCGTCGGCGACGAAGCGCCGGCCCAGGATGCGCGCCACCCGGCGCAGATGGCGGTCCGCGGTGCGCAGCTGCGCCGCGCTCAGCACGATCCGTTCGCCGCGCCGCGCGCGTGTCCGGTGGCCGGCGAACGAGAAATGAATCACCCGGTGGCCGCACCGGCGCGCCACCGCGCCCCAGGCCAGATCGGCGCCCGGCGCGCCGCCGCTGAGGCAGACGTTCGCGCGTTTTCTCGCCATCGCGCGAGCTTAGGCCGCCGCGCGAACGACTCGAAAGCCCTCTCGACGGCGGCGGCGGTCATCGTCACACTGCCGCCGCGATGCCACCAGCCCTATTGGCGCGAGTGAGGTTCTTGCTTCGATCATCGAGCATCGAGCGTTCAGTAACGCCCCCCTCCCTTCCCTCCCCCTCGAGGGGGGAGGGTCAGGGTGGGGGTGAGTTTCCGCTTTCTTCGTTCGCCGAGCGCGTCTGATGTGCGGCATCGCCGGTCTCTTCGACTATCGCGCGCGGCGCGTGCCGGATGCGCTCGCGGCCCAGGGCCGCGCCATGAGCGACGCGCTGCTGCATCGCGGACCCGACGCCGGCGGCGTCTGGAGCGACGCCGCAGCGGGCGTCGCGCTCGGCCATCGTCGCCTCTCGATCATCGATCTCACGGAGGCCGGCGCGCAACCGATGGTGTCATCGTGCGGCCGCTTCGTCGTGTCCTACAACGGCGAAGCCTACAACGCCGACGCGCTCAAGCCGGAGCTCGAAGCCGCCGGCCGCAAGTTCCGCGGCCATTGCGACACCGAGGTGATCGTCGAGGGCTGTGCCGTCTGGGGCGTCGAGGTGACGATCAAGCGGCTCATCGGCATGTTCGCTCTCGCGCTCTGGGATCGCCAGGAGCGCGCGCTCTATCTCGTGCGCGACCGCCTCGGCATCAAACCCATGTACTGGGTCGAAACCGGGGAGACGCTGCTCTTCGGCTCGGAGCTCAAGGCGCTGCGCGCGGTCAAAGAATGGCAGCCGGCGCTCGATCGCGACGCGGTCGCCGCCTATTTGCGCTTCGCCTACGTGCCCGGCAGCCGCGGCATCTATCAGGGCGTGCGCCAGCTCGCGCCCGGCACCATGCTCGTCGCGCGCGCCGGCCGGCCGGTCGAGATCCGCGAATTCTGGTCGCTCGACGATGTCGCCGCCAAAGGCCAGGCCGATCGCTTCGCCGGCAGCGAGGACGAAGCGGTGCAGATTCTCGACGCGCTGCTCGGCGACGCGGTGAAGCGCCGCATGATCGCCGACGTGCCGCTCGGCGCGTTCCTCTCGGGCGGCATTGATTCATCGACCGTCCTGGCGCTGATGCAGAAGGTAAGCAACCGTCCCGTCCGCTCGTTCTCCATCGGTTTCCACGAAAAAGGCTTCGACGAGGCGCCGCATGCCGCGCGCGTCGCCAAGCATCTCGGCACCGATCATACCGAGCTCTACGTCCAGCCCGGTCACGCGCTCGAAATCATTCCGCGCCTGCCGACCATGTACGACGAGCCCTTCGCCGACCCCTCCCAGATTCCGATATTCCTGGTCGCCGAGATGACGCGCCGCCACGTGACGGTCGCGCTGTCGGGCGATGGCGGTGACGAGCTCTTTGCCGGCTACACGCGTTATTTCCGCTCCGAGGCGGTGCGCAAGGTGCTCGACACGGTGCCGCGCGGCGCGCGGCGTGCGGCGGCGGCGGCGGTCAAGAGCGTCGCGCCCGGCACCTGGTCGGCGCTCGGCTCGTGGGCGATGCCGCAATTCGGCGACCGCGTGCACAAGCTCGCCGGCGCGCTGGCCGGCACGCCGGCGGATTTCTACCGGCTGATGGTGACGCATTGGGACAATCCCGACGCCATCGTCCGCGGCGGCGCCGAGCCGCGCGGTCTTTTATGGGACGAAAGCCTGGCGCAGCGCGTGCCCGATCCGGTCGAGCGCATGCAGTATCTCGACACCCTCACCTATCTGCCGGACGACATCCTCACCAAGGTCGACCGCGCCTCGATGGCGGTGGCGCTCGAGGCGCGCGTGCCGCTGCTCGATCATCGCGTCGTCGAATTCTCCTGGCGCCTGAAGCCGGTCCTCAAGGCGAGCGGCGGCGTCGGCAAGCGCATCCTGCGCCGCGTGCTCGACCGCTACGTGCCGAAAGCACTCATTGACCGGCCGAAGATGGGCTTCGGCGTGCCGATCGATTCCTGGCTGCGCGGTCCGCTCAAGGACTGGGCCGAGACCTTGCTGGGCGAGAAGCGTCTCGCCGCCGAAGGCGTCTTCGATCCGGCGCCGATCCGCGCCAAATGGCGCGAGCATCTTTCGGGCGAGCGCAACTGGCAGTATCCGCTCTGGACCGTCCTGATGTTCCAGGCGTGGAAGGAGCGCTGGCTGCCTTAGCTATTGGCGCCAGGTTGCAACGTCCCCTCAAGCGCCGGCAATACAGACTACGGGCGCTCCGGCAGCGTTGTCAGACATTTTTCACCACATCAGCCAGCATGTCGCGCACCTGCCCGGCGACACGTGTCAGGCCTGCGTTGTCGATGGCCTGCATCGAGGCAACCGGGTCGATGGCCGAAACCTCGACGCCGCCATCAACCTCTCGCAGGATCACGTTGCAGGGCAGCATGGCCCCAACACGCGGTTCCAGCCCGAGGGCGTGGTGCGCCATTTTCGGGTTGCAGGCGCCGAGAATGCGATAGCCGCGCATCTCTTCGCCCAACTTCTTCTTCATCGTCGCCTGGACGTCGATCTCGGTCAGCACGCCAAAGCCCGCCTCGGCCAAGGCCGCCCGAACGCGCTCCTCGGCCGCACGGAGCGTGATGTTCGGGATGGTGCGATCAATCGTGTAGCCCATATCCATTGTCCTTTCCGTTCGTGGCCGCAAGGCGTCATTTACGCAGGCATTTTGTCGGCACGGCAATGGCGAGACCGACGACGACCAGGATGAGCAACATCCAAGCAAACCCGAAGCCTCGTTCACCCCGGTGCGCGAGAGATCAAACGAGGCTGAATCGGCTCATCATGGGAGCGACAAAGCAAGCGGCTCGGCGTTCATCTGCCGATCGCGTCGTGGCACTGGCGCTAGCCGCCGTGCGTCGGCGCGGCGTCGTCGATTTGCAGCTGCACGCTCTCGCGGCCCTGCCAGGTGTCGACGCGGAGGTGGCCGGCGACGTGGAAGCCGATGCCCTGCGACCGCAGCAGCGCGGGACCGAGCGCGCTTTCGAGCGCGCGGAAGGCGATCGCCTTGAGGCGGCCGGTGCCGGCGCCGTCGCCCAGCGTGCAGCTCACATGCGCCTGGTCCCGCCCCACGGCGGTCGCGCGCAGCACGCGCAGATTGGCGAAGGCGAAGCGCGGTTCTGAATTTCCGGTTCCAAACGGCGCCATGCGCTCGATCACCGCCGCGAAATCGGTCGTCGCGGCGGCGCAGGCGAGCGCGCCGTCGATCGGCAGCTCGGGCACCGGTTCCTGACCGGCCAGCGCCTCGCCGATGCGCGCGCCGAGAAAATCGCGCAGCGCGTCGAGCTTGCCGGTCTCGGCCGTGAAGCCGGCCGCCATGGCATGACCGCCGCCATTCACCAGCAGCCCCGCCTGGCGCGCGGCGATCACCGCCGCGCCGAGCGCGACGCCGGCGACCGAGCGGCCCGAGCCCTTGGCGACGCCGTTTTCGATCGCCGCGACCAGCGCCGGCTTGCCGTAGCGCTCCTTGAGGCGGCTGGCGACGATGCCGATGACGCCCGGATGCCAGCCCGGCTGGGCGACGAAAATCAGCGGCGCCTTGGGATCGCCGGCTTCGGCCTGCGCCGCCGCCTCGTCGAGCACGCGCGCCTCGATCTGGCGGCGCTCGTCGTTGAGGCGGTCGAGCTCGGCGGCGATCTGGCGCGCTTCGAGCGGATCGTCGGTCGCCAGCAGCCGCGTGCCGAGATCGGCGGCGCCGACGCGGCCACCGGCATTGACGCGCGGCCCGAGAATGAATCCGGCATGATAGGCGTCGATGCGCTCGGCCAGCCGCGCGACATCGGCGAGCGCGGCGATGCCGGTATTTCTCCGCTGGCGCATCACCTTGAGGCCCTGCGCCACCAGCGCGCGGTTGACGCCGGTGAGCGGCACCACGTCGCACACCGTACCGAGCGCCACCAGATCGAGCAGCGCCATCAGATCGGGCTCGGGCCGCGACGCGTAATGGCCGGCCTCGCGCAGCGCGCGATTGACCGCCACCGCCAGCAGGAACGCGACGCCGACGGCCGCGAGATTGCCATGCGCGCCGCTTTCGTCGAGCCGGTTGGGATTGATCACCGCCAGCGCGCGCGGCAGGTCCGGCTCGGCGACGTGATGGTCGACGACCACCACGTCGAGGCCGGCGCGCGCCGCCTCCGCCAGCGGCGCGAACGCGGTCACGCCGCAATCGACCGTGACCGCAACGGCGGCGCCTTCCGCCTTGAGCTTCAGTAGCGCCGGCGCGTTCGGCCCGTAGCCTTCGCGCTGGCGATCCGGAATATAGACGCGGACCTTGCCACCGGCGGCCTCGACGAAGCGCTTGAGCAGCGCCGAGGCCGTCGCGCCGTCGACGTCGTAATCGCCGAAGACGGCGATGGTCTCGCCGGCGCGGATCGCGGCGACGATGCGCGCCACCGCTTCCGCCATGCCCTTGAACGACAGTGGATCGGGCAGCGCGTCGCGCAGCGTCGGCGCCAGGAACAGCTCGCCGGCGTCCTCCGCCACTCCGCGGCACGACAGGATGCGGCCGACGATCTCCGGCACGCCGAGACGCTGCGCCAGCGCCAGGCCGAGCCGCGCGTCGCCGCTGCGCTCGCGCCAGCGCAGGCCCTTGAGCGAGCGCTCGACGCCGAGAAAGCCGCGCGTGCCGACGTTACCGTCCATCCGGCTGCAGGAAGTCGTAGTTGCTCTTGCGCTCGAAATTATGCACCGCCTCGACCACGCGCACCGTGCCGCTCTTCGATCGCATCACCATCGAGTGCGTCACCGCGCCATGATCGATGCGGCGCACGCCTTGCAGCATGGTGCCGTTGGTGACGCCCGTCGCGGCGAACATCACGTCACCGTGCGCCAGATCCTCCAGGCCGTATTTGCGGTTGAGATCGGCGACGCCGAGACGGCGCGCCCGGCCCTTCTCGTCCTCGTTGCGGAACAGGAGGCGCCCCTGCATGAAGCCGCCGATGCAGCGCAACGCGGCGGCGGCCAAGACGCCCTCCGGCGCGCCGCCCGAGCCCATGTAGATGTCGACGCCGCTCTCCGCCCGCGCAGTCGCGATCACGCCGGAAACGTCGCCATCGGAGATCAGCATGATGCGCGCGCCGGCGGCGCGCACCTTGCCGATGAGATCGCTGTGCCGCGGCCGGTCGAGGATGCAGACCACCAGGTCCGAGACCGCGACATTCTTCGCCTTCGCGAGGTTCTTGAGGTTTTCGCCCGGCGCCGCGTCGAGATCGACGATGCCGTCGCCGAGCCCGATCGCGATCTTGTCCATATAGACGTCGGGCGCGTTGAGGAAGCCGCCGGCTTCGGCCATCGCGACGACGGCGAGCGCGTTCTGGCCGCCCTTGGCGGTGATGGTGGTGCCCTCGAGCGGATCGAGCGCGATGTCGATCTTCGGTCCCTGGCCGTTGCCGACCTTCTCGCCGATGTAGAGCATCGGCGCCTCGTCGCGCTCGCCCTCGCCGATCACCACGGTGCCGTCGATCGCCAGGCCGTTGAGCGCCTTGCGCATCGCGTCGACCGCCGCCTGGTCGGCGGCCTTTTCGTCGCCGCGGCCCATCAGGCGCGACGCCGAAAGCGCGGCGGCTTCGGTCACCCGCACCGCTTCGAGCGCGAGATTGCGGTCCATCGTGAAGTTGCCCGCCATCGTCTGTCTCCGCTGCTTTCCGGTTCCTTATAGAGCTTCGATGCGGATCATGCGCGGCTTCTCGCGCACGGTCTTGAGCCGCGCGATCCGGTCGAGCGCACGGCGCATCGGCGCTTCCACGGTCTCGTGGGTGGTGATGACAACCGGCACGGTCTCGTCCGGCGCGCGGCCGCGTTGGATCATCTGCTCCATCGAGACCTTCTCGTCGCGCAGCGCGGCGGTGATGTCGGCCATCACGCCAGGGCGGTCTACCACCATGAGCCGCAGATAATAGGCGCCTTCGTGCTGCGCCATCGGCGCGAGCTTGGGCTTGGCGCCGGCATTGAGTCCCTGCCCGGCGCGGCCGCGCGCGATATCGATCAGGTCGGCGACGACCGCGGACGCCGTCGGCTCGGCGCCGGCGCCGCGGCCTTCGAGCACGACGCGGCCGACGAAATCGCCCTCGACGACGACGGCGTTGAACACGCCTTCGACATGCGCGATCGGCGTCGCCGCCGGCACCATGCAGGGATGCACCCGCTGCTCGAGCCCGTGCGGCGTCTGGCGGGCGATGCCGAGCAGCTTGATGCGGTAGCCGAGCGCTTCGGCGAACTCGATGTCCGCCGCTGAGACGTGCCGGATGCCCTCGACATGCACGCCCTTGAAATCGACCGCGCCGCCGAAGGCGACGGCGGCGAGGATGGCGAGTTTGTGCGCGGTGTCGACGCCGTCGATGTCGAAGCGCGGATCGGCCTCGGCATAGCCTAGCTTCTGCGCCTCCTTGAGCACGTCGGCGAAGTCGCGTCGGCTGTCGCGCATCTGCGTCAGGATGTAATTGCAGGTGCCGTTGAGGATGCCGTAGACGCGTTGCACTTTGTTGGCGGCGAGGCCCTCGCGCAGCGCCTTCAGGATCGGAATGCCGCCGGCGACCGCCGCCTCGAAGGCGAGCGCGACGCCCTGCCGGGCCGCGAGGCGCGCGAGTTCGTTGCCGTGATGCGCCAGCATCGCCTTGTTGGCGGTGACGACCGGCTTGCCGGCGGCCAGCGCGGTCTTGACCACGTCGAGCGCGACGCCGTCCGCGCCGCCGATCAGCTCGACCACGACGTCGAGGTTCGGATCGGTGGCGAAGGCGTGCGGCGTCGCGTGCCATTTCGGCTGCGATAGGTCGAGACCGCGGTCGCGCTTGCGGTCGCGCTCGAGCACGGCGGCGAGCTCGATCTTGCGTCCGGCGCGGCCGGCGATCAGTGCCGCGTTGGCGGCGAGCAGCCGCACCACGCCGGTGCCGACGGTGCCGAGTCCGGCGATGCCGATTCGCAGGGGAGATGTCACGTCAGACTCCTTGGGGAGCCGTTTGTACCCTCCGACGGCGGGAACGGCGACAGTTTTCCGCCGCCCGAGTCGGCGCCGGATTCACACGGACGTAACCGACGGTCGCCGGCGATCAATATTCCATGAACACTTCGGCACGCGACCGGGCGCTGGCCACCGCCGGCGCCGCTTCGACCCGGATATTCCGCGGCGGCACGCCGAGCTTCGACAGCGCCTGCGCCACCGCGTTGGCGCGATCGAGGGCAAGATCGAGGCCGGCGATCCGCTGCCGCATCGCGTCGGTGCTGTGGCCCGGCTCGGCGTGGCCGACGACCCGAATCTCGCCGCCGGTCTGCTTGTAGAGGCCGGCAATCTCGTTCAACGCACTCTCCTGGGTCGCCGCCAGATCGGCCGATCCCGGCGGGAAGACGATGTCGCCGACCGAGACGGTGATCGGATTCGCGGCGGTCGCGGGCGTGCGCATGGCAAGCGACGGGTGACTGCCGCGCACGCCGGTCGGCGCCGCCGATGGTGGCGGCGGTGGCGTCAGCGTCACCTTCGGCGCAGGCGGCGGCTGGGTGGTCATCACCCTCGCCGGCGTCGGCGGCGGTGGCGGCGCTTCGCCTCTCGGCACCGACCGTATCGTCGGGCTGGTAAGCGAGGATTCCTGCGCTGGCGCCGGCGGTGCGGTGCTGGTCGTCACCGGCGTCGGCGGCACCGCGCGCGGCGCTGTTGTCGCTTCGGTCGCGTGCATCCCGGGCGGCGGCAGCTTCGGTGCGGCCGGTGGCGGCGGCGCGACGCTGGCGACCTGGCTGCCGGCCTGGAGCTGCTCGTTGCTGTACTGGGCGTGCCGGCGGTCGGCGACCAGGCTGTCGACGAGTTTTTGGCGTTCGGCGGTGCTGGTCGCGCCGCTCGGCACGTTCGGCACCGTCGCCAGGTTCGGATACGGCTCGTTGCTGCCGGCTTCGAGATTCTGCTGGTTGCGCTGGTTGGTGTCCTCGACGTCGTTCTGGCTGTTGCCCGAAACGCCGCGATACCACGCCACCGGATTCACCGCGTCGGGGACGTGACTGCACCCGGCCAGCGGCAAGGCCACGGCAGCAATCGCCGCTCCCACCCAAATTCGTCCAACCCGCATCCTGCGCCTCGGCGTCAACATCCCTGGCGAACCGCGTCGCCCGCTCTTATATAATACGTGCGTCCCGCCGCCTGTATTAGAGCCCCGATCGCCCGTCACGCAAATGCTTTCACACCGCAATTGCGGGCCGCCGGGGCCGCCGGGCTCCGGGCCACTGGCTGGACCCGAGAGCGAGCGATGAGCGAGACCGTGCCACAACCGCCGAAAATTCCGGATCCCGCCGTCTGGTCGCGCACCATGGCGGAGATCGCGGCGCGCAGCCAGCGGCTGGTGACCGAGTTCCTATCGCGGCAGGGCGCGGTGGCGGCTGATGACGGCATCGGACCGGTCGATCCGCTCAACGTCGGCAATGCGTTCCTCGAGATGACGCGGCGCATGATCGCCAATCCCGCGCCGGTGATCGAGGCGCAGCTGTCGCTTTGGCAGGACTACATGCGGCTCTGGCAGAACGCGGCCGAGCGATTTCTCGGCGGCAATCCGGCGCCCGTGGTGCAGCCGGCGCCGGCCGATCAGCGCTTCAAGGACGACGCCTGGCGCGAGAGCACGCTCTTCGACTTCATCAAGCAGAGCTATCTGCTGACGGCCCGCTGGATGCAGTCGACCGTGAAGAAGGTCGACGGCCTCGACGAGAAGACGGCGCAGAAGGTCGATTTCTACACGCGGCAATTCGTCGACGCGATCGCGCCGACCAATTTCATCGCCACCAATCCCGAAGTGCTGCGCACCACCATCGATACCGGCGGCGAGAATCTCGTCAACGGCCTCAAGAACCTGCTCGACGATCTCGAACGCGGCAAGGGCCGGCTGATGATCAAGATGACCGATCTCGACTCCTTCAAGGTCGGCAAGAACATCGCGGTCTCGCCGGGCAAGGTCGTCTTCCGTAACGATCTGATCGAGCTGATCCAGTACGCGCCGGCGACCGAAAAGGTGCAGCGGACGCCGCTGCTGATCGTGCCGCCGTGGATCAACAAGTTCTATATCCTCGACCTGCGGCCGACGAATTCCTTCGTTAAATGGGCCGTCGAACAGGGGCACACCGTCTTCATCGTCTCGTGGGTCAATCCGGACGGCCGTCTCGCCGAAAAGACCTTCGACGACTACCTGCGCGAGGGACCGCTGGCGGCGCTCGATGCGATCGAGCGGGCCATGGGCGAGAAGCAGGCGAACATCATCGGCTATTGTCTGGGCGGCACGCTCGTCGCTGCGACCCTCGCCTGGCTCGCCGCCACGGGCGACACGCGGATCAAGTCGGCGACGTTCTTCGCCTCGCTGGTGGACTTCAAGGAGGCCGGAGAACTCTCGGTGTTCATCGACGAGGAGCAGCTCAAATCGCTCGAGGAGCGCATGAGCAAGCACGGCTATCTCGAAGGCGCCGACATGGCGACGACCTTCAATATGCTGCGCGCCAACGACCTGATCTGGTCCTTTGTCGTCAACAACTACCTGCTCGGCCGCGAGCCCTTCCCCTTCGACCTGCTCTACTGGAACAGCGATTCGACGCGGATGCCGGCGGCGATGCACAGCTTCTACCTGCGCAACATGTATCAGGAGAACCGCCTGTCGCAGCCGGGCGGTATCGTGCTGGCCGGCGTGCCGATCGATTTGCGCCAGATCAAGACGCCGACCTTCATCCTCTCGACCAAGGAGGACCACATCGCGCCGTGGAAATCGACCTACGTCGCGACGCAGCTCTACGGCGGGCCGGTGAAGTTCGTGCTCGCCGCCTCGGGTCATATCGCCGGCGTCATCAATTCGCCCGGCAAGGTCAAATACGGCCACTGGGAGAACGACAAGCTACCGAAGGATCCGGAGGCGTGGCTCAAGGCGGCGGCGTTCCACGGGGGTTCATGGTGGCCGCACTGGGAGGACTGGGTGAAGCCGTTCGCCGGCGGCGAAGTCGATGCGCGCTGGCCGGGCGACGGCAAGCTCAAACCGCTCGCCGATGCACCCGGCACCTACGTGATGGTGAAATCAGGAAGCTAAATTACCGCGGTTCGAATGAAGCACCAGATCAACAGCGCGCCGCCGACGAACAGGACGAGGAACGTCAATTTCGTGCCGACGAAGCGGCCGATCGACGCCTCGCCCGAGCACGTCAGGCCCCAGGCATGGACGAGACGGCCGACAATCAGCGCGATGCCGAGGGTGTGAATGAGCCAGGCGCGATAGCCGGCGGCCTCGAGCACGACGATCACCAGCAGCGCCAGCGGCGTGTACTCGACGAAATTCGCCTGCACGCGAATCGCGCGCTGGAGATCGGTGTGGCCGCCGTCACCGAACCATACGCCGCGGACGGCGCGGCGCCGGATGATCAGTACGCTCAGCACCACCAGAATCAACGCGCACAAGCCGACATAGAACGGCGACACGATCAATGCGTGCGCCATCACGGCTGCCTCCCGATGCGGCTTACGACGCCAGCGCGTCGGTGAGGCCGGCGGCCTCGGGTAGACCGAGCATCAGATTCAAGTTCTGCACCGCCGCGCCCGCCGCGCCCTTGCCGAGATTGTCGAGCAACGCCACCAGCCGCGCCTGGCGCGCGGTCTCGGTGCCGAAGACATAGAGCTTCATGCGGTTGGTGCCGTTGAGCGCCTGCGGCTCGAGCGTCTTGAGCGCCGCCGCCTCGTCGAGCGAGGCCACTTCGACGAACCTCTCGCCGTCGTACGCGCGCGCCAGCGCCGCGTGCAGGTCCTTGAGCGTGGGCGACGCCGGCAGCGCATCAAGCTGCAACGGCACCTCGACGATCATGCCTTGCGCATAGCGGCCGACTGCCGGCGCAAAGAGCGGCCGGTGCGTCAGGCCGGCATGCTTCTGCATCTCGGGCACGTGCTTGTGCGCGAGGTTGAGGCCGTAAATCCGATACGGCACCGTCGTGTAATTCGCCGCGCTCGTGTCCTCGAACTCGGCGACCATGCTCCTGCCGCCGCCGCTGTAGCCAGAGATGGCATTGACCGTAATCGGCCAGCTTTTCGGGACCAAGCCACTCTCGATCAAGGGCCGCACCAGGGCGATGAAGCCGGTCGGATAGCAGCCGGGATTGGCGACGCGCCGCGAGTTGGCGATCGCGCCGCGCTGATCGGCGGACATCTCGGGAAAGCCGTAGGTCCAGCCGGCCACGGTGCGGTGCGCGGTCGAAGCGTCGATGACGCGCACGGAGTTGCTCTCGATCAGGCTCACCGCCTCGCGCGCCGCCTCGTCGGGCAGGCATAGGATCACCAGATCGGCGCCGTTGAGCAGGTCGCGCCGCGCGGCCGCGTCCTTGCGCCGCGCCGGATCGATCGAGACGAGATCGAGGTCGCGCCGCGGCTTGAGCCGCCGGTGGATCTGCAGGCCGGTGGTGCCGGCCTCGCCGTCGATGAAGACCTTGGGCGCCATCGCAAAGACCTTTCACATAATCGCGCGCAAAAGAAAAGGGCACCGGCTCGCGCCGATGCCCTGCATGCGTCAAACGCAGGCGGTAATCAGCGCTTCGAATACTGGAAGCGGCGTCGGGCCTTGGCGCGGCCGTACTTCTTGCGCTCGACGACGCGGCTGTCGCGCGTCAGGAAGCCGCCGGCCTTGAGCACGCCGCGCAGGCTCGGCTCGAAATAGGTCAGCGCCTTGCTGATGCCGTGGCGCACCGCGCCGGCCTGACCGGACAGGCCGCCGCCGGTGACGGTGCAGACGATATCGTACTGGCCATTGCGCTGGCAGGTGACGAAGGGCTGGTTCAGCAGCATGCGCAGCACCGGCCGCGCGAAATAGACCTCGCTGTCCTTGCCGTTGACGCTGATCGTGCCCTTGCCCGGTTTGAGCCACACGCGCGCGACCGCGTTCTTGCGCTTGCCGGTGGCATAGGCGCGGCCCTGAGCGTCGAGGCGCGGCTTCGCTTCCTCGGCCGGCGTCGCGGCGGGGGTCTTGAGGAGCTGGGCGCCCTGCGCTTCGCGCAACGATTGCTGCAAATCAGCCATACTTACCTCTTCACGTTCTTCCGGTTCATCGCCGCGATGTCGAGCTTCGCCGGTTGCTGCGCCTCGTGTGGATGGCTGCCGCCCTTATAGGCGAACAGGTGGCCCATCATCTTTCGGCCGAGCGGTCCGCGCGGCATCATCCGCTCCACCGCCTTGACGATGACGCGCTCGGGATGCGCGCCGGCGAGGATCGAGCCCTTGCTCCGTTCCTTCAGGCCGCCGGGGTAGCCGGTATAGTGGCGGTTCAGGCTCTGGCTCGCCTTGCCGCCCGTGAGCGCCACCTTCTCGGCGTTGATGACGATGACGTTGTCGCCGCAATCCATGTGCGGCGTATAGCTCGTCTTGTGCTTGCCCTTGAGCCGCAGGGCGATGAGCGCCGCCAAACGGCCGAGCACCAGCCCATCGGCGTCGATGAGCAGCCAATTCTTCTTCAGGTCCTTGGGCTTGAGCGAAACGGTCTGGCCGGCTTGCATGATCGGTTTGTCCTCGCGAAGTGGCGCAACCTAGGGAAATCGCCCAGTCGGGTCAAGCTTTAAACGCAGGTATTATAATACCGTGAGCAGTCGAACGGGCACCTTACCGCTCGACGGGTTCATCCTTGTCCGGCGGCAGCGAGTAGGTCGCGGTGACATGCGCGACCATCGTCGGATCGCCCTCGGAAAAGAGCTCGGCCTCGCCTACCGCCAGCCGCTTGCCGAGCTTCAACAGCCGCGCCTCGGCGATCAGCGCCGTCGGCGGCGGCTTACGCAGGAAATTGATCGTCAGGCTGGTGGTGACCGCCAATTCCTTCTTGCCGACCGCGGCAAGCACGACGCCGTAAATCGCCAAGTCGGCAAGGCCCATCATCATCGGACCGCTGATTGTGCCGCCCGGCCGCAGGAAGTCGGCGCGGTATGGCAGGCGGAATACCGCCCGCTTGGCGGTCAACTCGACGGTCTCGACGCCGAGCGTCGCGGCGAAGGGCGCACCTTCGCGCAGCAAGGCCTCGAACTCGGCCACGGTGATGCCGGACATCGGCTCAGCGCGCTTCCTTGCCGGCGCGCAAGCGACGGTCGGCGCGCAGCGCGCGGCGCCCTTCGGTACCCTGCCAGATGAGCAGCGCGGGCACGCCGATCGTCAAGTCGCGGCCGCGCTTCAGCAGCGACAGCGCCAGCGCGACTTCGGGCGGCAGCCCGAACAAACCGCCGAGGACGACATAGGCGCCTTCCTGAATACCGACCGCGTTGGGCACGAAGAACGCGAAGCTGCGCAGCGCATAGAGCAGACTTTCGATGGTCAGCACCGGCGCGATGCCGAGCGACACACCCATCAGATGGAGCGCGATCCAGGCTTCGACGCCGTTGGCGAACCAGGCGGTGAGATGCAGGACGAAGCCGAGCTGCGGCCCGGCCATGCGCGTGTACATCGCGTGGATGTGGCCGTGCAGCGCGCGGGTGTGCCCCGCCGCGTCGGGTATCCAGCGCGGCGCCAGGCGTTCCGCCAATCGCTCGATCGCGCCCATGCCGCGCCGTTGCACGAAAATGAAGGCGAAGATCGCGAACACGCCGACGATGAGCCCAATGCCGAGCGGCTTGGCGATCGCCGTTCCGGGACGCAGCCACACCAACAGCCCCAGACCGACCGCGGCGTAGACCAGCTGCGCTATGGTCTCGAGCGTGATGTCGACGACCGTCGAGGCGAACGACAACCCGCCGGGCAGGCCCGCCACGGTCGCGGCGCGCGCGCCCATGGCGAAGCCGCCGAGCTGCGACAGCGGCAGCACCTCCGATCCGGAATCGCGCACGATGCGGCCCCAGATCATGGCATGGGCGCCCGCCGCGCGCGGCGGCGGCAGCACGGCGTACCAGGCGGTGCCGAGCAGCGCGAACAGCGCTAGATGATAGGCGCAGACGATGGCGAAACCGCTCCAGTGAATCGCACGCAAGGCGTTCCACACATCGCCGAAGCCGTAATAGCCGACGATGAACGTGCCCAGCAGCAATCCGACGATTGCCGCGACGACGCTGACGATCCGCATCAAGTGGGATTGCGGCGGAAGCTCCACAGCCGCAGGCTGGAGAGCGCCACGTCGGCGAGCTTGGGCAGGAAGCTGGGCCGCAGCAGGCCCGGATCGAATTCCTGCATGCGGCGCACGTTCTCGGCGTAGCAGTCCTCGACGAAGCGCCGGAAGGTGAAGCCGTCGAGGAAGACGCTGGCCTGCGTCGCCGAGAAGTTCTTGCCGTCGTTCTGCTGCGCGCCGCGCCGCGCGGTGCCGACAAGACGCTTCAGCGCGCGGATGTAGAAGCGCAGGCTGGTCAGGCCGCGGCGCCACGCGGCGGCACGGCCGCGGCGCGCCTCGTTATAGGCCATCCAGTTGACGAAGAAGACGATGTGGCGCGTCTCCTCGTACATCAGCGTGTCGAAGATGGCGAACATCGATTCCGGCAGGAAGCCCGCTTGGCGCGCGATCTTGAACACGCCGAAGCCGAGGAATGAATCGACGCACTCGCCGAAGCCGAAATCCTTGAACGCGGTCGTGATGTCCGCCGGCAGAGGATCGAGCGCGTGTTCCTGCACGTCGATGCCGTAGCGCCTGATCATCACCCGGATCAGTTCGGCGTGGCGCGCCTCTTCGAAGCCCTGTAGCGCGATCGCTTCCTTGAGCACCGGATCGTCGACGGTCTCGGTGAACTGCTTCACGATCACACCGGCGCGCAATTCGGTATGCAGCACCTCTTGCCAGAACGGCACTGCGCGAAGGCGCGCGAGCGCCGCCTCGTCGAGGTCGGGCCACGGCAGCTTCTCGGGCTCGTAATCCTGGTATGTCGCCTTGAAATGCTCGCAGAAGAGATCGCGATGCGCCGTGCTGCCGAGTTCCACCGTCTTGGGCTTGGCCATGAAGCGGCGCGCGAAGCGCACGAGCTTCGGCACGGTGGTCGGACGCTTCAGTCGTGGATCGTAGCCGCTGAGCCGCCGGTCGTTCTCGGCGAGGCAGATGTCCATCATCTCGCCGGCCGAGATGTCGACGCCGACCGACTTGCTGCCGGTGACGGTGAAATTATTGTCGGCATCCGGCGCACCGCCGATACCGCGCGCGATGCCGATGCGCTCCCAGATTAGGAACGCCCAGACGCCGAGCACCTTGAGCGCGAACCACGGCCGGCGCCACCACTTCATGTTGCGTTTGTGCCAGGCGACCCAGTTCATGAAGAACAGGATGTGTCGCCCCTCTTCCTGCATCACCGGCTCGAAAGTGTCGACCAGCTCGGGCGGGAAATAGCCCGAGCGCTTGGCCACCTCGAACAGGCCGAAGGCGAAGAAGCTGTCGATGCACTCGCTGTAGCCGGTGACCATGAAGGCCCATTCCGGATCGCGCGGCGTGATATAGGGCGGCTCCTCGGCGAGCGTGATGCCGTAGGCCTGCACCATGTTGGCCAGCACCTGCTTGTGCCGGCCCTCCTCGAAGCCGTTGAGCGCGATCGCCTCGCGCAACAGCTTGTCCGTGACCGTCTCGCCGTAGGTGACGACGCGCAGCCGCGCCTTGCCTTCGGTCTGCACGGCAATGTCCCAGATCGGCAGCGACACCAGGCGGTTGCGCGCGTCGTCGTCGAGCTTCGGCCAGTCGATGACCGCCGGCTTGTAGGGATTGAAGGTGTCGAGCAGCATCCGGCAGAACAGCGTCTTGTGCTGCTCGCTGCCGAGCCGGAAGCGACCGGGTCCGCCCGCTTCGCCGTGCCAAATCCGTGCCGTGCGGTCGGCGTCAGCGACCGACGAATCCATAACCGCCCCTTTCCTCGAGCCGTGGCGTCATATTACCCAAACCGCCGGCCGGACATGAGCCAAATCGCCGCGCCCCGGCGGCGCGGAAACCCTTGTGCGGCCGGCACGTGGACAAAACCACGCGTGCGCGCCTAGAATAAGCGCAGAACTTGGATTTGGCGGGGTTCCCATGCGTTACAGCTTTCTCACTTCCGTGGCGTTCGCGGCACTGATTGCGGCGGCGCCGGCATCCTTCGCGTTCGAGATCCAGCACACCACGAACACCGGTGGCGTCGGCGCGAATTTCGCCAACAATCCGGACAGCCAGGGCGACAGCATGTCCGCCAATCTCGCCGGCAATGGCAACAGCAGCCCGGTCATGCATTTCGGCAGCACCTCGCTGAGCATCAACGGCGGCAATTACGGCACGAATTCCTGGACCAATTCGCCTGCCTATCGCGAAGAGTTCATGGGCGGTCCCGGCCAGATCGGCAACGCGATCTCGCCGCGATAGCACGTTGAACCGCGGGCGGTTTCTCGGAAGCACGCGGCGCGGATAGGAATCTAGTCCGTTGAATTCGACCAGCGGTCGCGGCGCACCGCCGACGATGGCCGCGCCCCTCCGTCCATTTCGACATGCTTGACCTCGCCTTCGCCTTATTGAGCGCCGCGGCCTTGATCGGCGCGGGCCTCGCCGTGAATTTCGCCCGCGGACCGACGGTCAAGCGTTCGCCAGCAGCGATCGCTCTCACCCATGCCGGCGTAGGCGTGACCGGTCTCATCCTGCTGTTTGTCGTCGTGCGTCACGGTCTGCCGTCGATCGGTAACGGCACCGCGGACTTCGCCGCGATCGCCACCGGCTTTTTCGGCGTCGCGCTACTCTTCGGCCTGTTAATCCTGCTTGCCGCGTGGCGTCGTCGTCGGCCGAGCGGCTTGCTGGTCGCCACCCATGCCAGCTTGGCGGTCGCCGGAATCGTCATGCTGCTAACGCGGGTGACGCTGGGCTAGACGGCGCCGGACCGGCTGCCCAACAACCGCCTTTCCGCCGGACGCCGACGCGCTTACGGTTGGACGGACATGACCGCGAGCCGCCCTCATGGATGCGCGCGATAATCCGCCAGCGGGCGATGTCGTTCTGCTGCGGCGCGACGTCGATGGCGTCGCCTGGCTGACGCTTAACCGGCCGGCGACGCGCAACGCATTGTCGATCGCGCTGATGGCCGCGCTGCAGGACGCGCTCGACGCCGTCGCGCGCGACGACGCGATCAAGATCGTCGTCATCGCCGCCAGCGGGCCGGGCTTCTGCGCCGGCCACGATTTGCGCGAGATGCGCGCCAATCCCGGCCGTCAGCATTACGAGGCGGTCTTCCGCCAATGCGCGCGGCTGATGACGGCGATCGTCCGGCTGCCGAAGCCGGTGATCGCGCGCGTCCACGGCATCGCCACTGCCGCTGGTTGTCAGCTGGTAGCGAGCTGCGATCTGGTAGTCGCGGCGAGCGATGCCCGCTTCGCGACGCCGGGCGTCAATATCAGCTTGTTCTGCTCGACGCCGATGGTGGCGCTGTCACGCGCGGTGCCGCGCAAGGCGGCGATGGAGATGCTGCTCACCGGCGAGATGATCGGCGCCGACGAGGCAAAGCGCCTCGGCCTGGTCAATCGCGTGGTTCCTGCCGACCAGTTGGATGAGACGGTGAACGAGCTGGCGCGCACCATCGCCGGCAAGTCGCCGCTCGTGCTCAAGATCGGCAAGGAAGCGTTCTATCGCCAAGCCGAGCTCGGCCTCGACGCGGCCTATACCTATACGAGCGAAGTCATGGTTGCCAACATGATGGCGCGCGATGCCGAAGAAGGCATCGACGCGTTCCTGCAGAAGCGCGCTCCCAAATGGGAGAACCGGTGAATCACGACAGCTACACCGACGACTACCTGCGCGGCATCCTGCGTAGCGTCCATACCATCGCGATGGTCGGTGCCAGCGAGCACTGGAACCGCCCCTCCTACGTCGTGATGAAATACCTCCAATCGAAAGGCTTTCGCATCATTCCGGTCAATCCGCGCGCCGGCACAATCGAGATCCTCGGCGAAAAAGTCTATCCCTCTCTGGCAGAGATTCCCGATCCGATCGACATGGTCGACATCTTCCGCCGCAGCGCCGAAGCGCCGGCGATCGTCGACGCCGCGATCGCCAAGGGCGCGAAGGTGGTGTGGATGCAGCTCGGCGTCCGCAACGACGAAGCGGCGCGCAAAGCGGAACAGGCCGGGCTCAAGGTGGTGATGAACCGCTGTCCCAAGATCGAGCATTCGCGGCTCTACGGCGAGCTCGGCTAGAGCAGCGTCAACACCGGCATCATCTCGGCGGCGCGCTGACGGTGCTCAGGCGTGCGCCGCTGCCACTTCGGCGCGCACCCAGTCGAGATACGGCGCGTAGCCCGCGGCAACTGGCACGGCTTCGATCGACGGGCAATCGTAGGAATGCAGCGCCTTGAGCCGCGCGATCAGCGGCTCGACCCGCGATGCGGTCGTTTTCAAGATCAATAGCGCCTCGGTGTCCTGCTGCATCTCACCCTGCCACCAGTAGAACGAGCGCACATGGTCGAGCACGTTAGCGCAGGCGGCGAGCCGCGCCTTGACGAGAGCCATGCCAATCTCCTCCGCCTGCACGCGCTCGCGCGTGGTCGCATACACCATCATCACGGTTTCTGCCGGCATGTTCCGCCTCCCCCCCCTCCCGCGCCGCGCCCGAGTCGGCTGGCTTGGCGCTTTGCACCGCGTGCCGCTACCATGGCGCGTCCGCACCGCGACATCCAGGGGGTGGGCATGTCCGATAACGCCAAGCCGCCGGCCACCGAGAAGCCGTTGCGGCCGCCGAGCCCGACGGCGAACCAACGGGCTTGGCTACAACGCGGCCTGACCGAGCCCGGCGGCAAGCTGCCGCTGTTCGATGCCAGCGGCCGGGAAATCGACCACCGCACCATCCAGGCCTGTCTCGATGCCGGCTGGGCCGAGCCGTGGTTCGCCAACCCGCTCAATCCGTCGATGCAAATCTGTCGGCTGACCGAGAAAGGCCGCACCGCGGCCGAGGGACGACGCCGTAAATCGTTGCCTGATAAATGAAAAACGGCACATAGATTATTGGAAATACGCGATTTGCTGTCTTGCAGCGAATCGGGGGAATGGTCGGAGCGGTGAGATTTGAACTCACGACCCTCAGCACCCCATGCTGATGCGCTACCAGGCTGCGCTACGCTCCGGCCGGCTCTCGAGAGATCGAAATACTAGCCTCAGCCCCTAAGTTTCTTCAATTCCTCGCGCAGAGCGATGAGCTCGCGGCGCAGGTCGAACAACTCGCGCCGCATGTCGTCAACCTTGTCGCCCTCGCGGGCTGCGACCGTCGTCGGCAGGACAAGGCGCGGAATCTCGTCGGTCTTGAGCGCACCTTCGCGCAGCAGCTTCTGCACGCCTTTGATGGTGTAGCCCTGCTCGTAGAGGCATTGCCGGATGCGCCGCAGCAGCGCGACGTCGTCCGGCCGGTAATAACGTCGCCCGCCGGCCCGCTTCAATGGCCGTACCTGGGGGAATTTCGACTCCCAGAACCGCAAGACGTGCTGCGGCACCTCGAGCTCGGTGGCGACTTCGCTGATAGTGCGGAAGGCGTCGGCAGACTTACCGCGACCGGCGGCCGGTGCTGGCGGCGGCATCATCTCGGGCAGCCGCATGTTCATGCGATGGAGGTCCCGCTATCCGCTTTCGACAGCGTGCCGTTGATCTGATCCTTGAGGACGTGCGAGGCCCGGAACACCAACACTCGCCGCGGATTGATCGGCACTTCCTTGCCGGTTTTGGGATTGCGGCCGATTCGGCGGCCCTTTTTCCGGACTGCGAAGCTACCGAAACTCGACACTTTCACCATTTCGCCGCGCGCCAAGGCTTCGGCGATCTCGTTCAATACCGTCTCGACCAGTTGCGCCGACTCGTTACGCGAAAGTCCGACCTCCTGGTAGACGGCCTCGCTCAACTGCGCGCGCGTGACTGTTTGCCCCGCCATGCAGGCCTCCCTGGATCGTGGCCCTGATTTTGGAAAAGCCTACCGCCAGGGCGGAAGATTTGCAATTCCAGCGATTTGGATGCTGATCTTGAAACCTGGGGATAACGTCGCGGGCGATGGCGGATGCCCGCGGTGGCGCCTACCAGCGGACCAGGCCCGCGCCCCAGGTTAGGCCGCCGCCCATGGCCTCCATCAACACCAAGTGGCCGGGTTTGATGCGGCCGTCGGCGGTCGCCTCGGCCAGCGCCAGCGGCACCGAGGCCGCCGAGGTGTTGGCATGGCGGTCGATGGTGACGACTACTTTCGCCGCGGGCAGCCCCAGCCGACGGCCCATGGCGTCGATAATGCGCTTGTTCGCCTGATGCGGCACCAGCCAGTCGATATCAGTGCCATTGAGACCGTTCGCCGCCAGCGCCTCGTCGACCACCGCCGCCAGCCGCTCGACCGCCAGACGGAAGATCTCCTTGCCTTCCATCCGCAAGTGGCCGGCGCGGCCGTTAAGCGAGGGGCCGCCATCGACATAGAGGAGCCCGTAATTACTGCCGTCCGAATGCAAGTGGGTCGACAACACGCCCCGCTCCATGTTGGGGCGCGCGCTGTTGCCGGCGTGGCCGTTGGTCGGACGGGCTTCCAGCACGAGGGCGCCGGCGCCATCGCCGAAGAGCACGCAGGTTCCGCGATCGGACCAGTCGAGGATGCGGGAAAACGTCTCAGCGCCGATGACCAGCGCACGCTTCGCCTGGCCGGTGCGAAGAAAGCTATCGGCGACGGCGAGCGCGTAGATGAACCCGCTGCACACCGCCTGCAGGTCGAAGGCGGCGCCACCGGTCATGCCGATGCGAGCCTGAACCTTGGTGGCGGTCGCTGGAAAGGTATTGTCAGGCGTCGCGGTCGCCAGCACGAGGAGATCGATGTCCCAGCCGTTGAGACCGGCCGCGGCCAGGGCGCGCTCCGCTGCCCGCACCGCGAGATCGGAGGTCAGTTCGCCGTCGGCGGCGACGTGGCGCTGGCGGATACCGGTGCGCTGGCGGATCCAAGCGTCGGTCGTGTCGAGCGTCTTCGCCAGCTCGTCGTTGGTGACGATGCGCTCCGGCAAGTAGCCGCCGCAACCGAGAACATGGGAACGGAAATTCATCAAAGCGCGGCGGTCGTCTGGGGCGCGGTGGCAGCTGCCAGCTGGAGGATCTCCTCGTGCACCTTGTCGAGGAATCCGTTCATCGCCATGTCGGCGGCGACGCCGATCGCATTGGCGAATCCCAATTCATCGGTCGAGCCGTGGCTCTTGACGCAGATGCCCTGGATGCCGAGAAACACCGCACCGTTGTAGCGTCGCGGATCCATGCGCTTGCGCAGCTTCGCCAGCGAGCGATACGCAAAGAGATAGCCGAACCGCGCAAACCAGGAATTAATGAAGGCCGCGCGCAGAAATTCCGCGAACAGCCGCGCGGTGCCCTCGGCGGTCTTGAGCGCAACGTTGCCGGTGAAGCCGTCGGTGACGACGACGTCGACCGTGCCCTTGGCGATGTCGTCGCCCTCGATGAAGCCGTGGAATCGAATCGGTGTGCCGGGACCGCGCAGGCGCACCGCCGCGCCGCGCACTGCGTCGTTGCCCTTCTGGTCCTCGGCGCCGACGTTCAGCAATCCGACGTTGGGTTCGGTGATGCCGAGCACCGTGCGGCTGAACACGTCGCCGAGCAACGCGAATTGCACGAGATTGTCCGAATCGCAGGCGACGTTGGCGCCGAGATCGAGCATCACGCTCTCGCCGCGCTGCGTCGGAAAGAACGAGGCGATCGCCGGCCGGTCGATGCCCGGAATGGTCTTGAGCACGAACATTGCCATCGCCATTAGCGCGCCGGTGTTGCCGGCCGAGACGACGCAGTCCGCCTCGCCCGCGGCGACGGCGTCGATCGCCAGTCGCATCGACGACCGGCGGCCGCCGCGCAGCGCGACCGACGGCTTAACGTCGTCGGTGATGAACTCGTCGGTGTGATGGACGATGGCGTGGGCCGCCAGATTCGGCAACTTCGCGAGATGCGCGCGGATGCGGTCGTCCACGCCGTAGAACAGGAACTCGGCCTGCGGAAAACGCTGCTGGGCGATCCCGGCGCCTTTGACAACCATCTCGGGCGCGCGCTCTCCACCCATCGCGTCGAGCGCGACGACGACGCGGCCGGTCAAGATCGGCCTCCGACAGCGGCGGCGATCGTCACGCCGTTTCCGTCTTCACCGCGATCACTTCGCGCTCGTCATAATGGCCGCAAGCCAAACAGACGTGGTGCGGACGCTTCAACTCGCCGCAATTCGGGCATTCGACGTAGCTTGACGGCTTGAGCGCGTGATGGGCGCGGCGCATGTTGCGGCGCGACTTGCTCGTCTTTCTCTTCGGAACAGCCATGGGATCACTCAAAAAAGTCGCCCCGCGAAGGGGGCTCAAGCGTTTCAGTAGCCAAAAACCCGCGCTCTCGCAACCCTGCTGGCTACTCCTTGGAATCGTTCTTGTTTCGCAGTCGCGCCAGGACCTTGAATGGTGAATCGGGAGGCAGCGCATCGGAGCCGGCGGAGACGTTGACCGCGCCGACGCCCGGCTTGTGCGGAAACGGATCGAGCGCGAGCGACAGCTGCTGCGCCACGGCCTCGCCGATATCGATCACGCCGTCAGCGATCTGCTCGATCGTTTCCGCTTCGCCGTCGAGCGTGACTTCGCGCGCCTCGGCGCCCTCGCCGTAGAGCACGGTGAAACCCTCGGCGACGTGATTCCGGACCGGATCGAGCGTAACGACGCAGGTTTGCACGACCTCGGCGTCGAGCTCGGCTTCAAGCCGCACCAGACCGCCGGCGATCCGCCCCAGCCGCACCACGGCGTCGAGCTTGTCGAGCCCGAGGAGGCCGAACCGGGCGGCGAGCGCGGTGCGTTCGGCGGCGTTGGCGCTGATCTCGAAGCGCTGCTCGCCGCAGCTGAGCCGCGACAGCTCGACCGGACGAGCAAATTCGATCGCGGACGGAGTGTCCATCTCAATCCTCCGCTGCAAGCGGCAGTTCGCCCGACAGTAGGCGCCCCACCGGTGCGGCATCGAGTACCTGCGCCTGGCGGCGCAGATAGGCGGCGGCCGCGGCGATCTGTGCCGCGCTCGGCGCGACGGTGCCGTAGAGATTGCGACGCAGGGCTTCATCGAGGCTCTCGGTGCCGGCGAGGCCACGCTCGTAGGCGCGGATGCGGCCGTAGAACGCCTTGGCCATGGTCTTCACCTGGCGGCCGACGCTGAGGTCGCCAACGCCCATTTCGCGCAGGTTGCGATCGAGATCGCCGAACATCGTATCGAACAGGGCTTGAGAGAAAGCGGCGGAGTCCCCGGATTGCTTCAGCCGCCGCATGGCGAGGAAAGTGTGCAGAGCGATCAACTCGAAACGACCATCGAGCGTATCGGGCACGCCCCAATCCTCGTAGAAGATTCGCGCGCGCGACGCCGCCACGATGGCGCCATAGAGCGCTTGAACGGTGTTGCGGTACTTGCGATGGAAGAGCGCGGCGAGCGACATGGTTTAAGGGCCCGCCATTGAATAATCGGGCGTTTCAAGGTACAAGATGTCGTCGAGATCGGCATGATTTTCAAGCCTATTCATCGGCGTCTTCTGCGCGGAGCCGCGGCTATCGCGTGCGCGTTGCCGTTGTTCGCCTGCCAGCCGACGGTCGATCAGCGCGGCAACGCGCCGCCACCCGACAAGCTGTCGCAGATCCAGCCGGGCAAGACCGACAAGGCCACGGTGACGCGGCTGCTCGGCTCGCCCTCGAGCGTCGCCGAATTCGATCCCAACGTCTGGTACTACGTCAGCGCCAAGACCGAGGACATCGCCTTCCTGAAGACCCAGACCCTCGATCAGCACGTCGTCAAGATCACCTTCGACAAGAACGGCGTCGTGCAGTCGATCCAGAAGAAAGGTTTGAAGGACGCCGAGGCGATCACGCCCAATCCGAACGTGACGCCGACCCGTGGCCGCGAATTCTCGTGGATCGAAGAATTCCTCGGCAATTTCGGCCGATTTGTCAGCAAGAACCGGCCGCAAGGCAGCGGCGGCGGTTACTGACCGATATCCGGCCGCGCGTCAGTGCGTCGCGGCGAGGATCGCCAGCAGCAAAATCGCCACGATGTTGGTGATCTTGATCATCGGATTGACCGCCGGCCCAGCGGTATCCTTGTAGGGATCGCCGATGGTATCGCCGGTGACCGCGGCCTTGTGGGCGTCGGAGCCCTTGCCGCCGTGGTGGCCTTCCTCGATGTATTTCTTGGCGTTGTCCCAGGCGCCGCCGCCCGACGTCATCGAGATCGCGACGAAGATGCCGGTGACGATCGTTCCGAGCAGCATGGCGCCGAGCGCGCTGAAGCCCGCGCCCTGCCCGCCGATGGCCGAGACCACCAGGAACAGGACGATCGGCGCGCCGACCGGTAGCAGCGACGGCACGATCATCTCCTTGATCGCCGCGCGGGTCAGCAGGTCGACGGCGCGGCCATAATCCGGCTTCGCCTTGCCTTCCATGATGCCCTTTATCTCCTTGAACTGGCGGCGCACCTCGAGCACCACCGCACCGGCGGCGCGGCCGACGGCGGTCATGCCCATCGCGCCGAAGAGATAAGGCAGCAGGCCGCCGATAAAGAGACCGATCACGACGTAGGGATTCTGCAAGGTGAAGTTCACGTCGACGCCCGGAAAATAGTGCGTGAGGTCGCTGCTGTAGGCAGCGAAGAGCACGAGCGACGCCAAGCCGGCCGAACCGATGGCGTAGCCCTTGGTTACCGCCTTGGTGGTGTTGCCGACGGCGTCGAGCGCGTCGGTGATCTTGCGCACGTCCTTCGGCAGGTCCGCCATCTCGGCGATGCCGCCGGCGTTGTCGGTGACCGGGCCGTAGGCGTCGAGCGCGACGATCATGCCGGCGAGCGCCAGCATGGTGGTGGCCGCAATGCCGATACCAAAGACGCCGGCATAAAGATAGGCGACGATGATGCCGGCGCAGATCACGATCACCGGCAGCGCGGTCGCCTCCATCGAGACCGCCAAGCCTTGAATCACGTTCGTGGCGTGGCCGGTGATCGAGGCGTTGGCGATGCTGCGGACCGGCCGATATTCGGTCGACGTATAGTACTCGGTGATCCAGACCAAGAGGCCGGTGACCGCGAGACCCGTGAAGGCACAGACCAACAGACCGCCGCCGGTTATAGTGCCGCCCATGATCGTAATCGGCTGGCCATAACCGATCAGCAGAGCGATGACGCCGGCGATGGCGGCGGCCGAGAGTACGCCAGCCGCGATCACGCCTTTGTAGAGCGCCGTCATGATCTGGCCGCCGGTGCCGAGCCGCACGAAGTAGGTACCGATGACCGACGCGATGATGCAAACAGCGCCGATGACGAGCGGCAGCACCATCATGGTGTCGCGCAGCGCGCCCTGGAAGAAGATCGCCGCCAGCAGCATGGTCGCGACCTGGGTCACGACGTAGGTTTCGAACAAGTCGGCGGCCATGCCGGCGCAGTCGCCGACGTTGTCGCCGACATTGTCGGCGATCACGGCGGGATTGCGCGGATCGTCCTCGGGAATTCCGGCTTCGACCTTGCCGACCAGATCGGCGCCGACATCGGCGCCTTTGGTGAAGATGCCGCCGCCCAAGCGCGCAAAAATCGAGATGAGCGATGCGCCGAAGGACAACGCGACCATTGCTTCGAGGATCGGACGCGGATTGTCAATCGGCAGCGTCGAGTGCAGGAAGATGTAGTAGGCGCCAACGGCGAGTTGACCGAGGCCGACGACCAGCATGCCAGTGACCGCGCCAGCGCGGAACGCGAGCTTCAGACCTGCAGCAAGGCCGCCGCGTGCGGCTTGGGCGGTGCGCAGGTTCGAGCGCACCGAGACGTTCATGCCGATGAAGCCGGCGGCGCCCGAGAGCACGGAGCCGATGAGGTAGCCGACGCCGCTGCGCCAGCCGAGCGCAAAAAACAGGATGACGAAGATGACGACGCCAACCATGGCGATGGTCATGTACTGCCGGCGGAGATAGGCCTGCGCGCCTTCCTGGACCGCCGCGGCGATCTCCTTCATGCGGTCGGTGCCGGGATCGGCAGCCAGCACGAGGCGGGCGGTGACGATGCCGTAAAGCACCGCGATGAGGCCGGCGGCAACCACCAGCCAGTACCAGGAGGCCATGCTCATAGCGAAAATCCCTTAGATTCGGTCTGTCAGGCTTTTAAGGAGCGCGGAACATGCCAGAACGGAACGGCCGAGGCAATCGCTCCGGCTCGCTGATTTTCCGCGCGGTCGCGCGCGATTCCGGCGTCGGCGCGCGACTCAGAAATGCCGGTAGCCGGTGCGCCGCAAGACCATCCGTCGGCCTTCGGCACCGAGTACGCGCACGCCCCGCCCGGCGGTCACGCGGCCGATCGCGGCGACCCTGATTCCGGCCGCGCGTGCAATCGTCGCGATTCGATTTGCCGTCCGCGGTGCGGCCGTGAACACAAGCTCGTAATCGTCGCCATGCGTCAGCGCCGCCCGGATGCGTCGCGGCGCGCGCGCGACGACGTGGCGCGCGGCGGCCGAAAGCGGCAGCCGCGTCGCTTCGACGATGGCGCCGACGCAAGAGGCGTCGCAGATATGACCGAGATCGGCGACCAGCCCGTCCGATATATCCGCGCTCGCATGCGCGACGCCGATCAACCGCCGGCCGAGTGCAAGACGCGGCTCCGGGACTCGATAGCGCCGTACCAGATGTCGTCGTACCGCCGGCGGAAGGCGTCCGAGTTGTCCCTTGATCGCGGCCAGGCCGAGCGCCGCGTCGCCCAAGGTGCCGGAGACATAGACGATGTCGCCGACGCGCGCGCCGCTGCGCAGCATCGCCCTCCCCTTGGCGACGCGGCCGATCGCCGCCAGCGACAGCACCACCGGTCCCCGCGTCGCGTCGCTGTCGCCGCCGAACAGGCCGATATGGAATTTTTTCTGGTCGGCGGCGAGACCGCGCGCGAAGGCTGCGACCCAGCGGTCGCCATGCGATCGCGGCAACGCCATGCTGAGGAGATAGCCGACCGGCGTCGCGCCTTTCGCGGCGAGGTCCGACAGGTTGACGCGCAGTAATTTGCGCGCAATATCCGCCGGCGGATCGTTCGCGAAGAAATGGATACCCTCGACGATCGCGTCGGCCTTGAGTACGTACTGCTCGCCGCGCCGGCCGTCGATTAGCGCCACGTCGTCGCGCAGCTTCAAGCCGCCGGGCAGCGCCAGCGGCGCGAAGAAGCGCGCGATGCGCCCAAATTCACCGAGCGGCTTCGCCGCCACGAGGCTGCCCCATCTCTTCCGGTCGCACCTCGCGCGCGACTTTGTCGAGGACGCCGTTCACCAGGCCCGGCTCCTTGCCGGAGAAGAAAGCGTGCGCGATGTCGACATACTCGTTGATCGCGATCTCCGGCGGCACATCGCGGCAATACACGAGTTCGAAGACGCCGACGCGCAGAACGGCGCGCAACACGGCATCGAGCCGCTGCAAGGGCCATTCCGGCGACAATGCCGCCGCGATCGTGCGGTCGATCGCTTCGCGCTGCGCCGCTGCGCCGCGCGCCAGTTTGGTGAAACGGCCCGGGTCGGCCGCGCCGAAATCGGGCGGCTCGCGCGCGGCGTCGGGTGTCAAGCGATGCGCAAGAAACTCGTCGACGACCATGTCGGCCGCCGCACCACCGAGCTCCATCTGGTAGAGCGCTTGCACCGCGGCGAGGCGCGCCGCCGTGCGCTTGCGTCCCGTCGGGCGCGATCGGGCAGCGGCGCTCACCGTCGCGCCCTGAGCTTCTGCTTCAGGGCGATCATGGCGAGACAGGTGCGCGCCGCTTCGCCGCCCTTGTCCTTCTCGTCGATCCGCGCGCGCTTGAAGGCCTGGTCCACGTTGTCGACGGTCAGCACCCCGAAGCCGACGGCATGACCAGCCAACGCGAGGTCCTGAATGCCGCGCGCGCATTCCTGACAGACGTGATCGTAGTGCGTGGTCTCGCCGCGAATGACGCAGCCGAGCGCGATGTAGCCGTCGTATTTGCCTGTGCGGACGGCAAGCGCGATCGCCGCTGGAATCTCGAACGCGCCAGGCACCGTTACGCTCGCGTAGCGTGCGCCGGCCTGGTCGAGCGCCGCCTCGGCGCCCTTCAGCAACGCGTCCGACACGTGCGCGTAATAGCGCGCCTCGACGATCAGCACCGACGGCCGCTTGGCCATGTCACGGCTCCCGGACGATGGGCCGACGTTCGACGACGGACAGACCGTAGCCTTCGAGACCGACGATGGTCTGGGCCGTGTTGGACAGCAGGATCATGTCGCGCACGCCGAGATCGAGCAGGATCTGCGCGCCGATACCGTAGTCGCGGAGCTGCGGCACCGTTTTGCCGGTCGCGAGGTAACCGCGCACGCGCTCCGATAGCGCTGTCGGCATCGGCTCGCGCAGCAGCACCACGACGCCACGACCGGCGCGACCGATCATCTCCATCGCGCCCTGGAGCATGCCGGCGCGGCTGCTGCGCAGATTGCCGAGCACATCGTCGAGCACATTGACCGCGTGCATGCGCACCAGCACTGGCTCCGGCGTGCGTAGGTCGCCTTTCACCAGCGCGATGTGCTCGGCATAGGCGATCTTGTTGACGTAGATGTGCATGTTCCAGTCACCGCCGTGCGCGCTGGTGAAATCGGCCGATACCTTGCGCTCGACGATGCGATCGTGACGCCGACGATAGGCGATGAGATCAGCGATCGTCGCGACCTTGAGACCGTGGTGCTGCGCGAAGGCGATCAGGTCGTCGCGCCGCGCCATCGTGCCGTCATCGTTCATGACCTCACAGATCACGCCCGCGGGAATAAGGCCCGCGAGGCGCGCGATATCGACGGAAGCCTCGGTGTGGCCGGTGCGCACCAGGACGCCGCCGTCCCGCGCCATGAGCGGAAAGATATGGCCCGGCGACACAATGTCCTGCGGGCCTCTGGCCGGATCGATCGCGACTGCGATGCTGCGCGCACGATCGGGCGCCGAGATGCCGGTGGTAATGCCGTCGCGCGCCTCGATCGAGACGGTAAACGCCGTGTGCAGCCGCGACTCGTTGTACCGCGCCATCAGCGGCAGCTTGAGCTGCTCAACCCGCTCGCGCGTCAGCGCCAGGCAGATCAGGCCGCGGCCGTGTTTGGCCATGAAGTTGATCGCATCCGGCGTCGCCATCTGCGCCGGAATGACGAGATCGCCTTCGTTCTCCCGATCCTCGTCGTCGACCAGAACGAACATCTTGCCGTTGCGCGCGGCGTCGATGATGTCCTCGATCGGCGAAGCGACGTCGATGAAGCTCATGCCGGCTCCCGCGCCAGCAGGCGCGCGACGTAGCGCGCGATGACGTCGAGTTCAACGTTGACTCTGTCGCCCGGTCGCAAGTCGCCGAGCGTCGTCTTGGTGCGCGTGATCGGAATGAGGTTAACGCCAAAGCGCCTTCCTTCGACCTCGTTCACCGTCAGCGACACGCCGTCGAGCGTGATCGACCCCTTGGGCGCGATCGACGGCTCGCAGTCGCGCGGCACATCGAAGGTGAGCCGCAGGGATTCGCCGTCCGGCCGGCGCGACACCAGCTCAGCCATCGCGTCGACATGGCCGAGCACGATGTGGCCGCCGAGTTCGTCACCCAGGCGCAGCGCACGCTCGAGATTGAGCGCAGTCCCGACCCGCCAAGCGCCGGCGGTCGACCGCGCGCGAGTCTCGGCCGAGATTTGCACGGCGAACCACCCTGCGTCCTTGTCGACGACGGAAAGACAGACCCCGGCGCAGGCGATCGAGGCGCCGGGCGCGAGATCGCCCAGATTGAGCGCAGTCGCGATTTCGAAGACCGTGTCGGCGCCCGGCCGCACGGCCCGGACGGCGCCGCGATCGGCGATGATTCCAGTAAACATGGCAATACCTTAGGGCGCCACCTTAATTCGCGCGCCGGAGGGTTTCTAGCACATCCTCGCCGACGCTTTCGATGCCGATCCGGACGAAGCGCGGCGCCTGGCCGGGAGCCTCGATGCCGAGCGCGTTGAGCGCCGGCAGACCGTCGCCGCCGATCAGCGACGGCGCCTGGAACCAGGCGATGCGATCGACCAGATCGGCGCGAACCAGCGCCGCCGCCAGCGTTGCGCCGCCTTCGACCAGGACGCGCGTGATGCCTTTCATGGCCAGCGCGCTCAGCGCGGCGGCGAGATCGGTCTCGCCGCCAGGCATGGCGGGAACGTCAATCACCTCGACGCCGCAGCCGGCCAATGCCGCGCGCCGCTCCCCGGCGATGCCGTTCCGCACGATGAACCAGGTCGGCGCGCGCCGCGCATCGGCGACGACGCGCGCCGTCAATGGCACGCGCAAGCCGCCGTCGATCACCACGCGCACCGGGCTGCGATCGGTCAGGCCGGGCAGCCGACACGTCAATTCCGGGTCGTCGGCGATGACCGTGCCGCTGCCCACCATCACCGCATCGTGCGTCGTCCGCAGCAGATGGCTGCGGGCGCGCGCCGCCTCGCCAGTGATCCAGCGACTTGCGCCCGATGCCACGGCCAGCCGGCCGTCGAGCGAGGTGGAGAGCTTCAGCGTCACCAGCGGCCGGCCGCGTGTAATGGTCGAGAAGAAGCCGGCGTTGATCTCGGCCGCCGCGTCGGCGCTGACGCCCGACACGACGTTGATCCCGGCCGCACGCAACGCCTTCAGGCCTTTGCCGGCAACGCGCGGATCGGGATCTTCGACCGCGACGATGACCCGACGAATGCCGGCGGCAATCAGAGCGTCGGTGCATGGCGGCGTCTTGCCATGGTGGCAGCACGGCTCGAGCGTGACATAGGCGTCGGCGCCTTTGGTGGCGCGGCCGGCGCGCGCCAGCGCCTCGATCTCGGCGTGCGGTCGGCCACCCGGCTGTGTCCAGCCGCGGCCCAGGACGATCCCGTCCCTGACGATCACGCAGCCCACCGCCGGATTGGGCCAGACCCGGCCGAGACCGCGCCGCGCCAGAGTCAGCGCCGCGCACATCATGCCGGCGTCGGTCATCTCGGAACCTTCAATCGCGGTCGGCGGTCAGGCGGTCGATGAACTCGCCGAAATCCTTCGCCTCGCGGAAATTGCGATAGACCGAGGCGAAGCGCACATAGGCGACGGGATCGAGCGTTGCCAGCATCTCCATCACCAGCTCGCCAACCATGTCGCTCTTGATCTCGGTCTCGCCCGAGCTTTCGAGCTGGCGGACGATCGAGTTGATGGCGCGCTCGACGCGTTCGCCCTCGACCGGCCGCTTGCGCAACGCGATCTGGATCGACCGTGCCAGCTTGTCGCGCTCGAACGGCTCGCGCTGGCCGTTCTTCTTGATCACCGTGAGCTCGCGGAGCTGTACCCGCTCGAAGGTCGTGAAGCGCGCGGCGCAGTTGGGGCAGAGCCGGCGCCGGCGGATCGATGCACGGTCGTCGGTCGGTCGCGAGTCTTTCACCTGGGTGTCTTCACATCCGCAGAACGGACAGCGCATCGGTTTTCTCTCCTAGGGATAGACGGGGAAGCGCTGGCACAGCGCCCGCACCCGCTGCTTGACCGCAGTCTCGACCGCACCATTGCCGCCGTCGCCATTGGCGACCAGCCCGTCAAGCACTTCGACCTGGTCTTGCTGCCGCTTGAGCTCGCGGCCGATCGCGGCGGCCACCTCGGGATCGGCCTCGGCGAGCGTCGCGGTGAAAAAGCGATTGGCGGTGGGCGCGGGTTTGGCGGTCATGCGCTCGCCTTCGCCGGCGAAAATTTGGCGACGCGCCGGGCGTGGCGGCCGCCCTCGAACGGCGTCGCGAAAAAGATCTTGAGGCAATCCTTGGCGAGTTCGGGGCCGAGAACGCGTCCGCCCAGCACCAGGACGTTGGCATCGTTGTGCTGACGCCCCAGCCGCGCGGTCAGGCCGTCGTGCACCAGCGCCGCGCGCACGCCGCGATGCCGGTTGGCCGCCATCGACATGCCGATGCCGGTGCCACAGATGAGCACGCCCCAGCGCGCACGGCCCTCCTCGATCGAACGCGCGACCGCCGCCGCGAAATCCGGATAATCGACGGGCTCGCGACTCTCGGTGCCGAGGTCGAGCACGTCGAAGCCGAGCGCGCGCAACTCAGGCAGCAAGACGCATTTCAGATCATATCCGCCGTGATCTGCGGCGACGGCGACGGTGTCGGCCATGGCCCCTGGAATAGCCTTAATAGCGCGGCGAATCTACCAGATATCGGCCCGCCAAGTCAGCCGCATACCATCCATCGCATTATCCCCATGACTCACAGGGCGGTCGCCAGGGCATCTCAACCGCAGTCTTCCGCCGTCATCAATGCTGTAATCGCGGTACGAATTACTGGGTGTCGTTTGACATCAACTCGTCGGTCTGCCTCTATACCTGCCCGAGATTCCCCCGATTGAGGCGGCAGATCATGGCTGAGGACGCGCCCAAGCCGAGCAGCGACGACTTCCTGCGCATGACCGCCCAGATGGTCGCCGCCTATTTGCGCAAGAACAGCGTGCCGGCGGCCCAGATCACCGAGGTGATCAACTCGGTCTATGGCTCGCTGCGGGCCATCGACGGCCGTGCCAATGCGCCCGCGCCGACCGAGCTCAAGCCGGCGGTGCCGATCAAGAAATCGGTGACGCCGGAGTACATCGTCTGCCTCGAGGACGGGCGCAAGCTGAAGATGCTGAAGCGCCATCTGCGCACCGAGTACAACATGACGCCGGAGCAGTACCGGCAGAAATGGGGTCTGCCCGTCGACTATCCGATGGTCGCGCCGAACTACGCCAAGCAGCGCTCGGCCTTCGCCAAAGAGATCGGCCTCGGCAAGGGCGCCGGCAGGAAAAAGCCGGCGTAGTCCGCCGGGCCTTCAGTGTGCCGCGGCGCGGTTGCTGGGCGCCAGGCTCTCGCGGACGGCGGCGAAGGCAACGCCCTGGCGCACGCCCCAGTAGTAGATGGCGAGCGAGATGAAGACGACCGCCACCAGGTCCCAGCCGCCGGGCAACGCGCCGATGCCGCCGAAGGCCCGGTCGCCGAGATAGGACAGCACCGCCATCGCGATCAGGTAGACGACCAGCCACGCGCCGAAGCGCAGGGTGTCGCGGCCGGCGGTGCCGCGCCAGAGATAGAAGTAATAGATGACGACGCCGACCAGCAGGGCTGCGAGGGTTTCGCCGGTATCGGGCCAGCCGCTCCAGTAGAGGATGAGCGACGAGAGCACGAAGGCAAGCGGGGCCCAGAACTCGCCGAAGGGCAACCGGAACGGCCGCGGATGATCTGGCGCGGTCTGGCGCAACACGCCGAACGACACCGGTCCGATCGCGTAACCAACCATGAAGGCGACGTTGACCGCCGAGATCAGCGCGCTGTAGCCGCCGGTGGTCATCAGCAGGAAGAACACCTCAAGCAGGAAACAGGCAAACAGGCCCCAGCCCGGCGTGCCGTAGCGCGGATTGAGCTGCAGGAAGAATCTGGGCAGCGTGCCGTTCTCGGCGATCGTATAGGCGACGCGCGGTACCGAGCCGACATTGGTCGCGTTGGGCCCGTTGGGCGAGACGACGCCGTCGATGAAGATGAGCCACGCGATCACGCCCAGCCCCGCGGCGGCGGCGACGTTGTAGAGCGGCGCCGGCAGCTTCGCGAGCGTCGACCAGTCGCCGGCCTTGACGCCGTATTGCGCCAGGCCGCTCCAGTTGAGCGCGCCGAGGAAGACGATTGCGATCAGCACGTAAGTCACCAGCGACACGACCACGGTGAGAATCACGGCGAGCGGCAAATCGCGCCCCGGCTTCTTCGCTTCGGCGCCGAAGTCGAGCGCCTGGCGGAACCCGATATAGGCGAAGATCGTGCTGGCGACGCCAAGCATGATGCCGGAGCCGCCGTTGGGCGCGAACGGTCCAAACGACGTGAAGTTCGCGCCGTGGAAAGCGAAGAAGCCGGCGCCGACCAGGAACAGGAGGATCGGGATGAATTTGAGGCTGGTGATCCAGTTCTGGAAATGCGCCAGATAGCGCACGCCGACATAGTTGAGCGCGCTGATGATCGCCAGGATGGCGATGGCAACGATGAGGCCGAGCACGGTGAGAGTCCGGTCCGGCGTGACGAAAGCCGGAACGAACGAGCCCGCATAGCGCGTCACCGCCACCGCTTCGGCCGGCGGAATGATGGCGTAGGAGATGAACGCCGCCCACCCGGCGACGTGGCCGGTGAACGAGCCGTGCGACAGCCGCGGATATAACGCCACGGCACCCGCGGCGGGCCAAGCCGCGCCGAGTTCGGCATAGACCACGGCGACGATCAGCACGGCCACGCCGCCGACGATCCACGACGCGATGCTCGCCACCCCGGCGTGCGATGCCGCCACCGCTGGCAGCAGCAGCCATCCGGACCCGATCACGGTCCCCAGACTCATGGTGAACAGCGAGAACCATCCCAGCTCTTGCCGGAATGTCCCGCCCGCTTGTCCTGAAGCCGCGCCGGATTGCTGGCTCATCGTGTCCCCCTCAAAGCCATCGTAGCGTCGTCGCAACGGAGGCGTAGCCTAAGGGTGCCGCCCGGCCTTCGCCAAGGAGATCGGCCTCGGCAAGGGCGCCGGCATGAAAAAGCCCGCCTGACGTCGCTCGCGGGTGCGGCGCGCTGTGCCTAGTGCTTCAACTCGGCGTACTGCCCGTTCTTCCAGCTATAGACCACGTAGTCCGGTCCGATCACGTCGCCCTTGGCGTTGAAGCCGACGGTGCCAATCACCGTCTTGAACTTATTGGCCTTCATCGTCTTCGACAGGTCGGCCATTTTGATCGAGTGCGCCTTCTTGGCCGCTTCCGCGAATACCTGAATCGCGGCGTAAGTGTAGAGCGTATAGCCTTCCGGATCATAGCCGCTGGCTTTGAACTCCTTCACCACCGCTCGCGCCGAGGCCAGACCGCGCGGATCCGGCGGGAAGGTCATCAGCGTGCCGGTGCCCGCCTCGCCGGTGATCTTCCACAGATCGGTCGTGACCAGGGCGTCGCCACCCATCAGCACGGCGTTGAGCCCCTGCTCCTTCGCCTGGCGCACGATCAGGCCGGCTTCGCGGAAATAGCCGCCGAAGTAAATCGCTCTGACGTTGGCCGCTTTCATCTTGGAGATGATCGCCGAGAAGTCGCTGTCACCCGCGTTGATGGAATCGTGCACCGCAGGCTTGATGCCGTGCACGGCCATTTCCTTGATCGTCTGATCGGCGAGACCCTTGCCATAGGTCGACTTGTCGTCGATCACCGCAACCGCTTTGCCCTTGAAGCGCGCGGCGATGTAGTCGCCGGCAACCTTGCCCTGGCTGTCGTCGCGACCGCAGACGCGGAAGACATTGATCCAACCCTTGGCGGTCGCGTCATCGGTCAGCGCCGGATTGGTCGAGGCCGGCGTGATCTGGAGGATATTCGCGTCGGCGTAAACCGCCGAGGCCGGGATCGAGGTGCTCGAGCAATAGTGGCCGGCGACGAAGACGACACCGGCGTTGGCAAGCTGGTTCGCGACGCTGACCGCCTGCTTCGGATCGCAGGCATCGTCGCCGACGGTCAGCGCGAGCTTGCGGCCGAGCACGCCGCCATGGGCGTTGATGTCCTTGACCGCCATCTCGGCCCCGCGACGGAACTGTTCACCGACCGCGGCGTCGGCGCCGGTCATCGGTCCGACCGTCGCGATCTTGATGTCCTGGGCATAGGCAACCGCTGAAACGACGGTCATCGCCGTCGCGAGCACAAACCGCACTGTCCAATGCATGAGAACCTCCCCTTGTAACCGCAGCTTAGCAAAAGGCACGCGCCGGGTTAAGCGGCGCCGCGCGCACCCCCCTCGAGATAGGCCGCCCGTACCTCGGCATTGGCTAAAAGTTCGGCACCGGTGCCCGAGAGTACGATGCTGCCGGTCTGCAACACATAGGCCCGATGGGCCAGTCTCAGGGCATGGTGCGCATTCTGCTCCACGAGCAGCACGGTGATCTTTTCTTCGGCATTGATCGCCCGGATCACGGCGAAAATCTGCTTCGCGATCAGCGGCGCGAGCCCAAGCGACGGCTCGTCGAGCAGCAGCAGCCGCGGGCGGCTCATCAAGGCGCGGGCAATCGCCAGCATCTGCTGCTCGCCGCCGGAGAGCGTGCCGCCGCGCTGGTGACGCCGTTCCGCCAGTATCGGGAACAACTCGAGGACGCGCGCGAGATCTCGGTCGAAGCGCCCTGCCGCGGCCGTGGTGGCGCCGACCTGGAGATTCTCCAGCACGGTCATGCGCGGAAAGATGCGGCGCCCTTCGGGCGCCTGCGAGATTCCTAGCCGAACGATGGCGAAGGTCGGCAGGTGCGTGATGTCACGCCCGTCGAATGCGATCGTGCCGGCAGCAGCGCGCGGCCGACCGCAGATCGTCATCAGCAAGGTCGACTTACCGGCACCGTTGGCGCCGATCAGCGCCACGATCTCGCCGGCGCCGACGGTCAGGTCGACGCCTTTCAGCGCCTCGATCCGTCCATAGGCCGCGTGCAATCCCGCAACCTCGAGCAGCGCGCTCACTCCTCCTCCTCGCCGAGGTAGGCCTTGATCACCGCCGGATCACGGCGCACCTCGGACGGCGAGGCGTCGGCGACCTTCTTGCCGTAATTGAGCACGATGACATGATCGGAAATGCCCATCACCACGCTCATGTCGTGCTCGATGAGCAGGATGCCGACGCCGAAGCGGTCGCGGATCATGACCAGAAACCGGCCGAGCTCGGCGCTCTCGCGTGGATTGAGTCCGGCAGCCGGCTCGTCGACGCAGAGCAGCCGCGGTCCGGTGCACATCGCGCGGACGATCTCGAGCCGGCGCTGGGCACCGTAGGGCAGATTGCCGGCATCCTCGTCCGCGCGTTCGCGCAAATCGATCAGGTCGAGCCATTCGCGGGCGCGGGCGATGGCGGCGCGCTCGGCCTCGCGGTGACTCTTCAAGCCGAGCAAGCCGCCGATGTTGTAGCCGCTGGCGCGGGTGAGCGCGACGTGCTGCGCCACCACGAGATTCTCGAGCACCGTCATGCCCGCGAAGAGACGCACGTTCTGGAACGTGCGCGCGACGCCGGCGTGCCGCGCGATACGATAGCCCTTCAGGCGTTCAAGCCGGAAATGCAGGCCGTCCTGCGTCAGCACCAGCGTGCCGCCGGTCGGTCGATAGAAGCCGGTGAGGCAGTTGAAGACGGTGGTCTTGCCGGCGCCGTTCGGTCCGATGATGGCGGTGATTTCGCCCCGGTAGGCGGTGAACGAGAGATCGTCCACCGCGATCACGCCGCCGAAGCGCATCGACAGGTTCTCGACGGCGAGCAGCGGCTGTCGCGTCATATCCGGTCGAGCCGCACCGACGGCGCGCGGATGGTGAAGATACCGCGCGGTCGCCAGATCATGATCGCCACCATCGCCGCGCCGAAGATCAGCATGCGATACTGCGCGAACTCGCGGCCGAACTCCGGCAGCGTCGCCAGGATCACCGCTGCCAGGGCAACGCCGAGCTGGCTGCCCATGCCGCCGAGCACCACGATCGACAGGACGGTGGCGGATTCCTGGAAGTTGAAGCTCTCCGGGCTGATGAAGCCGGCGCGCGCTGCGAAGAGCGCGCCGGCGAAACCGCCGGTCATGGCGCCGATCGCGAAGGCCGACAGTTTGGTGGTCGTCGGATTGAGGCCGAGGGCGCGGCAGGCGATCTCGTCCTCGCGCAGCGCCTCCCACGCCCGGCCGATCGGCAGGCGGCGGACGCGCAGGCTGAACCAGTTGATGGCGAGCGCCACCGCCAGGGCGACATAATAGAGCCAGATCAGGCGCTGAATCGGATCGTAGGCGATACCGAAAAAGTGATTGAACGTCGTCACGCCAGCCGGCGCGCCGGCCGCGATCGGCATGCCGAACACGCTCGGACGCGGAATATCGCCGATGCCGTTCGGGCCGCCGGTCACCGCAGTCCAGTTGTTGAGCACGATGCGGACGATCTCGCCGAAGCCGAGCGTTACGATCGCAAGATAGTCGCCGCGCAGACGCAAGACCGGTATGCCCAGAAGAATCCCGGCGGTGGCCGCGGTCATGCCCGACAGCGGCAACATCTCCCAGAACGACACGTGGTACCATTGGGCCGCGAGCGCGAACGTGTAAGCGCCGACGGCGTAGAAGGCGACATAGCCGAGATCGAGGAGCCCGGCGAGACCGACGACGACATTCAGGCCCCAGCCGAGAATAACGTAGATGAGGGCCAGCGTGCCCAAATCGATCGACCGCCGCGACGCGAACGGCGTCACCGGCAACAGCACTGCAAACACGATCAGCGCGGCCGAGGCCAGTTTCACCAACTTACCCTGGGGTATCGCTGTCTTTCGCACCCCGAACTGGTGCAAGTGGAAACGTCGCGGTACCAGGCCAAACAGCAACCGTCCGGCGAAAACCACGGCAGCCGCGATTGCAACCCACGAGAACCGCGTCGAGAATCCGACGCCGGCATCGCTGGTTTCGAAGCCGATCAACGGGAAGGCAAGAGCGAGCGCGATCAACGCCGCGAGGCCAGCGTCTTTGACGCGCGGCGCCGCGCTCATCACACCTTCTCGACCTCAGGGCGTCCGAGCAGACCGCTCGGCCGGAACATCAATACCAGGATGAGCACCGCATACACCGCGACGTCCTTGTATTCGGACGGGCAATAGCCGGACCAGAACGCTTCGATGACGCCGATCAGCAAGCCGCCGAGAACCGCGCCGGGCAGCGAGCCGATGCCGCCCAGCACCGCGGCAGTGAACGCCTTGATGCCGGCGAGAAAGCCGATGAAGAAGTCGATCACGCCGTATTGCAGAGTCACCATGAGACCGGCGACCGCGGCGAGCGCTGCACCGATGACGAAGGTCAGCGAGATGGTGCGGTCGACATCGATGCCGAGCAGCGCCGCCATCGTCATGTCCTGCTCCGTCGCGCGTTGCGCCCGGCCGAGCGGCGTCAGCTGGATGATCGCCGTAAAGACGACCATCAGCAGCAGCGTTGCGCCGACGATGATCAGCTGCAGCCAGCTCACGCTCACCACGAAGCCGCCCTGCTGCATCAGGTCGAACCCGCCCGTGATGATCGGCGGCAGCGCCTTCTCGTGCGCGCCCTGAACCAGCAGCACGTAATTCTGCAGGAAGATCGACATGCCGATCGCCGAGATCAGCGGCGCCAGGCGGAACGAGCCGCGCAGCGGCCGATAAGCGATGCGCTCGACCGCCCAGCCGTAGACCGCGGTCAACGCCATCGCGATCAGCAGCACCAGCAGCAGCGCCAATGGAATCCACGTGATGCCGATCACGCCGAGCACGACGAAGAAGATCAACGAGATGAACGCGCCGATCATGAAGATTTCGCCGTGGGCGAAATTGATCATGCCGACGATGCCGTAGACCATCGTGTAGCCGATGGCGATCAGGGCATAAATCGCGCCCAGCGTCAGCCCGTTGACGAGCTGCTGAATGAAATACGCCATGCCCCTCCCCCGCGCGGCGAGCAACCGGCTCGCCACAGCGGCCACTCAAGGTAAAGGCGCGGTACGGGCGGGAGCAAGAGCCGCCAGGCTCCGCGACTCGTGATCGAAAGTGGCTGGGCGATGGCGCACCGGCACGTTAGATAGGAGCGATGCAGCCCCTCAAGCGACCGTGGCGCGATTACAGCGGTCGAGTCTCGCCACTCAAGACAGCGGTCTTCGTCGCCTTATTCATGCCCGGCGCATGGGTTGCCTACAAGTTCGCCACCGACCAGCTCGGCGCCCGGCCGTTGCAGGAGGCGCTGCTCGAGATCGGCCAATGGACACTGCGGCTGGTCTTTCTGGCGCTGGCGATCACGCCGCTGTCGCGCGTGCTGGTTTGGCCGCGGCTCAACTTGGTGCGACGTATGATCGGCGTCGCGGCCTTCGCCTATGTTTGCACCCACCTGACGCTCTATACGGCCAGCGAAGCCTTCAATCTCGGCACGGTCGCCGGCGAGATCCTGAAGCGGGTTTATTTGTCGATCGGCTTCGTCGCCTTGCTCGGCTTGACCGCACTGGCGGCGACCTCGACCGATGCCATGGTCCGTCGCCTGAGTCCGCGGCGCTGGCAGGCGCTACACCGCTTCGTTTATCTCATCGCTGTCTTGGGCGCCTGGCATTTCTTCCTCCAGACCAAGCTCGACGAGTGGGAGCCGTTCGTGATGATCGGCCTGCTCGCTTGGCTGCTGGGATGGCGCGTCCTGGCGTGGAGCTTCGGCCGTCGTCCGGTGCCGCTGTGGAGCGTCGCGCTGCTGAGCCTCGCGGCCGGACCGTTTACCGCACTGGCCGAGGCGCTCTATTTCAATCTCAAGATGCACGTGCCGATCGAACGCGTGCTAATGGCGGACCTGTCGCTCGAGACCGGTCTGCGGCCAGCCTGGGTCGTGTTCGGCATCGTCGCCGCGGTAACCGTCGCGGCTTTCGGCCGCGCCGCGCTTCGCCGGCCGCGCCTCAAGCCCGCCTGAAGGCCAGTTGCCAGAGGCTTGATTTCAAACTAAGACGGGCACCATGGCGTCCGCCCCCGCGCGACACGCAAAGACCGCGAAAGCCGGGCCGACCGGCCGCGTCGCCTTCGATTGGCAGGACCCGCTGCATTTCGATGATCTGCTGTCGGAAGACGAGCGCCTGGTGCGCGACGCCGCGCGGACTTACGCGCGGGACAAGCTCGCGCCGCGCATCATCGAGGCCTTCCGCGAGGAGCGCTTCAATCGCGAGATCCTGAACGAGATGGGCACGTTGGGATTCCTCGGCTCGACCATTCACGGCTACGGCTGTGCCGGCGCGAGCTATGTCGCCTATGGCCTCGTCGCGCGCGAGATCGAGCGCGTCGACAGCGGCTATCGTTCGGCGATGAGCGTCCAGTCGTCGCTCGTCATGTTCCCGATCTTCGCCTACGGCAGCGAGGCGCAGCGCAAGAAGTACCTGCCCAAGCTCGCGACCGGCGAATTCGCCGGCTGTTTTGGCCTGACCGAGCCTGATGTCGGCTCCGACGTCATGGGCATGAAGACGCGCGCCCGCAAGGCGGACGGCGGCTACGTCTTGAAGGGCAGCAAGATGTGGATCAGCAACGCGCCCTTCGCCGACGTGATGGTGATCTGGGCGAAGCTCGACGAGGGCCAGGGCGACGTCATCACCGGCTTCATCCTCGAGCGCGGCATGAAGGGCCTGTCGACGCCGAAGATCGAAGGCAAGTTCAGCCTGCGTGCATCGACCACCGGCGAGGTCGTCATGGACGATGTCCTCGTGCCGGAGGTCAACCGCCTCGCCGGCGTCACCGGCCTCAAGGGTCCGTTTTCGTGCCTCGACAACGCGCGCTACGGCATCGCCTGGGGCGCGCTGGGCGCGGCGGAGTTCTGCTGGTTCGCCGCGCGCGACTACACGCTCTCGCGCCAGGCCTTCGGCAAGCCCCTCGCCGCCAACCAACTCATCCAGAAGAAGCTCGCCGACATGCAGACCGAGATCACGCTCGGCCTGCATGCCTGCCTGCGGCTCGGCCGGCTCAAGGACGAAGACCGCGCGACGCCCGAAATGGTGTCGCTGTTGAAACGCAATTCCTGCGGCAAGGCGCTCGAAATCGCCCGCATGGCGCGCGACATGCACGGCGGCAACGGCATCGCCGACGAGTATCACGTCATTCGCCACATGCTGAATCTCGAGACGGTCAACACCTACGAGGGCACGCACGACATCCACGCCCTCATCCTCGGCCGCGCGCAGACCGGTCTGGCCGCGTTTTAAACTTCGCCCGTCCTATTCGCTCCACGTTGCGAACATCGCGACAACGACCGCGGCCATCACTGCGGTGGCGACCCACCCCGCGATCGTCAGCGACCGCGGCAGCGTGAAATTGCCCATGACCCGACGGTTGCGTGCCATCAGCATGGTGATGCCCATCAGCGGCACGGCGCAGATCCCGTTGAGCACCGCCGCCCAGAACAGCGCCTTGATCGGATCGATCGGCGTGATGTTCATCAGGACGCCGAGAGCGGTCGCGACGCCGATGGTCGTATAAAACGCCTTGGCGTCGAGTGGCAGGCGTGCGAGCCCGGCCGGCCACTGCAGGGCCTCGGCCAGCGCATAGGCCGCCGAGCCGGCGAGAACCGGCACCGCCAGCATCCCTGTGCCGATGACGCCGAGGGCGAACAGCCCGAAGGCGAAGGGACCCGCGATCGGACGCAACGCCTGCGCCGCCTCGGCGGTCGTCGCAATGTTGGTGATGCCGTGTGCGTGCAGCGTCGCCGCGACGGCGATGATGATGAACCAGCCGATGACGTTGGAGAAGAACATGCCGAGATAGGTATCGACGCGGATGCGCCGCAGCTCCTTTGGCGCCAGCAGCGGCGTCAGCAGCAGCGGACCGACCCCGTTCTGTTGTTCGTCTTCGGCCTCCTGCGACGATTGCCAGAAGAACAGATAAGGGCTGATCGTCGTGCCGAAGACGGCAACGATGGCGAGCGTGTAGGCGCTGTCGAACCGGAATGACGGCATGAACGTGTCGCGGATGACGCCCGACCAGTCGATTTTGACCGTCAGGGCCGTCGCGACATAGGCGAACAGCGCGATCGTCGACCACTTCAGCAAGCTCACGTACCGGCGATACTGCATGAAGACCTCGAGCCCGACGCACAGCACACCGAAGCCCACGACATAGGCGAGCCGCGGCCCGCCGGCGAGCAGCCGAAGCGAATCTGCCATCGCGCCGAGATCGGCGCCGAGATTGATGATGTTCGCCGCCAGCAGCACTAAAACGGCGCCTTGCAGCAGATACGGCGGATAATAGCGCCGGATGTTGCCGGCGATGCCGTTGCCGGTGACGACTCCAATGCGGGCGCAGATCTCCTGGATCGCCGCCATCAGCGGAAAGCTGAACAGCATCGTCCAGGCCATGCCGGTGCCGAGCTGCGCGCCGACTTGGGAATAGGTCGCGATGCCGCTCGGATCGTCGTCCGATGCGCCGGTGATCAGCCCCGGTCCGAGAATCTGCCAGATGGTGCGCCCGCGCGCCGGCTGAGGCTTCGATTCAACCGGAGGGGCCGGACGACTCATGCTGGCAGCATGACGTGCGGCTCGCCTCCGTCAATCGTCCTGCGGACTCGGCAGCCGGTCGGAAAAGCAAAACGGCCGGTCCCTTGCGGAACCGGCCGTGATGGAGGCGAAGATAAGGCGGTTCAGGCGGCCGAGGTGAAGGCGAGATTGCGCGCGCCGAGCTCGACGGCCTGAGTCCAGAAGCGCTCGAGGCGGCGCAGCGTCTTGTGCGCCTGCGCGAGCTCTTCGGTCGAGAGCACGCCCTGGCCCAGGGCGGCGATATGCCGCTGGTGCATGGCGTTCAGCTTCTCGTGCAGCGTCAAGCCCTTGTCGGTGAGACGGACCCGCACGGAGCGGCGATCGTGCGGCGAACGCTCCTGCACGATATAGCCGTTCTCGAGCATTTTCTTCACATTGTAGGAAACATTGGAGCCGAGATAGCAGCCGCGCAGCGTCAGTTCGCCGACCGTCATCTCCATATCGCCGATGTTGTACAGGATCATGGCCTGCACGTTGTTGATGTCGTGCACGCCGTTGGTATCGAGCTCCAGCTTCACCACTTCCAGGAACTGGCGGTGAAGGCGCTCGACCAGCGCGATGAGGTCCATATAGGCGGTTTGCATTGCTGCCTCGGCTGCTACTGTGGCGCTACTCGTTGCCGCGCAGTCTACGGTTCTGCAGGTTAATACATCATTTAAGCGAAACACTCCGCAGCATCGCCAAGAAACTTAGGGATCACCTCAAAATCACAGAGGTTTCCGGCAAGTAAAGATTGCCGGCCGGAACGCCGCGTGCTCATTCGACGACTCAGGCGAAGCTCGGCTCTCGCGGGCCGAGTGCCGCGAAATACGCGTCGACGTCTTCAGCCGTCACCGCCACCAAGGATGCCGGCTGCCAGTGCGGTGCATTGTCCTTGTCGACCAGCACGGCGCGGATGCCCTCGAAGAAATCATGGCCGGCCAGAATGTGCTGCGTCAGCCGATACTCGAGCGCAAGCGCCGCCGGAACGCTTATTCCCTTGCCGATCTGCAGTTGGCGGAACGTGATCTTGAGCGACAGCGGCGAGGCGCGCGCGATGGCCGTTCTCGCCTCTTTTGCCCAGTCCGCTTTTTCGGTTTCCAGCGCCGCCACGATCGCTTCGACCGACGGCGCTGAGAAAACCCGGTCGATCTCGCCGCGGAGATTCCCCAGTTCCGCCGCGCCGGCGGCGCTGGCGAAACGCGCGAGCGCGGCGTCGACCTGCGCGCCCGCGTCCGGCGCGCGCCATTCGGCTGCCGCCAGCGCATCGAGCAGCGCGGGCAACCGATCGCTCGGCACGTAATGCGTCGCCAAGCTACAATAAAGAGCGTCGGCGGCGCCGAGGCGGCGGCCGGTGAGCGCGAGATAAAGTCCAATGCGTCCTGGGCACCGGTTGAGGAAACGCGTCGCGCCGACGTCGGGAAAAAGTCCGATCTGGACCTCCGGCATCGCGAACAACGTCTTCTCGGTGGCGACGCGGTGCGAGCCGTTGATCGAGATGCCGGCGCCGCCGCCCATGACGATGCCGTCCATCAGCGCGATATACGGCTTGGGAAACCGGTGCACGTGCGCGATGAGCGAATATTCCTCGCGGAAGAAATCGGCGCTCTCGCTGCCGAGCTTGTTGCGCGCATCGTAGATCGCGCGCACGTCGCCACCGGCGCAGAACGCACGGCCACCCTCGCCCACCACCGCGATCGCGTGTACCGCAGGATCGTCGCCCCAGGCGACGAGTTGCGGCGCGAACCGGCGATACATGCCGAGCGAAAGCGTGTTGAGCGCCTTGGGACGATTGAGCCGCACCATGCCGAGCCCGCCGTGGCGCTCGAAAATGATCTCGTCGGTCACGGCGCGGCCGCAGCTCGGAAGCTCATGGCCGGCGGATCATAGGAGCCGGCTGCCGAGCCATCAATGCACGCTGCCGAAATCGTTGACGTCGCGACCAAGTGCCGGACCGTCCGATGACCGGCCTCGCAAAGACTCGAACGGCGTCGCTACACTGCGCCGGTGCATCCGGTCGCGATCGCGCAAATCCTGGCTTTGCTCGCCGTGGCGAATGGCACACCGGTCCTCGCCCGCCGCCTGTTGCATGACCGGTGGGCATGGCCGGTCGACGGCGGTTTGCGGTTCGTCGACGGTCGACCGGTCCTCGGCATGTCCAAGACCATCCGCGGCATCGTCGTCGCCTTGGCGCTGACGACGGTCGTCGCGCCGCTCGTCGGTGTGACGCCGATCGTCGGCCTATGGGCCGCAGGCGCGGCCATGACCGGTGATCTCCTATCGAGCTTCACCAAACGCCGGCTCGGCTTGCCGCCGAGCAGTCGTGCGGCCGGCCTCGATCAGATTCCGGAATCACTGCTGCCGGCGCTGGCGTGCCAGGGCGCGCTGGGCTTCGGCGCCGGCGACATCGTCACGGTGACAGGGATCTTCCTCGTTGGCGAGATCGTGCTATCGCGCCTGCTCTACCGCTGGCGCATCCGCGAACGGCCCTATTGAGGTTCAGGCGCGCTGCAGGCGGTGCAGCGTGATCTCTGGCGGACAGTTGAAACGCACGGCGACGATCGACGACCCGGTGCCGACCGAGGTGTAGCCCGCCATGGTGTGGTAGTGCCACGCGCCGGCGCCGAAGCGTCGCGGCAACTTGGAATCGAGCGTGATGGGAATTCCGCCTGGCAGGCAGATCTGGCCGCCATGGGTATGTCCGCTCAGCAGCAGGTCGAACCCGGCATGCGCCGCCTGGCGATAGATTTCCGGCGTATGCGACAACAGCACGGCGAATTCGCCCGGTGGTAACCCGGTTGCCGCCTTCTCGATGTTGTCGACGCGGAAATAATGCGCGTCGTCGATGCCGGCGAGGTGGATGCGGTCGCCGTCGCGCTCGATCGCCTCGGCTTCGTTGAGCAGCATGCGGATGCCCATCGTCTCCATGCCGGGCACCATGAGGATGGTGTCGTGGTTGCCGAGCACGCCGTAGACCGGTCCCTTGAGGCCCGCGCGCACGCGCGCCAATCCCTCCAGCGTTGCGGCGAATGCGCCGTGGGTCTGGCCGCGAAAGTCGCCGGTCATGACGGCGATGTCGTAGCGCAGGCCGGCGGCGAGTTCGGTCGCGCGGCGCATGGCGCCGACGTTCATGTCGACGTGCATGTCGCTCAGCTGAAGGATGGTGAAACCGTCGAACGCCTCCGGCAGCTTGGCGCTGCGCACGATGTTATGCCGCAGGCGCACGCGCTCGCTGTTGCGCCGGCCGCGACGATAAAGACCGGCCAGGCGCAGCGTGGCGCGGATGATCGAATGTGCCGAATACCAGTTCTCGGGATGGAAGAAATTGATGCCGCCGCCGAAAATGCGGGCTTCGTGGTCCGTCTCGATGCCGAGCCGCTGGCGCGCATGCAGGCGGCCGAGCCGTCGCTCCAGCTGGATCAGGACGTCAGGATCGACTGGTCGGCGCATCTCGGCCGGAATCATGTGCGGCGGGCCGGCAAAGGGCAAGGCCGTGACCTCTGGCCTCGTGCGGCCAACTGTGCGATTCTTTCGGCCCATGGACGATCAACCGCGCCGCACCGCCGCCGCGCAGGAGCGCCGCACGGGGGAATTCCCGCGTGTCCGCCTGCGCCGCAATCGCCGGCATGCGTGGTCGCGCAAGCTCGTCGCCGAGCACACGCTGACGGCCGGCGACCTGATCTGGCCGGTCTTCGTGCACGACGACAAGGCGGCGCGCGTGCCGGTTCCCTCGATGCCGGGCGTCGACCGGTTGTCGATTGCAGCGCTGACGGTCGAGGCCGGCAAGGCCAAGGATCTGGGCATTCCGCTGATCGCGCTGTTTCCGGCGACGCCACCACCGCTCAAGACGCCCGACGGCGACGAGGCGTTCAATCCGGACAATCTGGTGTGCCGCGCGGTGCGCGCGCTCAAAAAGGCGCATCCCGATCTCGGCGTGATGTGCGACGTCGCGCTCGATCCCTACACCACGCATGGCCACGACGGCCTGGTGCGCGACGGCGATGTCGCTAACGATGAGACCGTCGCGGCGCTGGTCCGGCAGGCGCTGGTGCAGGCCGAGGCCGGCTGCGACGTGATCGCGCCGTCGGACATGATGGACGGCCGCGTCGGCGCCATTCGTGACGCGCTCGACCGTGCCGGCTTCGAGCGCGTGCAGATCATGGCCTATGCCGCGAAATACGCCTCCGGCTTCTACGGACCGTTCCGCGACGCGGTCGGCTCCAAGTCGTCGCTCGGCAAGGCCGACAAGCGCACCTATCAGATGGATCCGGCGAACGGCGACGAGGCGCTGCGCGAAGTCGCGCTCGATGTCGCCGAGGGCGCCGACATGGTGATGGTCAAGCCCGGCATGCCCTATCTCGACATCGTCTGGCGGGTGAAGGAGCGCTTCAAGCTGCCGACCTTCGTCTATCAGGTGAGCGGCGAGTACGCGATGCTCAAGGGCGCGGTCGAGCGCGGCTGGCTCGACGAGAGCGTGATCGTGGAATCGCTCCTCAGCTTCAAGCGTGCCGGCGCCGACGGCGTGCTCACTTATTTCGCACTCGACGTCGCGCGACGGCTCAAGATGGGCTGATAGCTAGCATAAATTCCGACATACACGTTGGGGGGAAGCGTGTCTCTCCTAATGCAATTTAAAGATCAATTGATTTCGCTTGCTTCCGCGATGGTCTTGCTCGGAATCGGCTACCTATTCCAAGCACGAGCACGTCTCGTCTGGGCCCACGCGCATAGCTTCGTATTTTTGCTGCAAGCGCAGGGACAGGCTGCGACCCCCATTCCGCAGAACTTCAACGTATACACTGCGTCTGTATATATCGGAAATTTAGGCCGTCGCGTGTCCGCCACCGAAGTCGAGGTGACATTTAACTGGGAGCCACCGAACTACAACATTTGGCCCGTCCGTCCTTACAACGTTCGTCATAACCCGGATGGCCGCTTCACGCTTATCTTTCCGAACCTTGCACCCCAAGAGCAGTTTCAAATTGAACTTCTCTCCGCAAACAACCAGTTACCCTCGGTGCTCAATGTCCGGTCGAAGGAGTGCGTGGGACGTAGAATTCAAATGCGGCCGATGCGAGCTTTCCCCTCGTGGTTCAATGTCACGGTTGTCACTCTTCTTATACTGGGAATTGCTGCCATATTTTACGTTGTGATCGAACTCATTCGCCTCGCGTGAGGCTTTCGAAGAACCGCGCGATCGCGAGATCGTGCCAGGCGACCGCACCGGTGCCGTGGAAGCCGACATGGCCGCCCTGCCGCGTCACCAGGTTGGTGAGATTGGGATGGCGGCGCCAGTCGAACGCGCGATAGGGCTCCGGCGGAATCCACGGATCGTCGAGCGCATGAATGACCAGCGTTGGCACGGTCACGCCGGCGAGAAATCGGCCCGATGCGTTGCGCGCGTAGTAGTCCGCGGCACCGTCGAAGCCGCCGCGCGGCGCGCTGTAGACGTGATCGAACTCCCAGACGCTGCGCGCGCTCAGCACCGCACGGCGCTCGCTCGCCGACAGATCGGCGCCGGGTGCGATCGCCTCGTCCTTCATGTAGCGCAGCAGGTAGCCTTGATAGGGCGCGTTACGGAAGCGGCCGAGCCGGCGCGAAGTCCCGGCGAGGTCGAGCGGCGCGGAGACCACGGCCGCGGCGTCGATGCGGGCGTCCTTGCCCCGCTCGCCGAGATACTTGAGCAGCAGATTGGCGCCGAGCGAATAGCCGACCACGACGATGCCGTGTGTCGCGAGCGCCGGCGGCAACGAGGCAAAGACATGCGCCAGATCGTCGCTGCTGCCGGCGTGGTATTGGATCCGGCAATGCGGCCGCGACCGGCCGGCACCGCGCAGATTGAGCCGCAACACCGGAAAGCCGCGCGACAGCAGATGACCGGCGCTCTCCTGCATGTAGAAGCTGTCTTCGAGGCCGGTCAGGCCATGCACCAGCACGGCCAGCGGCCGGGTCGTCGCGGCGACCGGCCGATTCAGCATCGCCGCCAGCCGGTCGCCGCTGCCGTCGGCGAAGGGAAAATAAAACCGCTCGCCGGCGTGGCCGTCGAGGGCGCGGCTTTTCACCACGACCGAACGGATGGTCTGGAGATCGGGTCCCCACCACGGCAGCCGCGGCCGGAATGGCGGCAGTCCGTCTAGGACAGCTTCAGCCATGTCAGCTCGTGTTTGTTATGGTGGAGATGCAGCAGCCGCGCGCCGGGCACCTGCGCGAACTGACGCGCGGTCGCGAAATCGGTCGCGCCCTGGAATTTGACGGTACACACGAAACGCCGCACGGTCCCTGCCTTCATCCACCTCTCGATCAGCGCGTAGAGCCGCGACGGATAGCATATAACGTCGGCGAACAACCAATCGAGCGGTCCGATGGAACGCGGCTCGAGCGCAAAGGCGCTCTGTTGCAGGACAGTGACATTCGGCAGCCGTGCGACCGCCGACGCCAGCTCCGCCTTGTCGACGGCGGTGACGTGGGCACCGAGCCGCGCCAGCACCCACGTCCAACCGCACGGACTGGCCCCGAGATCGAGACAGGTTTCGCCCGGAAGCGGGCGCTTGCCGATAAGGGTGAACAGCTCCCACAGCTTGAGATAAGCGCGGCTCGGCGCGGTTTTGTCCTCGACGAAGCGCGCCTCGCCGTTCGGAAACGGACTCGAACAGCGCGGCGACGCCAAGATCGTCTCGGGATCGAGCAGCGTCCACGAGCCGAGCGGTGCGCTCGGCGCCGGATCGCCGAAGCGCAACGGCTTGGCCGAGACCTTGGGCAGCTTCTCGACGATGAGCGCGGCGCGCCGGTGATGCGCCGTCGGATAGAGCGCCCAGTTGCGCTGCATGGCGCGCAGCTGCTTCGCGGCATCGCTGATTGATGCGATCGTCAATCGCTGCGGCGCGTGCCAGACATTCGCCACCCAGGCGACCGGACGCGGCGCTCCTGCGGCGAGTACCAGACGGCCATGGGTTGCACGCACCGCGCCGCCCAGCTCGTGCTTGAGCTCGTCGACGAAGCCGGCGGGCGCGAGATAGCCCGTCGTCTCAGCCACGCAGGAAATCCCGCACGCAAGCGATCTGATCGGGCGTGGTCAGCGACGGCGCGTGACCGATGTCCGCGAACTCGACCAGTTTCGCACGCGGGCCGCGCCGGGTCATCGCTTCGCCGTCGACGCGACGCAGAATGTCGCTGTCGGCGCCGCGCAGCACCAACGTCGGACAGGCGATCGCGTCGTAGAGATTCCACAACACCACATCGCGCACAAACCAGCCCTGCTTGAACGGCACCGCGATCTTCGGATCGTAGTTGAAGCCGAGCTTGCCGTTCGGCTTGGTGCGAACGCTCTGCTCGGCCATGCGCCGCCACGTGCTGTCCGGCAGCTTGCCGAAGCCCACAAAGATCCAGCGCAGCGTCTTTTCGAGCTCGGCAAGATCGTTGAAGCTTGGATCAAGGCCGACATAGCGTCGGATACGCTTCAGGCCGGCCTTCGCCACCAGCGGTCCGACGTCGTTGATCACCAGCTTGCGGATCGGATTTTTGGGCTGCGCCGCTAGCGCCATGCCGACGATGCCGCCCATCGAAGTGCCGACGATATCCACCCGCTCGACGTCGAGGCGCGCGATCAGCGCCGCCACGTCGGCGGCATAGGTCTCGGTGAGGTAGTCGTGCGGATCCACCAGCCAGTCGCTTTTGCCGCGGCCGGGAAAATCCGGCGCGACGACGCGAAATTCGGCGCTCAGCGTTTCGGCCAGCACGTCGAAGTCGCGGCCATTGCGCGTCAGGCCGTGCAGGCAGAGCACCGTCGGCGCCCGCTGCGGACCGGCCCATTCGTAATAGACCAGCCGGTGAAAGCCGTGCCGGTCGAGGCAATGGAGGCTGCGTTCGATCACCCGTCTAGCTTGCGCCGCCGGTAATCAGGCGATCAAGGATTGGACGCGGCCGGCCTCCTGGGCTAAGACGCCTCGGCCAAGTACCGGAAACCCCAGGGGACATGAACAACAATGGCCGTCAAAGGGCCGCTCACGGGCATCACCGTCGTCGACCTGTCGCGCATTCTCGCCGGCCCCTATTGCACGTTTCTGATGGCCGAGCTCGGCGCCCGGATCATCAAGGTGGAGATGCCGCCCAAGGGTGACGACGCGCGCGAATACGGCCCGTTTCGCGGCGGCAAGTCGACTTATTTCTCGTCGATCAACCGCGGCAAGCAGTCGATCATGCTCGACCTCAAGCTGCCCGCCGACAAGCGTATCCTCGACGCCCTGCTCGCCAAGGCCGACGTGCTGGTCGAGAATTTCCGGCCCGGCACGATGGAAAGGCTCGGATATGGCTGGAGCGAGATTCACCAGCGATATCCGAAGCTGATTTACGCCGCCGCTTCGGGCTTCGGCCACAGCGGACCGTGGTCGAAGCGGCCGGCCTATGACATGGTCGTGCAGGGTCTCGGCGGCATGATGTCGATCACCGGCAATCCCGGCCAGCCGCCGGTGCGCGTCGGCATGTCGATCGGCGACATCGGCGCCGGACTTTATACCGCCGTCGCGGTCAACGCGGCGCTGGTCCAGCGCGAGCGCACCGGCGAAGGTGTGAAAGTCGACGTGTCGATGTTCGACTGCCAGCTGGCGCTGCTCGAGAACGCGATCATGCGCTACACCGTCACCGGTGAGATTCCGGGACCGCTCGGTGCGCGTCATCCGACCATCACGCCGTTCGAGGCTTTCGCCACCGCCGACGGCTACGTCATCATCGCCGCCGGCAACGATCTGACTTTCGGCCGTCTGGCCGCCGCGCTCGGCAAACCGGCGATGGCCGAGAATCCGGATTACGTCAGCAACGAGCGGCGTCTCGCCAATCAGCCGACGCTCAAAGCCGAGATCGAGGCGCTGCTCAAAGACAAGCCGACGGCGCATTGGCTGACCGTTTTCGAGACTGTGGGCATTCCCGCCGGCCCGATCAACGACGTGAAGCAGGCGCTCGCGCATCCGCAGGTTGAGCCGCGTAACATGCTGGTGACGGTTGACGATCCGCGCTCCGGCACGCTCAAGCTCGTAGGCAATCCGATGAAAATTTCCGGCGCGGCCGATCCGCCGATGCGCGAGCCCGCGCCCGAGCTCGACGCCGATCGCGCGGCGATTCTGAAAGAGTTGAGACTTTAAGCCCTCGCCGCCCTGCTCTACAGTCGCGCGCCGATATGAGTTCGCAAGCGCAGGACGGTCGCGCCGATGGCGCCTAAAATCCGACGCCGTCCGCGCCGCGTCCTGGCGGCGATTGCGGCGCTTGTCGTCATCCTGGCGGGCGGCGGCTGGTTTTATCTGCGCAGCTCGCTGCCGCAGACCAGCGGCACGATCGCCGTCGGCGGATTGAGCGCGCCGGTCACCGTCACCCGCGACGCGCACGGCATTCCCACCATCGTCGCCAAGACCGACGCCGACGCCGCGTTCGCGCTCGGCTATGTCCACGCGCAGGACCGTCTCTTCCAGATGGATCTGATGCGCCATTACGGTTCCGGCCGGCTCGCCGAGTGGTTCGGCGAAGCCGCCGTGCCGGTCGATCGCTTCACGCGCACGCTCGGCTTCTATCGCGCGGCGCAGGCGCAATACCGCTATCTCTCGCCCGCGGTGCGCGGCGTGCTCGATGCCTATGCCGCCGGCGTGAACGCCTGGATCGCGACGCATCGCGGTGGGCTGCCGCCGGAATACGCCGTCCTGCGCATCGGCGTCGCGCCGTGGCAGCCGGCCGACACGCTGGTCTGGGGCAAGATCATGGATCTGCAGCTCACCGCCAATTTTCGCGGCGAACTGCTGCGCGCCCGTATGTTGCAGCATGGACTCACGCCGGCGGAACTTGCGGTGCTCTATCCGTCCTATCCTGCCGATGCGCCGGTGACCGGCCAACGTGCCGAACTCGACGGTGAACTGCTCGACCGTCTCGCCGCGGCATTGCCGCCCGGCCCGGCGGAGCCGATCCGCGCCTCGAACAACTGGGTGGTCGCCGGCACGCGCACGGTCTCGGGCAAGCCGCTGCTCGCCAACGACACTCATCTCGGCTTCCATTCGCCGGGCGTGTGGTATCTCGCGCGCATCGAGGTCGGCGGCCAGGTGCTGACCGGTGCGACCGCGCCGGGGACGCCGTTCGTCGTCGTCGGCCACAACAATCGCATTGCCTGGGGTTTCACCACGACCGCCAGCGACGTCGAGGATCTTTTCGTCGAGCAGACCGATCCGCACGATCCGGCGCGCTATCTCGCGCCGGGCGGCGCGCTGCCCTTCGTCACGCGGCAGGAAACCATCCGCGTGCGCGACGCCGCGCCCGTAACGTTCACCGTGCGTGCGACCCGGCACGGTCCGGTGATCTCCGATCTGGCCGGCTGGAATGCCGGCGACGGGAAAATTCTGGCGCTCGAGACGACGTGGCTCGCGGCCGACGACCGCACGCCGGATGCGCTGTGGAGACTGTCGCACGCCGGCAGCTGGACCGAGTTCCGCACTGCGTTGCGCGACTTCGTCGCGCCGCAGCAGAACATCGTCTATGCGGATGTCGACGGCAATATCGGCTTCATCGCGCCGGCGCGCGTGCCGGTCCGCGCCAAGGGCGACGGCTGGCTGCCGGTGCCGGGCGCGGGCGGCGCCTATGACTGGACCGGCTTCGTGCCCTTCGACGATCTGCCCCAGGAGTACGATCCGTCGTCCGGCGAACTCGCCAGCGCCAACAACCGGATCGTCGCCAAGGGCGATTTCTATCTCGGCAGCGACTGAGACCTGCCCTATCGCATCGAACGCATCCGCGCCCTGCTCAACGCGACGCCGAAGCAGAGTCCGGCGACCGCCGCCGCGATGCAGGCCGACGTCACGTCGCTGATGGCGCGCGATCTTCTGCCGCTGATGCTACGCGGCCTGCCACATCTGAGCCGCGACGCGGCCGCCATCGCCGCGCTCACCGCCTGGGACGATCGCATGGTGCGCAACCGCCCCGAGCCGCTGATCTTCGCGGCGTGGCTGCGCGAGGTCACGCGCGCGCTGTTCGCGCCGAAACTCGGGCCGCTGCTGTCGGATTATTGGGCGCCGCATCCCAATGTGGTGCGCGCGATCCTGACCAGCCACCCCGAGTGGTGCGACAAGGCCGGCTGCCCGGCGCTGCTGGCTGCGGCGCTCGATCATGCGCTCAACGGCCTGCGCCAGCGCTATGGCGACGATATGAGCGCGTGGCGGTGGGGCCATGCCCACCGAGCGGTCTTTCGCCACGCGCTGTGGTCGCGCCTCCCGCTGCTCGACCGCATCCTGACGCCGACGATCGCCGCGCCGGGCGCCAGCGACACGCTCAACGCCGGCGCCTTCCTATTCAGCGACGAATCCCGGCCGTTCGGTGACCGCCTTGGCCCAGTGCTGCGCATGATCGTCGACACGAGCGATCTGGATGCGGCCGAATTCATGATCGTGCCAGGCCAGTCGGGCAATCCACTGTCGTCCCACTGGGACGACCTGCTGAGACCATGGCACGACGTCCACTACGTCACCTTCGGCGACGACGCCAGCGGCGGCCGGCTGATGCTCGTGCCGCGCTGACGCCTCCGGCCGAGTCGCAAAAATGTCGCGCAACACGGCTTGCGCAGCCGCAGCGGCGACCGCCATAATCGGCGTCTGGCAGGAGTTGGTGCATGCCCGAAGGCCGGACAGATGCAATTCGAGGCGTCGTAACGAAGTCCGCGCCGGCGCGCATCACGACCGCACTCGCACCACCGCATCACTTCTTCGCGACCAGCACCCTGCCGTGTCCCTATGTCAAGGGCCAGCGCGAGCGGAAGCTCGTGGTCGAGTTGTTTGGCCGCAACGCGCCGGAGTTCTACAACACCTTGTCGCGCGCCGGATTCCGCCGCAGTCATTCGCTCGCCTATCGCCCGGCATGCGTCGACTGCGCGCGCTGCGTGCCGGTTCGCATTCCGGTGAGAGATTTCGTCGAGAGCCGGTCACTCCGGCGCATCCGCAATGCCAACCGTGATCTCGCGACGAGCATCGGCGGCGTACGTGCCGATCACGACCAGTTCCGTCTCTTCCAGCGCTATCAGCACTCGCGGCACGCCGAAAGCGACATGGCGGCGATGACCTACGGCGACTATCGCGCGATGATCGAAGACACGCCGCTCACGACGATGCTCGTACGTCTGCGCGATCCCGATGGCATGCTGTACGGCGCCTGTCTGACCGACCTGCTCGATGACGGCGTTTCGGCGGTCTACAGCTTTTACGATCCCGGCGAAGGCAAGCGCGGCCTCGGCACGATGCTGATTCTGTCACTGGTCGACGAAGCGCGACGCCGGCGGCTGCCGCATGTCTATCTCGGCTATTGGATCGCCGAGAGTCCCAAGATGGCGTACAAGGCGCGTTTCCGTCCGCTCGAAACGTTGCAGTCGGACGGTTGGCGCCGGATCTTCGACTAGATCGTTACCGGCAAAACCGAACGACTCGGCTGATCGCGATCCACTTGCCGTCCAGGTCGAGTCGTGACCCAATTTTCCAACAAAGCTTTATAATCGGAATTCTGAAGAACATTCTTCAGGTAATAGATCATCTGAATCGACTCGAATAAGGGCATTGATTTTAAAAGATTCTACTCTGCTGCCTGTCGATATCCGAGTTGACGGAGGCATCGGTCGATCCAAAGCGTAGCGAGCTTTTCCGCGAGGGTATTTTGGGTGAGGCGGTCGCGGAGGGTCTGGAAGTCGACCTGGTCGAGGGGCTGGTCCTGGTTGAAGCAGGAAAAGACGACGACCTCGTCACCGGTGGCGGGGTCTTTGTGCGTCTGGAGGCACTGGGCGCAGATCTCCTTCATCATGCACTGCATGGGTGAATTGATGGAGGCGATGGCGGCGATGCCGGGCTTGAGACAGGGCTTGAGGACGCCATGGCGGGCTTGGGCGACGGCCGCCATCATGGCGTCGGAGCCGATGACGATGAGGCGGTCGACATCGCCGAGCGGGATTGGCGGGGCGCCGAGCCGACCTTGGGCATAGGCCTGGAGCGCGGCGACGATATTGCCGACGAAGGCGCGGTCCTGTGGCCGGCCGGGGGTGAAGCCGGGCGCCTCGTCGCAGCACCAGACCACGGTGTCGGCAGCGGCTTCGATCTGCGGCACCTTGTAACGGTCCTGTTCGTGCTTGTAGCCGGCGAAGTAGAGCACGCGCGAACCGTTTTCGCGCAAGGCTTGGCCGATTGACAGGAGCACGGCATTGCCGAGGCCGCCGCCGACCAGCAGCGCGGTCTCGTCCGACGGCGTCTCGGTCGGTGTGCCGGTCGGGCCCATCAGCACCACCGGCTCGCCCGGCCGCAACAGCGTGCAGAGATCGGAGGAGCCGCCCATCTCGAGCACGATGGTCGAGAGCAAGCCCTTCTCCTTGTCGACCCAGGCGCCGGTCAGAGCGAGGCCCTCCATGGCGAGCGTCGTGCCGCCGGTCCGCGGCGCCAGAGCTTCGTAGTTCTGCAGCCGGTAGAACTGGCCCGGGTGGAACGCGCGCGCCGCGAGCGGCGCCTTGATCACCACCTCGACGATGGTCGGCGTCAGTCGCTCGACCGCCTGCACCGTCGCGCGCAACTCGCGGTTGAGCTTCGCCAGCAACAGCTCGGGCGCTGGCGCCGAAGGCGCATGCTTCGCCAGCACGCGGCTCACCACCGGATAGCCCTGCTTGGCACTCGCCATCGCCTTCACCACGTTGCCGGCATAGGAGGGATGCAGGTCGCCGAAGAAGCTGACGGCGCGGCCATCCGTGCGATGGCTCATCAGGACGCGCACCTGGGCGGGCTTTGCCATCGCCTCGGGCTTCACCTTCTGCCCGTCTTCGCCATAGGCCTGGAAGTAGCGGCCATCGAGCGTGACGTTGTGCGGATCCTCGCGGCCCAGCACCGTGTTGGGCTGCGTCCCGGCCGCCACCAGGATAGTCTTCGCCGGCAAGGTCACGCGCTCGTCGCTCGCCACCATCTTGCGAATTGCCGCGTCATAGCGCCAGCGCTGCAGCGTCAGCGAAGCGGCATGGCCGAAGCGGTCGAGCCCCACCGCCTCGGGCGCGAGCATTTCGGCGAAGCGGATGCCCTCCTCCATCGCCTTGGCCACCTCCTCGTGGTTCAAAGTGTAGCTCGGCGCGTCGATCAGCCGTCGGCGATAGGCGATGGTGACGCCACCCCAGGAATCGATCAGCGCGGCCAACCGCGGCGCCCGGCCTTCGCGCCTGGCGGCGTCTCGCTCGGCCCGGAGCGCCCGCGCATGGGCGATGAACTCCGCCGCCGTCGCCTGATCCTCCGCGTTCCACGATTCCCGCACCGCCGCCTCGCCCCGCTCGGCCGCCAAGGTCTCGTAACGCTGGAGGAACTTCTCCACCTGCACCGCGTAATAGGCGAGCGATTCCGTCGCGGTGTCGATCGCCGTCAGGCCGCCGCCGATCACCACCACTGGCAGTCGTACCGTCAAATTGGCGATGCTCGAGGCCTTCGCCGCCCCGGTCAGCTGCAGGGCCATCAGGAAGTCCGAGGCCTGGCGCACGCCGCGCGCCAAGCCGTTCTTCATGTTGACGATGGTCGGCTTGCCAGCGCCGGCGCAGAGCGCGATGTGGTCGAAACCCAGCGCGAACGCCTCCTCGATCCCGAGCGTGCCGCCGAAGCGCACCCCGCCGAACATCGTGAACTCCGATCGCCGCTCCAGCAGCAGCCGGATCACCTTGAGGAAGTTCTTGTCCCAGCGCACCGTGATGCCGTACTCGGCCACGCCGCCGAACCCCGCCATCAGCCGGTCGTCGAGCGCCTCGCGGATCGTGTCGATGTCGCGGATCGGCCGCACCGCATGGCGCTGGCCGGCGAGATCGATGCCCGACAGTTCCACCGGCAGGGGCTCGATCTTCAAGCCGTCGATCCCCACCACCGTGTGTCCGTCGTTCAGCAGGTGATGCGCCAGCGTGAACCCCGCCGGCCCCAGACCCACCACCAGAACCTTGTAGCCGGAAGGCGCCTTCGGCAGCGGCCGGCGCAGATTGAGTGGGTTCCACCGCGTCAACAGGCTGTAGATCTCGAAGCCCCAGGGCAGGTCGAGCACATCCTTCAGGGTGCGCGTCTCGACCTGTGGGATGTCGACCGGATCCTGCTTCTGATAGATGCACGCCTTCATGCAGTCGTTGCAGATCCGGTGACCGGTGCCTGCCACCATCGGATTGTCGATGACCGCGATCGCCAGCGCTCCGATCGTCAGCCCGCGCGCCTTGACCTGATTCATCTCCGAGATCTTCTCTTCCAGCGGGCAACCCGCCAGCGTCACCCCGAAGGCACTCTTCTGGAACGCCCCGGTCTTCTTGTCCTTCATACCGTGCGCGCAGCTATCCTTGCCCTGCTCGTGGCACCAGATGCAGTAGTTGGCGTTGTCGAGTGCCCCCGTCAGGTCCGTCCCCGCATCGGTCAACTTGAAGCCGTCGCGTGCCCGCCACTCGGCCGGCGGATAGCGATCGACGATCGTCCCATCGAACGCCTGCCGCTCCACATGCACCAGATGCAGCGGATCGAGCTTGTGCGGCTGCTTGAAAAGAACCCCCGCACCGTGCCGCGTTCGCCCCGCCGGCGACAGCGTCGCCCACGCCGCATAACGCGCCGCCAGATCCACGGCCGCCGCATGCGCCGCCTCGTCCTCGAGCCACCGCGCCACGTGCCGCGCGTAGCTCAGCTCCGTCAACGCCTCGCCGAACAGCGTCGCCAATTCCGCCGCGAGCGCCGGCCCGTCAAGCGAAACCGCCTGCTCCGCCGATACCCCCTTCACCGCCCGGCGCTGCACGAAGAGCCGCTTCACCGCGTAAATCGGCGCCAGCTCGTCATGCCGCGCCTGCAGCTCATGCACTTCCCGCCCGACCCCGAACAGGCCGCCGACAAAATCCTCGAGATGCGGCGCCAGCGCGATCACCAATTCCGATTCGTCTTTCGACGCCAGGCCCGTGGGATTCTCTCGCGCCGCGACCAGCCGATCGCGCAGCTCGGAATCCACCCCCGCCAGATGCGTCAAAAACGCATCGTCCACCGCCGCCAGGCCCTCCAAACGATAAAGATCGTCGAAGGCCAGGCCGTATTTCAGCTCAAGTTCGGCCATTGTTCTCAGTATCCGCGGCGCGTCCGCCGTTTAAAACCCCAAATTTTGTGTGGAAGGAGAAGAATTCCACTCTTGGCGGTGGAGTATTTACCGGAACGCCGGAACGAAGGGGCTGCGCGATTTTGCCGCGTTCCTAATATCCGAGCGCGCAGCCGTCCTTGCGCGGATCAGAACCGCCGGTAAGCGTGCCGCGCGCGTGATCGATCCGGATCGCCTGCGCACCGCCTAGTGGCTTGCCCGGTCGCACGATCTTGTGGCCGCGTCGTGCCAGGTCCGCGACGATCTCGTCGCCGATGCCGCGTTCGAGCTGCAATACGCCGCCGATGGCAAAACTGCGCGGCTCCTCGGCGGCCGCCTGCGGGTCCATGCCGCGATCGAGGATCTGCGACAGGAAATGCGTATGGCCGTTCGCCTGATAGTGGCCGCCCATCACGCCGAACGGCATCGTCGCCCGGCCGTCCTTCATCAACATGCCAGGAATGATGGTGTGCAGCGGTCGCTTGCCCGGCGCGATTGCGTTCGGATGGCCTGCCACCGTGCGGAAGATCTTGCCTCGGCTGTGCAGCAGCACGCCGCTTTCCGGTGCCATGATGCCGGTGCCGAACGTGTCGAAAAGCGAATTGATGAACGAGATGCAATTGCGGTCGCGGTCGACGACGCAGAGATAGATCGTGTGCTTGTGCTCGGCGAACTCGAGCGACGCCGGCGTGCCGGCGCGGTCCATGCGGATGGCGGCACGCGCCGCGCGCGCCCAGTCCTCCGATAGGAGACGCTCGACCGGCACCTTGACCTGGCGCGGATCGCCGAAGACGGTGTCGCGCTCGGCATAGGCCGCCTTCGCGGTCTCGGCGAGCAAATGGATACGATCAGCCGTCGACAACTTGCCTTCACCGAGCTCGTAGCCGGCGAACACGCGCAGCATCATCAGCGCGGCGAGGCCCTGGCCGTTGGGCGGGCATTCGAAGACGTCGCAGCCGCGATAATCCGTCGAGATCGCCGTCGTCCATTCGGCGCGCTGCACCGCGAAGTCCTCCAGCGTGTGCAGGCCGCCGACCGCGTTCAGCTTGCGGACGATGTCTTGCGCGACTGGACCTTCGTAGAATCCCTTGCGTCCATCGTGCGCGATGCGCTTCAGGGTCGCCGCCAGCGCTGGAAACTTCAGCACGTCGCCGACACCCGGCAGCTTGCCGCCAGGCTTCAATACCTTGACGGCGTCGGCGTCGTGATCGAATTGAGCATGGTCGAACGCGAAATCGAATGCGACGCGCGGCGCCAAGCGCACGCCGGTCTCCGCCAGGCGGATCGCAGGCGCGAGCAGCGCGGCCCAATCCTTGCTGCCGTGCGCGGCGTGCAGCGTGACCCAGGCGTCGACCGCACCCGGCACCGTGACGGCGTGCGGCGAACGCGACGGAATGTCCTTGAAGCCGCGCTCGGCGTACCACGACACGACCGCCTTTGCCGGCGCGCCGCCCGAGCCGTTCAATGCCTTCGGCGCGCCGGCGCGCGGCGAATAGAGCACGAAGCAGTCGCCGCCGACGCCGGTCATCTGCGGCTCGGCGACGCACAGCACCGCCGACGCAGCGATCGCGGCGTCGACCGCATTGCCGCCGCCGCGCAGCACCTCGACCGCGGTCAGTGTCGCCAGTGGATGGGAGGTCGCCGCCATCGCTTCGCCGGCGATGGCCGGCGAACGCCGCGGCTGATGGAAATCGCGCATGCGGGCGGCATGCTTGGCACCGCCGCTGGACCGGGGCAAGCGGAAAAGCGACGCCGGATCGAGCGCCTTGTCGCGTGCCATGTCCTTCCCTAACGTCGCCGTCGTCGGCGTGCTCGCCTATTTCACACTCGGCTACTTATATATGCACCGCCGTATCCGCCGCCGCGTCGAAGCCAAGACACTCCTCGAACTCGCGCTATGACGCCGACTGTGAAAATTCGGCGGCGTGGCATTGGTGCCAAGCGCGGGCGACGCGTGTGCCGCGCCGCAAGGCAACTGGATGGCGCTGGTGCGCAGCCTGAGCGACTGACGCGCTACATCGCCGGTGCGGTAAGCTTCTTCCAGTCATTGGCGAGCGTCAGCCGCGGCTCGGTCAGCTTCTGCAGCGCCGCAAGATCGAGGCCGTCGGCCATCTCGCGCACGACGAGCCCGTCCGGCGTCACGTCGATCACGGCGAAATTGGTGTAGATGCGCTTGACGCAGCCCGGCGCGGTCAGCGGATAGGTGCACACCTTCTTGAGTCGCGGCTCGCCTTCTTTCGTGATGTGCTCCACTAGCACGCGCACTTCCTTGGCGCCGGCCGCCAGGTCCATCGCGCCACCGACGCCGGGCGTCGCCGTCGGATCATTGGTGATCCAGTTCGCGAGATCGCCTTTCTCCGAGACCTCGAACGCGCCGAGCAGCGCGATATCGATATGTCCGCCGCGGATCATCAGGAAGGCGTCGTTGTGGTGGAAGTAGCTGCCGCCCGGCACCAGCGTGACGAGCTGCTTGCCGGCGTTGATCAGGTCGGAATCCTCTTCGCCCTTTTTCGGCGCCGGTCCGGTGCCGAGCACACCGTTCTCGCTGTGGAACACGATCTCGCGTCCCGGCGGGATGTAGTCGCCGCACAGCGTCGGCAGGCCGATGCCGAGATTGACATAGGCACCTTCGGGAAGGTCCTGCGCGGCGCGCCACGCCATCTGACGGCGGGAAAGCGGTTGCATCGTAGTTTCGCTCATCTCGTCATCTAACCATGACGACGCGGTCGACGAAGATGCCGGGCGTCACGATCGCCTCGGGATCGAGCGACCCGAGATCGACGATCATCTTCACTTGCACGACGGTCATATCGGCCGCGGGTGCCATCACCGGATTGAAACTCCGCGCCGACTTTCGGTAGACGAGGTTGCCCCAGCGGTCGCTTTTGTACGCGGCGATGAGTGCGACGTCGCCTTTCAGCGGTTTCTCCAGCACGTAGGTCTTGCCGTCGAGGACGCGCGTCTCCTTGCCCTCCGCCAAGCGCGTGCCGGCGGCGGTCGGCGTGTAGAAACCGCCGATTCCGGCGCCGGCGGCACGCAGCCGCTCGCTCAGCGTGCCCTGCGGCACTAGTTCGAGCTCGATCCTGCCCGCCTTATAGGCCGCCTCGAACGCGCGCGGATCCGTGGTGCGCGGATAGGAGCAGATCACCTTGCGCACGCGACCTTCGTTGATCAGCCGCGCGATACCGATTTCGCCGGTGCCGGCGTTGTTGGCGACGATCGTCAGATCGCGGATGCCGAGGTCGAGCAGCGCCTCGGTCAGTGCGATTGGCTCGCCGACCGCGCCGAAGCCGCCGCACAGCACGGTCGCGCCATTCTTGATCCCGGCCACCGCCGCGGCCAGGTCCGGCACGCGCTTGTCAATCATCCAGAAGCTGACCCGATCGCCTGTGCGGCGACCTCGTCCGGCGTCACCGGCAGATGCGGACTCATGGTGGGAGTGTGGATCGACCCCGTCACCGCGCACGTAATGATGACCTTGCCGCGCTTCATCGCCCTCCCGTTTCGACCGCCTGCGGCGGTCACCCGTGGGCGAGGATGAACTCCCGCACCTTCGGGTAGATCTCGGTGCGCCACCGCCGACCGTTGAAGACGCCGTAGTGGCCGACCTCGGCCTGCACGTGATGCACTTTTCGGCTGGCCTTGAGGCCGCTGAGCAGCCCGTGCGCCGCGGCGGTCTGGCCGACGGCGCAAATGTCGTCATTCTCGCCCTCGACGGTCAAGAGCGCGGTGCGCGTAATTGCCGCCGGCTCGACCGGCTGGCTGCGCCACTCGAACGTGCCGAGCGGCAGCGCGTGGTCCTGGAAGACGCGTTTCACGGTATCGATGTAGAAATCGGCCGGCAGATCCATCACCGACATGTACTCGTCGTAGAACTTGCGCGTGGTTGTGGCGCTCTCGCCGTCGCCGCGGACGAGATGATTGAACAGGTCGACATGCGCGGTGACATGCCGGTCGAGATTCATCGTCATGAATCCGGCAAGCTGCAGGAAGCCGGGATAGACCCGGCGGAACGCGCCGGGATAACGCGCCGGCACCGCGGCGATGACGTTCTTCTCGAACCACGACAACGACCGCGTCGTGGCGAGCTTGTTGACCGCCGTCGGATTGACGCGCGTGTCGATCGGCCCGCCCATTAGCGTCATGGTGCGCGGCTGTGCCGGATCGCCGTCCGCGGCCAGCAGTGCCGCCGCCGCCAGCACCGGCACCGCCGTCTGGCACACCGCGATCACATTGAGATCGCCCGCCAGCTCGCGCATGTGCGAAATCATCAGCGCGATATGATCGTCGAGGTCGAACCGGCCGTAGAGCATCGGCACGTTGCGCGCATTCTGCCAGTCGGTGACGTAGACGTCGAAATCGGGCAACAGCGTCTCGACGGTGCCGCGCAGCAGCGTCGCAAAATGCCCGGACAGCGGTGCCACGACGAGAACGCGCGGCTGTACCGCGGCGATTCCCTCCTTGCGGAAATGCAGCAGGGTGCAGAACGGATGGCGCGCGACGACCGCTTCCTCGACCGGCAGCACGCGTCCGCCGACGGTGACCGTCTTGATGCCGAAAGCCGGTCGCTCGTGCCACATGCCGGCACGGGCCACCATCTCGCAGGCCGCCGCTGCCGTCCGCATCATCGGATGATGCGCGACCAACGGCCAAGGCTGGCTCAAAACACCTTGGACCGTCTGCGCGAACATGCGAACCGGCGCGAAAGCATCGCGATGCGCCTGGTAGGTTTCGTAGAGCATCGCCACGGCCCTCCCCCGAGGATTAACTGAACGTAAAGGCCAAGCGTCGGGCGCACGGCCATGCCGGCGAAAAATCGATCATGTTCGGTTTAGTTGGCTGCCATCCCAGGGTCAAGCAAACTTACCTAAGCTGCTCACGAATCGGGCAAATTCATGGGTCGTTAACGTCCTGGAACGATAGTTAGCAGGTTTACACACCCGTAACGCGAGATCGCTGCTATGCCCGCCGCGCAGAAGCAAATCTCCCGGGCTGACGATTCGGTTGCAGGTTCCAACGACCTGGCGGCACGCCTCGCCACGGCCGAAGCGTGCATCGCCGCGACCGAGGCCCGTCTTGCCGACGCCGAGGAGGTCCTCCGCGACGCGCTGCAAAGTTCGCTGTCGTGGCTGTGGGAATCGAATGAACATCTGTGCTTCACGCGCCTCGTCGGACCCGTCGAGCAGATTCTCGGCATGCCGGCGGAGAGCGTGATCGGCAAGAGCATCGAGGAATTCACGCACGCGTCGGGCGATCCCCAGATCCAGACCTTTCTCGCGACCATCCGCGCGCACAAGCCCTATCGCGACGTCATCACTTCGATCACCGCCCGCAAAGGCGTGCGGTGGGTAAAGTCAAGCGGCAAGCCGTTGTTCGACGCCGAAGGTAAGTTCCTCGGCTATCGCGGCATCGCCAGCGACGTCACGGCACAGATCGACACCGAACGCCGCGCCGCCGAAGCGCATCGGCGCTTCATGGAGGCGATCGAGACGGTGCCGGCGAGCCTGATGCTGTGCGATCGCGACGACCGCATCGTGTTCTGCAACAGCGCCACGCAACGCTACTTCCCCACTGCGTCGCATCTGCTGGTCCCTGGCACCAAATACGAAGATTTACTGCGCGAGCACGCCGCCACCTACGTCGAGGGCACCGGCGATAACTTCGAATCCTGGATTGCCGAGCGGATGAAGACCCATCGCTCCGGCAATAGCAATTTGATCCGCACCTACAAGGATGGCCGCTGGACCCAGATCATCGAGCGCCGTACGTCCGAAGGCGGCATCATCGGCGTGCGGATCGATATCACCGAACTGAAGAAGCACGAAAAAGAGCACGAAGCCGCCCAGGCCCGACTCAAAGACGCGATCGAGACGATGCCGGCGTCGTTCATCCTCTACGATCACGAGGAAAAGATTCTCATCCGCAATAATCAGGCAGAGAAATTCTTCCCCGAGGTTGCCGAACTCCTCGTGCCCGGAACCAAGATCGAGGATCTGAGCCGCACGCGTTATCGCCGTCTCCATCCGCACGCGTCGGAAGCCGAGATCGAGCGGGCGGTGCAAAAGCGGCTGCGGCAGTTCCGCAATCCCGGCGTCGTGCCGCCGGATCAATTGCCCGACGGGCGCTGGACACAGGCCATCGAGCGGCGTACCGCCGACGGCGGCACCGTCTGCGTGCGTATCGATATCACCGAGCTGAAGCAACGCGAGCACGAACTCGAGGCGATGAGCGAAACGTTGCGCAAGAGCCAGGAGCATCTGGCGCAGGCGCAGCACACCTCGAGCACCGGCAGCATGGAGCGCAACCTGCAGACCGGCGAGGTCAGGTGGTCCGAAGAATGCTACCGCATATTCGGCCGCGATCCGAACCAGGCGCCGCCGAACCGCGACGAATTTTTGCTGCTGGTCCATCCCGAGGATCGCGCCAAGTACGAGGCGTCGATGGTTGCCTCGGAGCGCGGCCTACCTTCCGAACCGCTCAAGTTCCGCATCGTGCTCGACGACGGCGCTGTGCGCTGGTGCCACTGCGAGACCTCGGTCGTGCTCGACGCCGACGGCAAACCGTGGAAGCGCATCGGCACTTATCGCGACATCACGATCGAGCACGAAGCCCAGGAAGCCCTGCGGGCGATGACCGATAAGCTGCGGCGGAGCCAGGAATATCTCTCGCAGGCGCAACGCCTCGCTCGTATGGGCAGCGACTTCCGCGACCTGCATTCCGACGTCGCCGAATGGTCGGACGCCAGCTACGAGATTTTCGGCGTCGACAAGGCGACCTTCGTGCCGACAACCGAGAACTTCCTCAAGCTGGTCCATCCCGAAGATCATGCGGTGGTTTTGCGCACGCGTGGCGAGATCGCGCAAGGCAAGAATCCGGAACCGTTCGAATATCGGATCACCCGGCCGGATGGCACGATCCGCAATATTGCCCGCGAATGCGCCGTCGAATTCGACGACAACGGCAAGCCGCTCTACATGATCGGCACCGTCCGCGACGTCACCGAGAAGCGAGCGCAGGAGCGCGAACTGCGCCGCAAGAGCCAGGAAATCGAGGAGCGCAACGAGGAACTCCAGCGCTCCAACGCCGAGCTCGAACAGTTCGCCTATGTCGCCTCGCACGACCTGCAGGAGCCGCTGCGCATGGTCGCGAGCTACTGCCAGCTGCTGCAGCGCCGCTACAAGGACAAGCTCGACACCGACGCCAACGAGTTCATCGACTTCGCCGTCGAAGGCGCAAGCCGCATGCAGCGCCTGATCAACGACCTCCTTGCTTACTCGCGCGTCGGCCGGAAGGGGGGCGATCCGGTGCCGCTGGCCTTTGGCGAGGTTGTCAAGGCGGCGCTCGATAACCTCAAGGGCGCGATCACCGAAAGCGGGGCGAAAGTGACGGTGGGCACGCTGCCGTCAGTCGTCGGCGTCCGCATGCAGCTGACGCAGCTCATGCAGAACCTGATCGGCAACGCGATCAAATTCCGGCGCGATGGCGTGACGCCGGCGATTTCCGTTACCGCCAGCCGCGACGGCGCCATGTGGCACATCGTCGTCGAGGACAACGGCGTCGGCATCGAGCCGCAATATCTCGAACGCGTGTTCCTGATCTTCCAACGCCTGCACGAGCGCAACAAATACCCCGGGACCGGCATCGGTCTCGCGATCGCGAAGAAGGTGATCGAATACCACGGTGGCCGCATCTGGATCGAATCCAAGCCGGGTCAGGGCAGCCGCTTCAACTTCACCCTCCCGGCGGCGATCCAGAACGGAGTCTCCAATGCCTGAGACGTTGTCCAGCCATCCGATCGAAATCCTGCTCGTCGAAGATAACCTGGGCGACGCCCGGCTGACGCAGGAAGCCTTGCGCGAAGGCAAGATCCGCAACAATCTTCATCACGTGCGCGACGGCGTCGAAGCGCTTGCATTCCTGCGCCGCGAAGGCGAATACGCCAAGGCGCCGACTCCCGACCTGGTGCTGCTCGACCTCAACCTGCCGCGCAAGGACGGCCGCGAGGTACTCGCCGAGATGAAACAGGATGCGCACCTGCGCACCATCCCGGTCGTCGTGTTGACCACGTCCGAGGCCGAGAACGACATCGTCCGCAGTTACGAATTGCACGCCAACTGCTACATCACCAAGCCGGTCGGCCTCGAACAGTTCATCGCCATCGTGCGCGAGATCGAGAGCTTCTGGCTCGCGGTCGTCACTCTGCCGAACCGCAACGAACACGCCGCCTAGGCGGTCCAGGGAAGCGGCGCACGATGTCAAATCTTGACGCTTCCCTGCCGGCGCGCGCGCTGCGCATCCTCCTGATCGAGGACAATCCAGGCGATGCGCGGCTGACGCAGCTGCTGCTCGAAGAGGCAAGCGACTTTCCGTTCGAGCTGATGCACGTCACCAGCTTCGAGCAGGGCATGACCGCGCTCGGCAGCCGCGATTTCGACATCGCGCTGGTCGACCTCTCGCTCGGCGATTCCTACGGCATCGAAACCGTACGCCGCATGCACCAGCGCGTGCCGCTGATGCCGCTGATCGTCTTGAGTGGCCTCGAGGACGAGACCATGGCGATGGCGACCCTGCAGGAGGGCGCGCAGGATTATTTGGTCAAGGGCCAGGGCGACAGCAATCTGATCAAGCGCGCCATCCGCTATGCCATGGAGCGCAAGCGCGTCGAAGCGCAGCTGATCGAGACCAAGAACAGCGCCGAGGCGGCGAGCCGGGCCAAGACCGAATTCCTCGCCAATATGAGCCACGAGCTGCGCACGCCGCTCAACGCCATCATCGGCTTTTCCGAGATCCTCAAGCAGGAACCGCTCGGCCCGCTGGGCCATCCGTCGTACCGCGACTATGTCCGGGACGTTCACGAGAGCGGCGTCCACCTGCTACGCATCATCAACGACATTCTCGACCTGTCCAAGATCGAAGTCGGCAAGCTCACGCTCAACGAGGCGCCGATCGATCCATGCGTAACGATCGAATCCTGCATCCGCATCGTGCACGAACGCGCCGAGAATGGCGGTCTCAATCTGATCTCCGACATCGCGCCAAATCTACCGACCCTCAACGCCGACGAGCGCATGGTGAAGCAGGTACTGCTCAACCTGCTGTCGAACGCCATCAAGTTCACCGCCGCGGGCGGCTCGGTGCGCGTGATCTGCCGCGTCGACGAGAACGACGGATTGATGATGCAGGTCGTCGACACCGGCATCGGCATCGCGCCGGCCGATATCGAGCGTGCGCTCCAGCCGTTCGAGCAGGTCGACACTTCCCTGCACCGCAAGTATCAGGGTACCGGTCTCGGTCTGCCCCTCGCCCGCTCGATGTGCGAACTCCATGGCGGCCGCTTCGAGATCGAGAGTACGGTCGGCAAGGGCACAACGGTCACCGTGCGCTTTCCGCCGTCGCGTAGCCTACGCAACGCGCCGGCCGCCGTGACCTGCCACGTCGCCTAGAGCACCGCCCTCCTAGAATGTGGCACCGCGACTGCACCTAGCCGATCGGACCGGCGACGTGCGCCTTGAATCCGGGTCGCGGCTGCAGCCGCGCGTACCAACGCGCAAGATTCGGCAGCTCCGGCCGTTCGATCGGATACTGGTACCAGCGATGTACCCAGATGCCGATGCCGATATCGGCGAGCGTGAATTCGGCGCCCGCCATGTAATCCTGCGCCATCAACTGCTGCTCGACCAACTCCCACAGCGCGATCGCCTCCAACCGGAACTGCGCCAGCTTGGGAAAATCGCGCTGCGGCTCGGGTGTCCGGTAGTAGCCGCGGAGCAGCCCGGCGAGCGGCGTGTTCAAGCGCGACAGCTGCCAATCCATCCAGCGCTCGACGTGGGTGCGCGGCCCCGGATCTGTCGGCAGCAGCGCGGCGCCGCCGTAGACCGCACAGAGATAGCGCATGATGGTGTTGGACTCCCAGACAATGAGGTCGCCGTCCTTCACTGTCGGCACCAGGCCGTTGGGATTCATCGCTCGGTAGGACGGCACATCGTTGCCGCCGAACTTGCCGCCCCAGTCGAGCCGCTCGTATTCGATACCCAGCTCGGTGCAGACCCACAGCACTTTCTGCACGTTGGATGAAGTCGTGCGTCCCCAGATTGTCAGCATTTCCCCCTCGTGCGTCTGTCGCGGCCGGCGGCGCTAGTCGATCAGTCCGAGCTCCAGCTTGGCTTCCTCGGACATCCGGTCCTTGTCCCAGGGCGGCGTCCAGACCAGCTTCACGCGTGCGTCCTGCACGCCGGGCACGGCGGAGACTGCGTCGCGCACCTGGCCGGGCAGCGCGCCGGCCACCGGACAGGCGGGCGTCGTCAGCGTCATCTCGACATAGACGACGCCATCCTTGTTGACAATCAACTCGTAGATCAGGCCGAGATCGACGAGGTTCACCGGAATCTCAGGATCGCGCACCGTCTTGAGCGCTTCAAGCACCTGTTCGCGCAGCGCCGGATTGCCCTCGTCCGGCGCCGGCCGCTCGACGTCCGCCATGTCGGCAAGCTCCTCCGGATCGTCGCGGAGGAACTCGAACGGATCGAGGCCGGTGTTCTCGCTGCTCACCGCCTACTCCGTCTTGACCGTAGCGGCGCCGTCGGCACGGTTCTTGAGCGCAGCTTCGAAAGCGTGCCACGCCAGCGTCGCGCACTTGACCCGCGTCGGATAGGCGCGCACGCCTTCGAGCGGCGCCAGCCGCTCCATGTCCTCCGCCAGCGCCGTCGGCACCACCGGCGCCGCCTTGCCGGTGACTTCGGCGTGGAAGCCCTTGAAGAGCGCATCGGCCTCGGCGAGCGTCTTGCCCTTCAGCACCTCGGTCATCAGCGACGCCGACGCGGTCGAGATCGCGCAGCCGCGGCCGTCGAAGCTCACGTCCTTGATCCGGTCGCCGTCCAATTCGAGATAGACGGTCACCCGGTCGCCGCACAGCGGATTATGGCCGTGCGCGAGGTTGGTCGGATGCACGAGCGCACGGAAATTCCGCGGATGGCGTCCGTGATCGAGAATGATGTCCTGATACAGCTCGCGGGCGTCCATGGTCCTCACGCAAACAGCTTCTGCGCCGCCGTCAGCGCGGCGGCGAGCGCGTCGATATCGCGCTCGTCGTTGTAGATGCCGAGCGACGCCCGCGTCGTGCCGGCGAGGCCGAGCTTGTCCATCAGCGGCTGGGCGCAGTGATGCCCGGCGCGGACGGCAACATGGTGCTGGTCGAGCACCGTCGCGAGATCGTGCGGGTGCACGCCCGGCACGTCGACCGAGAGGATGCCGAGCCGTCGTTGACCCGCCGGGACGAGCCGGATGCCCGGCAGCCGCGACAGCTTGTCGACGCCGTAACCGGTGAGTTCCTCCTCATGGGCGAAGATCGCGTCGCGGCCGAGCGCCTCGATGTAATCGAGCGCCGCGGCGAGGCCGATCGCGCCCGAGATGTCGGGCGTGCCGGCCTCGAAGCGATGCGGCGGATGCTGGAAAGTCGTCTTCTCGAACGTCACCTGCTCGATCATGTCTCCGCCGCCCTGCCACGGCGGCATCGCCTCGAGAATCTCGCGCTTGGCATAGAGCACGCCGATGCCGGTCGGGCCGTAGGTCTTGTGGCCGGAGAAGACGTAGAAATCGCAATCGAGCGCGCGCACGTCGACCGGCAGCCGCGGCGCCGCCTGGCAACCGTCGACCAGGATCTTGGCGCCGTGCCGATGCGCCAGCCGCGCCATCGCCTCGACCGGCAGCATCGCGCCGGTGGCGTTGGCGAGCTGCGTCACCGCGACCAGCCTCGTGCGCCTCGACAGCCGCGCCTCGAATTCGGCCATGTCGATGCCGCCCGAGGCGTCGATCGGCGTCACCACCAGCTTGAGGCCGGTGCGCTCGCGGATCAGCTGCCAGGGCACGATGTTGGCATGATGCTCGAGCTCGGTGATCAACACCTCGTCGCCGGGCTTGAGGAAAGTCATGCCCCAGGAATAAGCGACCAGATTGATGCCTTCAGTGGCGCCGCGGACGAAAACGATCTCGTCGCTGCTGGCGGCGTTGAGGAACTTGCGTGCGGTCTCACGCGCACCTTCGTAGAGATCGGAGGAACGCGCCGACAGGCGATAAACACCGCGATGCACGTTGGCATAGTCGCTGCGGTAGAATTCCGTGACGCGGTCGATCACCGCCGCCGGCTTCTGCGCCGACGCCGCACTGTCGAGGAACACGAGGCCGGGATTGCGCTCGAAGATCGGAAAGTCGCGCTTGACGCGCGTCGGATCGAGCCCGTGCCGCGGCCGTTGGATGCGCGCATCGCCGGCGAAAGGCGGCGGATTGTTCGGCAACGGATTGAGCTTGGGCGCGTGGGTCATCGCGCGATTCCCGCCGCCAGCCAGCGCGCGACGTGCCGGCTGAGATGCGCGCGCAGTACCGCGTCGTCCTCGATCCGCTCGATCACCTCGGTCGCGAAAGCTTCGATCAGCATGCGCCGCGCCTCGGCGACCGGAATGCCACGGCTTTCGAGATAGAACAGCGCCGCCTCGTCGAGATCGCCGACGGTCGCGCCGTGGCTGCACTTGACGTCGTCGGCGAGAATCTCGAGCTCGGGCTTGGTGTCGATCGCCGCGCGACGACTGAGCAGCAGATTCTTGCTGAGCTGGTTGGCGTCTGTCTTCTGCGCTTGTGGCCGCACGCCGATGGTGCCGAGGAAGACGCCGTGGGCGCGATCGGCGGCGACACTCTTGAAATACTCGCGCGTGGTGCCATGCGGCGCCGCGTGATCGACCACCGTCGCAATGGTGCCTTCCTGCTCGTCGCGCAGCAGTGTCGCGCCATAGAGGCCGCAGGCTGCGCCTTCGCCGTCGAGCTTCAGGTGAATGTCCGTGCGCGCGAGCCGGCCGCCGAGCGACAAGGTGAAATTCTCGTAGCGCGCGTCGCGGCCGAGCTCAATCCGGTTGTGACCGAAATGGATCGCGGCTTCGTCCTCGTCCTGCAGCTTGACGTGCCGCAGCACGGCGCCGATGCCGATGCCGACGACACCGACCGCATTGGTCCAATAGGCGCCCGCGCCTGCATAAGTCTCGATCAGCGTCGCCCGGCTGTTCGGTCCGAGCAGAATCAGGTTGCGCAGTTGTGCCGAACGGTTTGCCGCCCGGCCGAGGTGAACGATCTCGATCGCGCCGTCGAGCGCGATGCCGGGCTCAAGCGCCAGCACGAAGCCGTCGGCGAAGAGTGCCGCGTTGAGCGAGACGAAAGCCTGGCCGCCGAGCACGTCGGTTTCGCGCAGCGCCGGCTCGAGCAGCTCCGGCCGCTCGTGCAGCGTCTGCGACGTCGACGCGAGCCATGCCCCCTTCGGCAGGGTTCCGATCGCGGACAGCGCCGGGACGAATGCGCCGTCGACCAGCACGATCCGGTGTGCGGCGTTCGGATAGCGCCACGGCGCGACATCCGCTTCGGTCGCGTCGCCCGCCGCGGCGGCGGGCGGAAACGAACTTTTCTGCAATGGCCGCAGATCAGTGAAGCGCCACGCCTCCTGTTTGCGCGTCGGCCAGCCGAGCTCGCTGAAGCGGCGGATCGCGCCGTCGCGACGCTGCACCAGCCACGACGGTTCGGGCACCGGCGGCCGCGCCTTGAAAGCCTCGACATAAGGCTGGATCTCGGCGAGCGCGCTCACGCCGCGTCTCCGTAGGCGCCGTAGCCGGTCTCTTCGAGTTCGCGCGCCAGCGCCGCGTCGCCGGACTTGACGATGCGGCCGGCCGACAGCACGTGCACGCGATCCGGCACGACGTAATTCAGCAGCCGCTGGTAGTGCGTGATCATCACGATGGCGCGGTCCGGTCCGCGCAAAGCATTGATGCCACGCGACACCATCTGCAACGCGTCGATGTCGAGGCCGCTGTCGGTCTCGTCGAGGATGGCGAGCTTGGGATCGAGCATCGCCATCTGGAAAATCTCGTTGCGCTTCTTCTCGCCGCCGGAGAACCCGACGTTGACGCCGCGCTGGAGCAGGTCCTCGCCGATCTCGAGCAGCTTCAGTTTGGCACGCACCGCCTTGAGGAACTGGCCGGCGTCCATCTCGCTCTCGCCGCGCTGCTTGCGCACTGCGTTGAGCGCCGCGCGCAGAAAATACATGTTGTTCACGCCCGGAATCTCGACCGGATACTGGAACGCGAGGAAGACGCCGGCGCGGGCGCGCTCGTCCGCCGGCATCGCCAGCAGGTCGCGCCCTTCGTAGAGCACCTGGCCTTCCGTCACCTCGTAACCCGGCTTACCGGACAGCACGCCGGCGAGCGTGCTTTTCCCCGAGCCGTTCGGCCCCATGATGGCGTGCACCTCGCCGGCCTTCACTGCCAGGTCGACGCCCTTGAGGATCTCGCGGCCGTCGGCGATCCGCGCGTGCAAATTCCCGATTTCAAGCATGATCAACCCACGCTGCCTTCGAGGCTCACCGCCAGCAGTTTCTGCGCCTCGACCGCGAATTCCATCGGCAGCTCTTTCAGCACTTCCTTGCAGAAGCCGTTGACGATCAGCGACAACGCATCTTCCTTCGACAGGCCGCGCTGCTGGCAATAGAACATCTGATCGTCGCTGATCTTGGACGTCGTCGCCTCGTGCTCGATGCGCGCGGTCGGATTGCGCGCCTCGATATAGGGCACGGTGTGCGCGCCGCATTTATCGCCGATCAGCAGGCTGTCGCACTGCGTGTAGTTGCGCGCGTTCTCGGCCTTGGGCTGGACGCGCACCAGACCGCGATAGGTATTCTGGCCGCGGCCGGCCGAGATGCCCTTCGAGATGATGGTCGAGCGCGTGTTGCGGCCGAGATGCAGCATCTTGGTGCCGGTGTCGGCCTGCTGAAAATTGTTGGTGATCGCCACCGAGTAAAACTCGCCGACCGAATCGTCGCCCTCGAGGATGCAGCTCGGATATTTCCAGGTGATCGCCGAGCCGGTCTCGACCTGGGTCCACGAGATCTTGGCGCGCGCGCCACGGCAGGCGCCGCGCTTGGTGACGAAGTTGTAGATGCCGCCCTTGCCTTCAGCGTCGCCGGGATACCAGTTCTGCACCGTCGAGTATTTGATCTCGGCGCCTTCGAGCGCAATCAGCTCGACGACGGCAGCGTGGAGCTGGTTCTCGTCGCGCTGGGGCGCGGTGCAACCTTCGAGATAGCTGACATAGGCGCCCTTGTCGGCGACGATCAGCGTGCGCTCGAACTGGCCGCTCTTCGCCGCGTTGATGCGGAAATAGGTGGAGAGCTCCATCGGGCAGCGCACGCCCGACGGGATATAGGCGAAGGAACCGTCGCTGAAGACCGCGGAGTTGAGCGCGGCGTAGAAATTGTCGCCCTGCGGCACGACCGTGCCGAGATATTTGCGCACCAGCTCGGGATGCTCGCGCACCGCCTCGCCGAAGGAACAGAAGACGATGCCGAGCTCGGCCAGCGTCCGCTTGAAGGTGGTCGCGACCGAGACGCTGTCGAACACCGCGTCGACCGCGACGCCAGCCAGCGCCGCGCGTTCGTTGAGCGGAATGCCGAGCTTCTCGTAAGTCTTGAGGAGCTCGGGATCGACCTCGTCGAGCGATTTAGGCGCGTTCTGGCGCTTCGGCGCGGAATAATAGGTCGCCGCCTGATAGTCGATGGGCGCGATCCGGAGCTTGGCCCAATGCGGGCTCTCCATGGTCTGCCACTTGCGGAATGCCTCTAACCGCCAGTCGAGCAGCCATTGCGGCTCGCCTTTCTTCGCCGCGATGAAGCGGACGGTGTCCTCATTGAGGCCCGGCGGCGCGCTTTCGCTCTCGATGTCGGAGACGAAGCCGTATTTGTAGCCTTCGCGCAGCGGCGCGAGATTGCGGGCGGCGGTGGTGTCGGTCATGGCGCGGCTCCCTGCCCCTCTTTCGGGCCGGGTTTCGGCGGCAGCTTCACCCACTGGGCGAAGATGGCGGCCGGCGTCATCTCGGCCAGCGTCATCGCCGCCAGTGCGGTGCCGACGGCGTCGTTGATCCGTTTCCAGTGCGGCTTGGTCGAGCAGAACTCCGTCCGCGTACAATCCGGACCGTGGATCGTGCACTGGGTGACGCCGATGGCGCCGTCAATCGCGGCTACCACCTCGGCGATCGAGATCGTCTCGGCCGGCCGCGCCAGCCGGTAACCGCCCGACGCGCCCCGCGAAGCGGTCACGACGCCGCCATGCGCCAGCGCCTTCAGCAGCTTGGCCACCGTGGCGCGCGGCAGCCGCGCCTGTTCCGCCAGGGTTGCGGCATTCATCTGCCGGTCCGGCTGGGCCGCCAGTTGGGTCGCAACGATGACGCCATAATCGGCCAGCTTACTGAGAATGATCATTGCCAACCGTTGATATTTAGGACTGTTTCGGTACTCATTTAGGTCGGCACTAAATCGCGCCTTTCAAGCCGAAACAACCCTTTTCTCGTCAGGGATTTGCGACCTGTCGCCACAGGCGGCGGAACGGCGTTAACCACGTTCGGCCGACGATGCTTAATCCAACATAGGGGCGTTAACCATATTCTAAAGCGACAGATTAACAATTCTCTGTGATATATTGGTTTTGAAACATTTTTATTCCGGTCGTTCCCGATGCTCTTCCGCCGCGCCATTGCCCTTGCGGTGGCCGCCCTGGTGCTGGCCGCCACGCCCTCCCTCGCCGACATGATCATCAAACTGCGCGACGGCCAGGTGATCACGGTGCCGGTCCAGCCGGGCGACATCGAGTCGCTGAGCTTCACCGGTTCGGCCGTCCCGGCGCCGGCCGCCGCATCGTCCGCCGTGGCCGCGCCGATCTCGCTCGCGCCCGCCTCAACCGCCGCCGCGGCCAGCGCACCAGCCGAATCGCGCGATAGCGGCGTCCATCCACCGCCCAACGCGCTGGTCTTTCCGCCCATGCGGCCCGATCATCCGAGCGGCCGCGTCCTGCATGTCGGCCCGAGCCGCGAGCTCAAGGTGCCGAGCCAGGCCGCCAAGGAAGCGCGCAACGGCGACATCGTCGAGATCGACGCCGCCGATTACCGCGGTGACGTCGCGGTGTGGAACCAGAACGACATCGTCATCCGCGGCGTCGGCGGCCGGCCGCATCTCTACGCCGACGGCGATGCGGCGCAGGGCAAGGCGATCTGGGTGACCCACGGCAACAAGATCCGCATCTCGAACATCGAGTTTTCGGGCTGCAAGGTGGCGGACGGCAATGGCGCCGCCATCCGCGCCGAAGGCGCCGGCCTGACGCTGGTCAATGTCTACATCCACGACAACGAAGACGGTTTGCTCTCCGCTCCCAATCCTCAGAGCGACATCGTCATCGAGAATTCGGAATTCGCGCATAACGGCACGACCAGCGGCTCGACCCACGGCATCTATATCGGGCAGGTGCGCAATTTCGTGCTGCGCGGCAGCTATTTCCACGACACCGTGACCGGCCATCACGTCAAGACGCGCGCGCTCAACAACTACATCCTCTACAACCGCATCATCGATTACTCGGACACCGCGAGCTATTCGATCGACGTGTCGAACGGCGGCCGCACCTACATCATCGGCAACGTCATCGAGAAAGGGCCGCGTGCCGAGAACTACGCCATGATCGCCTATGCGATGGAAGGCCCGACCAATCCGTCGCAGAAGCTCTATGTCGTCGGCAACACCATGGTGATGAACCGCAGCTCCGGCCTGTTCATCCGCTCACGCTCTCCCGATCCTGCCTATGTGGCCGACAACATCATGGCCGGGCCTGGCATGCCGATCATCGGCGCCGGCGTCTTCGTCAACAACGTGCTCGCCGGCGCGCATGTCGACGCCGGCGTGCTCAACGCTAATGGCAGCCGCGGCAACCGCGTCGTTTCCAACGTACGCTTCGCCGACGCGGCGCATTACGACTATCGCTTGCTGTCCGGCTCGCCAGCGATCGGCGCCGGTGTCGATCCTGGCAGCTCCGACGGCTTCAGCCTGCGGCCGACCTACGCTCCGCTGACGCCGCTTGGCATCGCCGCGCGCGCCACCACCGGCCCGCTCGACGACGGCGCGATCCCCTTCCAGCCGCAGGGCTGAAACGCGCTAGCGATCGCGCTTCGTCAGCGCATCCCAATAACGGCGATAGGCGGCAATCGCGCGCCGGGCGAAGTCCGGCGGCACCATGTGTGGATTGCCGCCGATATGGAAGCTGTGGCCGAGATCGAGACGCGCGCCGGCTTGGGCGACGACGCCACCACCGTCCACCGTGTTGTCCGTGACGGTCGCGCTAGTATCGGGCGAGATCGCCACGACGCCACCGGTGCTGATCAGCGTGTTGCCGGTCACCTGCGCGTTGGCGGCGCGGAAGAGATAGATGCCGGGCTCGGCCGGACAGGCCAGCACGACATTGCCGCGGATGACGCCGTCGCGATTCTCGTCGTGGTCACAGCTGCCCTCGCAGAATTCGGGACCGGTGCCACTGCCGCCAAGCGACAGGCCGCGGGTATAGCGCAGATGCGACAGCCGGTCGGCGCACAACACGACGTTGTGCTCGATCAGCGTGCCGGACGAGTTACCCTTGAAGAACAGCGCATAGCCATAGTCGTCGGTGCGTGTCGCCGGATGGTCGAAGGTCTTGCCGTAGTCGGCGATCAGATTGCCGCGCACGACCCAGCGTTTGCCGCCGACCACGTCGATCGTCGCGATCGGATTGTCGGTATGGCGCACATGCGTGCCGAAGAGCCAGTTGTCCTCGATCCGCACGTCGTTCGGGAACCGGCCGCCCTCGCCGTTGCCCTTGATATGCGCGTTGTAGTCGTGGACACGGTTGTGCCGGATCAGCGTGCGATCGGCGCCGCTGACAATGTGGAAGGCATGCTCGCAGTCGGTGTCGGTCGGACAGGCGCCGGCGATATCGAGATTCTCGAATACCCAGTCCGGCGCCGATACCTTGAAGAACTCGGTGGCGTCTGACGTCAGCATGACATCGCCTAAGCGCCGCGCGCGCAGCGTGATCGGATGACCCGGCGTGCCCCCGTGATGAATCCGGATCGGCGGCAGCACATAACGGCCCGGCGCGATGGTGATGACGTCGCCCGGTTCGGCACGCTGCAGCGCGGTCAAGATGTCGGCGACGGTGCCGACGGTGATCTCACGCGCCATGGCGGATCCCGCTAAGCCGCATAGCAGAATAAGCGCGACGAGCGCCGCTCGCTTTGTCATCATCGCAATATGCCCTATTCTTCCGAGTCGACCAAAGCGGGGCCTCATGGATTTCGAATTCTCCGAAAGGTCGAAGGCGGCATGGCTGATGGACAGGGCCAGCAACAAAGCGGCGCGACGCGAGGTGGCGCCGATCAAGGCGGCGGAAGGCTCAAAACAACCGGCTAGTCGAGCAAACTGACTTTGCCGCTTGCAAGATCGTAATAGGCGGCAACGACTTTGAGTTGATCCTTCTTGAACGCGTCGGCGATGACCGGCGATGATTCGCGCAGCAACGCGGCTTGAATTCGCGCGTTCGCCTTGGTTGCGGCCTCAAGGTTGCGCCCGGCCTGGTCCACGGCGGGTCGGATATAGCGGTAAAGCCCGCTGATCTGTCCCGGAACAGCTTTCGCATCGATCGAAGCTTTGACGGCGCCGCAATTGGCATGACCCATCACGATGATCGCCTTCGTCCCGAGGACCGCGACGCCGTATTCGAGGCTGGCGATAATCTCCGACGAGGCAACATTGCCGGCAACGCGCGTGACGAACAGGCGTCCGATGCTTTGATCGAAAATCAGCTCGATCGGAACGCGCGAATCCGCACAGGAAAGCACGGCACCGAACGGCTCCTGCTTCTCGAACGTTTTCGCCTTCAGCGCTTTGAGATCGTCGTTGAAGGACGTCATGCGACCTTCAACAAAGCGCCGGTTCCCCGCCATCATTTCATGAAGCGCCGCTTCGGGATTCATGGTCGTTTGCGCGCGCGCCGCCGACGTCACGGCCAGCGCCGCACCGGATCCCGTCAATATTCCGGCGGCCACGCCGGCGACGGACGATTGGAGAAAGCCACGCCGCGAACAGCAAACACTGCTCCCAGGACCAGCCGCGGCGGCTGACCGGTCGGTGTCCAAAGCTGATGCCATCGGTGCCCCCTTCTTGGAGCCGGCAGACCGCCGGCGGGTCGTTGCGAGCGTCGAAAGCGGGTCGGAAGAATACACGGGTCTTGAGCCCAGAGCGCGTTCCCGGTGGGCCGGTCCGCGATATGCCCCTGCGAAATGGAGGCTTGTTCCTCTTTTGTTCCTATGCTAGCGTCCTCCCCTCAAGTGGAGGAAAGCCATGATGCTCCGTACCAAACGCATCGCCGGCGGCTGGGATGGCCAGGCCATCGCCGTGCTGCTGTTCGGCTGGTTCGTCGCGCTCTACGTCACCCTCACCTGAGGGATCGCGACCGCAAAAAAAATTAAATTCCGCGAAACAAAGCCAAAATACCCGCCGCGGCTGCGGGGCGTGGCATCACGGTGACGATTTCCGTAGCGTCGCGCCCGCGCTATGGTCGCCGCCATGAAACTCCTGGTCATCGAGGATGACCGCGAGGCCGCGGCGTACATCGCCAAGGGCCTGGCGGAGTCCGGCTATGTCGTCGATCAGGCGTCTGAGGGCCGCGACGGCCTGTTCATGGCCTCGAGCGGCGGCTACGACGCTCTTGTCGTCGACCGCATGCTGCCGGGCATGGACGGACTTTCGCTCATCGCCGCGCTGCGCGCCGCCAACATCCGCACGCCCGTGCTGATCCTGAGCGCGCTCGGCGCGGTCGACGATCGCGTCAAGGGTCTGCGCGCCGGCAGCGACGACTATCTCGTCAAGCCTTTCGCCTTCGCCGAGCTGCTGGCGCGCGTCGAGGCGCTGATCCGCCGCGGACCGCAGATACCGACCACCACTAAGCTCAAGGTCGGCGATCTCGAGCTCGATCTGCTGGCGCGCGCCGTGTCGCGCCAGGGTCGAGCGATCGAGCTCCTGCCCCGCGAATTTAGCCTGCTCGAATTCCTGATGCGCCACGCCGGCCAGGTGGTAACGCGCACCATGCTGCTCGAAAGCGTCTGGGATTATCATTTCGATCCCCAGACCAACGTCATCGACGTACATATCAGCCGGCTGCGCCAGAAGCTCGACAAGGGTTTCGCCCATCCTATGCTCCAGACGGTGCGCGGCGCCGGCTATCGCTTGAGCGCCGAATAATCCCTTGGGCCGCTTCTTCAACACCAACGCCTTCCGCCTCGCCGCGCTCTATTTCGCACTGTTCGCGGCGTCGGTGTTGACACTCTTCGCCTTCTTCTACCTGTCGACCGCCGGCTTCATCGAAGGCCAAGTCGAGCAGACGGTCGGCGCCGAGATCCGCGGCCTGCAGGAACAGTACGAGCAGCTCGGCCTCGCCGGTCTGGTCGCGCTGGTGCGGGAGCGCAGCCTGAACGAGCGGGTCGACAACATGATCTACATCATGACCGACCCGTTTCTGCATGAGGTCGCCGGCAATTTGTCGGGGTGGCCGCAGCGGACGACGCCGGTGAAGCCGGGCTGGATCACCTTCCCGTTCGAGGTCCACACCCCCCACGGCACCCAGACGCATACCGCGCTCGGCACGCAGCTCATCGTCGGCGGGGACCGCCTGCTGGTAGCGCGCGACCTACGCGATGCGACCGCGTTCCGCCAGCGTGTCCTTAGCACCATCGCCTGGGCGGCGCTGATCAGCCTTGCGCTCGGCATCGTCGGTGGGTTGCTGATGACGCGGCAGATGCTGCGGCGCGTGGAATCCGTCGCCAATACCACGCGCCACATCATTCACGGCGATCTCGCCCAGCGCATCCCGCTGACCGGCAGCGGCGACGAGTTCGACCAGCTCGGCAGCAATCTCAACGCGATGCTCGACCAGATCGAACGATTGATGGTCGGAATGCGCCAGGTCACCGACAACATCGCGCACGATTTGCGCACGCCACTGTCGCGCCTGCGCTCGCGGCTCGAGGTGACGCTGATCGAAAAGCCGAACACCGCGCGCTATGCCGAGGTGCTGCGCGAGACCATCGCCGAGGCCGACCAGTTGCTCGGTACCTTCAACGCACTGCTCAGCATCGCCGAGGCCGAGGCCGGCTCGCGCCGCGACACGACGACCACGGTCGACCTTGCCGAGATCGCGCGCAACGTCGCCGAGCTCTACGAGCCCGTCGCCGACGAGAAAGGGCTGACGCTGGTCATCAACGTGCCCGATACGCTGCCGGTGCGCGGCGACCGCCACCTGCTGTCGCAGGCGATCGCCAACTTGCTCGACAACGCCTTGAAATACACGCTGGCTGGCCGCGTCTCGCTGACGGTCGGCCGCGACGGGAACAGCGCGCGCATCGAGGTCGCCGACAGCGGCCCGGGCATTCCGCCAGACCGGTGCGACGTCGTGTTCGATCGCTTCGTGCGGCTTGAAGGCAGCCGTTCGACGCCCGGCAACGGTCTCGGCCTCAGCCTGGTCCGCGCCGTTGCGACGTTGCACGGCGGCACGGTGCGGCTTCAGGACAACAATCCGGGTCTGATGGTTGTCTTCGCGTTCCCGGCGGCGCCGGTGGAACCGCTCAGGGCGTCAGACGCTCGCCCCGCAGCGTGAAGACGGCGGATGGCGCGGCTCGGTGACCCAGGCGCCGCGCTAGCTCGGTGAGCTGGCGCCGGACATCGTCCGTGCTGACGCCGGCGCTGCGCACCACCGGCACCATCAAGGCGTCGCCGAGAAGCTCGTCGAGTTCGACTTCGCCCGCCATCCGCCACCGCATGATCCACTCCTTAACCGCGACTTAACCAAACCGCCCGCGATGGGCTGACTCGGAGTGTCGGTGTCAACCATGTCGGCATTAAGGCGTAGATCGGGCCGTTCCGCGGCATTCGAGCGGTGTCCGCGCGGGTGAAATGCGCTCCAGGGCCCCGGCGTAAGGCATTTCGTAAATCATTTTTCACTACGTTCGATGCAATGGCGAACGCGATTTCGGGAGACCTCATCGGCGCCGGCCGGGAGGCGTTGCGGCAGGGCCGCTTCGCCGACGCCGAGCATTGGCTGGGTCTTGCGTTGCAGACCGCGCCAGCGAGCACCGAGCTCCTCTTCCTCTACGGCACCGCGCTGGCGCAGACCGACAAGCGCGTCGAAGCGACCCGTTTCCTCACCGCCGCGCTGAGCGCGGCGCCCAATGACCTCGCAATCATCAACAATCTCGCCAACGTGCTGCGCCAAAGCGGTCGGCTTGACGAAGCCGAGCGCCAGTTGCGCCGCGGTCTCGCTCTCCATCCGAAATCGCCCGACCTACTCGTCAGCACCGGCCATGTGCTGCGCGCTCAGGGTCGCGACGCGCCGGCGGCGGAATGTGCCAGCTTGGCGCTGACCCTCGCACCCGATCGTCCCGAGGCACTGGTGCTGGCCGGACAGATACTGCGCGACGCCGGTAAGCCATCCGAAGCCATCGCCTATCTCGAGCGCGCCGTGGCCGCCAAGCCCGACCGCGCCGCCCTGCATGTCGCCCTTGCCGAGGCGCGCTTCGCCGCCGGCGACGTCGCCGCCGGGGCCCCCGAATACGAGTGGCGCTGGCAACAGACGGCGATGCCCGAGATGCCGGCGCCGCTATGGGACGGCCGCGTGCTCGGCGACGACCGGACGCTCCTATTGTGGAGCGATGCCGGTGCGAGCGAGACGATCCGGCTGGTGCGCTTCGCCTATAATCTGCACGCATTCGTCGGGCGCATTGTCATTGCGGCGGCGCCCGAGCTGCTGTGGCTGATCGCTTCGGCGCCCGGCGTCGATGCCGTCGTAGCGCTCGGTGGTCCCTATCCGCCTTGCGACGCGCACCTACCGATCGGCAGCCTGCCGCATCGTCTTGATCTGCGCGGCGACGCGATCCCCGCCGACACGCCGTACGTCGCCGCCGATCCTGAGCGTGCCGACGCCTATGCGACGCAGCTCGCTGGCGGCGGTTTCAAGGTCGGGCTCGCTTGGAGCGGCGAAAGCGGTGCTCGCGCGCCGAGCCTCGCCGAGCTTGCACCTCTGTTCGCCATCCCGAACGTCCGCCTCTTCGCGCTCGATCCCGCGGGACCGAGCGCTGCGGCGGCGGGCCTCGCCGACAAGCTCACCGATCTCTCCGGCTGCCTCGGCGATTACGCCGCCGCGGCCGCAGTGGTCGGTCGGCTCGACCTGGTGATCGCGGCGGATGGCCCGATAGCACATATCGCCGGCGCGCTGGGCCGGCCCGGTTGGGTGATGCTGGGTCGCGATGCGCATTGGCGCTGGCCGGTCGGCCAATCGGCGAGTCCATGGTATCCGTCACTGCTGCTGTTCCACGAGAACGGTGGCGGCTGGTTCGGCATCGCGCAGGAGATTGCGAACTCGCTGACGCTGTTCGCCGCCGCAGCCGAGCCCGTGCCGGTCATCGATCCGGCGCGCGTCGCCGGCTATGCCCGTTTCTTCGCCAGCGACGGACTCAAGATCGGTCTCGCGCTCGACGGCGAGACACCGTTGCTGTCGGATCTTGCGCCGGTACTGTCGCAGCCGGGCCTCCGCTTTTATGCGCTCGATCGCCGTGCGGCGATCCAGGCGGCGCGTAACACCTACGGCGCCCAGATCGGTGATTTCGCCATTGCCGAAAGCGCGCCGGCGGACGCAGCGGCGCTGGTGAGCCAGCTCGATCTGGTCATCGGCGGCGACAACCGGATTGCGGCCACCGCCGTCGCGCTCGGCATTCCCGCCTGGATCCTGCTGCCGGCCGATGCGCCAACACCGCGCACCCATGGCACCGCGACATGGCTCTTCCGCCGCGAATACGGCACCGACTGGAGCGGCGTCGTCGAGCAGCTCGATCAGGCGCTCAGCGCCGCACTAGCGCCATCGCGCGCCCAAGCCGGCTGACGTCTGGCGCAATCTCGAACGCAAAAAAGCCGCGCGGTTGACGCGCGGCTTCCTTGCGAACGCGGTAGGACTGCCGGGTTCAACGAATATTGAAGAACAGGCCGATCGACGGCGCCACGGGCGGCGCGTAGATCGGCTGCGGCGGCGCGTACACCACCGGCGGCGGCGGTGGATAGTAATAATAACTAGGCTGATTGTAGTAGTAGCTCCGCTCGTGGTGCTCGTGCCAGTCGCCGCGGTCTTGATCATGACCCCAGCCGTGACCTTCATCGGCGAACGCCGTGGCCGCCGCGCCGATCATCGCCGCCGCCAGGACAACGGCGAAAATCGCGCGAGCCGGAAGACTGATCCGATTGCGCATTCGCACCTCCCTACTTTTGCGCCGGCGGCGTCGCGGGCTTGGTCTTCGGCGCAGCACGCCGCGCATAGTGCTCGGCGATGGCGCGGAACACCGCGTCCGCGTTCTTCTTCTGCGCCGGCGACATCACCTGATAAAGGTTGTCGAACGCCGGCACGAGCTTCTTCAGGCCGTCGCCATGCGCGTCGGCGATGGCGGCATAGGTTTTGAGGTTCTCGACGGCAGTCATCGTGCGCAGCTTCGCGTTGCGCTCACGCACCATGCGATCGATGGTCTCGGCGTTCTCGCGCATCGTCGCCGCGACCTGTTCCCACTGCGGCTCCTGCGCCGCGGTGATGTGCAAGCGAGCATGCAAGCTGCGGATATGTGCTTCCATGGCCGACAGTCGTCGCGAAGTCGGTTTCGCCGGAGCCTTCGTCGACGGTGCCGGTGCTGGTGCAGCAGTCGGCGGCATTGGTGCGGGTGACGGCGCGCTCGAGGTCTGTGCAAATGCCGGAGCGATCAACAAGGCAGCCGCCAAGGCGATAACGCCGGCGAACGTGCCATGTCGTTTGGTGGAATCAATCATATGGTCCTCGGAGTTGTTTGTGGGGTTGGAGACGAATACCGAAATCAGCCGTATAACGGCACCGCCGCGCTATCCTCTGAAGAACGTCACGCGCGGGTGCCTCGTGGAGAATGTCGCCATGGCTTCGTGGCGCTTTTAAGGCACCGACGATCCGATCATTTACCGAGGAGGCGGTTGGCCCGTTGCCGCGTTTCAGGGCCGTGCCGCGGGTTTGGTGGGCAGTTCCCCCGTGCTATGTTCAACACAACCGGCGTGCGGATGGCCGGGCGACGGGAGGATAAATGAACGCAAGCAACCGCTTTTCGCCGCTGACGCGGCCGATGGTGAGAGCCTGATACCGTGCGCTTCGGAATTTTCGGCGGTGCGCGCGCCGGCATCGGCGGTCGCACACTAGCCACGGAACCTTCCCAAACCTTTCGCGTCTAATTTCTTAGAGTTCGTAGGTTCGCGGAGGTCGTGATGCTGCGCAAGCTGTGGCTTTTTGCGGCGATGGCGGGCGCGTTTGCGCTCGCCGGCTGCGGTGTCGTCGCCGCGCCGTGTCGGGTCGGCTCCGGTGTGATCAAGGCGGTTCCGATCGTGGGGCATGTTGCTGCCACGCCAACCGACGCCTGCGCCGATGTGATTGATCCGGATTCGATCTCGCGTTCGTGACTTGCGCCGATCGGCGTGCGACGCTAACCCTTCGCACCATGAGATGCGGGAAGTCCTGGCTGATATTGGCGTGTGCCGCCGTTCTGGCGGGTTGCGGTCTGAGCGGGGCCGCGCACGGACCGCCCGATTCTCGCGCCGCCGCCGTCGTCGACATGGGCTTCACCAGCTTCACGCCGGCGACCGTTACCATCAAGGCGGGCCAGATCGTCGAATGGCGCAACACGTCGCCGATCACGCACTCGGTGAGCTTCAATCCGGCGGAGGCCAGTAAGCCGGCCGATGCGGCGCTGCCGCTAGGCGTGGCACCATTCGCATCCGGTGACATAGCCGCCGGCGACGTTTTCCTGCACACCTTTGCCGCACCTGGCACATATCATTATTTCTGCACGCATCACGAAGGCCTTGGGATGGTCGGCACCATCATCGTGCAGTGAAATTGGGCCGGTGCGCGACCGGCGCGGGTTCACGACGTGGCCGTACGGCGCGGCCGCCCCATCGACGAAATGGTCGGTTCCGGCGTATGCGACCGCGGATTGTCGATCTCGAAGCGGCGCCGCGGCAGCGCGTGCGGCATTTCCGCCTGGAGATAGGCGATGAGCTGCTCGCGCACGTAGCAGCGAAGGTCCCAGGCGTCGCCCGCGTTGCGCGCGCTCACCAACGCACGCAGCTCGATCGCCTCCGCCGTGACTTCGACCACCTGCAGGTTGACGACGTTGCCGTCCCATAGCTTGCTTTCATGCACGATGGCGTCGAGTTGGCGGCGGATCGGCTCGACGGGCATCGTGTAGTCGACGTAGAGACGCACCGAGCCGATGAGCGACGCGCTTTCGCGCGTCCAGTTCTGGAACGGCTGCTCGAGCAGGCGGCTCAGCGGCACCACCAAGCGGCGCCAGTCCCAGATACGCACCACCACATAGGTGCTGGTGATGTCCTCGACCCAGCCCCACTCCCCTTCGACGACGACGGCGTCCTCGATCTTGATCGGCTGGGTCAGCGCGATCTGGATCCCGGCGAGCAGATTGGAAAGCACGGGCCGCGCTGCCAAGCCGACGATGATGCCTGCGGCGCCCGCCGAAGCGAACAGGCTGATGCCATATTGCCGGACCGATGGCAGCGTCATCAGCGCCGCACCGAGGCTGATGATGCCGATTAAGACCTTTATTGTCCGGCGCAGCACGCGCACTTGGGTGACATGCTTGCGCGCCAAGGCGTTGTCTTCGAGCCCCTGCTGGTAGCGGCCGAGGTACAAGTCCCCCACGAGACCGATGCCGGCGCTCGCCGCCCAGCCGACCACCAGGAGGAACAGCGCAAATACCACGTTCTCCAGCGTCTGGGTTGCCGACGCGCCGAGACCGAGCGCCGGGATCGCGACGCCGATGCCGAACAGAACCAGCACGGCGCGCGTCGGTCCGGCTCCCCGCTCGATAAGCAGCCGCCCGATATGACTGCGGCCGAGGCGCGATCCACGCGTCAAGCGCAGGCCCAATCCGTGCAGCGCGAGCGCAACCAGAACGGTCGCGGCGACGATGACGACTGCCGCGAGCCAGCCCGGCAGCCAGGCCAACACGCCGTGAATCATCGCAATTGCTGAATCGATATCGTGCGCCATAACCAGCCCTTCCGTGCGTGGGATCTGCACCGGTCAAACCGGTGCAGCGATGAAAAGGTTTCGCCGCCGCCGTCGCGCGCGGCATGCGCGGCGACTGGCCGCGCTCGGCCCGCTCAGGGCCGGAATTCGACGTTCTTGCGGACGATGGCGACGCTGATCAACACGAACGCCAGAAGGCGCAAGACGTGGATGAACGGATCGGTGTTTTCGCTGTAGCCGCGCGATCGCCGCCGGCGCCGATCGAACGAGGTGGTCGCCCCACTCTAGGCCAATCGCGCAGCCAAAAGCGACCCGGTTTGCGCCGATCACGGCAGCAGATCGCATAAAATTCCTGTAATGTGGCGTCGATAATAGGCGACCGAAAGGTCATAATTCGACAGTCGTCGGCCGCGCTTACGACCGACGTAACCGGATGGTCCGGAACTGCGCCAAGCTGCCCAACACAGCGAATGAAAGTTGCAGATGGATCCGTCGCCGATCACGCAACCGATCATCGCCGAGAGTTATGCATATTGGCAGCGTAAGCGCGGCGATCGTCCAATGCCCGCGCGCGCCGATCTCGACCCCAGCGAGATGAAGCGGATATTGCCGCATGTGATGCTGGTCGATGTCCTTGGACCGGGTCGCTACCGTTATCGGCTCGTCGGCACCTCCTGTGTTGTGGCGCACGGCATCGATGCCACCGGCCTCACGCTCGATGCGGCGCTCAAGGACTAGGAATACCGGGACCACGTCGTCGGCCTCTACGACCAATGCGTCAGCGAGCGGCGGCCGGTATATTCGGAGAGCCTGTTCTTCTATGAATCAGGCAGCGAGGTCGAACGCGATGTGAAGGTTCTGTTCATGCCCTTATCGACGGACGGCACCGTCGTCGACATGGTCTTCGTCGTGCAGGTCATCGCGTTCATGGACGAAGCCATGCGCAACCGGCACTTCACGTCGGTTCGGCCCCACAAGGAGATCGCCCGCGTCGTGCTCTGACCGGCGACGGGCTTCCCTGCGCGCGCACAGATCGAAGATAATCGGCGCGGATGGGTGGCCGAGCGGTTTAAGGCACCGGTCTTGAAAACCGGCACACGGGCAACCGTGTCGTGGGTTCGAATCCCACCCCATCCGCCAGAACATCCATATATGGACGCCCTTGGACAGTGGCTGGTCTTGAAACCGGCTGTTTTCCTAGTTTTTACATTTGCGTGGATGGCCGCGTGTCCATTACAATCCAATATATAGTCATGGGTATAGGCATGGGTAAGCCATGGGTCAGGTCATCGCGAAGCTGAGCGCGCTCCAGGTGGCGCGGTTGAAAGAGCCCGGCATGTATGCCGATGGCGCCGGGCTCTATCTTCAAGTCACCGGCGACGGACGCGACCGCGTCACCAAATCCTGGATATATCGCTACGGCGTCAACGGACGCACCCGCGACATGGGCCTCGGGTCCGTATTGGTGATCGGGCTGGCCGCCGCACGCGAAAAAGCGGCCGAGTGCCGGCGCATCCGCGACGCAGGGAAAGATCCAATCGATGTGCGCAAAGCTGATCGCGCCGCTGCGGCATTGGCTGCGGCGAGCGCGATGACCTTTAAGCAGGTCAGGGAAAAATTCATTGCCGCGAACCGCGCCGACTGGCGAAACCCTAAGCACGCGGCGCAGTGGGAAACGACGTTGGAGCGCTACGCAGAGCCGGAGATTGGAGCGGTGTCGATCCAGGCGATCGATGCCGGGCTCGTCCTTAAAGTGATTGAGCCGATCTGGCGTCAGATACCCGAAACCGCGAGCCGGCTCCGAGGGCGAATCGAGGCAATCATTGATTTTGCGACGGTGCATGGCTGGCGCACCGGCGAGAACCCGGCGCGTTGGCGCGGGCATCTTGATAAGATTTTGCCGGCGCCGACGAAGGTGCGCGCCGTAAAACACCACGCTGCGCTTCCCTTTGACGAGCTGCCGGCTTTCCTCGCGGATCTACGGAATCAAGGCGGCGCTGCCGCGCGCGCACTCGAATTTACGATCCTAACCGTTGCGAGGACCAAACAGACGATCGGCGCCCAGCCGTCGGAGGTTAGCGCGGCGTCGAAGATATGGACGGTGCCCGGCGAGCGCATGAAGGCCGGGAAAGAGCACCGCGTGCCCCTCGCCCCGCGCGCCCTCGAGCTGGCAGGCGAAGCTGCAGCTGGCTACCTGTTCCCTGGACCGGGCCGGGATCAGCCGCTCAGCAATATGGCGATGACGATGGTGCTGAGGCGAATGGGGCGAGACGACATAACGGTTCACGGCTTCCGCTCGACGTTTCGCGATTGGGCTGCGGAGCGCACGAATTTCCCGAGCGAGGTGGTCGAAATGGCGTTGGCGCATGCGATTGACGACAAGGTCGAAGCTGCGTATCGCCGCGGCGATCTTCTGGAGAAGCGGACGCGGCTCATGAATGCGTGGGCAAATTTTTGTGCAACGGCGCCGGCGTCGAAAGGTGACAACGTCGTGAGACTCAAGGCGAGCGCCGGCTAGATTCAATCGGCGCGGATAGGCCGACGGGCCGAAAAGCGCGTACCGCACGCGCCTTCTGCGCCGACCACTTTGCGGAGCCCAGCGGAGGGCGCAATGCAGCCGATACCGCCTATACCGCATGAATGGCGGCAATTCGTACCCGCCGCGCTTCTCGATGCGCACGATGCCGCCGTGCGCGATTGTGAGATCTCGGCCGCAAGAAACGGGCGCGTGGTAAGGATGGGCCGGTGGCTCAATGTCCCGGTGGCGGTCGTCGCAAGGGATTCGACGCCAGAAGGCCGCGTGTTGCGGACGATGGAGGCAGTCGCGCGAGAACTGATCGAACAGTTGCAATCTGAAAGGCTCATCGCCCTTGGTCGCGACGACAAGCACGTTGGGGAACTCAAGCGGATCTATGCATCTGCGTTTCGAGGATCCGTCCCCGTTCACCGGCATGGCTTGGGTTCTGTAGAGAGATGTTTTACTGCGGCTATCAATTTTGCTGATCGCAGCTTTTCATTCTCCGACCGCAACCCGCCCATTTTTCATGACGTGCGGCTTGAGCGCCCGGGCAATGCGGAGGAGAGACGGCCGCGCGCTCGGCGTGAAAATCCTATGCTCACAAGGTTGAAAGAGTACGTCTCGGCCCGGGGCAACCTATCGAATCGCCGGCACGTGTATCGGACGATTCTCAAGGAAGCCGCCAAGGAAGAAAGCGATTCAGGCTGGCACCCGAAGACATTCGATAGGTTCTGGCGCGAGCTCGGCCTTTCTTAAGCGTAGGAATTCACTGGTCTCCGAGACTCATTTCCTCATTGAGGATTTGAGTTGCGGACAACTCGCGATCCAGTCGCGTACACCCGGACGGCAATTTCGCGGAGCCGTCCATGGAGCATTCTGGCAAAGTTTCCTATTCGATCCCCGAAGCTGTTGACGCCACCGGCCTCAGCCGGTCGACCCTCTACGAGGCGTTGAGAGACGGCAAGCTCGTCGCGCGAAAATGTGGCGCGCGGACGGTGATCGAAGAGATCGAGCTCCGCCGCTTCATCAACGCGCTTCCTAAGGCGTGTTGAGGGGGCGGCGATGGCGATGCCCGAACGTGATAACGGTGCCGGCCTCGCCGCGGCACTTGAGGTCCTCGCCGATGAGATGAGTGCCTTCGCCGCGCACCACTGGCGATCGAGTTTTCCTGCCGGCGTGGTCGAGGATGCCAACGAGATAGCGGACGCCGCAGGGAACCTCGCAAACGGTATCCGCGCAACGTCGCGCTTCGGCGCACACTTCGGAGCCGACATCGCTCAAGAGCTCATCGAGTTTTCGCGCCGCTGGCAACAGTTCGGCGCTCGGATCAGCGCATATCTCCATGACTGGCCAGGCGACATCTCGCCCCGAGCGCGCTGAAATCCCCATGGAGCCCAGAACGTCCGCTGCGACCGGCAGGTCGCCGATGGCCAATTGGCCATCGGCCAGAGGCACTCCCTCAACCTTGGGTGCCAATTGGCACCCGAACCAGGCGACCTTCCGATGAGCGAGGAAGAGATCCGAAGCACCATCGCCGAGGCGCGGACTCCAACCCATGCGGAGCTCCCCGAGCACGAGCGCGCCACGGTCTCGCTAACGGCCGCAAAGGCAGCTCGCCGGCACGCGGCGCGAGCCGAACGCGATCCCGATCTCCCCGATATTCGCGTGACCGACGGCGAGCTGCCGCGCGTCGTCGACGAAGCCGAGACCGCGCTGCTGAAGAGTGGCCAGGGGCTATACCAGCGCGGCGGGATGCTGGTGCGGCCGTACATCGAGCGCGTGCCCTGCGCCGCCGGCAGCATGACTCTCAGCTACCGAATGTCGCGCCCTTCAATTCCTCACCTTCGCGAATGCATGACGCGGAGCGCAAACTTTCTTCAATTTGACGCTCGATCGTCCGATTACGTCCTCCGTGATTGCCCGCGTGACATCGCCGAGGCCTACGCAGCTCGAGAAGGTCAATGGAAGGTCCCGCCACTCCGGGCCGTGATCACCGCTCCGACCCTTCGCCCTGACGGTTCGCTTCTCAATGTGCCCGGCTATGACGCGCATACCGCCCTGCTCTTCGATCCGTGCGCGCAAAGCTTTCCCGCCGTCTCGGGAACGCCGACGCGCGATGACGCGCTCGCCGCGATTCGCTATCTGCGCGAGCTGATCGCCTCCTATCCGTTCGTCGATCCGCAAAGCGAAGCGGTCGCGCTTTCCGGCATCCTGACGGCGACGGTAAGACGCACGATCGGCACGGCGCCGATGCACGCCATTACGTCGCCGGTGCCAGGATCCGGAAAGACGCACCTGGTCGATGTCATTTGCTCGATAGCGACGGGACAGCGCGCGAGCGTGATTTCTCAGTCGCGCCTCGAGGAAGAAACTGAGAAGCGCATTGCAGCGGCCATCATCGCCGGCGACCCGTTCATATCCCTCGATAACTGCACGGCGCCCGTCGGCGGCTCACTTCTATGTGTCGCTGTCACCCAAGAGGCCGTGCGCATTCGCATCCTTGGCCAATCGTTTAATGCGGACGTGCCGAGCAACGCCATGATCTTCGCAACGGGCAACAACCTGCAGATCGGCGACGACATGGCCAGGCGCACGCTGATGTGCGCCCTCGATCCGCAGCTCGAGCGGCCTGAGCTGCGCGAATTCGAAAACGATCCGCTCACGCGCGCGACGGCACAGCGTCCGCGTTACATAGCCGCCGCGCTGCTGATTCTTCGTGCCTTCCATTTCGCCGGCCGGCCGGCGCGCGCGCCGCAACTCGGCTCGTTTTCCGAGTGGTCCAGCCTGGTCCGAAACGCCCTCCTCTGGCTTGACCAGGCCGACCCGGCGGAGACGATGGAAAGAGCACGCGAAGCCGACGCCAAGCTTCGCGCGCTCGGCGCCGTGATGGACCAATGGGAACAGATCCCGGTGCTGATGGAGCGGCGCAAGAAGGTTTCCGAGATCATTGCGGTCGCATCCGAAGAGGAAGGCATGCCGGGCGGCTTGCGCTTCCGATACCCCGACTTTCGCGACGCTCTGATGGCGGTCGCTGGCGAGGGCAATTCTGGCGTCAACAGCCGCCGTCTGGGGAAGTGGCTGGCGGCCAATCGGGACCGCGTGTGCAACGGGCGGCGCATCGTTGCAGACGGCACGCATGCCGGGATCGTTCTCTGGAAACTCGAATTGGTCGAGTCGCCATGATGCTCGGCAGTGGGTTTGGTGGGATTTACCCCCCCTTTTTAATCTACGCGCGAAAAGTGTCATCGACTCGTAAAGTGACACTTTGTGGGTATAGAGCCAAAAAGGCCCTTCAAAGCCACCAAACCCACTGCGACCGATTCGGGCACCACCCTCCCTCACTCCGGTCTAACGCTCGATCGAAAATGGCCAATTGGCCATTTTGGCGACTGCGCCCGATGGGGTGCCCTCCTTACAAACATTTGGGTCCTTCCGGCGACCATCCGGAAACGCGGGCATTGCGCGCGCGCGTTGTTTCGTCGCCGCGCTATAAAAAACTGGGCTCGTGTTTTTGTTATTGCTGCTGGCATGCGTAGCGCGCTGGTCAACAAGCGCGAGCTCGCGACGCGCATTCTCAAATGCTCACTGCCGACGATCGATAATCTGCTCGCGCGCCATCCCGATTTCCCGGTTGAGCAGCGCGGCGATCTCGGGCGCTCGTGGATCTTCGATCCTCAGCGTGTCATCGACTTTCTGAAGGCGAAGCGCGATGAAGAGGAAGCGGCGGCCATCGAGCGCGCCGAGTTTTTCTCGCAATTTGATTTCGGTTTAGAACCGCCGGAGGAGATCAAGGGACTGTCGCCGGCGCAACGCCTGGCGATGGTGCGGGCGAAACGCGAGGAACGACGGCTTGCCATCGAGACTGGCTTCCTCGCCGACGTCGCGAAGCTTCGCGCCACGCTCGAGCCGGTGCTGCGAAAGCACGCTATCTTTTTTGACACGCTGCCGGCGAAGCTCGCGCGCGAGCTGAACCTGCCGGAAGAACTCATGCTCGCCCTGCGGCGCGAGCTGGACGCCGAGCGTCGCCAATTCGTGCAAGCGATCGGCGAAGCGCTCGCGGCCAACCAGGACGCGGTGAGCTGAATGAGCGCGCCGGCGGTGTCTGATGCCCTGAAAGTCGTCGCTCGGCTCGATCGCGCAGAAGCGCTCCGATTGCTGGCGCTCGCGCGCATTGCGGAGCGGCACCGCGCACGCGAGGAGCGAGACGAATTCATCCGCGCTACCCGAGCCGATTTCCTTCTTGAACTCAGCGCTGCCGCCGCGGCCGAGGAGCTCGCCGGCGCCTGGCGCGGCGCGCGCGTTCCGCGCATCGCCGATGATATGAACGATCGGCGCCGGCAATTGCGCGAGCGCATGGCCCGCTGCCCGCTCGCCGATGGGAAGGTCCTCAAAGCTCGAACCATACGGCAAATCCTTGAAACAAAAGACGACTCGTTGGCGGCCGACTGCGCTTTGAACCGCCAACGCGCTGCTAGACGATCGCCATCATGATCGCTCGCAAAATTCACGTTACTGACAACCTGTGCATCCGTGGCCTTGAGCTCTCGCCGATCCGTCCGGACGATGCGGTGCATCTAGCCGTCGAGCTGCTCCGGAAAGCATCGAGGCGCATCGTGCTCGAAGCTGCTCGGCCGTCCCGGCGTCAGGCCGGCGAGCCGAAGCGGAGGGCCGCGCGATGAACTTGCCTGGCGGTTTGATTGCCGGCGCGTTCGCCATGCCGAGCGAGGCCGAGCTGCCCGGCCTGCTCGCGACCGTGGCGGATGCGCATCCTGAGCTGACGCTTTCAACGGGACAGCCGTTCGCGCGGCCCGCGATCCTCGCCGATTTCGGGCGCGCCTGCAGATTCATCTCGCAGCTTTACGAAGCGCCGGCGGTCGATACCGAAAAGAGCGCGCGCGATTGGGCGCGCGAGGCGAACGCCTGGAGCTACGACAACGGCCTCGGCAGCGCGACGATCAGCGCCGACGTGTTCACAGCCGCTGCGATCGCGCTCGCCGCGACGTCCCAGACGACCAACGGCGAGACATTTTTCAACCTGAGCAACGGCTGGCCTTACACGCTCCCGACCCCGGGCGCTCCGATGGCGTTGTGAAGGCTGAAATCATGCTCAACTCCAAGAACCGTCGCCCAACCGATTCTTTGTGGGGCATCCTCGCGCTCAATCGCCTCAAGTCTTGGGGCCGCGCAGCACGGCTGCGCGCAGCGCCCGGCCATCGCTCCGATCGCACGATCAGAGTGTCCGATGCTCCTCGCCTTCATGCGGATCATCAGGACCCGGGCGGTAACTCTTCCGCCTCACGCGCGAGTAAAACAGCGCTGGCTGCGGCCCGTCGTATCGCCAAGAGCGCCGGGACACGAACGCGAAGCATGCGCGCCGTTGGCAACGCACCCGAGGCGCGCAGAGCGCAAGCACAACCGGCGCAGGAACGAAGCTCCGAACGCCCGACCGTGGCGTTCGATTTTGGCCATTTGTCCGCCGACAATCGGGGACCAGAGGGGCCTTACCTCACACGCGCAGGGCGGGGCTTGCTAGCTGCCGTCCGCAGCGTCGCCAAGTTGGCCGAGGCGCGGCCAGCACAAGCGGACCCGGTGCCGACACTAAGCTCCGAGCGCCCAACCGGCGCGTTCGATTTCGGGCACCTTGGCGCGGATCATCGCGAAGGACGTGGCCCTTCCCTCACGCGCGCCGGCGCGGCGCTGGTTGCGCTCGCCCGCTCATGGGCGACGCCAGGCCAGCCACGCAAAACATCGGAAGCGCGGCGCGCCGATCGCACACGGGGCATGTTCGAGTTTTCTCGCCTTCGCGCGGATTACCGCGAGCCGGATTGGCCGCCGCTCACGCGCGCCGGCGAAGGCCTGGTTGCTACCGCTCGGGGCATGGTCAAGACCGACAAATCACGGAGGGCTCAATGACCGATCACAAGCAACAGCTCGCGGCTGGCCTGGGTGCCGCACGCGATAAACTTGAGCGGCTCACGGCCGAAGATGCCGCGCTCGAGCGGCGCGCCTCGAAACTGTCGGCCGAGGTCGCCGCATCCGATTCCTCGGATGCCGAGGCGCTCGCCACCGTGCGAGGGGGTGCCCCAATGCGGAAAGCGCCCAAGCCGAACGATAGCGCGCGGCACGAACTCGACACCATCACCGCAGCCCGTCGTGCGCTCGCCGCGGAAATCGCAACCACACAGCAAACAGTCGGATCGCTATCCCGCGATCTGGACCGCGCGACGATGCGCGAAATCGGCGCTCGCGTGGTTGCGAACGGCGCGCGCGTCGACAGGCTTCTTGTGGAACTCGACAACGCGATCGCGGAGAGCAATCGCCTCTACGAAGATGCGATGGCTGATCGGCTGGCGTTTCGGCTCGGATTGCAAAGCGATCTGCTGGATCACCTCTGCGGCTCGTTCCGGATCGGCAACGCAATGTCACACAGGGTCCGCGACCTGGCGCGGGCGCCTTTCGGCGAGCGGCATCGCATCGAGGACCTCGACAGGATGTTTTTTAAACGGCTCGACTAATGCCCGACGACGGCGATCTCACGCTCACGGTCAATTCGCAGCGGCTAAACGGCTGGACTTCGGTGCGGGTGACCGCCGGCGTTGAGCGGTGTCCGCGGGATTTCGAGATCGGCATGACCGAGCGCTATCCCGGCGAATTCAGCTCGGTCATCGTGCGCCCAGGTGATCCGTGCGAGGTTCGCATCGGCGGTGACCTGGTCGTCACCGGCTACGTTGACCGCTTCATGCCCGTCCTCGACGCCGGCCAACATGCGATCCAAGTCGCAGGCCGTGGCACGTGCGGGGATCTGGTCGACTGCGCCGCGCAATGGCCAAGCAACCAGGTCGTCAACGCGACGATCCTGTCGCTCGCTACGAAACTCGCCGCGCCCTACGGAATCCAGGTCGAAGCGATCGGCGACATGGGAGAGCCCGTGCCGCAGATCAACATCATCTGGGGTGAAACCGCCTATTCGGTCATCGAGCGCGTCGCGCGTTATGAGGCGATCCTGGTCTACGAATCACCGGAGGGGAAGCTCGTCCTCGCGCCGATCGGCAGCGCGAGCCATGCGAGCGGCTTCGCGCAGGGCAAGAACGTCCAGCGTGCGGCGCCGTTCTTTAGCTGTGATCAGCGATACAGCGAATATGTCGTGAGGACGCTGGCTTTCGATCTCAACGATATCGCTGGCACCGGCGATATCCTCGAGACGGTCGTCGACGACGCCATGGCGGCGCTCAAACGTCGCGATGGCTCGCCGCGTGAGCGCGTCCGCTACATCATCGCCGAGCAAGGCGATTACTACTCGTGGCCGATCACGAAAAAGCGCGGGCAGTGGGAAGCGGCGCGGCGCGCTGGCCGATCGTTCCGCGTCGAGCTCACAGCCGATAGCTGGCGCGACAGCGCGGGCAAGCTCTGGACGCCAAACCAATTCGCACAGGTCGAGCTGCCGGCGCTGAAATTGCCGTCGGTCAATTGGCTGATCGGCGAGGTCAGCTTCATCCGAGACGCGCAGGGCACGCGCGCCGACGTCACGCTGATGCCGCCCGACGCATTCAAGCCCGAGCCGTTCCTGCTGCAACCCCTACTGCCGGATGTCCAATAATGGCGAACGAATTCAAAATCACGATCAGCGCCGCCGACAAGGCAACGTCCGTCATCAAGGGCGTCAATGCGGCGGTCGCCAAGGTGACGCGGCCGATCGCCGACATCGGCAAAGCCTCGAAAGCCATTGCCAAGGAGGCCGGTTTCGACAAGCTCGGGACCGCTATTGGCAAGGTGCGAAGCGTCGCCGACCAAGCGGCGAAATCGCTCGGTGTCATGCGGAGCCCGATCGCCCTCCTGGGGGGCGCCGGCACGCTCGCCGGCGTGGCGGCCCTGGCCGATGAGATCGGCCGGTACGGGATCGAGCTGACGAACACCGCCGCCGCGGCCGGGACATCGGCGGCGCAGCTCTCGCGAATGCGCGGCGCCGCGCAGCTCGCCGGCGTCAGCGGTGCGACCGCAGCCTCGGCCCTCACTAATCTTAATAACGTGCTCGAGGACGCACAGTTCGGGCGCAACATGCTGGCGCTGTCGCAGCTGAACAAAGAACATATCTCGCTCCACAAAAACGCCCGTGGCCAGGTCGACACCATGCGCGCGCTCTACGACATACTCGACGCCATCTCGCGACAGAAAACCGCGGGCGCTCAGAACAAGCTCGCATCAATTTTCGGCGTCGAGGGGTTGCTGACTGCAGACGTTCGAAGCCGCGGCGCGGCCGCCCTTCGCGAGCGGGAACGGCTGGCACAAGCGACGGGCGAAGCGTTGTCGCCGGCGCAGACTGCTCAGGCAAACGCCTTCGGCCGCTCGCTCGCCGGCGTCAGATCGGCGGTCGCCGGCGTCGGCAACGCGATCGAATTCGATCTCATGCCCTGGATGCAGCCGCTCGCCGACGGCTTCACGAAATGGGAGATGCGGAATCGATCGACCGCAGCCCACATGACGGAGATCGGGGGCGCCGCCGGCATCGCCGCCGGCGGCATCGCTGCGCTGTCGGGCGCGCTAGCGGGCCTCGGCGCGATCGGCGCGACGCTGGCGACCGGCGGCATCGCGCTTGCAGTTGGCGGTCTTGCTGCAGCCGCTGTCTACGGCGCAAAGAAGCTTACGGACGTCAACCGCGATCTCGCAAAGTCTGGCGTGATACTTGATCCGGAAATGGGTCTCATTCCGATGCCGGGCGGCGGCGGCTCGACGGCGCCGGCGTCGCCCGGCGGCCGCGCGCCACGTGGCATCCGGCAGAACAACCCACTCAACCTGCGCAGCTGGGGAACCGCGCCGATCGTCGACGGCTATGCATCGTTCGCAACGCCGCAGGAAGGCATCGACGCTGCGGCAAAACAGCTGCTGCTCTATCAGGGACGCGGAATCGACACCCTCGCCGGCATCGCGTCGACCTGGGCGCCGGCGGCCGACCACAACAACGTAGGCGCCTATGTCGCGGACCTGTCGAGACAGACGGGCTTCGGCGCGACGCAGCACCTCGATCTTCGCGACCCGACCGTCCTCGCCTCGGTCCTGTCGGCGATGATCCGGCACGAAAACGGTCAGGACCCCTATGGCCGAAGGATGATCGACGCCGAGGCGCAGAAAGTCACGGTCGAGGTTCAATTCCACAACGCACCGCCGGGCACAACGGCGACAGCGCGCACCGCCGGCGCGCGCGTTCCCTTGGCGGTGCATTACTCGATGCCGGTTGGGGAGATGCCGTAACGAGATCGGCGCCGCCGCGCCTTCCCTGGTCGCGCGTTCCGGCCGGGATCATCCGTCCTCGAGAAGCTGCGGCGCTGTCATGGCAGCTCGAGAAAGGGCGGAAGAACGCACGGCCAAGCGGCCCGGTGAGCTAGGCACCGGGCCGCTTCCGGTTCCAGACGCTGCCATCTGGACGAGTCAGGGTACCAATTGGCGCTCTGGCGCCGGCAGCCCTCGACAGCGCAAGCCTGCGAGCCAAGCGCGATGCCGGCTACAGTTGAATGAAGGTCGCACCATCGGCTGGCGACATCGCCCTGCCCCACATAGTATCGACGGCTATGGCTCACTGAGTTCGAGGCCGCGCGCCGTGCCGACGGATACCGACCGCGAAATCGCTCAAGCGATCGAGACCGGAAAGAAGAATCAGCGGACGGCCGAGCTGATTCGCAACTGGTGCTCACACGCGCGCAGTGCGAAATGGAGCGGCGCCGGCGTAGGCCTCATCGAAGCCCACACCGGGCTGCCAATCGGACACATGGTGATGGAATGCGATTACGCGAGCGCGAGCGGCATCGCTGCTTGGGATCTGGCCGACGCCGCCGTTGATTTCCACGATCGCAACTGCGTCGGCTGCGCCCATCGCGATCCGGTGCGCCTGCCCAATATCAGCGAACTCGTTCAGGCGCGCGATGAAGCACGGGCACGGTCGGCTGCAGCTGCAAGGCAGCACGAAGAAAAGGCTGCCGAAGCGCTAAAGCGACGCCAAGGCGAGCGCCAGGCTTTGAAGGCACGCCTTGATGCCATGCCGGCGACATTCGTCGACCTGATCGACGAACTCGATCGCGACCGTTCGCTGGCCGCGCGCGAAAAGTTTATCGGCGCCGTCCGCCTTGCGCGCGACCATTTTACTCCCGAGCTCGTCGAATACGTCTTCCACCTGATTGAATCGCGCGAAGACTGGATGAACGAAGCTGGCCTGACGCTCTTGCGGGAACACGGCGTGGACCAGGCCAGGTTGACCCGCTGCGCGATGGTGAGCCTCGGCGATTACTCGGCGGTTGAGACGTCTACCGCCATCGTCGAAGAGAATCTCGCCTACGTCGAAGATGGCCAAATCGCGGGTGCATTCGTCGCCCTGACGAATCTTGCGCACCCGCCCGATCTGGATGTCATGCTCGGCGAGCCTCGGCGCTGGGTTCCCCAGCCGCTCGTAAAATTGCATCGCGCTCGCCGGAAACCGGTAGAAGCAGCGCTCGGGCTTTATCTGGAAAAGAAACGCCCTGCCGAGGTGAGCGTCGCTGCGCGTGCGTTGCAGGTGCTGGTGAAAGGCGACAAGCAGCTCGCCGAGGCGTTCGCGCGGCCGCTCGCCGCCAAATTGGCGCGTGCGAAGCACCTTCTCAATCCCGGACCTGGCCGGAGCGACGATAAGGCATTGAGAGAGATCGAAGCGGCCACCGCCGCCGCATTCGAGGAAGACCCGACGACCGTTGATGCCGCACTAGCCAGCTTTCTGAATGAAGCCCACGGCGACGACAGGGTGCGGCTCTATGGCGTCTACCGGCGCGTTCTCCGTGACGGGCGCCGCAGAAACCGGTTCGAAGAGAAGCGTGGCGCGCCGAGCGCGGCACAACGGACCGCATTCGGGCGCTTGATATGGGCGGCAACCAAACCGGAAGAGGACCGGGCGCTGGAGGAAATCTCGCACGCCTTCGCCCACGGCGCCGATGAGCTATGTGCGCTCGCCGCCGGCGAGCTCGAGCAGCTCTTGGGCGCGGCCTTGGTAATGGACGACAGGCTGCAAGAGTTTGATCAGAGAGAAAAACCGGCGCCCGATTTGTTGTCGCAGATCGAACATCGGAATCGGCGAGATTGCCTGTCCCGTCTCCAGGAAAATTTCGTCCGGTGGGCGGCCGAAGGGGCGGCGCTGTCTCCGACGGGAAGCCGGAAGCTGATCGAGCTGTATGAAGCGCTGCCCGAAGATCGCGACGGCGTTCGCTACGCCGTGGTCAAGCATATGCATGAACTTGTGGCCTCGCCGGACCGGCTCAACATCGTCCTTCCCGTCATTTATTCGGCGATGGTCGGTCCCTCGGCGCTGCTTCGCGCGGCAGCCGCCGAAACCATCGGGGAGTTCAGGCACATCCGGACCGAGGATCTGCCGATGCTCCTGTTTGAAGCCTTCGCGGTTCTGTTGCGCGATCCGTTCGTCATCGTGCACAAGACGGCGCTGCGAGCGCTTAGCCGATTCAATCTTCCCTCGGAGCTCGATGCGGAAGTCCGCGCCGCGGTGTTCGCATTGCTCGCCGCCTACGCCAACAAGAACGACCGTGCCGACGACGAGTTCGTGCTTCGATGCATGCGAATTTATTTGGGCCGCTATGTCTCGCGGGGCGCGATGAAGGGGGCACGCGGGCGCGCGCTCGTTGCGGTGCTCGCAAGGATGCGTCCGTTCGAGGCGGCGCGGGAGCTCCGATGGATTTCCGATCACCTGCGCGGGACAGACGGATATGCGGATCTGTTGCTTCAGCTCGCCGCCGATCACGACGCGGTGGAATTCGAGCGGGACGAGATCATCGAGGCGCTCGCCGCCCTGCCTGGCGCCGACGTCCTGGCGCATAAGGATGAAATCGAGAAAACCGCCCTCGGCACGATAAAGGACCGTCTTTGGCTCGACGGCGCATTCATCGAGACGTGCACGCGCGGCGGCGCGTGGGGAGAGGCTGTCCATATCGCTGATGCGCTCCACGACAGCATCCCAGACAACAATCGGATGCGGCCCGGCAGGCTTCGCGCCAACCTTCGGAGGATCGCCGCGCGTTACGAAGCGGCCATAGCCGCCGGCAATCTCTCGCTTCTCGAGGAGCTCGGTGCCGAGTGGCGTGCGACCGTTGCCGCGATCAAAGACGACGAGACCAGGAATGCAACGCGACGAAATCCTCTCCTCGGCTTACTCGGCAAGAATTAAAGCCGTCGAGGCCCTGAGCCGGGCGGTTCCCGATCGGAGCGGCAACGCCGGCGAGCTGCGCGCTGCGGCCACTGAGCTGGATGCGGCGACGACTCTCTATGGCGACGTCGCCATCGCCGTTGTCTATGCCGCTTTTGCGGACTTGATCCGGATCATCGCCGTGCTCCTCGACTGGCGCCAGGCTGTGCTCGCGGCAGGAACGGAAGCGTCACGGTTCCTCGTGGCAGCGAAGGAGCAGCACCGACTCTGGACGGAACAATACGCGTCGTCGGATTTGGCATCGGGCTTGAGGAAAGCGGTAGAGCGGCTGCCTGATATATCTTCGATCCAAGAGGTTCAGGCGATCTGCAGGAATGTTGTCTCCACGCCGTTGCCAATCGGAATTTTCGCCGAGCGTCGGAGAGGACTACGCGTGCCTCAATACGACGAGGCGGAGTCTGAAGAAAAACTTCGGCCGGCCGAGCTCTCGATCGCCTTCCTCGCGTTCTTGATCGACGGCGCGCCGGCGAACGCCGTTAACGACATGACGCCGCGCGAAAACCACGATCTCGATATTGAGGTCCGCGTGTCGCGATGGCCTTCGAGCGCGGAAGCGCTCGAGCTTCTCCCGATCACGATCGAGCGGCCGTCGACGGCCGACTTTCCGACGTTTCGGTTCGATCGCCCGAATGGCGAGCCTCCCTTCACGTTGCGACAGACCCAGCGAGCCGTGCTCAATGTCGCGCAAGGCCTCCAAGCGCGTCCGTTTGATTTCAACTACACCGCCCAGTTTGTCCCACAGAGCGCCGAGCAACCGGTTGCCGTTGTCGGGATGCGTCATCTTCGCATCGAAAGCTTCGACATCGGTAAAGCTCCGCTCACCGGCTTTCACGAAATCGACCGGAGGTTACGCTGTATCCGGAATGAGCTTATGCGGCAGCCCCTAATCACGCAGGCCGATCTCGGACATGCACTCTCAGTCCTTCGGGTGCTGAGCGCGTTGGCCGGTCGCGCCCTGCAAGACAACCTTTTCCCGGGGATTTTGAGCGAGAAGAAATTCCAGGAGGCGGCGCGCGACGAGCTGCGCCGGGACCCGGACGTCGCTTCGGGCTTCGAGGAACACACGCATGTCGGCGGCGGGATCACGGATCTGTCGTTTCACCAAATACGGATCGAGTTGAAATCGGAGCCCGGGACCAAGCTCACGCTGCGCGACTGCGAGAAATATGTCGACCAGGCGGCAAGCTATGTCGCGTCAACCGGAAAGCGGATCGGCATCCTTTGCGTGCTCGACTGCAGTCCGAAGGCAGCGCCGCCGTTTCCGGCCGATGAAGGCATCGGGGTTCTGCGGATCAAGACGCCAGAGAACGAGTTGTGCGTCGGCACGGTCTTGATCCAGGGGAACCTGGCGCGGCCGAGTGACCTGTCGCGCCGACGCGGACGTCCTTCCAGATGAGCGATCACCAGCCATGAGCTTGAGCCTTCGAATTCCTCTTTACCGGGAGCGAGATTTTGGACCTTACGCCGTCGGTTTCACGTCTGGACAATCTCTGCAATCTCTTCGACACCGCCGCGCGGCATGCAGCTGCGCGCGGCTGGCCCGACCCGCTCGCGCGCGCGGCGTCGCACCTGGCGCGCCAGCTTGAGGAGATCGCCGGCACGCTCGACACGGCGGCCGATCCTGCGGCCGCGCGCGTGGCGCTCAGTGACGCGCGATCGGCGCTGGCGCCGGCATTTGCCGCCTTCGGCCGCGCCGTCGCCGAAAATCTCGCGGCCGGATCGCGGCTCAAGCGTGATTACAACAAAAAGGGGTAACCGGCACTCCGTTTAGTAGCGTGCGCGCCAGCGCCGCCGGAGAGACAATTGGCCGTCCGTCTCACCGCAAAGAAAGGGCAGTCATGGCGAACGTCCACCGTCTCCCGACACCGCCGCATGCAACAAAGGCTGATCTCGCGCACGTGCGCGCGCTCGCCGATATTCCGACTCACAATCTTCTCACCGTCAAAAACATGCTCGACCAGATCGACCGGCGCATGGCGGCCGGCGCCATCTTTGGAGTCGACGGGGCGCTTGAGGAATGCGCGCTGCTTGCGTTTTTCTGCCTGGGGAAGATTCTCGGCCTGTCGACTTCCGATCTCGATGCGCCGCTGGCGGCGCGCCGCTTGCCGCTCGCGCATAAGGATTGACGTGGATTCGCCACCGTGATTCGCTAATCGCGGCCCGGATCACCGGGCATGGGGGAGATCGTTCGCATGAAGGGTCTCAAGACGTTTGCCGCCGCCGCGGGGTTTTTCATCGCTCTTGCTGGCGCTTATGGCCTGGGCGGCGTTCCGGCGCTCGCGTTAGCTTTTGGTGCCCTTGTCTTCGTCGGCATCGCCATCGAAGAGATTCGCGCCGCCGTTGCGCCAACGCACGGGCGTTGAGCAATTCCCGGGCTGGAGGGAGATCATGAGCAATATTTCGCAGGAATTTGCCGAGCTCCTCGAGCGAAATATGACGCTCGCCGGCGCGATGGTGGATGCGACCAACACGGCCGACGAGCTCGAATTCGCGATAAAACGGGGAGAGGCCTCGGCGCTCGCGCGCCAGGGCGAGCTCGAGCCGCTTCGCGAAGCGCAAGAGGCGGCCGAGGACGCGGCCGACGAGGCGATGTTCGCGCTCGCCCGCTTTCCGGCTCGCACGCTGGCCGATGCGGCAGCGAAGACGCGTTTTGTTGCGACCCACGTCTTTAGCTTGCAGCTCGGGCCTCGCGTCGCGGGCGCCGGCGACACGCTCCATGAAGCGTTTGTCCGCGGCGTCGCGCTCGATTTGAATCGGCTCGCGGCCGGGTAACGAGAACGCCTTGGCTGCAAGCGCCCTCACGGTTGCTTTCATTGGCGCCGGCGGAGCGATCGTCGGCGCCGCGATCGGCTCTTTCGGGAGCCAATGGGTGCAACATACTCGCGACCGGAAGGCGCTCCGAGCGGCGTTTCGGGCTGAGATATCCAGCCTGCTAAAAATTGCCGAGGCCCGCGGCCTCGAAAGTCTCTTCCAGGATGTGGTTGATCATTTTGACAAGACCGGACAAGAGAAGCCCGTTGTCCTCTGGGGCTTCAGCGCCGTTCACGCCGATCCGATCTTCACCGCGAACGTTGGCAAAATCGGCCTCCTTGGTGCCGACGTCGCGGAGGACATCGGCGATTTCTATACGCTAATGAATGCGGTGCGCGTGGATTTGGTTTCCGTGGCCGCGGGCCAGCTCGCACACCTCCAGCCCAACGCACGGATCGACGTGTACCGTAGATCGCTTAAGCTATGGCGTGACGCAAAGGCGGTGGGCAAGCGGCTGTGCGATAACCTGTGAGCTGCGAGGCCCAGATGAGAGTTGGCGAAAATATCTTACGAATTGTACCTGGGCGAATGACCACCCGACGGCAAACTGAGCCACTGGCAGACTCGCCACTGGCTTTCGGCCTTAGTAGACAGGAAGTCGACAGCTTTCGCGAATTCTGTTCCGAGCCGGATCGCTCGATCGCTATCGTCGCTGCGGCCGTTGTGGACGACCGGCTGGGCTGGGCGATACGGCAGCGCATGCCGTATCAAAATGAAAAGGCCGCCGAGGATCTGTTCGGAGGCGATCGCCCCTTGGCCGGCTCCGCGTCAAAGGCTCGCCTGGCGTTACTCATGGGACTGTGTAGTGAGCTGGCCTATCAGGATTTGCTGACCATCAACAAGATCAGGAATCGCTTCGCCCACAGGCCCGGATCGCTCACCTTTAAGGACGCCGGCGTAACCAAGGAATGCATGAAATTGAAGGTAGCCGAGACGCTGTTGGCGAGACGCAAGCGGCAAAAATCCAGCCACACATTCTAGATTACGGAAGCGATATAAAAAATCCAAGAGAGCGCTTCCTGATCACCACTCAACTTCTAAGCGAAATTTTCTTTTTCGATACTTTCGTCGATAAATCTGAATCGCTGCCGCTCGTTTGAAGGACGTGTACCTAAGGCATTCATCCGCGGTGTCGCGCTCGATCTCAACCGGCGAGCCGCTTCGCGATCCGCGGCTCGCCATGGGTACAGCCATGGGTAAGAAAGTGAAGCCTAGCGAAGCAATTGAAAACGCGGACATATCAGCGGATGCCCTATTCCACCCCATCCGCCATCACAGCGATGTCACGCCGCCGCCGCCGCCGGCTTGCCTAAAATGCCACACGAAATTCTAAAATGTGCGGCTAAGCAACTTGCTGCGAGTCGCGCGCCTAAGTTACGATCTTTTCCGGTGCTAGCGGGGGAGACGCTGCTAGCGGGGTCTGCCTTGGGCCTAGGGTCGATGTTGTCACATGCCCGCGTTGTCACCCGTCATGCACGTCAAACTACCGGCTGTCGGCGATGACACGGATGTGCCGGCGTCGCACCTCGGAAAAGCGCTCACAATAAAAGGCCGTCTGGATTCGCTCGGCGCGGTCCACGTTGACGGGCGCGTCCTGGGGCAGATTGCAGCCGACCGTTTGGTCGTCGGCGCCGGCGGTTATGTCGAAGGCGATATCGTCGCCAACGACGTCCGCATCGGCGGGCGTTTCACGGGGCGGATATTTGCGCGCCACGTCACGCTCGATAGCTCGGCGGACATCACCGGACGGGTCTTCCACCACACGGTGACCGTCGCCAAGGGCGCACGGATCGATGGGCGCATGCCGTGGCGCCCGCTGAACTACTTCGAACGGCTCGAACATCTCCGGGAGGCGCAGTCATGAATATGTTTTCACGCACCGACAAGATCGTCGATCCGACCGCCGGCGGCGCAACCGCTGCGCGCGACAAGGTCGAAGCCATGCCGCCGAGCGCGGTCGAGACCAAGCGGCCGCAAGCTTACGCCGCGCCATCCGACTTCGCCTCGACCCCGACGCGCACGGCGTCGGTCATCAGCAAGGCGCTGAAGATCACCGGCCAGCTCGAGAGCACCGAGGACATCCAGGTCGACGGCGAGGTCGACGGCGACGTCCGCGGCCTCTCGGTCAAGATCGGCAGCAGCGCCAAGGTCAAAGGTACGGTCTATGGCGAGGAAGTCGAGCTGGCGGGCACGATCGACGGTAAGATCGAGGCGAAAAAGGTCGTTCTGACCAGCACCGCACACATGTCCGGCGACATCCTTCACCAGGAGATCAAGATCGAGTTGGGCGCCTACGTTGACGGGCATTGCCGGCCCGAATTCGGCAAGGTCGCGGGCAAATCCGGCCATGCGACCGTGAAGCCGATGGCGGCGGCGGTCACGCCGGTGCGCGAGAAGGCGATCACGGATAAAATCACCGAGATCTCACCACGCGCCTGACAAGCTCCGTTCGGGTCTAGTAAAGGCCGCCGATGCCGCTGCCTGGCGTCGGCGGCGGGGTGAAGATCGGCGCGGTACCGCTGCCGATCAGCGAACCGGATGCGGCATTGCTTGCAGCGTAGGTCGTTCCGTTGCCGTTCACCACAGTCGGCGAGCCGGTCGGCAGATGGCCGGCCTTGAAGGCGCCCCAGATCACATTGCGATCACCCGCCTGGGCCAGCCGGCCAGTACGGCCATTGATGCGGACGAGTTCGATTCCGGATGGGATACGGAAGGGGATGGCGGGTTTGCCCTTGAGGGCGGCGGCCATGAAGTCGCGGAAGG
>JAGWNF010000029.1 GCA_028871455.1 Alphaproteobacteria bacterium
AGTAGGGCTGCGGCAAAGCATGGCTGGGCGCGCTAGAACGAGAGCGGGCAACGTGAGTTAGCGTCTCCACCACGCAACAAGTGCACACGCAACCGCATGCGGTCGCCATCTTGAGTCGGACGAAAGATCAACAGCAGGCACGTTCCGAAACCCCCATCTGCGAAGAATATCATGAAACCTGCGCGCTTTACCTATCACGACCCGGCGGCCATCGCTGATGCTTTGACACTTCTTGCGGAAAACGAGGATTCTCGACTACTCGCCGGTGGGCAGTCGTTGATGCCGATGATGAATTTCCGCTTTGTTCAACCGGCTCATCTCATCGACCTCAACCCGGTGCAGGAGCTCAGCTTCATCCACGTCGATGCCAAGGCTCTTTCCTTCGGCGCCATGACGCGGCAGCGCCAAATTCAAAATGATCCCGACGTGCGGCAGGCTTGCCCGATTATTTTGGAGGCGCTGTCGCATGTCGGGCACCGACAGACGCGCGCGCGAGGAACGATCGGCGGCTCGATATCCCACTTCGATCCGTCCGCCGAACTTTGCAACATGGCCGCCTTACACGACGCGGAAGTCATTCTTGCGCGCAAAGGCAGCCAACGGACCCTGACATTTGACCGGTTCGGAATTGGCTATCTGACGACGGCAATCGAGCCTGACGAACTGCTGCGGGAAGTGCGGCTGAAGCGCTGGCCGGAACGGCACGGCTATGCGTTCGAAGAGTTTGCCATGCGCCACGGCGATTTTGCCATCTGCGCGGTCTCGTGCCTCTTGACACTGTCGCGCCACGGAACGGTCGATGACGTCGCCATCGCGGTCTCAGGGGTTGCGCCAACGCCGCAACGGCTCAAGGCGTTCGAAATCAGCGCGCGCGGCCAGGCGCCGGGTCACGACCTCTATCGCGAAGCGGCCACGCAAGCGGCGGCGATCGAGGCCACCAGTGACGCCTATACGACCGCAGATTACCGGCGCCATCTTGCGCGTATCCTCACTTACAGAGCGATGCAAACCGCGGTCGCACGCTTCAACTCGCAGGCAAAATGATGACCGATACCAGAAGCATTGTGGTCGTGGTCAACGGGAAGAGGTATGAGCGAGCCGTCGACACTCGGCAGACACTCGCCGACTTCTTGCGCCTCGATCTCGGGCTCACCGGAACACATCTGGGTTGTGAGCATGGCGTCTGCGGCGCCTGCACGGTGAGGCTCGATGGCGCTGCCGTTCGCTCGTGCCTGATGTTGGCAGTCCAGGCACACGAAAAGACGGTGCAGACGGTCGAAGGCCTGGCCGGCAACGACGAACTCTCCCCCCTTCAACAGGCGTTTCACGACAAGCATGCCTTGCAATGCGGATTTTGCACGTCCGGCATTTTGATGACGATGACGGAGTTCCTCGAAGAAAATCCGTCGCCGACGGAAGCCGAAGTGCGCGCCGCATTATCGGGCAACATCTGCCGTTGCACCGGCTATCAGAACATCGTTGAGGCAGTCCTGGCGACGGCCGTGGCGCTGCGCGATAAACGGAACGCCGCATTATGAGCACTTCATCGTTTGGTGCGAGCCCAAAGCGGAAAGAAGATCGGGATCTGTTGATGGGTCGCGGACGTTTCGTGGACGACATTGTGCTGCCCGGCATGTACGCGGCGGCATTCGTCCGCAGCCCGCTGGCGCATGCCCGGATCAAATCGATCGATGCCAGCGCCGCATTGGCAAGGCCCGGCGTTCACGCGGTGCTGACCTATCAGGACCTTCCTGCCACGCTGCGCGAACGCCGCATGCCACTTTTTGTGCCGCACCCAACGCTGACGCCGCGGATGCAATATGCGTTGGTGAAAGAAGAAGCCTGCTATGTCGGAGAGGCCGTCGCCGTTGTTGTGGCGGACGACCGATATATAGCGGAAGATGCGCTCCCGCTGGTCGAAATTGAATATGAATCGCTGCCGGCCGTTTCTGACTGCAAGCTCGGCGCAAGTCCGGCCTCACCGCGGGCTCATCTCGATCTTGAATCGAATGTCGTCTCGCGCATGATCAGCAGCGTCGGCGACATTGTCGCGGCCTTCCGCGATGTCAAACATGTTTTTCGCGAAGAAATATTCCAGCACCGCGGCGGCGCATTTTTCATGGAGTGCCGGGGCGCCATTGCGAGCTATGATGCGGCCGAGGGCTCGCTGCTGCTGTATGTTTCGTCGCAAGGGCCCCACCGCATCAAGCGCGGGCTGCTGGATTTGTACGATTTGAGCGATACGCAACTGCGTGTCGTGACGCCGGATGTAGGCGGCGGCTTCGGCCCGAAGGGGTCGCTTTACGCCGAATATCCCGTCGTTGCCGCGTGCTCGATGAAGCTGGGCCGTCCTGTCAAATGGATTGAAGACCGACGCGAAAATTTCGTCGCGACGCACCAGGAGCGCGATCAATATTGGGACATGGAAATTGCGGTTGACGACGAGGCGCGTATTCGCGGTCTGCGCGGGACACTGACGCACGACAACGGCGCCTACACGCCTTGGGGAATCGTGCTGCCGTGGATATCGGTCGCAACGGTCCCTGGCCCCTATGTGCTGCCAGCCTATCATGTGGAACTGCGCTCGGTATTGACCAACAAGGTGATGGCAACGCCGGTGCGCGGTGCAGGTCGGCCCGAAGGCGTCGTCGTGATGGAACGCCTGATGGATCGTATCGCTCGCGAATTCAATCTTGATGCGGCCGAAGTCAGGCGGCGAAATTTCATCCAGCCATCGCAGATGCCGTATAATGTCGGCGTCATATTTCGCGACGGACGGCCAGTTGTTTACGATAGCGGAGACTATCCCGCTTGTCAGGATGCGGCCCTGAAAGCGATCGGTTATGCCGACTTCCGGCAACGGCAGGCGGAAGCGAGACGCCAAAGTCGTTATATCGGTATCGGAATTGGCAATGCGGTCGAAGGGACCGGGCTCGGCCCTTACGAGGGCGCCGCCGTCAAGGTCGCCACGAACGGCCGAATTACGGTCAGCACCGGTGCGACACCGCAGGGGCAGTCGCACAAGACGACTCTGGCGCAAATCGCCGCCGATCAGTTCGGGGTGTCGATCGATGCAATCCAGGTCGAAACCGGCGATACGGCGAAGATTTCACAGGGTATCGGAACCTTCGCCGCTCGCACGGCGGTCAATGCCGGCTCCTCCGTCCATGTCGCTTCCGTCAAGGTTGCCGAAAAGGCGAAGGCCATCGCGGCCAAGTTGCTCGACGTACGCGCGGAAGACCTTGAGCTCCGAGACGGTTACGTCCAGCTCGCCGCCCTCCCCGAGGGCGCCGGTGTCGCATCGGACAACGCTCGGCAAATACGAAAAAGCCTGGCAGAACTAGCCGTGGTTGCGGCCGGTATGCCAGGTTTTGCCATGCAAGATGGCGCGGAACCCGGGCTTGAAAGCATAGCGTATTTCACGGCGACGCAATCCACCTACGCGAATGGCACTGCGGCCGCTGAGGTGGAGGTGGACATCGAGACCGGGCGGGTTACGATTCTGCGTCTGGTGTTGGCGCATGATTGCGGCAGGCTGATCAACCCGATGGTTGTCGACGGGCAGGTGATGGGTGGCGTTGCTCATGCAATCGGGAATGCGTTATATGAGCGCATGATCTACGATGACCAAGCGCAGCCGTTATCGACAAACTTCGGCGAATACCTGCTGCCTCTGGCTCCCGATGTTCCGCGCATTGAGATCATTCATCTGGAAACGCCCAGTCCTCTCAACCCGCTCGGAATTAAAGGTGCCGGTGAATCGGGGACAATTCCGACCATCGCCCCGATTATCGCCGCGGTCGAAGATGCGCTTTCGCCGTTCGGCGTGAAAATCTCGGAAGCCCCGATAACGCCGCAAAGGATCGTAGAACTTCTGGGAGACGCGGCTCTTGGACGAACTCGCTGATACCATTCCTTATTCAGTCAAGCCGACAAGCTATGTCGAGCGACTGGTCGGTATCTTCCGCTTGTTCTCAGAGGGCTCGGAAACGCTGGGCATCAAGGAGATATCCGAACGACTGGCGCTTCCGGCCAGTTCGGTCCATCGAATTCTCGAACCATTGGTCCGTCTCGGTCTGGCCGAAAGAGCTCCGCAACGCCGCTACCGCATCGGAATGGAGCTGTTCCGCATCGCCGCTCGAATTGAGAACCGTTTTGAGCTGATCACGATTGCGAAGCCGCTTGTCGCCGAGATCGCGGTGGAATCCAAAGAGACCTGCATTCTCGGGCTTCTGACTCCGTCACGAAGCCGGATCGTGCTTTCATATAAAATCGATACCCCGCTTTCTCACCGCTTTAAATTCGATCTGTTGACAAATATCACGCCGGTCTGGGGCTCGCTTGGCCGCTCGATTTTGGCTTGGCTCAGTCCGGCCGATGTTCGCCGAGCGCTTGCGGACGCTGAACCCTCTCCGGTGGCAGGCGAGTCGGTGCCTGATTGGAACAGTTTTCAAAGCGACCTGAAACACATCCGCGAGCGCGGGGTGGCGATCAGCCACGGACAGCGCGCAGCACCAAATGCGGTCGGTGTGTCGGCTGCGTTTTTCGACGCATCCGGCCAAGTCCGTGGCGGACTCGGTGTTGTTGCACCTGACTTTCGAATGTCGCCCGCGCGGATTGCCACCATTGAAACGTTGGTCAAGCTCCATGCTCGCCACTTGTCCCACCTCTTGGGACAATACGGTGGACGGCTATTCGGCATGGCGGGTCACCCCAAGGCGGCCGTCATGCCATCATCGATCGATTACGCCCTCGATGAACAAACAACCCCTCGACCCAAACGGGAAAATGGCCAGCGACGCTGAATTCGAATTTGCGATCCAGATCGAAGAAAAAGTCGCGCAGCTTGATCTCAACAGGCCGGAAGAAGGAAACCGCCTGACGGGCGGAATGATCGCCGCACTTGCCCGCACAATCCGGCGGCTCGGCGAGCGCAGCGATGTCAATATCATCGCAATCCGCAGCGGGGGCGTCGCGTTTTGTCGTGGCCGTGACGGGCGCGGTGAAACGTCAAATACTCTTTCGGCTTATCAAATCCGGAATCAGATGATGGGGCCGGTGTTGTCGGTTTACGCCGCGCTCGCCGAGGCCCCGATCCCGGTGGTCGCATGCGTACACGCCGAAGCTATCGGATTTGGGGCGGCGCTTGTCGGCGGCTGCGATATTGCAGTGGCATCCGCGAATGCGGAATTCGCCTTTCCCGAAATCATGCATAACATCGCGCCGACAATGGCCATGTCGGCAGTCATCCGCAAACTTCCGCCGGCGATATTGAGCTTTCTGATCTATTCCGGAGAGCGCCTGAAGGCTTCGGAAGCATGGCAATGGGGGCTCGTCGGCAAGGTCTACCCCGCGGAAGAGTTCTCGACCGCTTGCGCCGCGTTCCTAAAGCGGCTTTCGGCGCGTCCGCGGCCGATCCTCGAGACAATCAAGAAATATCAGAATGGCGCGATCGGGTTGTCTCCAGCGCTCAGCTCCGATTATGCCGGTGCCCTTCTGGCGCTGGTGCGTCATGAAACGCCAGCGTCGTGATGCGCGGCGATCCTATTGGACATGGCGCTCGTTACTGATGAGAGTTTACCGTCGCTTTCCACCGGCCGACGGCTGCGTCGCTAAATTCCACTCAATGGAAAAAATGTGGCCTAATCCTTCAATTTGGCCGACGAAATTCCGTATTATAGAATGTGGTACAGCTTCCAATTGACTAAGACTTGGCGTCTACTACGCTTGGTTTTTTTAGGGGGCTTTGTAAGTGGTCCGGTTCAGGTCGCCGCTAAGTTCCATTGGCGAAGCGCGGGGCCGACAGCCACAGTGATGCGCTGCATCCATTAGATGCTCGCTGGCGCAGGCGCGGGTTGCCAGTTGCTTGCGGACAGCGATCCATAGGATAGCAGGATGACATCCCCACCTCCGGAAGCTTTAGTAACGTGCATGGGAAGATCGGATGCCCCGAGCTCTTGTAGTCGAGACCTAGGGCGAGATTAACGAGAAACAAAGCCAGGGATGCGCCGTGCTTGATGTTTCCACCAAAGAAAGCACCATCGCCGGCGCGACCGCAAAGCCGCGGCTCGATCTACAATCCCATTTGCGCGATCTTGAAGAGCAGGGCCTGCTGCTGCGGATCGACCGTCCGATCAACAAGGATACCCAGCTGCACCCGCTGGTCCGCTGGCAGTTCGTGGGGGGAATACCCGCCGACGAGCGACGTGCCTTTCTGTTCACCAATGTTACGGATTCCAAGGGCCGGAAATACGACATGGCGGTCGTGGTGGGCGCGCTGTCTGCCTCTCCGCGCATTTACGCGCTTGGCATGGGCAGGAAGGTCGAGGAAATCGGCGACGTTTGGCTGAAAGCGATCGAGCGTCCGATCCCGCCGGTGCGCGTCAATGACGCAGCCTGCCAGGAGGTGGTGATCACCGGCGATGCGCTGAAGCAAAAAGGCGGCGGCGTCGCGGCGCTGCCGGTGCCAATCTCGACGCCGGGATTCGACGCCGCGCCCTATTTGACGGCGACCCTCTGCGTCACCCGCGATCCGGAGACCGGCGTTCAGAACATGGGCACTTACCGCGCCGCGCTCAAGGCAACCGATCGCCTGGCGGTGCGCATGGTGGCGCGGCCCGGCGGTGCCGGCGGCTGGCTCCATTGGCTCAAATACCGTGACCTCAAGAAGCCGATGGAGATCGCGATCGTGGTCGGCGCGGCGCCGGTGATCGAATTCACCGGCCCGCAGAAGCTCGCGGTCGATGTCGACGAGATGGCGGTCGCCGGCGGTCTCGCTGGACGCCCTATCCCGATCGTCCGCTGCGTCAGCGTCGATCTCGATGTCCCGGCGGATTCCGAGATCGTCATCGAGGGGACCATCGATCCTTCGGTGCTCGAGCCGGAGGCGCCGTTCGGCGAAAGCAACGGCTACGTCGCGCTCGAAGCGTTCAACATGCCCATGAAGGTGACTGCGATCACGCATCGCAAGAACGCCGTCTTCGCCTCAATCATCAGCCAGGTCACACCGAGCGAATCGAGCACCATCAAGCTGGTCGCCTACGAGCCGCTTTACCTTGCCCACCTGCGCGATCACCTCAACATCAGAGGCATCAAACGGGTGGTGATGCATGAGGCGCTGACCAATCTGAGGCCGGTCATCTTCCTGCAGTTCGCCAAAGGCGCGCCGCGTACCGAGGTATGGCGCGGGCTGCAGGGCACTGCCAATTATACCGCTGGCGTCGGCAAGATCTGTATCGCGGTCAGCGAGGACATCGAGCCGACCAATACCGACGCGGTGCTGTGGTCATTAGCTTATCGGTCGAACCCGATCGAAGACGTGCACATCACGCCCTGGCGCGGCGGCGTGCAAGGCTCGCACTACAGCGGCCGGGAGGCGGATTCGACGTTGCTCATCGACGCGACGCTGAAACAGAACATGCCGCCGCTGGCGCTGCCCACCAAGGAGTTCATGGAGGGCGCGCGCAAAATTTGGGAAGAGCTCGGCCTTCCGGCGCTGACCGCGCGGCCGCCGTGGCATGGCTACGCGCTCGGCGACTGGACCGAGAGCTGGGAGAACTTCGCCCGGCGTGCGGTTGCCGGCGATTGGGAAAAGAACGGCGAGGACACGGTTCGGCGCCAGCGCGGAGGTGTCGAGCCTGAAACGCCGGTATGGCTCGTCGAAGGCAAACAAGACAAATAATTATTGGAGGAGACGACATGACAAGCATAGAGCAAGTGACCGCACCAGGCGCGACGAAAGTCTTCGATGTCGGCATTCACGAGAAGCTGCCTTTCGGCCAGTATGCAATTCTTGCCTTCCAGAACATTTTCGGCATGACCGGCATGTTCGTGTTTCCCGGCATCTTCGGCCGCGCGTTCCACATGCCGAATGAGCAGATCGCCTATCTTTACGGGATGATCTTCTTGGTATCCGGTCTCATCACCGTGTTTCAGGGGGTCGGATTCCTTAGATTGCCGATTGTGCAAGGGCCTTATGTCGGAAGCTTCATCGGCCTTCTCGTGCTGGGCCATATCCCCGGTATTGGGCTCGGCGTGGCCTTCGGTTCGTTTTTCGTCGCCTCGATCGTTTGGGCGTTGCTTGCAATACCGATCCGCGGCCTGAGCTTCCTCGCCTTGTTCGGACGGTTCTTCGAGACCTCGCTCATCAGCGGCGTGATGGTGATCCTGCTGATGATGCAGATCGCGGTCGTCTCACTGCCGAACTGGATTGGTCACCCGCACACGCCAGGCTTTCCGTCGATCAATCTGCTCGCCGGCTTCGTCGCCGTCGTCATCTTCATTCTGATGACCTTGTGGGGGGGCAAGTGGTTCCGCCGCTCGGCTATTCTGGCCGGTCTGATCGTCGGCACGGCCTGTTACGCCGGTTTTCTGCCAATCTCCTTTATGCCGGTGGTGACAGCGCCCTGGCTGGTCGTGCCGCGCATCTTCCCCTTCGGCTTCGGGGTGCGGCTCGACGCGGTCATGGTCTTCCTTTTCGTTCTCATTCCCTCAAGCATCAGCTCGATGGCGCTCTATCAGGTCGTCGCCAATTGGGGAGATGAGAAGATCACCCCGCTGCGTATGACGGAAGGTTGCTTTTCCGCTGCGGTCGGCTCCATCATCGCCGCGACGGTCGGAACATTCAGCACCACGGTCTATCCCGACAATATGGGAATGCTCCGTTCGACCCGCGTCGGCAGCCGCTATGGCACCGTGGCGGCGGGAATCCTGCTCGTCGTGCTCGGCAGTTGCATCAAGTTCGACATGCTGCTGGTGCTGGTGCCAACGGTCGTGCTGGCTGGCATCGCGACCGTGTTGTTTGGCATCGTCATGGTTCATGGCATTCACCTGCTGACCGGCATCAATTGGAGCGACCGCAATCTCATCATTGCCGGCGCGGCGCTGATGGTGGGGCTGGGTGGCCTCTTTGTGGAGCCAGAGACCGCCAAGGCATTGCCGCTGACCATTCAGCTCATTCTAAAACAGTCGGCAGTGACCGGCGGTATTACGCTACTGGTGCTCTACTGGCTGCTGGGCGACAAGCCCCAGCGGCAAGCAACTGAAGACAAGGTCGAGGTCAAACCTCAGTCAGCATAGTCGTTCTGCTGGCCGCCCGTTCACAACGGCCGGAACTCAAATCGACCATCGCCCATGCCGCGTATGCGAACATGGGCGATGCGTTTTATGCCGAAACGTCAAGCAGGGTTTTGCCGCGCACCGCGCCGGACTCGAGCGCTTCGCGCGCGGCGGCGATATCGTTGAGCGGAAATATCCGCGCAATACGATGCTGCAGAAGATTGGCTTCGAGCATGGCGTTGATGCCCGCGGCGATCGATTGCAATACATCGATGCTGAAGTGATGGAGTGTGAGGAAGCGTATCGACACGCAGCGTAGACGAAGATCGCGTACCGGAATATCCGCCGTGAGATCGCGCGAGCCGTAGCTTGAAATCTGCCCGCCCACCGCCATGACGCGAGAAAGGAGAGTTGCGTTGGCGGTGGTATCGACATCCACGCAGAGATCGACCCCGCGAACGCCCGTGGCGGCAAGTATTTGTTTGGCAGCATCCGGGCTGCCGATAGTCGATCGCGTAGTGTGCGCCGCCTTGTAAGGCGTCCTGCGCCTTTTCGCTTGAACTGACGGTAGCGACGACCAAAGAACCCTGGCGGCGCGCGATCTGCACGGCATAGTGACCGACGGCACCTGCGCCCCCCGTCACCAGCACAATGCGTCCATTGACCGGGCCGGACCGGAGCCGAGCACGGCGTTCCATGCCGTCATCGCCGGAATGCCAATACAGGCACCCGCCTCCAAGGATACGCCGAGGGGCAGCGGCACGACGAATTGCCGGTCTAATGTATTCGCTTGCCGTCCCGAACGGCCTCTTGTGCTGGGCGCAGAACACCCAAACCGGTTTTCCGACCAGGGGTGGCAGGCACGCCGTCACCGGTCGCTTCGACGATGCCGGCGCCATCGTGGTGCGGCACGATCCTGTCGAAGGCCATGCCGCGGCCGAGCACGCCGCTGCGGTTCTTGATGTTGGTCGGGTTGACGCTGGAAAAGCGCAGGCGAACGAACACCTCAGCCGCGGCAGGCGGCTGCACCGCCATTTCGCCCAGCGCAAGTACTTCTCGCGCCGGGCCGCATCGTTCGTAATAGGCGCACTTAGCCTGCACGGCGATCAACTCCCGAGGCGCCGCGCAAGCAAGGCCATCAATCGCTCAATGGCACGCCGCGTGTTTCCGGGCCGAACCAGATTGCGACCAGTCCGACGCTGAAGAAAACCGCGGTCGACACGGCTGCTATTGGGATCGATCCGAACACGCCGACCAGGAAGCCTCCGACGAATGGACCGACCGCGGTCAAAGACCGCGCCGCATTCCAGCAAAAGCCCTGACCGCTTCCCCGCACGCGCGTTGGGAACAGTTCCGGCAGATACGCGGCAAATGTGCCGAACCCGCCGATGATGAAGTAGCCGTAAACCAGCATGAACCACTTCAGCGTGTTCACGTCTCTGATGTAGATGAACAGGTACAGCGATGAGAGCAGGCTGCCGAGGCAGAACAGGAAATAGGATGGACGGCGACCAATGGCGTCGGTCAGAAAAATCAACGACAGGTATCCGGCAACGGCGCCAATCATCATGATCATGAAAACGTAGCTGATGGTATGAACGCCCATCAATGGTGTGCCGCCCGAGGCGCGCACAAGCTGTTGGACCCAGCTCGGCAACAACGTAATGCCGCCCCAGCTACCGATCATCATGGCTCCTGAGATCAGCACGCCGACAATTGTGCGCCGGCGCAGGTCGGGTGCGAAAATGCGCGAGAAGGTCGTCATCATGTTCATTTGCTCGACGGTCCTCTCATGGCGCACGCGCAGCCAGCGCTCCGGTTCCGGCACGAACCAGCGAATGCCGAGCGCAATAATCGCTGGCAGGGCGCCGGCCGCAAGCACCCAGCGCCAGCTGATCGGTCCCAGAATCAGATTGTCGAGTGCGGCGACGAAGAAGCCGAAGGCAAATGCCATCTGCATGACCTGCATCGCGCGCGCGCGGTGCTTCTCTGGCCAGCTTTCCGCCAGCAACGCGGCGCCGGCGGACCACTCGCCGCCGATGCCGAATCCGGCCAATGCCTGCAAGATCGCAAGCTGCTGCCACGATTGCGCGAGGCCGCTCAGCCCGGTGAACAGCGCATACATCACCACGGTAATCACCATGGTGCGCGAACGGCCGACGCGGTCGGCGACGACGCCGAAGAAGATGCCGCCGATGCCCCAACAGAAGAGCTTGATGCCGACAATATAACCGCCGATCCGCGCTATCTCGGCCGGATGTGAAGAGTTGATTAAGTGTCCGACGCTCGGAAACAGCACGAGCAAGAACAGATTGAGATCCATGCTGTCGAACAACCAGCCCAAGAAAGCGGACCACAGCACGAGCCATTGAATGCGGGTGATGCCGATGCGTTCCGACGCAGTCGCAGTGCCGTTGGTGGCGGTCATATCGTTTCCTCCAGTCGAAAGCCGATTTGTTTTTTTCTGATCGGCCGTTGCTTTTTGGCGTGACGCGGAAGTCGTCGACGCGATTTGGCATTGCGCCCTTGACAGTCGCATGCAGATAATTTCTAATCAACAAAAATGAATTCCGTTTATCGGAATTTGCTGGAGGCCCACGTGTCGGGCGCGTCGAGTTGTTCCGCAAATTTTTGTGCGTTGCACATGGCGACTCAGCGCGCGTTGCGCCATCGCCTCGCGCAGCTTGCGCCTGAGCGAAGCGCGGCTATGTAAATCTTGACGAGACAGCGTGCATGAAGATCGAGAATTCATTTAACGTCGATCTGTCCCTGGAAAGCGCGTGGACAACGCTGCTCGATGTTCCATCCCTCGTGCCATGCATGCCGGGCGCGGAATTACTGGCAATCGAGGACGAACGCAGTTACCGCGGTCAGGTGAAGGTGAAACTCGGCCCAGTTTCGGTCGCTTTTCGGGGGAGGGCGCGCCTGGTAGAAGTCGATGAGGCGCAACATTTGGTGCGGGCGATCGCTTCTGGCAAGGAGGAAAAAGGCCGCGGCTCCGCGCAAGCGGAAGTGACCTTCCGGCTGTCACCGGACGGCAGCGGCACGCGTGTCAATGTCGTCAGCGACATCGCGCTCGCCGGCTCGGTCGCGCAATATGGGCGCGCGCAAAGCGTGATCGCCGATGTGTCGCAAGTGATGATCGACACCTTTGCGCAGAATCTCAGCCGTCATATCGAATCGACGCGGCTGGAGGCATCCGTCACCGTACCGGTCGCTAGGCCGGCGGCGCCTGCGCCGGCGATTTCGGTCTTTGCGCTGCTTCTAGCTTTAGTTCGGCGATGGTGCACCCGCTTCAAGGAGAAACGTCATCAATGACAAAATCTAGCACCTTGGTTGTCAACGAAGCGGCAGCAAATGCTGATACACGCTTTGTTGCGCCCGATCTGGTCGCGCTCGACGCGAAGGGCGCGCCGCGGCTGATCGGCGGCCGTTGTCGCAAGTGCAATGCGGTCAGCTTCCCGCGCGCCGCCGTTTGTGCCAATTGCCTGTCGGAAGACATCGAAACCATCGAGCTGGCTCACGAAGGTACGCTGTATTCGTACTCGATCGTGCATCAGGCGCCGAAGGGCTGGACGGTGCCTTATGCATTGGGTTACGTGGATTTGCCGGATAACGTACGTGTCCTCGCGCATCTTGATGCGCCTGCCGACAAGATTACTGTCAACATGCCGATGCGGCTCTCGGTTGGCGTCGTCGGCGCCGATCCGGCGGGCGCGCCGCTGTTGAGCTACACCTTCACACCAGTTTGAGGACAGTCATGCGCGAAGTCTGTGTCATCGGAACGGGCTTGATCCCGTTCGGCAAATATCCGGACAAGACGCTGGCGGAGATCGGCTGGCCGGCGGTGAAGGAAGCAATCGTCGAATCGGGTGTGCCGCCCAAATCGATCGATGCTGTGTATTGCGGCTCGGCGCTGGGCGGCATGCTGTCCGGCCAGCGCGTCATGAAGTCGCTTGGCCTCACCGGCATGTCGATCATCAACGTGGAGAACGCGTGTTCGTCGAGCTCGTCGGCGCTGGCCGAGGCCTGGACTGCCGTGGGGAGCGGGCGCCATGATGTCGTGCTCGTTGTCGGGGTCGAGAAGCTGACGAAATTCGGTGGTGGCACCCTCCCGCTCGAGAATGAAGACTGGGAGGTCACCCAGGGCATGGTGATGCCCGCGCTCTACGCCATGCGGGCACGGCGCTACATGCACGAATACGGATTGACGGCGCGCCAACTCGGTGAAGTGTCGGTGAAGGCGCACGAGCACGGGGCGCTCAACCCGAATGCCCAGATCCGCAAGCGCGTCTCCATCGACGAGGTTATGGCGTCCCGCCCGGTCGCCGATCCGTTTACGCTTTGGCACTGCTGCCCGACCGGCGACGGCGCTGCGGCGCTGGTGATCGCCAGCGCCGATGTCGCACGCAAGCAGAAAGCCGATCCGGTGCGCGTCACCGCCTCGGAGGTTACCTCGGGCCTCTATACCAACGGCTACCGCGACATGACCTGGGCGGAGCTGACCGCGCGCGGTGCCAAGGAGGCCTACGAAATGGCCGGCGTCGGCCCGCAAGACATCGACGTTGCCGAGATCCACGACGCCTTCACCATCGCGGAGCTGATGTATTACGAGGCGTTCGGCTTCTGCGAACGCGGCCATGCCTATGAACTGTTGTCGAGCGGCGCCACGTCGCTTGGCGGCGATATCTGCGTCAACCCTTCCGGCGGGCTGCTCTCGCGCGGTCATCCGGTTGGCGCGACCGGTGCCGCGCAAGCGGTCGAGATCGTGCGCCAGCTCGAAGGCCGTGCCGGCGCCCATCAGGTCGAAGGCGCGCGGGTCGGTCTTGCGCATGCGACCGGCGGCGGCATTGCCGGCCTCGATCACGGCGCCTGCTCCATCCACATCTTCGCCCGATGAAGCCCGCACCGTTCGACTATCACGCCCCGCGCTCGATCGAGGAGGCGGCGGGGCTCCTCGCAAGCCTCGACAATGCGAAAGTTCTCGCCGGTGGCCAGTCCCTGGTGCCGATGATGAACTTTCGCTACGTGATCATCGATCACATCGTCGATCTCGCCAAGGTCGAAGGCTTGGCCGGCATCAGCGTCACCGGCGCCATCCTGCGCATCGGCGCCATGACGCGGCAGCGCGACCTCGAATTCTCGCCGGAGGTCGCGCAGCATTGTCCGCTTTTGCGGGAGGCGCTGTCCCATGTCGGCCATCGGCAGACGCGTAACCGCGGCACCATCGGCGGTAGTCTCGCGCACGCCGATCCGGCGGCCGAGCAGCCGACCGTCTGTGCGGCGCATGACGCCGTCATCGAAATCGCCAGCGCTCGCGGCACGCGTAGGGTTCCGTTCGCGGAATTCGCCGTGGCTTTCTTGACCACCGCGGTCGAACCGGACGAAATCGTCACGGCGATCGAAATCCCATTGTGGCCTGCCGGCCATGGCTACAGCTTTCATGAGTTTGCCCGGCGACGAGGCGACTTCGCCATCGTCGGTGCTGCCGCGTTGCTCGATCTCGCCCCGGACCAAACGGTGCGGCGCGCGTCGCTCACCTTATGCGGCATCGCCACCGGGCCGCTGCGCATGACCGAGGCCGAACAGGTGCTCACCGGCAAGCGCTTCGATCGCGGCGTGGCGCAAGCAGCGGCCGCCGCCGTCAAGGCGATCACGCCGGTCAGCGACATTCACGCCAGTGCCGGCTACCGCCGCCATCTGGCGGAGGTGCTGGCGTTCCGCGCCTTGCGCGACGCCGCCGCGCGCTGCAGCGCCCGCATCTGAGGAACGCCCTATGGCAACACGCTCGATCTCGTTGCTAGTCAATGGCCGGCGCTATGAGCGGGAAGTCGAAGCGCGGCTAACGCTGGCCGATCTGCTGCGCCACGAACTCGCTCTCACTGGGACCCATGTCGGCTGCGAACACGGTGTCTGCGGTGCCTGCACGGTGCTGATCGACGGCCGCACCGCGCGCTCGTGTCTGACCTTTGCCGTGCAGGTTGACGGCTGCGAGGTGACGACGGTCGAGGGCTTGGCCCCGGCCGAGGGCGAGCTGAACGTATTGCAGCAGGCGTTCCAGGACCACCACGGCCTGCAATGCGGCTTCTGTACCCCCGGCATGCTGATGACCTTGACCGAACTGCTGCGCGACAATCCCGATCCGACCGAGAGCGAGGTGCGAGACGTGCTCACCGGCAATTTGTGCCGCTGCACCGGCTATGCCGGCATCGTGGCGGCGGCGCTCGAAGCCGCGCGCCGTCTGCGCGTGCAACAGGGAAGCTAAGCCATGGGCGCAAAACAATTCGGCGCGCGCGTCGCGCGGATGGAGGATCCTGCGCTGCTCAGCGGGCGCGGCCGCTTCGTGGACGATATAAAGTTTCCCGGCATGCTGCATGCTTGCTTCGTGCGTTCGCCTCATGCGCACGCGCGAATTGGTGGCATCGATGCCTCGGCGGCGCGTGCGTTGCCCGGCGTGCATGCGGTGCTCACGGCCGACGACCTGCCGGCGCCCATGGACCTCAACCGCATGCCGATGCTGGTGCCCAACCCGGCGATCGCTGCCTCGCTCACCCAGCATTGTCTGGCGCGCGACGAAGTTTGTTACGTTGGTCAGGCCGTCGCGGTCGTGCTCGCTGACAGCCGCTATATTGCGGAGGACGCCATCGCGCTGGTCGAGGTCGAATACGACGTACTGCCGGCGGTGAGCGATTACCGCAGCGCGGATAAGCCGGATGCGCCGCGCGCTCACCTCACGCTCGACGACAATGTTGCCTCGAAATTCCGCATGGCCTATGGAGACGCCGATGCCGCCTTTGCTTCGGCGCCGCACGTGTTCACCGAGCATATCTGGCAGCACCGCGGCGGCGGCATGGCCCTGGAGGCGCGCGCCGTCGTCGCTAATCCAGATGCCACCGGCGGCCTGCTGACCGTCTGGTCGGCGACGCAGACGCCCCATATCTGCCGTCGCATGCTGGCCGATCTGCTCGACCGCGATCTCGAATCGATCCGGGTCATCGCGCCGGATGTCGGCGGCGGCTTCGGCCCGAAGGCGATCTTCTACGCCGAGGAGGCGGTCATTCCGGCGACGGCGCTCAAGCTGCGGCGGCCGGTCAAATGGACCGAGGATCGCCGCGAACATTTCATGTGCGCGACGCAGGAACGCGATCAATTATGGACCGTTTCGATCGCGGTCGACGACGGCGGCAAGATTCTGGGCGTGCGCGGCACGCTGCTGCATGACACCGGCGCCTTCGTGCCGTGGGGCATCATCATGCCCTATATCGCCGCGGCGACCATGCCGGGGCCCTATGTGATCCCGAACTATGCGCTCGACATTAAAGTCGTGCTGACCAACAAGGTGGCGACCACGCCGGTGCGCGGCGCTGGCCGGCCGCAGGCGGTGTTTGCCATGGAGCGGCTCATGGACCGGGTCGCCCGCGAGCTTAAGCTTGATGCGGCCGAGGTGCGCTTCCGCAACTTCATCCAGCCGCAGCAGATGCCCTATGCGGTCGGCCTGACCTTCCGCGACGGCAAGCCGCTCGTCTACGACAGCGGCGATTACCCGAAAGCGCAGAACGAGGCGCTGCGCATGATCGACTACGCCGCCTTCAAGCAGCGCAAAGCCGTGGCCCGGGAACAGGGTCGCTTCATCGGTATCGGTATCGGCAATTACGTCGAAGGGACCGGGCTTGGACCCTATGAAGGAGTGACCGTGCGCGTGTTGCCGAACGGCAAGGTGGCGGTGGCGACCGGCGCGACCAACCAGGGGCAAGGCACGCGCACGACCTTGGGTCAGATCGTCGCCGATCGGGTCGGGTGCCGATTCGAAGAAATCGTCATGACCGTCGGCGACACCGCGGCGATTCCGCAAGGCGTCGGCGCCTTCGCCAGCCGCCAGGCGGTCAACGCGGGCTCGTCTGCCATGATCGCGAGCGAGGTCGTGCGCACGCAGGTCATCAAGCTCGCCGCGCAAACGCTCGGTGTGCCGGAAAGCGACATCGACGTGGAAGACGGCATCGCCGTCGCCCGCAGCGGAAACCGTCCCTCGCTGACTTTCCGCGAGCTGGCTCGCTTAGCGCAAGGCATGCCGGGCTTTTCGCTCCCTCCCGGCCAGACGCCCGGGCTCGAGCACACCGCTTATTTCACGCCGCCACAGGCGTCCTATTGTTCCGGTACCCATCTGGTCGAGGTCGAAGTTGACCCGATGACCGGGGCGGTCAAGATCCTGAACTATGCCGTCGCGCACGACAGCGGCACCATCATCAATCCAATGATTGTCGACGGCCAGATTCAGGGCGGCGTGGCGCACGGCATCGGCAATGCGCTGCTTGAGTGGATGCGGTATGACGAAAACGCCCAGCCGCTGACGACTACTTTTGCCGACTATCTCATCCCGATGGCGACCGACGTGCCGACCTGCAAGATCGTGCACGTCGAAAGCCCGAGCCCGCTCAATCCTCTGGGCGTCAAGGGCGCTGGCGAGGGGGGCACCATTCCGGCGGCGGCTGCGATCGTCGCCGCGGCGGAGGACGCCCTGTCCGAATTCGGCGTGCATTTCGCGGAAACACCGTTGGTGCCGGAACGCATTATCGATGCTTTGCGGGCGGTGGACGCCTACGCCAGGCTGAGCGAGATCGCATGAACAAGCGCAGCGCCGGCGACAGCCTTGGCACGGTCCAGCGGGTCGTCGAGATCATTCGCTTCTTCGGCGAGCGCGGCGACGCGACGCTCAAGGAGCTGTCCCTGGCCTTGTCCCTTGCGCCGAGCACCTGCCATCGGCTGCTGGAGCTGCTCGGCCGCGACGGATTCGTCGAGCAGGACGCCGCGCATCGGCGCTATCGCATTGGCCGCGAGTTGTTCCGTATCGCTGGGCTCGTGCAATCCAAGCACGACATCCGCGCCATAGCCTTGCCATTCCTGCGCGAACTGGTGGAAGCCTGCGATGAAACCAGCGTGTTAAGCCTCTACCTGCCGGCTGACGGCAAGATGTTTTTTGCCGAGAAGGTCGATTCCAGCATGATGCTGCGTTACCAGCTTCCGATGAACACGCCGATGTCGGTGCTGTGGGGCGCGAGCGGGCGCTCGATACTCGCCTTCCTCAACAAGGACGAAGTCGACCGCATCTACGCCGCTGAAGACCGGGCGCCTGGCTCGGGCGCTGTGTTGCCCTCGCGCCGCGCGCTCAACAAAGAGATCGCAGCTATCCGAGAGCGCGGTTACGACATCACCTATGGCCAGAAGATCGCCGGTGCGGTCGGCATCGGCGCACCAGTCTTCGGCATTGACGGAAAAGTCCTCGGCAGCATTTGCGTGACCGTTCCGGAAACACGGATCGCTGCCAAGGATCGACCGCGCCTCGGAGAGTTGGTGCGCGCGACCGCGGCAGAACTTTCGGCAGCGCTCGGCGCACCGCGCTACGCCAGCGTCAAGGCGAGCGCCTGATGGAGTTCGAATGATAAACGAAGACGACAAAAACAAGAAACGCTCAGGCCCATTATCGCACTTGCGGGTGCTTGACCTTACTCTGTTTCTATCGGGTCCCTACGCCACCCAGATCCTAAGCGATCTTGGGGCGGAGGTTATCAAGATTGAGGCGCCCGACGGCGACATGACGCGCCGGCTTCCGCCGTATTTTGTCGGAAGCGAGAGCGTCTATTACCTTTCGGTCAACCGCAACAAGCGAAGCCTGACGGTCGACATGAAGAACGAGTCCGGCCGAGCCCTCGTTCGCGAACTCGCACTTGCCTGCGACGTCGTGGTGGAGAACTTTCGGCCTGGCATACTCAAGCGCCTCGGGCTTTCCTATGACGACATCGCCGCGCACAAGCCGGACATCGTCTGGTGCAGCATTTCCGGCTTTGGCCAGGAAGGTCCGTACCGCGACCGGCCGGCTTACGACATGATTGTGCAGGCAATGTCAGGCGGCATGTCATTGACCGGGGAGCCGGACGGGCCGCCGGTGCGCTCCGGCATCCCGCTCGGCGACATTGCCGCCGGTATGTACGGCGTCATCGGCATTCTCGCCGCGGTGGCTGAGCGCGAGCACAGCGGCCGCGGCAAGCTGATCGACATCAGCATGCTCGATTGCCAAGTGGCGATGCTGTCGTACCAGGCGGCGTATTACCTTGCCTCGGGCCACGTCCCGAACCGGCAGGGCCGTGGCCACGATTCGATCCCGACCTACCGCGCCTTCACCTGCGGCGACGGCGTCGACTTGGTGATCACTGCCAATACTGAGCGGATGTGGGCCAACCTGTGCGGAGTGTTGGGCCGCCCCGAGCTCGCCGACGACGAGCGTTTCCGCGCCAACGATCGGCGCTACTCCAACCGCCAGGCGCTCTGGGAGATTCTGGAAGCGGCGTTCCATGCCAAGTCGGCAGCCACCTGGGTGGACGAGCTGCTCGCTGCCGAGGTGCCCGCCGCGGTCGTGAATACGCTCGATCGTAGCCTCAACGATCCGCAGATTCTTCTCCGCAACATGGTGCTTGCGATGACCGGACCGGACGGCGATCACGTGCGCGTCGCCGGCAATCCGGTGAAATTCGTCGGCGAGGCGGAGCCGGCTCATCGCTATCCGCCCCTGCTCGGCGCGGACAACCGGGCCGTTCTTTCGACGCTGTTTGGATTGAGCAGGGAGCGCATCAACACGCTCGAGCGCGAAGGCGCATTCGGCCGTCAGCGCGAGACATCAGCCGCGCGCTAGACGCGGCACGCAAAGGGAAAGGGAAGCGCAAACGATGAACGACATCATCAAGACCACGCAGGACGCAGGCGTTGCGACGATTGCGATCGATCGCGGCGAGGCCGGTAATATGCTCACGGTCGATTTGCTGCGCGAGCTGTCGGCGGCGTTCCGTAGCGCGGCGACGAGCGACGCCAAGGTGATCACCTTGCGCACCGCTGGCGGCGACTTCTGCCGGGGCCGTGACCCGAAAGGCGGCAAGCCGTCGCCCACCGCCCTGGCGATGCGCGAAAACGTGGTTACGCCGATACTCGAGGTCTACGACGCCATTGCCGGGACACCGCAGCCCATCGTCTGCGCGGTGCAGGGTGCAGCGCTCGGTTTTGGCTGCGCACTGGCGACCGCCTGCGACATTACCATCGCCGCCGACGGCGCGCGCTTCCGTCTGCCAGAAATGGAAAAAGATTTGCCGCCGACGCTCGCGATCTCGGCCATGATGAGCTGCGTCCCGCGCAAGGGGTTGACCTGGCTGGTCTATTCCATGGAGGAGATCGATGCCGACACCGCGCTGCGGCTCGGCATCGTCAGCCGCGTGGTGCCGGCGGCTGAGCTCGGTAGCGCGACCGACCGGCTCATTACCGAATTGACGGGGCGTTCGCGTGAGGCGCTGGCGGCCGTTAAGGAATACATGCGTGTTGCCCCATCGATGGAGCCGCGCGGCGCGGCCGACTATGGCGCCAGTTTGCTGGCCGCTGTGCTGTCGTCGGCCAAGCGCTGAACATGCCGCACCTTGCCATCAACGGCGAACAGATTGCCTACCGCGAGCAGGGGGCGGGGGAGCCAGTTGTGCTCGTGCATAGCCTCGGCACCTCGTCGCACATTTGGGAAACGACCATCGCGGCGCTTGCACCATACTTTCGTGTCATCGCAATCGATTGCCGCGGCCATGGCGGGAGCAGCAATCGCGGCGGCTTCTCCGTCGATGCGATCGCTGACGATCTGCTTGCCGCCGCTTCTACCTTGGACCTGCCGCGCTTTCACTATGTCGGCATATCGATGAGCGGCCTGTTCGGCGTGACGATCTGGGCGAAAGCGCCGGAGCGGTTGCTGTCGCTTACGCTTGCTGACAGCTACGCCAGCGTGGGTGTCGCTGGGCCGCCACGCGTTGCCGCGACACGGGAGGCACTGAAGACGACATCCATGCGCGATTTCGCGACGGCGTACGTGAACGACACGTTGATGCCAGCCACGCCCCGACCGGTTTACGATGAAACGATCGACGCGATCGCGGGGATGACCCCCAAGAATTACCTGCAAACGCTGGAAGCAATCATAACGGCAGACGTCACGGCCCTGCTAGCGACGATTCGTGTGCCGACGCTGGTCATTGTTGGAGAACGTGACCAACGCACGCCGGTCACCGTGTCCGGGCGCCTGGCGGCCGCAATCAAGGGTTCGCGCCTGGTTGTGGTGCCAGAGGCGGGCCATCTCGCCGTTCTCGACCAGCCAAAAACGTTCAACAATGCAATATCGCGCTTCCTTATGACAATGAAAATAGAGGCGAAGAAATCAACGTTCGGCTGGGCAAACCGCCCGGAATAAGGTCGGCAAAGCATTGAACTTCATGCTCTCGTGCGGAGAGCCGAAACCAGTACGGGGAGAGTGTCGAGTTCGTCGAAGATCAATCGGCGGATCGCCGGAATCGGCTCGGCGTGAGCCCGGTCACGCGACGGAAGTTTGCCGTGAAGTGGCTCTGGCTGGAGAAGCCCACGACGTAGGCGATCTCGCCGATCGGCCTCTCCGCATCGCGCAGGAGCGCACGCGCCCGGTCGATGCGTTTTGCCGTGACGTAGCGGTGGGGCGACGTCCCCACCGAGCGCCTGAACGCCGTAGCGAAGTGATGCGGGCTCAGCCCGGCGATGGCGGCCAGCTCGACGAGGCCCAGATCCTCGCCCAGATGCGCGCGGATGTAGTCGACCGCCCGGCGGAGCTGAGCCGGTGCCAGCCCGCCCTTGCGCAGCGCCGAAACGCGTCGTTGCGGTCCATAATGGCGTAGCAGGTGAACCACCAGTGCGCTCGCCAGCCCTTCGATATAGAGCCGGCCGTTCGCGCCGCCTTCGTCGAGCTCGCGCCGGCCGACGGCGCTGAGCTGCTCGAGCACCGTGTCCGCGGCACCGAGCGACGTTCGGATCACGCCGGTGCCTGCGCCGTCGAAGGCTGGCTCTCCGATCCGCGTGACGAAGCTTTCATCGATTGCGAAGGCGAAGATACCGCGCGCACGGTCCCACCGCTTCCAAACCGGCACGCCGGCATCCGCGAGAAGAACGCTGTCCCGGCCGATGACGGTGGATCGCAAGCGGTCGCTCTCGGGCGCGCACCACTCCATCGGCAGGTCCGCTCCCTCGTGGGCGGCGATCGTCAACTTGGAAAACGCTATATGTGCGCCATGATTCGGCGGGAGGATACAGCGGGCGAGCGTCACGCTTCCGACGTTGACCCGATCGACGAACTCGAATCCTTGCGCTGCTCCGATCGAAGCGTAGTCGACGAACACGTTCCGCCGGTTCTGCGGTTCGACGTACCCCACGCTCCCCTCCTGGGTCAGAGGCCAGGGCGAGACAATCGCAACTCAAGCAACGCGTCGGGTTTTTGTCCGCGGACGACCCATAGGCTGCCCGCACGTTTTGCGCGAAATTCTAGGTTGAGGACCCTGAAGAGCCGCGTGATAAATTTGGGACAGCCAAGTGACGTCGCGACAGCGCGGAAATTTTCAGCTACTTAGCTGATGCCGTTGACAGCGCGGGCGGCGCCGTTGAGTGCGCGACCTGCGAATCCGTGCCGTGTACCGGATCAATCGATAATTACGGCTGTTCGACCGCCATCCGATGGCGGTTGGGCAATTCGTACGAAAGGGAATAGCGCGACCGAGAACAGGGGCTACGGCACAGGGAACTCTTCGGGGGGAACGTGCAAGCCAGATGGGTGGCTCTCTCATTCGATCTTGGAAGCAGTGACACGCCCGACATGATACGCGTCGCGGCGAGACCTGGGTTCATCGCTCACGCCTCCCGCGCATCTTGCCATAGGCTCTTCGACGGCTGGACTCTGCTCGACGCTATGGCGAGGCTTGCCGCTGTCGTTCACCGGCGGAGCAGGTCTGCCAGCAAAGCACAGGGATCCGTTTCCAGCGCTTGTGCGACCTCGATGAACTCGACTACATCGAGTCGTCGCTCGCCGCCCTCGTATTTTGCCACGAAGGATTGGGGCCGGCCCAACCTTTGGGCGACCTCCGCTTGGGTGAGAGTCTTGGCCTTGCGCACCCGAATGAGCAATTGCTGGAGTTGTTTCTGTCGAGGCGTGCGGAGGGACTTGGGCATGAAGACCAGTTCGCTGCGGCAACCGGCCGTCCCATTAATCCCATAACCGGATTAGCCCAGTTTGGGATAATCTTCTGTTTCACGCGGGGAGACGCCCAGCGACGAGGGCAGATAGAACCGACGGAGGGGGCGATGGCGAAGCTTGATCCCGAGGTGGCCGATGACGTGCCTTGGTCGGAGGATATCACCCCCTACGACGAGGAACATTTCGTCACTTATCTGCGACTGTTGGATGCTGACGCGGAGCACGCCGATTGGCGTGAGGTGGCACGTATCGTCCTCCATCGCGATGTCGCCGCCGAGCCAGAGCGCGCCCGACACTGCTGGGAGGTACATTTGGCTCGCGCCAAGTGGATGACCGGAAAAGGTTACCGCAAGCTTCTCGAGCAAGCCGCGGACTTGCGTGACAGTTCATGCGGCCACAGCGTCCAACGACGAGCATAACGAATTTTGAGGAGGACGTTTTCGGTCCGTGCGAAGCGGCATATCCTTGAGACGTCGAGCTTCTGATCCTGTCTTCACAGGGCCCCATCGCCGCAACGCCGGTTACGGATTTCCGGTCGAATCCGACAAACACCGGACACTTTTGACAGACGGCTTGCCTCCAACCGCCCAACTCCTGGTCATGGAGTCGTCGGCATCTTTGCCCTGATACGCTGTCCGACCCCATCCTTCGCGCTCGCCAGCGGATTCATGCGAAGCAGGCTGACGAGATCACCTGTCCGCAGGTCAGCCGCGCGACGGTTGGCCCACGGCGTCGGGAGGAAGACGAGAGCCATGAGCCAAATCAGGACCGGCGCGCCCGATTGGCGGGATCCGGAAAGCTATCGCTGGGCAGATGCGCTGCCGCGCAAGGGCTGGGCATGGGAGTTTCTCCGGCGCAATGCCGACTTTCACGGCGCCTGGCTCGACACCTGGGGCCGAACCGTCACCGACGCACCGCGGCGCGCGTTAACGATCATAACGACCCCGCACGACGGCGGCATGCGCGCGTGGGGTTTGATTTTTCGCCGAGGCACCGGCGATCGATGCGACCGAGGCCGCCGTGGTCTGGGATACGGTCGTCTGCCGACATGTGCTCCGCGCGATCGCGCTGCCGGTCAATTCAGCCGCACGACTGAGCGCATTTCGGTTGACAGCGATTCCGTGCCCCGCGACTCTTCTGCTGACGCCGGATGGAACACAACATCTTCTATTCCGGGACGGCGGCCGCTCGCTGCAACTGGCGGTTACCGGCGCCAGCGTCCTACATCCGGTTCACCTCCTGGCTGACGCGCTCTCGTCGCAGACAGATCTCCGTGCACAGCACAGGCTGCTGGCGTGTCTTAGCGACCTCTACCACCGCGGCAGGCTCCGACCAGAGTACTTTCTGCCCGATCCGCGCGGGCGGCGACTCCGCGTCGTTCTGCAAGCCCTCGATGGCTGGCGCGCCGATGCCTCTTATCGCGAGATTGGCGTTGCGGTCTTCGGTGCCAGGCGCGTCGCGACTGACTGGGCCGACCCGCGCCGTCACTTGCTGGATCGGGTCCGGCGCGCCGTCGCCCGCGGGCGGGCGCTGATGGCGGGCGGCTATCGGCAATTCCTGCGCTGATCTTTCGCTCGGAACTGGGAAGGCTGGCAAACCGATCAATCCGCTCAGTTGGGTTCGTCGCCGCGCTTATGACGGCCCATCGATCGCTCAGTCGCGGAGCAGATGGCGATATCCCGTTTCCGTCATCCAGCGCGCGCGGCGGAGATGACTCTCCAGCGCCCGGCGCGCCCGCTCGGGCTCGCGCCGCGGATCGATTCCCAACACGATCCGCGCCATCTCCTCGTCGCTCGCCCCCTCGGCACTCGCGTCGAGCAGCCGCAGATAGACCACGAAATGCGCTTCGTCGTAAGCCGTGATCGTGTCCGACCACGGCACGTCGTCGGCGATCGTGGGATTGAGCTCGGCGCGCGGTCTCGTCATCCGTGAAATCCCCCGCTTGCTGCCGTCATGGCCGGTCCACGTTTCCGATTCGGGCCCGTCCAACCGACCGCTGGACGCCTATAACCTAAACGTCGCCCGCAATGGCACGGCACCTTTGGCCGGCATCGTGGACAAGGTGTCGCTTGGACCTTGGGCCGACGTGCAGCTGTAAAACCCCCGAGCGGATCGATGCTCCGGCCCGTAGAATCGCAGGCCGCGGATTCCATCGCAAGAGCCGTTTCGATCATCGCACGCGCCGGCGTTGATGCGGTCTTCGGCCTGATCGTCTCTTCGGATCCGAGTCGCGGACAGCGGTCGGGCCGCTTTCGGGCGCCACGCCGGTTGTCGAGGATACTCCGTGGTGAATTCCACCGCAACGCGCTCGCCTCTCGGGTATGGAGATCCGGGAGGTGTTCGCCCGCAACCTGCGCCAGGCGCGCAACGCGCGCGGCTTGTCGCAGGAGGCGCTGGCCTACGATGCGGATGTCGATCGCACCTATGTCAGCGCGCTCGAGCGCGGCGTCTATGGCGCCACCGTCGACATGGTCGACAAGCTGGCGAAAGTGCTGGGCGTCGAGGCCGCCGACTTGCTCCGGCGTCCGACCAAACGCACGCGGCCGAAAACAGCGCCACACGCCCGTTCTACCGAATGACGCCATCGGTGCGCCTGATCAATCGAGAATTTGATAACGGCAACGGATGTAAGCGGCTGACACCGGCGTAGATCCGCACTCCTTAGCTGGCATCGCGTTGCCATCGCCGTGGTACGGGCGCCCGCGCGCCTGACTGCGCGCGCCGGGCGCTCGTGAACCGAGCCGTCCTTCGCCCTTCGACACGCTCAGGGGCTCCGGACGTCTCGGCCTTGCAGGCTTCGCTCCCTGGCGCGGGCGCCCGCCCCGTCGACAAGCTCAGGGGTGGGCGCGCGCGGCCATCGCGCATGCGCGCGATGAACTTGTTCTTTGGCCTTTCCCGGTGGCGCGGGGTGGGCGGCGCGCCCGTCTAGGCCCGCCGCGGCGTGCCGCAACCTCGCTGCGCTCGGTCCTCCACTGCGTTGCGGCCCTGCGGGTGCGGCCCGCCTCCGCCGGCGGGCCTCCCGGTCGCTTCTCGCCGCCCGCCCCGCTTTCCGGGGAAAGGCGGTGCGGGGTTCGACGGAGGGCCGGGATGCGGCGAGACCAGCAGGCGGGCAGCGGGAAACGGACCAGCTTCTATCAGGAGATCACCGACAAGATTGTCGCCGAGCTGGAGCAGGGACGGGTGCCCTGGGTCCAGCCCTGGGGCGCGGTCAAGACCGCGCTAGCCCTGCCGCAGAACGCCGCCACCGGCCGGACCTACACCGGCATCAACATCCTGATCCTATGGGATGCAGCCATTGCTCGCGGCTTCGCCACCAACCAGTGGCTGACCTACCGGCAGGCGCTCGGGCTTGGCGGTCATGTGCGCTCGGGAGAGCGCGGCACCACGGTGTTCTATGCCGACCGGTTTGTGCCGCGGAGCGAGCGCGAGCGCGCCGCCGAGGCGGGCGAGGAACCCGAGGCAATCCCGTTCCTCAAACGCTTCACGGTGTTCAACGTCGTCCAGTGCGACGGGCTGCCAGAGCAGATGGCCGGCAATCCTCCGGCGCGCTCCGAACAGGACGTCGTGCCCGATGCCGAGGCGCTGATCACAGCGACGGGCGCGGACTTCCGCATCGGCGGCGCGGAAGCGGTTTATGTCCCGAGCGGCGATTTCATCCGGGTGCCGCCGCAGGCCGCGTTCTTCGCACCCATCGACTACTACCGCACGTGCTTTCACGAGTTGGGGCACTGGACCGGGCATAAGTCGCGGCTCAATCGCGACCAGTCGGGGACGACGTATACGTCGTCCGGCTCGGCGCTCTATGCCCGCGAGGAACTGGTCGCCGAGATGGCGAGCGCCTTTGTCTGCGCCGCGCTCGGCATCGTCCCGACCGTGCGCCACGCCGATTACCTCGGGTCGTGGCTGGCCGTTCTGCGCGAGGACAACCGCGCCATCTTCTGCGCCGCCAGCGCCGCGTCGAAGGCGGCTGATTACTTGCTCGCCTGCCGCTCTGCGGGAGCGGCGGCATGACCAAGCCCGCGACCGAGCCCACGCCCGAGGGCGAGCAGTTCCTCATTCCCGGCGTCCGGCCGGTGAGCCAGCGCGAACGGCTGGAGCGCTTGATGGACGCACCGCTCGCACCCCGTACGCCGCAGAAGCCCTTGAACATCGGCCTCTTTGATGAGGACGCGCGCCGGCAACTGAGCCTGTTCTGACGGAGACCGCGATGAAGACCTGGACCGTGCAATGCACCTTCGCCGCCTACTACGCCAACACCGTCGTGGTCCAAGCGCCGACCCTCGATGAAGCGCTGGAGAAGGCCATCGAGCAGGCCAACAGCGACCTGGGCTGGCGCCCGCTCGACGACAGCGGTCCGACCTTTGTCGATGCGGTGGCCGAGGGCGATGTCTGCGACCCGTGGGACGGGCTGCAATCGTCGCTGCCGGTCCCGGCCCGCTTCACCGAGCGCGGCGAGCCGCCCGTTGTCACGGTGATCGTGCAGTTTGGCTCGGTGCAGGCCGTCCGGATCGAGCGCGGCAAGGTGCGGGTCGAGGTGCGGGACTACGACGTCGAGGGCACCGATGCCGCCGATCGCGCCACCGATGAGAACGGCGCGCGCTATGCGCGCAGCCTGTGGAGCGAATTTCCGCAAGACGCGGATCAGGAGCGCTGAGAGCGCCCGGTGCCGCCGTCGCGGCACCGGACTTTTACCCCGTGGAGAGTGTGATGGACCTACAGCATATCGATCTGTCGAAGCTCAAAATCTCGCCGGCCAACATGCGCAACGGCCGCAAGGAGCCGGATGTCAGCGACATCCTGCCGAGCGTCCGGGCGCGCGGCATCCTGCAACCCTTGCTGGTCCGCCCGGACGGCGACGACTACGAGATCGTCGCCGGACGGCGGCGGTACTTCGCTGCCAAGGTGGTGGCGGCGGAGCAGGGGAGCATTGATCCCTTGCCCTGTGCCGTCATGGCGCCGGGCGACGATGCGGCGGCGCTCGAAGCCTCGCTCATCGAGAATGTCGCCCGGCTCGCGCCCGACGACATGACCCAATACGAGACCTACGTCCGCCTCACTCGTGAGGGCAAATCGGTCGCCGAGATCGCCAGCACCTTCGGCCTCGACGAGCGGGAGGTGAAGCAGCGCCTCGCCTTGGGCAACCTGTTGCCCAAGATCAGGGAGGCCTACCGCAAGGGCGACATCGACAGCGAGTCGATCCGCCATCTGACCCTGGCGACCAAGGCGCAGCAGAAGGCGTGGCTTGCCTTGTTCGAGGACCCCGAGGGCTTCGCGCCGACCGGGTATCACCTCAAGCAATGGCTGTTCGGCGGCCAGTCGATCGCCACCAAAGTGGCGCTGTTCCCGCTCGACCAGTACCAAGGCCCGATCGTCGCGGACCTGTTCGGCGAGGACTCCTACTTCGCCGATCCGGACCCGTTCTGGGCGTTGCAGAACCAGGCCATCGCCGCCAAGCGCGATGCCCTTCTCGAAGCCGGCTGGTCCGAGGTCGTGATCCTCGAGCCGGGCCATTCCTTCGCCACGTGGGAGCACGTCAAGACCCCCAAGAAGAAAGGCGGCAAGGTGTTCATCACCGTCTCGCCGCGCGGCGAGGTCGAAGTCCACGACGGCTGGCTGACCATGAAAGAGGCGCGGCGCACCGACAAGCGCAAGGCCTCGGGCGAGAAGGGCAGTCGGGATAAGGCACAGCCGCCGATGAGCAAGGGGTTGCAGAACTACCTTGAACTGCATCGCCATGCCGTCGTGCGGCTGGCCCTTCTCGCCAATCCTGGCACGGCGTTGCGGCTGTTGATCGCCCATGCGGTGGCGCCGTCCGGCCATTGGCACCTCAAGCCGGAGCCGCAAACCGCGCGCGGCGATGCCATCCGCAAGAGCGTCGCAACGAGCCCGGCGCAGCAGGCGTATCGGACCGAGCGCGAGCAGGTCGTGGCGCTTCTCGACCGGCCGGACGATCACGGCACGGTCGCTTGGCCGAGCGGTGACAGCGACCAGACGGCGGCGGCGTTCGCCCGCTTGCTGACCCTCTCGGACGATGAGGTCCTTCGGGTCGCGGTCTGCGTCATGGCCGAGACGGTCGCGGCCGGGAGCCCTGTGGTCGAGGCGGTCGGCATCCACCATCGGGTCGATGCCCGGACGCACTGGCAGCCGGATGATCCCTTCTTCGAGCTGGTCCGCGACCGCGCCACGGTCAACGCCATGCTGGCCGATATTGCTGGCAAGGAGGTCGCCGACGGCAATGTCGCGGAACGCGCCAAGACCCAGAAGCAGATCATCCGCGACCATCTCGCCGGCACCAACGGCCGCACCAAGATCGAGGGCTGGCTGCCTGGCCTGATGCGTTTCCCGTTCGAGGCCTACGGCGAGCAGCCGAGCGCTATCGGCGAGGCCACCGCCACCGTCGCGGGCCTGTTCCCGGTCGCGGCCTGAGCCTCTCGCGGGCGGCGGTTGACGCCGCCGCCCGCATCCTTATTGCCGCCCGGTCATGATGCGGAGCAGGTCCTCGGCGGCTGCACGCGTCTCGGCACTGAACCGGGTGAATTCATCGTCGGTCACGGCGCCGAGCTGCCGCAGCTTGGCAATCATCAGCAAGGCGTGCGAGCGACGCAGATTGTCGAAAGCTTCCGCCATTTCTTTGTCGCGCCGGTTGATCAGCTGGTAGATCGCCCGATACCGCTGATGGGCGGTCTGGTTCGCGTCGGCACCGAGGCGGTTGATTTCATCGAGGATCGCGCGACAGAACCGGTCGAGCGCGACCGGGGAAGGTCGCGCAGGGCCTTCCAATCATGTTCGGCGATGTCCCGTACGCCGCCGCGGTCCGAAGCTCCTGGACGCATTATCCGAACAGCGCCCGATGCCACTTCAAGGCGGCGATCAGCTCGGGTGATGGTGCCGGCGGGTCGAGCAGGACAGCAACAAATACAGCCCGGTCGGCGCAGGCGAGAACCATGCGCTCGCGCTGATGTGATAGCCGCTCCCGGTCGCGGCA
>JAGWNF010000030.1 GCA_028871455.1 Alphaproteobacteria bacterium
ACCTCGTTCCACCGCCCCGAGGAATGGTGGAGGGGGGTGGATTCGAACCACCGAACTCCGAAGAGGGCAGATTTACAGTCTGCTGCGTTTGACCGCTCCGCAACCCCTCCAAAATTCCACGGCTCGGCGGCAAGTGATTGCGGGTCTTAGAGATTTGGCCGGTTGCTGTCAACGGGCACGGGGCCGGCGATTTGCGGCTTGGCGGCATCCGGCTATGCTCGCGCCGACAGGAGACACAATGCGCGAGCGACCGGTCATTGAGAAAGCGGCGGCGTGGCTTTACGGCCGTCATGCCGTCGAGGCGGCGCTCGCCAATCCGGCGCGGCACTGCCGGCGGCTGGTCGCCTTGCGTGAGACCGCGGCGGAGGCCGAGGCGCTGCTGCGTGGCGCACGCGCGCGGCGGCCACGCGCCGGCGTCGAAGTGATCGAGCGGCGGGCGTTGGAAAAAATGCTGCCGCACGGCGCCGTGCATCAGGGCCTGGCGCTTGTCGCCGAGCCCCTCGCCGCCGTCGATCTCGACACGTTGCTGGCGACCGCGCCGACGCCGGGCACGACGCAGACCGTCGTCGCGCTCGACCAGGTGACCGATCCGCACAATGTCGGCGCCATCCTGCGCTCGGCGGCGGCGTTCGGCACGCTCGCCGTGATCGTGCCCGAGCACGGCGCGCCCAGCATCACCGGCGCGCTCGCCAAGGCGGCGAGCGGCGCGCTCGAGCGGGTGCCGCTGCTGCGCGTCGCCAATCTCGCGCGCGCGCTCGAGAAGTTGAAGGCGGCGGGGTTCTGGTCGCTCGGCCTCGACGAGCAGGCCGAGCGGACGATTGCCGAACTCGATCTGCCGGAGCGCATCGTCGTCGTGCTCGGCGCCGAGGGACCCGGCCTGCGGCGGCTGACGCGCGAGAATTGCGATTTCCTGGCGCGGCTGCCGACGCGCTCGGCGATGGCGTCGCTCAACGTCTCGAACGCGGCGGCGGTGACGCTCTATGCGGTGACGCAGCGCCCGCGGCGCTGAAGCTCAGGGCCGGATGTCGATCGGCGTGCCGTCGTCGACGGCGTTCCAGATCTCTCGCATGGACTGGTCGTCGACGGCGATGCAGCCGTCGGTCCAGTCATAGGGAAACGCCACGAAGCTGCGATCGCGATGGGCGTAATGGTTGGGCAGGCCGTGGATGAAGATCTTGCCGCCGGGATTGACGCCGGCCAGCTCGGCGCGCCGGATGTCGGCGGCATCGGGATACGAGATGTGCAGCGCCAGGAAATAAGCGCTGTCGGCGAGCCGGCTGTCGATGATGTAGCGGCCCTCGGGGGTGCGGCCATCTCCCACCCGTTCCTTCGGACCTTCGGGATGCTTGCCGAGGGCGCAGGCATAAGTCTTGAGGACGTTGCCGTCACGATAGAGCTGCAGATTGCGAAGCGACTTGATCACGATGACCTGATCGGCTTTGCCGTCCGGCGGCGCGGAGGCGCGCGCCGGACGCACCCAGGGCATCGCCAGCGATGCGGCCGCGGCGGCCAAAATACGGCGTCGAGTTGGACGAACCATGCGCGCCATGATCCGGCCTCGTTGTACCATGTCCACGGACATGCGCCTAACAATTCGCGTTTCGAGTTGCGCGGGCGGTTGACGTTGGTGCGTTCGAGCGGCACCGAACCAGCGGCGCGCGTCGATACCGGCCATGGCGACCGCATGTCGGACAGTGGGGCATCGGTGCCGAAAGGTCGTAAAAATTCTCGATTAGAGCGTCTGGAGCACCGATCTCAAATGCGCGTCGTGTTTGACTGCATGGTCGATGAACCACCTTTGAAGGGCCTCACAGTGTCGGGGCAGTTCGTCGACCCCGGCATCGGCGACGGCTTGTCCAATAGCTTTTAATCGAGCGAGCGCAATCTCATGGTCATAGATGTGCTCTCGGATAGCATCTGCACTCACGGCCTTGACACTCGCTGGAATTTCGGAACCGCCGTCGATGATTTTGCGCAGGATAGCATTCTCGTGATCGAAATGATCTTTGACCAACAGCACCAGGCTTTGGACGCGATGCCCGATATTTTCTAAGGGGTCGCAGATTTCATTAATCCTGGCGATCAGGGCACGGTGTTCCATGTCGAGATCCGAGTGCCCGACTGAAAAGGCGTCTCTCCATTCGAGGTGGTGACCCATAGGTGGAAATTATGATACGCGTTCAGGACAAAGACTAGCGCTCGTCCAGCGTAGCTACCGACTCGTTCAAGTCGTCGCGCAAATCAGAGGCGGGACCGGCACCGGCGCGGAACCGGATGCCGTCGATTCCTTGAGCCGGCAGGCCACGCTGCGCGGCCAGGAAAGCGGCCGGAACATCGCCCGACAAGCGCCGCTGAGGAACTGGCGCAGAACACGGAGCGCGGCGTATAAGCCGCTTTGGGCCGAGTTTGGACCACGCGGCGTCCGGTTGCGGAACCGTTCTCGTGCTAAATTGTTGGAATGCCGGGTTAGCTCAGCGGTAGAGCAGCGGTTTTGTAAACCGAAGGTCGGGAGTTCAATCCTCTCACCCGGCACCATCCAGCGTATTCATACGTTCTCATCCTGCCCCATAGCGCATCGCAAATGTAGGTGGACCAGTGGTTTAACAGAAAGAACCGTCTCAAGACGTTTCGCCCTTCGTCCCTGCAGCCAGCGTATCAGCGGCACGATCACTTGGGTTACTGGGAAAACTGAAACATGCAAGCTCGGTAAGCAGAAATCCTAAAGCGAGGAGGGCACGAAAATGCGCGCGAGATTGTTGACCTTATCGATGATCGTCATCGCCGCGCTCGCTGCGCCAGCATGGGCGAGTGAAGTCACCGACATAATGAACAACGCGCATTATCCAGCGCGGGTCAATGCCGTAATCTGGAATTTCGGCCGGCTCGATACCGGCAGCCCGGTGAAATTCGGCGCTTGGACGGTCAAATTTACGCAGCCCTCTTACGTTGCGACTTATGTTCAAACAGGGCCCTATCAGATCGTAGAGATCGGAAATCGACTTAAAGACGGTGAGATCGATCCCAATAGCCTGATGACGTGCACAAATGCCGTCTCGGGCAGTTACGGATGCCATCTGCAACTGAAGCATGATCTTGGTGGTCAAGTTAGGGATGAGTGCGACCTCATCATCCACACAGGCAACAATATTTCTGATCCCATAAAATACGTTATAGGATCGAAGATCATCGTTACTGTTTTCCCCACCGCGCTGGACCTACAGGAGTAAGGGAGCGGTACCGGGAAATTCTACGCACCATAATAACCGCAATCGCCAGGCGCCCGGTTTGCGCCAAAAGACGCCCACAACCGATGCTGCGTGCACGATTGCCGCGGCCAATAGAGACGGGAGAAATGGCATGAACTCCACGACATACCGGCGCTTTCGGCTCGCCTGGCCCGCCGCCGCACTGATGCTGGCGGCCCTCGCGCCGACCGCCGCGCGCGCTGATTTCTTCGACAATGCGCGCCAGACCTTCACGGTCGATATTCCGCATTTCTTCCAGGATGACGTGCCGTGCTTCTTCGGCGGCCAGCCGACGAGCGGCGCGCGGAAGTCATGCAAACCTCCGGCGCATGCGGCTCAACCCGCCGCCGTCGCGCCGACCCCAGCACCGCCGCCGACGAGCAACGCGACTCCGGCCGCGCCGCCGAACTCGGCCCACTAGGCACGCACTCGACCGCGCCGCCGCGGGCGGGGCGGATCTTCGCGTCGCGAATTGTGGCGCTTTCGCGGCGGCGGGGCTGAGGCCATTCGGTGGTCGGGCGGGGATAGTGCCGGCGGCCCTCCCATATCATGGTCAGGCCCGACGGCGGTCGGCGGGCCGTCGCCTTCGGACGAGGTGACGCCATGACAAAGACGATGCTCATCCGCGGCCTGGTGCTCGGCGCGCTCGCGATCGCGCTCAGCGGCTGTTACTACGGGCCGCCGCCGGCTTATTACAGCTCCGGCGGCTACTATGGCTATCCGGCCTATTACGGCGGCTACTACTACGGGCCGTCGGTGTCGTTCGGCTACTACGGCGGCTGGCACGACCACGACGACTGGGATCACGGCTGGCATCACTGACCGGACGCTTGCCCGGCCAGGTTCAACGCCGGGCGACGACGTGGAAAATGTGCCAGTGCTTGGCCTCGCCGCGCGGCGTGACGGCGTCGGTCTCCTCTTCCTCGAACATCTCGATTGTCCAGCCGGCGAACAGCGCGCGCGCCGCGCCGCGCGTATGCACGGTCAGGCCGGGTCGGCCGGCCCAGCTGTCGCGCTCGCCATAGAGCTGCCCCGCAAAACGGCCGCCCGGCCGCAATGATTCGCCGATGCGCGCCCATAGCGCCGGAAAGCGATCGGGCGGACAAAGCGGCAGCGCGAAGCTGGAATTGACCAGATCGGCCGCGGGCCACGCCGCATCGACGAACGACGCTTCGAGCGTGACGAGACGCGCGCCTTCCGGCAGGTCGGAGCGGGTTCGCAAGCGCGCCAGCGCGGTGGTGTCGCTGTCGATCGCCAGCACGCTCCAGCCACGTTGCAGCAGCACGATGGCATCGCGCCCTTCGCCCGCACCGAGATCGACGGCAAAGCCGACGCGATCCTCGGCGTCGAAAGCCGCGAGCGCGCGCAACAGCGTCGGCCGCGGCGGCCGGCCGGCAACCGCTTCGTGATACGGCCGAAAGTGACCGGAATCCGTCGTCATGCGCCCCCTTGCGGTGTCGCCCGATTTTACAACCGGCGCGGCGCCGACGCGCCATCGCCGCGGAAACCGCGCTCTGCCGCCGCTGGCACGTGGCTTGCGACACCGGTTGCGGACGCAGTGTGCGTCCCAAGCGGCGGCAAGCCGCAGAGGAAGAGCCCGTTCGGTCGCGTTTCTCCCGCGCCGGTCGTACCGCCGAGACCGGATTGCGCATGCGCTCGGCGCATGGCGAGGCGAAACCGTGCCGTCGGCCCAGGCAAGAAGGAAAGAGGCCATGCGACTCCCGATTTTCGGGCTCGTGCTGGCGGCGGTGCCCATTCTCATCAGCAGCGGCCTATCGCGGGCCGCGAGCGAGCAGGCGACGCCGGCACCGGGCCTGTCGCCCCAGGCGATCAGCCGCTACGAGCAGATGCTCCAGGGCCTGTCGCCGCAGACTGTCAATTCGCTCGTCACCGAGGCGGTCGCGCTGTTGCGCACCTACTCCGGCGCGCCGTCGGCTTCCGCCGGCTTCGCGGCGTTGAAGGCGCACAAAACCGAGCTCGAGGACCTGAAGAACCAGCTCTGCTCGGGCGTCATCCGTTGCTGAGCGCCGCGGGGTCCTGAGCCGGTTGCACCGGACGCCGCCGCGGCTTATCACAGCCGCGGCTTGGGCGAGACGGTACGGCGCGCGCATGGACACGGACGCGGCGGTGGGAGGTGCGGTCGTTCTGGCCGCCGGAATCGCGAGCGCGCTCTTGACTGCGGGCGCCCGCGACTGGCTGAAGCTTGGCGCGATCCTCGACCGGCCAGGTGACCGTTCGTCGCACACGGCTCCGGTGCCGCGCGGCGCCGGCCTCGTCGTCATCGCCGTTCTGGCGGCGGCGTGGATCATTCTTGCCGTGCGCGGCGCGCAACCGGGCGATGCCGTGCCCGTCGCCCTCATCGCCTGCGCCTTGGCGCTGGTCTCCTTCGTCGACGACCTGCGCGGCCTGCCGGTGGGCGTCCGACTGGTGGCGCATCTTGCCGCCGTCGTCGCCGCGTTGGCCTTCTTTCCGCCGGGCTCGCTGGTGTTCCAGGGCGCACTGCCGCCGCTTGCCGATCGCGCCGCGACGGCGCTGCTGTGGCTCTGGTTTATCAATCTCTTCAATTTCATGGACGGCATCGACGGCATCACCGGCGTTGAAACCGCCGGCATCGGCGTCGGCGTCGCCGCCGTGTCGGCGCTGGCCGGCGCGGGACCCGCTTGGCTCGCGCTCGCCGCCGTCGCCGTCGCGATCGGCTTCCTGCGCTTCAATTGGCAACCGGCGAGCGTATTTCTCGGCGACGCCGGCAGTGTGCCGCTCGGCTACGTGGTGGGCTGGCTACTGCTGGTGCTGGCGCGCCACGGCCTGTGGGCGCCGGCGGTGATCCTGCCACTCTATTATCTCGCCGACGCGACGGTGACTTTGGCGCGGCGGACGCTGCGCGGCGAGGTCATCTGGCGTGCGCATCGCGATCACTTCTACCAGTGCGCGCTGCGCGGCAACGATCACGCCGCGGTCGCGCTTCTCGTGCTCGCCGGCGACGCCGCACTGGTGGCGTTAGCCATGTTGGCGCTGGTTCGACCGCTAATCGCTCTCGGTCTTGCCGCTTTTGTCACCGCCGGAATGCTTGCCGGTTTCGCCCGGCGCAACCGTGCGCGGTAACCGCGCCCCCTGCCGGTAATATTGCGGCCGCACGAACTGGCCCGCCCAGGCGCCGCGCCGCTTCGAGCGGGCTTCCGCCTCGAACGGCAGATACTCCAGCGCGCGACCATAGGCGAAGGCCAGACCTTCGCGCACCAAGATTTCGCCAACGTCCTGGCCATTGGCAGTGCAACTTGCGAATTGGCGACCGTCGTTGTCGTAGTAGTTGTAGTCAAGCTGGCAGGCGAAATCCGGCGCCGCGACCAGGGCCTTGAGTCGGTCCTCGGCGGCGGCGGCGCACGGCCATTCGCGGCCGTGGGCGTCGCGGCACGTCTGCTCCGGCTCGAACATGTCGATACCGTAAAGGCGGAGCAGGCGCGGCCGGCAGCCCAGTCCGATCTTGTTGAGCTGGCAGCGCGCCGGCACGAACTCGATTGCGCCGTCGGCGGTCGCCGAATACCGGTCATGCGCCACCGGCCGGCCGAGCCATATCCGGCCGACGCCATAGAGCGCCGCGAGCACCACCGCGGCGACAACGAAGATTCTGATCCCGCGCGCCATCGACTCGCGCATCATAGCAAGCCGATCGGGTCGCGCGCAGGGTCCGCGGCGGGGATTCCGGCGGGCCGCGGTTACCGTGTGGCCCAGGGGCGTTGGTTTACCGCGACCGAGGGTGGGCGGACGGCCGGTTCTCGCCTATAAAGCGCGGCAATGGCACCTCTCGTCACCGCCGGACGCATCAGCGCGCCGGCGACCATCCTCGCCATCGCCGCGATCGCAGCGCCGAGCCTGGCGGTGCTGGCGCCGCTGGGCGTCGCGCCGCTGCTCACCGTGGTCGCGGCGGCGCTGCTGGTAGCAGCGCCGCGGCGGCTCTGGGAGGCGAGCCGATCGTTGTGGCCGTTCGCCGCACTGTGGGCGGCGCTCGCGATCTTCGGCGCGCTGTCCGCCGTCTGGTCGATCCTGCCGTTTCACAGCCTGATCGAGAGCGGGCGGTTTCTCGCGATCGGCATCGAAGGCGTAATCGCAGTGGCCGCGACGCGCGCGCTCTCACCGCGGGACGCGGCGCGCGTTGGCGTCGCAGCGGCGATCGGCATCGCACTGGGCACGGGCCTGCTTCTGTTCGAATGGGCGACCGGTGCGGCGATCGCGCGTTGGCTGCACGACTGGAGCCTAGCCGTCTACGTCAACGAGTCGCGCTATGATCGCGGCGCGACAACGGCGGTCCTGATAATTTGGCCGGCGGCGCTGGCGCTACGGCGGTGGCGCGTGCTGCAGCTGGCGATCGGCATCGCCGTCGCCGCTAGCATCTATCTGATGGTCAGTGCCGCTTCGCTGCTGGCGCTTGTGATTGGCCTCGCCGCCTTCGCGGTTGCACTGTTGTCACCCCGGCTCGTCGCCGGTGCGCTCGCCGCCGGCATCGTTCTCGGCACCGCACTGCTGCCCGTCATCGTGCCGAGCTATCAGGCGACGGTGCGCATCCAGCATGCCGAGCCCTGGATCAAGGCGTCCGGCATCCATCGACTACTGATTTGGCGCTTTGCCGCCGATCGCATCGCCGATCGCCCACTGCTCGGTTGGGGCCTCGATTCATCGCGCGGCCTGCCCGGCGGCAAGCGCGATTTCGGCACGACTTTGCCTGGCATTGAACTCGGGCCAGGACACGACGCCATGCCGCTGCATCCGCACGACGCGCTGCTGCAATGGCGTCTCGAGCTCGGCATTCCGGGAACGCTGCTGGCCTTGGCGCTCGTCGTGTGGGCGCTTTATCGCGTCGGCTGGCGATTCGGCGGCGGCCGCGAAGCGCAGGCGGCGGCGCTCGGCTGGGGTGCGACCGTGACGGTCATCGCGCTGCTGAGTTTCGGCAGCTGGCAGGAATGGTGGCTGTCGTGCATCCTCTTCTCCGCCTCCCTGCTCGCCGCGAGCGCCGCCGATGCCGGTTGAGCGGCCCAAGCTGATCTTTCTCGTCACCGAGGATTGGTATTTCTGGTCGCATCGCCTGCCGATGGCGCGGGCGGCGCGCGACTGCGGCTTCGACGTCGCGGTTGCGACGCGCGTCACCGCGCATGGCGACGCGATCCGCGCGGCCGGTTTCGCGCTCCACCCCCTGCGCTGGAAGCGGCGCGCCATCGGGCCGATGGCGAGCCTGGCCGCGATCTGGGAGATCGCGCGTCTCTATCGCCGCGAGCGGCCGCTGGCGGTGCATCACGTCTCGTTCAAGGCGGCCGTGCTCGGCGGCATCGCGGCGCGTCTCGCGCGCGTGGCGCTGGTCGTGAGCATGGCGAACGGCATGGGCTATATCGGTGCGTCGGGCGATTGGCGCGCGCGCGGATTGCGACGGCTGGCGCGTTTCGTCTTCCCATGGACGCTCTTTGCCGGACACGGCCGCGTGATCGTGCAGAACGACGCGGACCGGCGGGCGCTTGCCGCGTTGTGCCCCAAGCAGGCGGCGCGCATCGTGCTCATTCCCGGTTCCGGCGTCGATCTCGCGCATTTCGCGCCGTTGCCCGAGCCGCCAGCGCCGCCGGTGACGGTCGCCTATGCCGGGCGGATGATCGCGATCAAGGGCGTGGCGACGCTGGTCGCCGCGCAGCAGCGCGTACGGGCGCAGGGCATCGACCTCAACCTCGTGCTCGCCGGCGACACCGACGACGAGAATCCCAGCGCGATCGACCGCGACACGCTGGCGCGCTGGGCGAAGCAGCCGGGCGTCGCCTGGCTCGGCCGCCGCGACGACATCCGGACGGTCTGGCGCGACGCGCACATCGCCGCGCTGGCCTCGCTGGGCGGCGAAGGCGTGCCGAAGAGCCTGCTCGAGGCCGCGGCGGTTGGCCGGCCGATCGTCGCGACCGACGTTCCCGGCATGCGCACGATCGCACAGCCGGGCGTCAACGCCATTCTCGTCGCGCCGAACGACGCAGCGGCATTCGCCGACGCCTTGATCACGCTGGTGCGCGACGCGGATCTCCGTCGGTGCCTCGCCACCGCCGGCCGCCGGCTGGTGGAACAGGGTCTGTCCGATACGGCTATCGCCGAAGCGACACGCCAGCTCTACCGCACGCTGCTCGACGAGATCGCGCACGCCTAGGGGCCCGGCAGCAGCGCGGTGGTCCAGCCGGCTGCGCGATAGGCGAGCAAGCCGAGCCATTCGTGCTCGGCGTAGCTCAGCGACCGGATGCCGTCGGCGAAGGAGATGTGAAACCGGTCGGTTGCCTCGAAGTCGACGGGATCGGCGACCACCGGCCAGCCGACGCGACGGAAGCAACCAACGGCGCGCGGCATATGGGCCGCCGAGGTGACGAGGATCCAGACCTCGCCGGGCTTCGGATCGATGAGCGCTTTCGAGAACACGGTATTCTCGTGCGTCGTGCGCGAACGGTCCTCGATCACCAATCGATTCTGGGCGACGCCGAGCTCGATCAGCAACTGCGCCGTCGCGCGGGCTTCGGTGATCGGTTCGTTCAGCAGGCCGCCGACGCCGCCGGAGAGAACGATGCGCGCCACCGGATAATGGCGTGCGAGGCGCGCGATCTCGGTGATCCGCGCGGCGGATTGGTTGAGCGCGACCTGACCGTATTCGGCGGTACGTTCGGGATCGACGGCGCCACCCAGCAAAATGATGCCGTCGACTTTGGCCGGCAGCGCGTGCAAGGCCGGAAAGCGGCTTTCGAGCGGCACCAGCGGCAGGTCGGCGACCGGCACGACGGCGATTGCCGCACCGACGACGAGCACGAGCGTGACCAGCGCGAGGCCCTTGCGCCGCCGGCTGGTCGCCAATCTCCAGATGCCGATCGCCAAAAGGATCAGGAGCAGGTCGCCCGGCTCGACGACGATCTGGAGAACCTTGCTGACGAGGTAGAGCATGGCGGCACATCCTGCCGAACCAGCGGGCGCGCCGCCAGCCTCGTGAACCGGCCGGAACGCCGGCGAAACCGCATTTTCCTTGCTGCGCCGCGCGCGGTTCACGTACCGTCAGGCGCACCCATGACCATCGTCAGTCGCCGCGCCGCCGCCGCCTTCACCCACGACATCGTCATGGCGGCGATTTCGTTCTGGCTGTCGTTCTATCTGCGGGTCGGCGACGATATCGCGCATTACTCGCACGAGCTGATCTGGGCCTACGACCTGATATTCGCGGCGACCGCCGCGGCCGTGTTCTACGCGTCGGGTCTCTATCGCGGCATCTGGCGTTACGCCTCGCTGCCCGATCTCCTCGGTCTGGCGCGCGCGGTCACGCTGGTTATCCTGATCTACTTCCCGCTGATGTTCTTGGTCACCCGGCTCGAGGCGCTGCCGCGGTCGATCGTCGGCATCAACTGGCTGGTGCTGATGGCGCTGCTCGGCGGGCCGCGCTTTGCCTACCGGCTGCTGAAGGACGGCAGCCTGCGCAACATCCTGCGCGTCGACGCCTCGCGCGCGTCGGTGCCGGTGCTGTTGATCGGCGCGAGCGAGGGCGCCGACCTCTTCATCCGCACAACCTATCGCGACGCCCAGCGGGCCTATCGCGTCGTCGGCATCGTTTCCGACGATGGTCAGCGCGTCGGCCGCGAGATCGGCGGCGTCACGGTGCTGGGCACGATCGACGATCTGCGCCAAGTCGTCGGCCGGCTCGCCGCGAAGGGCGACAAGCCGCAGCGGTTCATCCTGACCGGCCGCGAACTCGACGGCGCGACGGTGCGGCACCTGCTCGACGTCGCCGACGGCCTCGGCATTCCGCTGGCGCGGCTGCCGCGTCTGACCGAATTCAAGGACACGCGCGCCGATGCGACGCAGCCGATCGAGCCGGTGGCGATCGAGGACCTGCTCGGCCGGCCGCAGACCGTGCTGGAGCGCGACAGCATGCGCGCGCTCATCGCCGGCCGCCGCGTCCTCGTCACCGGCGCCGGCGGCACGATCGGCTCCGAGCTGACACGGCAGATCGCCGCTTTCGGACCGGCGCGGCTGGCGCTGTTGGACAACGGCGAGTACGCGCTTTACGCGATCGAGCGCGAGATCATCGAGCGTTTTCCCAATGTGGCGCATGCGGCGCTGATCGGCGACGTGCGCGACAGCCGGCGCGTCGACGCGGTGCTCGCGGCCGAGCGGCCGGAGCTGGTCTTCCATGCCGCGGCGCTCAAGCACGTGCCGATGGTCGAGGCCAATCCACTCGAAGGCGTGCTGACCAACGCGCTCGGCACGCGACATGTCGCCGATGCCTGCCGGACGCACGGCGTGCGCGCGATGGTGATGATCTCGACCGACAAGGCGGTCAATCCGGCGAACGTCATGGGCGCGTCGAAGCGGCTGGCCGAAAGCATCTGCCAGGCTCTCGACGTGATCGAGGCGCGACACGCCGCCGGCACGCGCTTCGTCACCGTGCGCTTCGGCAACGTGCTCGGCTCCACGGGATCGGTGGTGCCGCTGTTCCAGCGCCAGCTCGCCGCCGGCGGGCCGCTGACGGTCACGCATCCCGAGATTTCGCGCTACTTCATGACGACGCGCGAAGCCGTCGAGCTGGTGCTGCAATCATCGGCGCTGGCCTCGGCCGACGACGCGGCGCGCGGCAAGCTCTTCGTCCTCGACATGGGCGAGCCGGTGAAAATCGTCGATTTGGCGCGGCAGATGATCCGCCTGGCCGGCAAGCGGCCCGACCGCGACGTCAAAATCGAATTCGTCGGCCTCCGGCCCGGCGAGAAGCTGCACGAAGAGCTGTTCCACGAACAGGAGGCGCTGGTGCCGACGCGGGTGAGCGGCATCCGGCTCGCGGCGCCGCGCGTTATCGATTACGCCATGCTGTCGCGCGCCCTCGACGAGCTTGCCGAGCATGCACGCGAGGGCCGAACCGATCGCGCGCTGGTCGTGCTGCGCAACCTGGTGCCGGAATACGCCGCCAACGCCGCGGCAGCGGAACGCGCGGCGCTGAGCGGCAGTTAGCGCCGCAGGCGGCGCGAAGCGATGTCCGTCGGCAAACACCGATCGCCGAATTTGACATGGAGTTTCGATCTTCCCGATCGGCTAAAGATCGCAATCGCCGATGCTGTTACGCTCTATAGCCGTATGGAATCATGTTGCGTTGAGATCATTTGGGAACTCGAGCAGGCGGATCTCGAACGCAAGCAGCAAATTGCAAAGAATTGGGGCAAGCAAAATTTCAAACTGCTGAAGCAGACCGTAAGTCAGATTCCGGGTGCCAAGACAGACGCTATTTGGCCGGCCTTGAAAGCACTCAGCAAGGAGCGAAACCTCATCGGGCACGGCGTATGGATGTGGACCAACGAGCAACGGCCGCTCGTTGTTTGGCACGCTAAGTTTTTGGAGGAAGATGACTGGGTCGGAGCAGAGTTTTTCGACTGGTCGAGATTCGATTATTTCATGAAGCGGGCAACCGTGCTCATGAACACGTTTGCCGAGTTCAAACGCCTGATAGTCAACGCGGTAGACCAACAGAAGCGCGCTCGCTAACGAGCTTGTCGGCACCTACCCTGTTCTACCGACGCAGCCGGCCGAGCCGCTCGCCGCGATAGACGCCGCCGCGGATCGGTTTCCACCACGTGCGGTTTTCGAGATACCAACGTATCGTCTTGCGCAGGCCGCTCTCGAGGCTTTCAGCCGGACGCCAGCCGAGCTCGCGGCGGATCCTGGCGTCATCGATGGCGTAGCGCAGATCGTGGCCGGGCCGGTCGGCGACGAATTCGATGAGTTGCGCATGCGGCCGATGCGGCAAATTCGGGCGCTCGGCGTCGAGGATGTCGCAGATCATGCGCACGAGATCGAGATTCCGCCGCTCCTCGCCGCCGCCGATGTTGTAGGTCTCGCCCGGCTTGCCGCGCCGTACCACCAGCGCGAGCGCGGCGGCGTGGTCGCCGACATAGAGCCAATCGCGCACGTTCTCGCCCCGGCCGTAGACCGGCAGTTTCTTGCCTTCGATGGCGTTGAGTACGATCAGCGGAATGAGCTTCTCGGGAAACTGCCATGGGCCGTAATTGTTCGAGCAGTTGGTCGCGATCACCGGCAAGCCGTAGGTCTGGAACCAGGCGCGCGTGAGATGATCGGCGCCCGCCTTCGAGGCGGCATAGGGGCTGTTCGGCCGATAGCGCGCATCCTCGGCGGCACGCTCGCCGGGCGCCAGCGAGCCGAAAACCTCGTCGGTCGAAATGTGATGGAAGCGGAAACGCACCCGCACCTCGCCGCCGAGACCTTCCCAATAGGCGCGCGCCGCCTCCAGCATCGCAAAAGTACCGACGAGATTGCTGTGGATGAAGTCGTCGGGTCGGTCGATCGAGCGATCGACGTGGGTCTCGGCCGCGAGATGCATGATCGCATCGGGTTTGTGCCGCGCGAGAATGCGCGCGACCGCCGGCCGGTCGGCGACGTCGGCGACTTCGAGCGTGTAATTGGCCGGCGTCGCCAACGGCCCCAGCGGCGGATTCGAGCCGGCATAAGTCAGCTTGTCGAGATTGACGACGTTGTCGCCGGCGCCGAGCAGATGGCGTACGACCGAGGTGCCGATGAAGCCGGCGCCGCCGGTCACCAGAACTTTCAACGCGCCTTCTCCCCCTCCGCCAGCGTCAGCACATCGCCGAGGCGCGGCATCACCCAGTGATCACTGGCCTGGGCAGGCGCCTGCGCCGATTGGTCTAACAATACCAGCGTTCCGACGCCAGCCTCGCGGCAGGCGATCACGTCGCGCATCTCGTCGCCGATGCCCCAGGAACGCGACAGATCGAGGCCGAGGTCGCGTTCGGCAGCGAGAATCATGCCGGGCTTTGGCTTGCGCCAGGCGCTGTCGCGGCGATAGCGGCCGATGCCTTCGGTCGGATGCTCGGGCGCGTGATAGATCGCGGCGATCGGCGCCTGTTGTCGGCGGAATTCCGCCTGGATGTGATCCATGAGCCGGCGGAAATCGCCTTCGGTGAAGAGGCCGCGGCCAATGCCGGATTGGTTCGTCGCGACGACGATGAGGTAGCCGCGCGCGACGAAATGGCGGGCGAGATCGAAAACGCCATCGACAAACCGGCAGCGCTCGACCTGCCAGAGGAAGCCGACGTCCTCGTTGATGACGCCGTCACGGTCGAGGATAAGCGCCGGGATGCCGCCGGTCTTGCGCGTCATGGCACCAGTGCGATGTTGTCGATGAGCCGCGTCTTGCCGAGCCACGCCGCGGCGAGCACGCGCGCCGGCCGCGCCGCGTGCGGCGCGTCGAGGGTCTCGGCGTCGCGGACTTCGAGGTAATCGACCTTGGCGAAACCGGCCGCGAGCAGCGCACGGGTGCCGGCTCCGGCCGCCGCCGCGTCGCCACCGGCATGGCGCCGCGCCACGTCGCGCAGCGTGCGATGGAGAAGCGGCGCGCGCGCACGCTCGTCCGCCGTCAGATAGGCGTTGCGCGACGACAGCGCGAGGCCGTCGCTTTCGCGTACCGTCGGCACGCCCTCGATTTGCACCGGGATGTCGAGATCCCGCGCCACGCGGCGGATGATCAGCAGCTGCTGGTAATCCTTCTCGCCGAAAACGGCGACGTCCGGCAGCGCCTGCAGCAGCAGCTTGGCGACGATGGTCGCGACGCCGGCGAAGTGGCCGGGCCGGAACCGGCCCTCGAGCGTCGCGGCGAGCGGCCCGGGGTCGATCCGGGCGACGAAGCCGTCGGGATACATCTCGGCGACCGTCGGCATGAAGGCGAGATCGCAACCGGCTTCGGCCAGCTTGCACCGATCGCCGGTGGGATCGCGCGGATAGCGCGTCAAATCCTCGCCGGGACCGAACTGCGTCGGATTGACGAAGATACTGGCGACGACCCGCCGCGCCTGCGTCCGCGCCCGCGCCACCAGCGCGAGGTGACCGGCATGCAGCGCGCCCATGGTCGGCACCAACGCCACCGCCTCGCCGGCACGGCGCCACGCGGCGAGGCTCCGGCGCAACTCGGCGACGGTCGGAGCGGCCGCGACTTCGGCGGTTGCGGTATCGCGGGACACGGCGTCCGGCACGGGATCAAGCGCCGTTCAGGCGCGCCGTGTACCGACGACGACCAGTGCGACGCCGACCACGATGGCGCCGATGCCGACGTAATTCGGAATGACGTAATCGGTCTCTTTCTGCGAATTGATCGTCACCGGGCCGATCTTCGCCACCTGCTCCTGGTGGTGGATCGGAACGACGTTGACCACCAGCGCGGCGATCCCCAGAACGACCAGCGCGATGCCTGCGATCAGTATGCCTTTCATCTATCTTTCCTCCTGCAAGTGGTGACGGTTATCGGAAGGCCCGCCGGACGGGCTCGGCTGCAGGTCATAGCATATCGGTGACGCTGGATCAGCCGAAGGCGAGACGCAAAATCGGCACGGTATCCGGAAAGGTGTCGAGGCGCTCGACCTCATCCGGCGTCAGCCACTTGACCTGCGTCGCGTCGTGCAGCGGCTCGCCCTCGCCCGCACGCCAGCCGAGCAGCACGCAGACCAGCGTAAAATGCGTCATCACCTTGCCGGCCCCGTCCTGACGGATGGCCTCGATCACGGTGAGCACCCGTTCGGGCTCGCCGACGACGCCGGTCTCCTCCAAGAGCTCGCGCTTGGCGCATTCGAACACGGTCTCGCCGAGCTCCTGCGCGCCGCCGGGAAAGCTCCATTTGCCGATTCCCGGCGGCAGCGAACGCTGCGCCAGCAGGGCGCGGTCGCCGCGTCGGACGACAGCGAGACAGCCGACGATCGGCCGCTCGGGATAGAGGCGGCCGGGCTTGGCATGGGACGCAGCCTTGCCTTTCGCCGTGCTCACGGATCGACAGCAGCCGCTTTGCCCTCGAGCACCTTGTAGATCTCGCCGCCGGACTGGCGGAAGTCGGCCGATTTCTCCGCCATGCCCTGTTCGGCGTAGTCGCGGACCTCCTGCGAGATCTTCATCGAGCAGAACTTCGGCCCGCACATCGAGCAGAAATGCGCGAGCTTGGCGCCGTCGGCCGGCAGGGTCTGATCGTGGAATTTCTCCGCCGTTTCGGGATCGAGCGACAGGTTGAACTGGTCGCGCCAGCGGAACTCGAACCGCGCCCGCGACAAGGCATCGTCGCGCTCGCGCGCGCCGGGATGGCCTTTGGCCATGTCGGCGGCGTGCGCCGCGACCTTGTAGGCGATGACGCCGGCCTTGACGTCGTCGCGGTCCGGCAGGCCGAGATGCTCCTTCGGCGTCACGTAGCAGAGCATCGCCGTGCCGAACCAGCCGATCATCGCCGCGCCGATGGCCGAGGTGATGTGGTCATAGCCCGGCGCGATATCGGTCACCAGCGGCCCCAGCGTGTAGAACGGCGCCTCGGCGCAGTGCTTGAGCTGAAGGTCCATGTTCTCCTTGACCATGTGCATCGGCACGTGACCGGGACCTTCGATCATCACTTGGACATCGTGCTTCCAGGCGATCTGGGTCAGCTCACCGAGCGTCTTGAGCTCGGCGAATTGCGCCTCGTCGTTGGCGTCGGCGGTCGAGCCGGGACGCAGGCCGTCGCCGAGCGAGAAGCTGACGTCGTAGGCGCGCATGATCTCGCAGATTTCCTTGAAATGCGTGTAGAGAAAGTTCTCCTGGTGATGCGCCAGGCACCACTTCGCCATGATCGAGCCGCCGCGCGAGACGATACCAGTCACCCGCTTAGCCGTGAGCGGAATGAACGGCAGCCGCACCCCGGCGTGGATGGTGAAGTAGTCGACGCCCTGCTCCGCCTGCTCGATCAGGGTGTCGCGGAAGATCTCCCAAGTCAGCTCCTCGGCCTTGCCGTCGACTTTCTCCAGCGCCTGGTAGATCGGCACGGTGCCGATCGGCACCGGTGCGTTGCGGATGATCCACTCGCGGATGTTGTGGATGTGCTTGCCGGTGGACAGGTCCATCACCGTGTCGGCGCCCCAGCGGATCGCCCAGACCAGCTTGTCGACCTCTTCCGCGACCGACGAAGTGACGATCGAGTTGCCGATATTGGCGTTGATCTTCACCAGGAAGTTGCGGCCGATGATCATCGGCTCGCTCTCCGGATGGTTGACGTTCGCCGGAATGATGGCGCGGCCGCGCGCGACCTCGTCGCGCACGAATTCGGGCGTGACGAAATCCGGGATCGCGGCACCGAAGCTCTCGCCGCGGTACTTCGCCTCGGCGGCGCGGGCGCGGCCCAGGTTTTCGCGGATGGCGATGTATTCCATTTCCGGCGTGACGATGCCGGCGCGCGCGTAAGCGAGCTGCGTCACCGCCTTGCCGGGTTTGGCACACAGCGGCTTGCGGCCGGCGCGATCGAAGACCGGAACCGCGCTCGCCTCGCCGGCCTTGAGACCGTTGTCTTCCGGCCGCACGGTGCGACCCGGTTGCTCCTCGACGTCGCCGCGCGCGCGGATCCAGGCATCGCGGCGCGGCGCGAGGCCGAGACGGATGTCGATGGCGACCGCCGGATCGGTATAGGGACCGGACGGATCGTAGACGCGCACCGGCGGCTCGTTGGCGGCGGGCGTCAGATCGATTTCGCGCATCGCGACGCGGAGGCCGGGGTGCCGCTCGCCCGCGACGTAGACCTTGCGCGAGGCCGGCAGCGGTCCGGTTGAGACCTTGAAGTCCTGGCTGAGTGTGCCTTCCGGCATGGGTCGCCTCCTGCGCGCGATGCGTTGCGGATTCGAGTCTGCGGAGGGGCGCGTGAGCGAGTTCCTGTCCCTACGCCGGCACGATCCGGATCAGGTTCAAAGGGTTCCCGCGCCGTCCCGCGGTGTCTCAGCCCCTGTCGGCGGGGCTCCCCTTGGAATCGTCCGTAGTATCTGGATGGGGCGCCGGCCACGTCAAGGTACAAATCCCGGATGCTGGTCCGCGCCGCCGGCGGCTATACTCCCGCCGGTCGGCGTGCACAGGAGGCAGGGTGATCCGCATTCGCTACGGTGTCGTATTGGCGGCGATGACGCTGGCGGCGTGCAGCAATTTTGCGCCCTACGAGACCGCGACGCCGAATATCGGACCGGGCTTTCAGCCGCGCGCCACCGCGCAAGAACTCGTCACCGCGGCTGGCGGCAATCCGGCCGATGCGCCGGTCTCGGTGTGCTACAGCCGGCTGGCATCGACGCCGCAGCAGGTGGCGGCGGTCGCCGCGAGTGATTGCCGCAAAGGCGAGACCGCCGTGCTGGTCGACCAGGGTGTCGACCTTACCGCCTGCACGGTCCTGGTTCCGATGCGCGCCACGTTTCGCTGCGCCGCCCACTGAGCGGCGCGCCCACGCGGCGTTAACGCCGTTGTGATGATTTACCGCGCGCCGGTCGATGTTCGCTCGACCGCGCGATCGGCAAGGAGTTCTACACCGGAACCGGCGCGGCGCCGGCGATCCCAGCCGCGCTCGAACGACAAAGGCCCGGGCGGCTTCATAATAGCCGTCCGGGCCTCGTCAGTTCCGTTCCGGCGCCGCGCGCGCCGAAAGGTGGTCGGTCGCGAAGTTACTTCGTGGTCGTCGGCGCCGCTGCGGGAGCGGTCGTCGCCGGAGCCTTCGTCTTCGCGGTCTTGGTCGTTGTCTTCTTCTTCGCAGTCTTGCTGGTCGCCTTCTTCTTCGCGGTCTTGCTGGTCGCCTTCTTCTTCGCGGTCTTGCTGGTCGCCTTCTTCTTCGCGGTCTTGCTGGTTGCCTTCTTCTTGGTTGTCTTCTTGGCGGGCTTCTTGGTCGCAGCTTTCTTCGCGGGTGCCGGCGGCGTCGGAGATTGCGTCTGGGTCTGGGTCTGCGCCTCCGCCGGCTGGACGACCGGAAGCGTCGTCGCCGCCACGAAGGACAGCAGCGCGAATACGGTAATAAGGGCCTTCATCTAAAATGCTCCTGGAGATACCGGACGATTCGGGTCGCCGGCGGGTTGGGATGCGTCCGGTCACGCCGGCGCGGCGCGAATATTAGGGGCATTGTCATGCCTCTGCCACAACCTTGCAGCCGGCACGCCGGCTTGCGACGGCCGATGGATACCCGGAGGCAGCCGCCTCGCCGTATCCAAAAGCCGGAACGACCCGCCGCAAATCGCCGACAAATTGAGCTAAATCTCGGTTTTGTATGGCGGAAAAGCGCGGGATCGCGACCCCGACGGCCGCGGCGGACCGCCGCGTCCCCGGCGGCTGTGGCCTCGATTTTAAGCATGACTTAATGACGAGCCCGCACAATGCCCACGTCCACTTGGATCCATCTGGAGAACTGAGACCATGAAGACCCTCACCAAGCTGTTTCGCGACGACTCGGGCGCGACGGCGATCGAATACGGCCTGATCGCCGCGCTTATCGCGGTTGTCATCGTCACGGCCGTTTCGACCGTCGGCTCGAAGTTGAGCGCGACGTTCAATAGCGTCGCGACCAACCTCTAATCGCCGCCACTACCACGTGTTGAAAGGCCTCCGGCGCGAGCCGGGGGCCTTTCGTTTTGGCGGTCCGGCGATGGTTACGCCGGGTTGACTTTAAACGGAGCTTAATCCCGCCGCGGCCATAGTGGACGCGACTTGCAACCACAGCCTTTCCGAATGGGGGCATCCGCCATGACCACCTTCATGCGACTGATCCGCGACGATGCCGGCGGGACTACCATCCACTTTGCTATAATCGCGATCGTCGTCATCGTGGTGGGCCTCGCCACCGCGTCGAGCATCAGCGCCAACTTGCGTGTCCATTGAGCGCGGACGTCCGCGTCCGTAGGCGCGCCGTCCTCGTTCCCCTCGCATCTCCGACCGTGCATCCGTCACCCTTCCGACCCACCGGTTCCGGTCCGTCGGCGAGCGGGCGGGCGAAGTGGCTGGTCGTCGCCGCGATCGTCGCGATCGACGCGGTGGGGCTCGCCCATTGCGACATCCGCCTGGGCTTTGCCGGCCTCGAGCGCGGCGGCGGGGCCATCGCCCTGCTGGCCGGCACCGCCGCCTTCTATACCTATCGGCGGCCCGACGGCCGCGTCGTCGACCTCGCGCACACCGCGGCGCTGCTGCTCGCGTTCTTCGCCGCGGCCGGCGTCCTGAGCTATCTGGCCGCGGCGACGGATCTGCCGCTCGCCGACGCGAGGTTTGCGGCGGCCGACCGGGCGCTCGGCTTCGACTGGCCGACGTGGCTCGCCTGGGTGCACGGCCGTCCCGTCCTCTGGTTCGTCCTGCGCCTCGCTTATGCCAGCGCGATTCCCCAGGTGATCGCGATCACGATCTATCTCGCCTCGACCGGCCAGGCCGAGCGCAACAGCGAGTTCCTGTGGACGCTGATCCTGTCGCTGCTCGTCATCATTCCGATCTCGGCGCTGCTGCCGGCGGCGGGTGCCTGGGTCCAATACGACGCGCTGCGCTTTGCCGACGTCGCGCAGATCCGCGATTTCTTTGCCATGCGCGACGGCACGCTGCACGCGCTCGACCTGTCGCGCCTCGAAGGGCTGATCAATTTTCCGTCGTTCCACACGACACTGGCGATCCTTTTCGTCTATGTCGTGCGGCGCCGGCGCGTGCCGCTGGCGATCGCGACCGCGCTCAATGCCGTGATGATCGTGTCCGTGCTGACGGAAGGTGGCCACTATCTGGTGGACGTGATCTCCGGCGCCGCGGTCGCGGTCGCGGCGATCTACGCCACGGCGCGGCTCGAAGCGGCGCTCGCCCGCAAATCGATACCAACTGCAAAGCCAACGCCGGCCGAGCGTGAGCTGACGCCGGATTCGTCGATCCTGCCCTGATCGTCGGCTTCCCGCCCGCGCCTCAAGCCTGCCGAACCGTCGCCGCCGACTGGCCGAATAGCACCTTGCGGGCCTCGGGGCTGGTGTTCGGAATTGCCTGGCTGCGATAGGTCTCGCCCTTCTCATAGGCGCGCTTCACCGCCGGCCGCGCCTTGATCGCCTCGAACCAGCGTTTCAGGTTGGGATAGTCCTCGAGCTTCTGGCCCTGGCGCTCGTAGGGCACGACCCAGGGATATGAGGCCATGTCGGCAATCGAATAAACGCCGGCGATGAACTCGCGGCTCTTCAGCTGCTTGTCGAGCACGGCATAAAGCCGGCTGGTCTCCTTGACGTAGCGGTCGATGGCGTAGGGCAGCTTCTCCGGCGCGTAGAGCGCGAAGTGGTGGTTCTGTCCGGCCATCGGACCGAGGCCGCCCACCTGCCAGAACAGCCATTGCAGCGTGTCGATGCGGCCGCGCAAATCCTTGGCCATGAACTTACCAGTCTTCTCGGCGAGATAGACCAGGATGGCGCCGGATTCGAAGATGCCGATCGGCGCGCCCTTGTCGGCGGGCTCGTCATCGACGATCGCCGGCATGCGATTGTTGGGCGAGATCTTGAGGAACTCGGGCTTGAACTGGTCGCCCTTGGAGATGTTGATCGGAACGACCTTGTACGGCACGCCGGCCTCTTCGAGAAAGATCATGATTTTGTGCCCGTTGGGCGTCGGCCAGTAATGCAGCTCGATCACGTCGACTCTCCTTCGCAGCGGGGATTGGCGGCAACTATGGGGCGCGGCCGACACCGGCCGCAACGAATCTAGGAAAGACCCAGACCTGCAATGAGCGCAGACGTGGCGGCACGCGGATCGGCGGCCGCCATCACCGTACCCATTGCCGCGACGCCGGCGGCGCCCGCGGCGAGACAGGCGGCGGCGTGGCCAGCATCGACGCCGCCCAGCGCCAGGACCGGGATGACCGATTTGGCGGCGAGATCGGCGAGCTCGTCGACACCCAGCGCCGGACCGTACCCGGGCTTCGACCGACTTTCGAAAATCGGGCTCAAGGTCACGTAATCGGCACCTTCGGTCTCGGCGCGGACGATGTCGTCGTAATCGTGGGCCGATAAGCCGATCAGCGCGGCATCGCCGAGCGCCGCGCGCGCCGCCGGCGGCGAGCCGCCGGCCGGCAGGTGCACGCCGGCCGCGTCCGCCGCCTGCGCCGCCGCGATGTCCTCGTGCACCGTGACATAGGCGCCGTAGGGCCGGCCGATCGCCACCAGCCGGCGCAAGAGCGCGACGCGCTCTTCGTGCGGCAGATCCTTCTCGCGCAGGCTGAGCCAGCGGCCGCCGGCGGCAAAACAGGCTTCGGCAATTTCGGCAAGGGACGCCCGCGCGGCGTGTCGATCGGTAATCACCAGTAGCGGCGGCTGCGGCAGCTTCAACCGCCGATCAGGCCGAGCTGGGGACTCGACGGCTCCGCTTGCGCGCGCTTGGGGATGCGACCGGCGAGCCGGGCGTCGCGGCCGGCGGCGACGGCGGCGCGCATCGCCGCCGCCATGCGCCGCGGATCGCGCGCCTTGGCGACCGCGGTGTTGAGCAGCACGCCGTCGCAGCCGAGCTCCATCGCCAATGCCGCGTCCGACGCCGTGCCGACGCCAGCATCGAGGATCACCGGCACCGGACTGGTGGCGACGATGCGCTCGATGGCGTAGGGATTGACGATGCCGAGGCCGCTGCCGATCGGCGAGCCGAGCGGCATGACTGCGGCGGCGCCGGCATCGGCGAGCTTGCGGCAGGTGACGGGATCCTCGTTGCAATAGGGCAGCACGGTGAAGCCGGCCTTCACCAGCTCTTCGGTCGCGCGCAGCAGCTGTTCGACGTCGGGATATTGGGTTTCCCGATCGCCGATGAGCTCGAGCTTGACCCAATCGGTCGCGAGCGCCTCGCGGCCGAGCTCGGCGGTGAGCACCGCGTCCTTGACCGTCATGCAGCCGGCGGTATTGGGCAGCAGCGTGTATTTCTCGTCGAGCAGGTCGACCAGGCTTTCGGCATAGGCCTCGAGGCTGATGCGGCGGATGGCGACGGTGACCAGCGCCGGCTCGGCCGCCGCCAGCGCGTCGAGCAGCACCTGCTGGTTGGGATAGCCGCCCGAACCCATCAACAGCCGCGAGGCGAAGCTCTTGCCCGCGATGGTCAGCAAATCGGCCGGCTGGTGCGTGGTCGCGGTGTCCATGTCAGCCGCCGCCGAACGGTTTGACGATCTCGACCGCGTCGCCCGGCGCCAGCGCGATCTCGCCCCAGCGCCGCGCCGGCACCACGGCGCCGTTGACCGCGACGGCGACGCCGCGTGGTCGCTCGATCCCGCGCGCCCGCAAGAGCTCGGCGACGGTCACCGCCGCGAGAGTCTCGTCGCGACCGTTGACCCGGATGGTCGCGCTCACTGGCATCTCTCCAGACAACGACACGCAGTCACCCCCTCCCTAACCCTCCCCCCTCGAGGGGGAGGGAATGGGAGGGGGGCATGCATCGCAGCGTAAGCACTCATGCCTGCACCTTCGGCGCGAAGCGCGTCGGCGCGAAGGGCGCCATCGCCGGGTCGATCTCGCCCGATAGCAGATAGCGCGCGACGAGATCGGCGGTGATCGGCGCCAGCAGGATGCCGTTGCGGTGGTGGCCGGTCGCCTGCACCAGGCCGGCGACCGCGCTCGGACCCAGGAGCGGCGCGTCGTCGCGCGAGCCCGGCCGAAAGCCGACCCACATCTCTTCGATCGGCAGCTCCTCGACGCCGGGCAGCGCGCGCCAGGCGCCTTCGAGCAGCGCGAAGACGCCGCCGGCGGTGAGATCGGCGTTGAAGCCTTTCTCTTCCGACGTCGCGCCGACGACGAGGCGGCCATCGTGCCGCGGCACCAGATAGGCGCGCGGCGCCCAGACGACGTGGCGCAGCAGCGGCGCCGCCGGATCCATCTTGAGCGCCAGCATCTGTCCCTTCACCGGCCGCACCGGCGCGCGCGCCGCGACCGGCAACCCTTCGATCTCGCCCGACCAGGCGCCCGCCGCCAGCACGACCGTCGCGGCGGCGGCGCGCGTTTCACCGATGCGCAAACCAGTGACCCGGCCGGCGGCGACTTCGATCGCGTCGACCGGCGCATGCTCGTGCAACGTGCCGCCCGCCGCGAGGAAAGCGCGCTTCAGCGCGCGCACCAGCATGCGGTTGTCGGCCTGGCAATCGCCGGGACTGTAGACCGCGGCGGCGAGCGACGGGTTGAGCCGCGGCTCGCGCGCCAGCGCCTCACGCGCCGAGAGCCATTCGAGCGCGATGCCGTGCTCGCGCTGGAAATCGAAGGTGAAGCGGAGCTGCGCCGCGTCGTCGCGGGTGAGTGCGATGACCAGCGTGCCCTCGCGGCGCAGATCGACGGACAAGCCGGACGCCTGCTCGAGCTCGGCGGCGAATTCCGGCCAGAGCGCGAGGCCGCGGCGGTTGAGCACCGCGAGATCGTGCTCGCCGGGCTCGGTCTCGACGCCGGCCGCGAGCATGCCGGCGGCCGCCCAGGAGGCGCCGTGGCCGGCTTCGCCGCGCTCGTAGATTGCAACCGGCACGCCCGCCTGCGCCAGCCGCCAGCCGATGGCCAAGCCGATCGCGCCGGCGCCGATGATGGCAACGGGATTATGGGCGGAAGACTTCGAAGTCGGGTCGCGGATGACGGGCTCCCTTCGCTGGCATTATCCAGACAGGTTCCGTGGGTATGATCTCAGCCGGCGCAATGCCGGCACCCCAGCCGTCTCGGAATCTGTGCCCGCCGGACCCGGGAGGCAAGCGGTTTTTGGTCGCGCCTTCAGACCGCGCCGGCGATGAAGTTGACCGCCAGCGCCAGGATCACGGCGTTGAACAGGAACGACAACACGCCGTGGCCCAGCGTCAGCCGCCGCATGTGGCGCGAGGTCACCTGCACGTCGGAGACCTGGCAGGTCATGCCGACGACGAAGGAGAAATAGAGAAAGTCCCAGAAATCCGGCGTTCCCTCGGTCGGAAAGGCGAGGCCGCCGCGATCCTGGAGGCCGCGGCGGGCGGGATCGCCGCCGTAATAGAGATGGGCGTAGTGCAGCGCGAAGATCGTGTGCGTCAGCGTCCACGACGCGAGCACGGCGAATCCTGCGACCACGATGCGCGGTCCCGTCGGCATCTCGCCCGCGGCCTTGGACTCCAGCATGAAGCCCAGCGCAACGAAGCTGACCGCGGCGGCGGCGACTACGATGGCGAGCAGCACGGCACGCAGCGGATCCTGCTTGCGGGCGCGGGCGCGCATGCGGTCCGGCGTCGCCTTGGCGAGAACGACGGCGGTGCTGGCGAGGAAGAAGGCGACGCCGACGATCCAGCCGATGATCAGCGGATAGGGAAACGGCAGGCCGCGCCAGATCGACCAGGCGACGACGGCACCGATCGCCGTCGCGATCAATACCCGCTGATTCGGTCCGACCGGATGCAGCGGTGTCGGGACTTCACGCGACGGTGACGGTCGTTTGGCCAATGCGCCCCCCGGCAGCTCCGGTGTAGCGGACGAAACCCGGCGAGGCAACGGCGACGCAACGGTCTAGGGCAGCCGGCTGCGATAGGCGTGCACCGCCTCGGGCGTGAGCGGCTTGGCGCGGGCGCCGCGGGTCGGCGCCGCTACTTCTTCTTGTCGTCCTTCGGCATCAGCTTGAGCGACGCCGAGTTGATGCAATAGCGCAGGCCGGTCGGCTTGGGACCGTCGGGAAAGACGTGGCCGAGATGCGCTTCGCACTTGGCGCACAGCACTTCGGTGCGGCGCATGAAATAGCTGTTGTCGTCGGTGGTCCTGATCGCGGTCTTGTCCGCCGGCTGGTAGAAGCTGGGCCAGCCGCTGCCGGAATCGAATTTGGTGCCAGAATCGAACAGCTTCTCGCCGCAGCAGACGCAGACATAGGTGCCCGGCGTGTGCGTGTCCCAGTACTGGCCGGTGAAGGCGCGCTCGGTACCCTTCTTGCGCGCGATGCGGTACTGCTCGGGGGTGAGCTGCGACTGCCATTCGGCATCGGTTTTGCCCGCCGCCTTGCCGGTCTTGTCGGTCGCATCGCCCATGGTCGCCTCGCCTATTGCTGATTGAGCCTTATACTTGGTGCGCAGTTGCGTCCGCCGCCAGTGGCGCAAGCCTGCTGTCGGTTCCAGTCATAGAACGCGAACAGCAACTGCGACGCCGCGATCACGGCGATGACGGCGGCGACGATGGCGATGAGCGCCCGCGGATTCATGTGCCGGGAGTATGCCGGGCGCGCGGCGGCAGCGTCCAGCGCGGCTCTTGCCCGCCGCGGGATTGCGCTATGATCGGCGCATGACGGCCACGGGCATCGCCGCGGCAGGCCCGCCGCAGCTCATCAACTGGTGGAACCTGCGCCGGGTGGCGCTGGCGCTCGGCGTGATGGCGAAGTTCGTCACCGGGCTTTGACCGCGCGCTTCGATCTCGCCGCGGCATCGCGCGGCCTGCCGGTCGCCGAGGCGCTGCCCGATCTCACGACGGCGCTCGCGACGCGCGGTGTCGCGGTACTGGAGGCGCCGCCCGGCGCCGGCAAGACGACGCTGGTGCCGCTCGCGTTGCTCGACGCGAAGTGGCTGGCCGGCGAGAAGCTGCTGATGCTGGAGCCACGGCGGCTGGCGACGCGCGCCGCGGCGCGGCGCATGGCAAGCCTCTTGGGTGAAAGCCCAGGAGAAACCGTGGGCTTCCGCACCCGGCTCGAAAGCCGCGTCGGGCCCCGGACGCGGATCGAGGTCCTGACCGAAGGCATCCTGCCGCGGATGATCGAGGACGATCCGGAACTGCCCGGCGTCGGCGGCGTGATCTTCGACGAGTTCCACGAGCGCAGCCTCGAAGCCGATCTCGGCCTGGCGCTGGCGCTCGAGACGCGCCGGCATCTGCGGCCGGATCTGCGCCTGCTGGTGATGTCGGCGACGCTCGAAGGCGAGAAGGTCGCGGCGCTCCTGGGCGATGCGCCGGTCGTCGCGAGCCAGGGCAAGCTGTTTCCGGTCGAAATCCGCAATCTGGATCGGCCCATACCGGAGCGTTTCGAGGCCGTGGTCGCGGCGGCGGTGCGCCGCGCGCTCGCCGACGACAGCGGCAGCGTGCTGGTGTTCCTGCCGGGCGGCGCCGAGATCCGCCGCGTCGTGCGGTTTTTGGAGGAAAGCGAGCTGCCCGCGGATGTGACCGTCGCGCCGCTCTACGGCGACCTGCCGCCGCCGGCGCAGGACGCGGCGATCCAGCCGGCGCCGGCGGGCAAACGCAAGGTGGTGCTGGCGACGTCGATCGCCGAAACCAGCCTGACCATCGAAGGCATCCGCGTGGTGATCGACGGCGGCCTGATGCGCGCGCCGCGCTACGATCCGGCGAGCGGCATGACGCGACTAATGACGCTTCGGGTTTCGCGTGCGTCGGCCAAACAGCGTAGCGGCCGCGCCGGCCGGCTCGAACCGGGCATCGCCTATCGCCTGTGGCCGGCGCGCGAGGACATGCAGCTCGCGCCCTACAACCCGCCGGAGATTTTGCAGGCCGATCTGGCGCCGCTGGCGCTCGCTTTGGCGCAATGGGGCGCGAGCGATCCGCGCGACCTCGCCTTCCTCGATCCGCCGCCGGCGGCAACCTATGCCGAGGCGCAGAACCTGCTGCGCGAATTGGGCGCGCTCGACGCGGCCAACAAGATCACGGCGCACGGCAAGGCGATGGCCGGCCTCGGCCTCCATCCGCGGCTCGCGCACATGGCGCTGAAGGGCAAGGAACAGGGAAAAGGCGCGCTCGCCTGCGCCATCGCGGCGCTGCTGATGGAGCGCGACGTGCTACGCGCCGGACCGGGCAAGCGCGATGCCGATTTCCGCCTGCGCGTCGAGCTGATGGCCGAGCGCGGCGCCGCCAAGCATCTGCCGCCGGGCATGACGCTCGACCGCGGCGGAATCGAACGCGCGCGCGATGCGGCGCGGCAGCTATCTCGACGGCTCGGGATTCGCGGCGAGAGCTTCGACGCGCACGACACCGGTCGGTTGCTCGTCCTCGCCTATCCCGATCGCGTGGCGCAGAAGCGGCCGGGCGCGGCCGGCCAGTTCCTGCTCGCCAACGGCAAGGGCGCAGAACTGCCGGCGGGCGATCCACTGGCGACGAGCGAATTTCTCGCCGTCGCCGATCTCGACGCAGCCCAGCGCAACGCGCGCATCTTTCTCGCGGCGCCACTGACGCGCGACGCGATCGAGGCGGATTTCGGGGATTTGATCGCGACCGCGGAGACGATCGCGTGGGACGGACGCGCCGAAGCGGTGCTGGCGCGGCGGCGCGCGACGCTGGGCGCGCTGGTGCTGGCGGACAAGCCGCTGGCGAAAGCCGATCCGGCGAAGGTCTCCGTGGCCATGGCAGAAGGAATCCGCGCGCTCGGTCTCGGCGCGCTGCCGTGGAGCCGCGAGGCGGAGAATTTGCGGGCGCGCGTCGCGTTCCTGCGCCGGCTCGATGGCGACACCTGGCCGGACTGGTCGGACGCAGCGTTGCTCGCGGGCCTCGACGACTGGCTGACGCCTTACCTATCGGGCATCACACGGCGGCCGCAGCTCGCCGGATTGGACCTGGCGGAGATCCTGGCGGCGCGGCTGTCCTACGACCAGCGCCGCGCGCTCGACCGCCTGGCGCCAACGCATATCGCCGCGCCGAGCGGCTCGCGCATCGCCGTCGACTACGGCGGCGCGACGCCGGTGCTGGCGGTCAAGTTGCAGGAGATGTTCGGCGCGCGCGAAAGTCCGGCGGTGGCGGACGGCCGGGTGAAGCTGCTGATCCATCTGCTGTCGCCGGCGGGACGGCCGCTGGCCGTGACGCAGGACCTCGCCGGCTTCTGGCGCAACGCCTATCCGCAGGTGCGCGGCGAGATGCGCGGCCGTTACCCCCGGCATCCGTGGCCGGACGATCCGCTCTCGGCGGCGCCGACCAAGCGGACCAAACGGCGGTAGGGCACAAAGAAAAACCCTCTCTCCGTTGTCGGAGGGGGAGAATACAAGCTGCCCGGACTTGAACGGTTCTGACAACATCGATATACGCTGGCGCGCTACTGCTTGAAGACCGGTGCTACGAGAATAAAATGATAGACTACAAATGATATCCCTAGCATCACGATGACTGGCCTGCTGCCGGTTCCACGGACACCGAGTTAGGTGTTTTGATGGAACCGGAGGTGGATCATGGCGAGACGGAAGTTTACGCGGGAGTTCAAGCTTGAGGCTGTGAAGCTGATCAAGGACCGAGGGGTGTCGTATGTGCAGGCAGC
>JAGWNF010000011.1 GCA_028871455.1 Alphaproteobacteria bacterium
GCCCCTCTCCAAGAGCCTGGTCGAACTCCACGGCGGTCAGTTCGCCATATCCAGCACCCCCGGCCACGGCACCACCGTCACCGTCACTCTCCCCGCCGCCGCCGATACCGCCAATATCACCGACCACGCCACACAATGGCGCGGAGTCGCCTAGCCCCTAGGATTTGGTGAGCGTCAGCGAATAGCGCGGGTCCGCCGCGAGGCACTCGGCTTCCGGCAGGCCGAGCTCTTTGCGCACGATGTTGGTGCCTTGGACCATCGCGACCATCTTGTAGGTAGCGTGGCGGCCCAACCCGCAAATTCGCCCACCGATCTAGGCGACGCGCGCCGTGGGATGTGGCATAGACCGTCAACATGCGGCTCTCGTTTCACGGCGCGGATCGCGAGGTTACCGGCTCGTGCCATCTGCTCGAGGCCGCCGGCAAACGCGTGCTGGTCGATTGTGGGCTGCTGCAGGGCAGCCGCGAGCTCGATGCGGAGAACGCGGCGCCATTCGGCTTCGACCCGAAGGCCATCGATTTCCTGCTGCTGACGCATGCGCATCTCGACCATTGCGGACGGTTGCCGCTGCTCTATCGCCAGGGCTTCCGCGGCGAGGTGATTGCGACTGCGGCGACGCAGGAACTCGCGCGGCTCGTGATCATGGATGCGGCGCATCTGCAGGACGAGGAGGCCCAGCGTCGCGCGCGGGCCAGCGAACGGCGTGGTGAACAACGGCAATCGCAACCGCCGCTTTATCGGCTGGTCGACGCTGTGAACAGCCTCGAGCTCTTCGGACGCGTGGCCGAATACGGGAAGCCACTTACGGTTGCGCCCGGCATCGTCGCGACGTGCTTCGATGCGGGCCATATTCTCGGCTCGGCCAGCATCCTCGTCGCCGTGGAGGAGGGCACAGACCGCAAGACCGTGCTATTCTCGGGCGACATCGGCAACCGCGGCCGGCCGTTGCTGTCGCCGCCGTCGACGCCAGCCCAGGCCGATTTCGTCGTCATGGAATCGACCTACGGCGACCGGCCCCACCGCAACATCGAGCGGTCGGTCATCGAGCTGCTGGACGCCGTCACGGCAACCTTCACGCGCGGCGGCAATGTCATCATCCCAACCTTTGCGCTCGAGCGTGCGCAGGAAATTCTGTATGTATTCCACCGCGCCGTCACCGAGAGCCGGTTGCCGCCGAGCATGAAGGTTTTCCTCGACTCGCCGATGGCAATCTCGGCGGTTGATATCTTCGAGCGCTATCCGAAAAGTCTTCAGCCGCCGATCGCGGCCATGATTGCGCGCGGCGAAGACCCGTTCGGCGTTCCCAATTTGCGGTGCACGCGTGACCGCACCGATTCGATGGCGATCAACGACGTGAGTGGCGGCGCCGTCATCATGGCTGGCTCGGGCATGTGTACCGGCGGTCGCGTTCGCCATCATCTTCGTCTGAACCTGCCGCGGCCGGAGGCGAGCGTGATTTTCGTCGGTTATGCCGGAATGGGTACGCCCGCGCGCGCGATCATCGATGGCGCCAGGAGTATCCATCTTTTCGGCGAGAAGATTCCAGTTCGGGCCAGCATTCACACGCTCAACGGGTTTTCGGCCCACGCGGGCCAACCGGAGCTGATCGCATGGCACGATGGCATTCAGGGTAAGCGGCGCACTTTCATCGTGCATGGCGAAGAGCGGGCGATGACCGCGCTGGCCACCTTGCTGCGCGACACCAGCGTCGAGATTCCGCAATTGCACAGCGCCTACGAGCTCTGAAGCGCTACCCCGCCGTGCGGTGCTCTGCCATACTCGCCTAGCGCTGGCCGCAGCCGTCGACCTTACGGATCTCTCTGCCGAATGCGTCCACCCAATTTACGCTATGCCGTCGATGAGCGGCCGCCGCCGTTGACCTGCGCGCTCAACGCGGCGCAGCACGTCATCATCCTGTCACCAGCACTGATCTATGTGCTGTTCGTGCTCGAGGCTGCACACGCCGGCAAGGCCGAGACGCTGCACGCCATCAGTCTGTCGCTCGTTGCGCTCGGGATCGGGGCGATCCTGCAGTGCCAGAAGCGTCGCTATTTCGGGTCGGGTTATCTGACGACCTTCGTCTTCGACGCGCCCTATCTGTCCGCCAGCGTTCTCGCCGCCCAGATCGCTCCGCCGCGAATTCGCTTGATGGGCGCTCTCGCATTTGTGCAATGCAGAAATGTCGGCTTGGTATACCACGGATTTGCCGTGCCCTGTGGCGAAATAGCGCGGGAAAATCATGGGCCCCAAGCCAACTGACAGGCTTTTGGCATTGCATTGTGCGGCGCAATAGGCAATATATTGCATTGCGACACGGCCGTCGCCCGACGGTGTGTCGTACGTCTTCTAGGCGTTTCCTCCCTAAACTTGGGCCGCACTTGGTGCGGCCCTTTTTCTTGGCGATATTATACTTCGCAAACCACGGTCAATTAGCAGGGCGTAGTCACGCCTCATGCCAGATGCCGGGTATGCCATCCAGTTCGTAAAGAACATCTCCGCCGTGGTAGTAGCCGATCCGCTTTACTCGCGCAGTTTTGTCGGCATGCGCCAACTGCTCGGCTGCCAATTTGTGATGAAACCGCTAGCTATCGCGAAACCGCTCTATTTCAGAGGCTGGGGCGATTCTGACGGCCGCGCCCTCAGGATAGCGGGCGCCGTACCTCATTCTTTAGCTTTTGGAGACGACTGCGGCTTCGCCTTAGCGATCTTCTTTAGCTTCGCTTCAAATGCTTCCTCGGATTCATCGGCCGCGACCTTGGGCAACGTCGCCGCGCCGGCACCGAGCGTGCGCTGCATCAACACGCAGTCGACCCAACGCCCGTGCTTGAAGCCGACCGCTGGCTGCACGCCGATCGGCGCGAAACCTGCGGTCTCGTGCAGCCGGATCGAGGCCGTGTTTGCGCTATCGCCGATCACCGCCACCATCTGGCGATAGCCCAGTGCGCTGCACCTCTCGATCAGCCGCGTCAGTAGCGCGCGGCCGATGCCGCGCCGCGCGAAATCGGGTGCGATATAGATCGAATCCTCGACGGTGAAACGATATGCCGAGCGCATCCTATATAGCGCGGCATAGGCGTAGCCGACGACGCGTCCCACCGCCACAGCGACCATGAAGGGCAGGCCTAGGGCCAGAACCGCTTCGCGACGGCGACGCATTTCCTCTGCCGGTGGCGGCACCTCTTTGAACGTGCCGAGGCCGACCCGCACGTGATGCGCATAGATCGCTGCAATATTCTCGTCGTCGCCCGGTGCGGAGTCACATAGCATGAACCGGAACGAAGCGGCGTCGCTCATGCCGGCCGCAGCAACTCCGGATCTATCGCGGACAGCTCCTCGACCAAGTCGCGCATGTCCTGTTCGAGCCGGCCCAGGAACGTCTTCCGCTCGAAGCTGCGCTCATCCATGTACAGTGCCCGGTTTATCTCGATCTGCAGACAATGGCTGCCGACCGACGGTCGACCATAATGGGCCGTGGTGAAACCGCCGGCATAGGGCGTATTGAGTGCAGTGGAATAGCCTTTGGTATTGAGGACGCGGTGCGCGGTCTCGGTGATCGCGGGATGGCAGGCGGTGCCGTGACAGTCGCCGAGCACCATGTCGGCGCGGGAGGAACGGTCACGCCGGTCGCGATCGCCGCCGGCCGACGGCATTGAGTGGCAGTCAAGCACGATCGCGAAACCATAGCGCTCCTGTGTCGCGTCGAGCAGGTGCTTCAGCACGCGGTGGTACGGGCGATACAGCGTCTCGATCCGATGTGCCGCCTCGCTGAACCGGAGCTTGCGCGCGTAAATCTCCTCGCCCGAGGCTACCACGCGGGCGATGGTACCGAGGCCGACGCGCACGCGCGGCGAATGGCTGTTGACGAAGTTCGGCAGCAAGTCCTCGAACATGGTCGGATCGAGTTCGAAAGGCTCGCGGTTGGCGTCGACATAAGCGCGCGGAAAGCGGGCGCGCAGCAACGGCGCGCCGAGCGCGGGCGCGCCGCCGAAAATCTCGTCGACATAGCTGTCTTCGGAACGTCGCAGCGTCAGGGCGTCGAGCCGCGACGCGGCCAGGAATGTGGCCGGATATTCGGCGCCAGAGTGCGGCGATGCGAGGACAAGGGGTATTGCTTGTCCGCCATTGGCAAGAACTTCGACCGGTTCAGTCGCCGTCAACAGGCCGTGCATATCGGCAACATTAACGAAGAATGGGCGATTCTGTCACGTGGGAACCCGCTGTTTTCCGGGAAAGCCGCCGGCTATGGGCAGGCCGTTGGCGATAAACCCTTCCTTTAAATCTTGCCGCCTATGCTCGCCCCCGGAGACCCCATGGCCCGTATTCTGCTCGCCGAGGACGACGACAGCATTCGCGTGTTCCTGGCCCGCGCCCTGCGCCGGGCCGGGCATGATGTCTGCGCGCTGGGTGACGGCGATACGGCGCTGTCCTGGGTGACCAGCCACCCGATCGATCTCCTGTTGGCAGACGTGGTGATGCCGGGAATCGACGGGATCGAGCTGGCGCGGCGGGCCAGCGACATGCATCCGCTCCTCCGCGTCATCTTCATCACCGGCTTCGCCGCGGTGGCGCTGGGCGAGGCCGAGACGCTGCCGCGCGACGCGGCGGTGCTCGCCAAGCCGTTCCACCTCCGTCAACTGGTCGGCGAGATCGAGCGGTTCCTCGCTGCCTGAAGCGACCGGCGGCGTCCTTGCCAACCAGCCGGCAGTTGGTCTAAATCCGCCATTCGCGCGGGCGTGTAGCTCAGTGGGAGAGCACTTCCTTGACATGGAAGGGGTCGTAGGTTCAATCCCTGCCACGCCCACCATTCTTCCCGATTAGTTCGTCATCACCGCTTACGACGGCAGCGGCATCCGGCCACCGCCGATGATCGTCGCCGAAAAATCGGGCGATTCCGAGGGGCCGAGCCCGAAAATCGGTTCGAACGCCGATATCGTCACCCGCCATCGTCGGCGACGTGGTCGGATGATTGTCCTCGATCCATAATCGCCCGATGTTTCCGCCGCGGCGCATCGTCTGCCTCACCGAGGAGACCGTCGAAACGCTCTATTTGCTCGGCGAGCAAGATCGCATCGTCGGCATTTCGGGCTATACCGTGCGGCCGCCGCAGGCACGGCGCGAGAAGCCACGTGTATCCGCCTTTCGCACCGCCGATACCGAGAGGATCGTCGCGCTGGCGCCTGACTTGGTTCTGGCCTTTTCGGATATCCAGGCCGATATCTTCGCCGCGCTGGTGCGGCGCGGCATCGCGGTCTACACCTTCAACCAGCGCACCCTCGCCGGGATTTTCGACATGATCCGCACCCTGGGCGCGCTGGTTGGCGCGAGCGCGCAGGCCGAAACCTTGGCGATTTCACTCGAACAACGGGTCGCGGCAGCGCGCGCGGTGCGTCCGGCGCGCCAGCCGAAAGTGTTCTTCGAGGAATGGGACGATCCACTTATTTCCGGCATCGGCTGGGTTTCGGAGCTGGTCGAGGCCTCAGGCGCCGTCGACGTGTTTGCCGAGCTGGCCGCCGGCCGGTCGGCGACGGATCGAATCGTGACGCCGGCTGACGTTGTGGCGCGCGCACCCGACATCATCATCGGCTCATGGTGCGGCAAGAAATTCCGCCCGGAAAAAGTGACGGCGCGTCCGGGTTTCGATGCAGTTCCGGCCGTGCGGACAGGTGCGCTGCACGAGATCAAGTCGTCCATCATCCTGCAGCCGGGGCCGGCGGCGCTGACCGACGGCCTCGACGCGATTCGGCGTATCGTCGCGGCCTGGCCGGGCTGAGCCGTCATCAAATCGACTCCAAAGCGGAACAATTCGGTCATGGCCGCGTGCTAGCTAGGCGGCATGTTGAGATTCGTGCTCGCGTCCGGGGAATAAGCGGCGCGATGGATCACATCGACGGCATCCATCGCTACCGATCGATCTGGATCTCCGACATTCATTTGGGCACGCGCGGCTGCAAGGCCGAGTTCCTGCTCGACTTCCTGCGTCATACCGATTCGGAGTTCCTCTACCTCGTCGGCGACATCGTCGACGGCTGGCGACTGCGCAAGAGCTGGTACTGGGTGCAAAGCCACAACGACGTCATCCAGAAGATCCTGCGCAAGGCGCGTAAGGGGACCAAGGTCTTCTACATTCCCGGCAACCACGACGAATGGCTGCGCAACTGGGTCGATGTGCAGCTCGGCGGCGTCGAGTTGGTGCAGGATGCCCTGCACGTTACTGCCGATGGGCGCCGTCTGCTGGTGCTCCATGGCGATGATTTCGATGGCATTGTGCGGTACGCTAAGTGGCTCGCGCTGCTCGGCGATGGCGCCTACGAGCTGTCGCTCAAACTCAACCATTATTACAACCTCGCGCGGCGGCACTTCGGCTATCCGTACTGGTCGCTCTCGGCCTATCTGAAGAGCAAGGTCAAGAACGCAGTGCAGTTCGTCAGCGATTACGCCGACGCGATCGTCGCCGAGGCGCGCCGCCGCCACGTCGACGGCGTCGTCTGCGGCCACATTCACCAGGCCGAGATTCGTACCATCGGCGGCGTGCTTTATTGCAACGACGGCGATTGGGTCGAAAGCTGCTCGGCGCTCGTCGAGCATTTCGACGGTCGGCTCGAGATCGTCCGCTGGGTCGAGCTCAACGCCCTCGATCCGCTACGCCCGGCGGCGCGGGCGGAGGGCGCGTTCGAACCAGCCGCGTGAGAATCCTCATCGCCAGCGACGCCTGGCCGCCGCAGGTCAACGGTGTCGTCCGCACCCTCAAGTCGATCCTGCCCGAGCTCGAAGCGACGGGACATGCCGTGACGACGCTCACGCCCGATATGTTCGCGAACGTACCGTGTCCGTTCTACCCGGAAATCCGGCTGGCATTCGGTGTAGCGCGACCCGCAGCCGCGCTGATCGAGCGGGCACAGCCCGATGCGATCCACATCGTCACCGAAGGGCCACTCGGCTTCGCGGTACGGCGCTGGTGCGTCGACCATGGGGTCGGCTTCACTACCGCCTATCACACGCGCTTCCCGGAGTACCTTGCGGCGCGCTGTGCGATCCCGTCGCGCGTTACCTACGGCGTCCTGCGGTATTTCCATGCACCGGCACGCGGCATCATGGTGGCGACCGAATCCATGCGCGCCGCGCTGGCGGCTAAGGGCTTCCGCAATCTCCGGCCGTGGAGCCGCGGCGTCGATCCGGCGAAATTCAATCCCGATTACCGACAGGAGGATATCGGCTTCCCGCGGCCGATTTTCCTGTCGGTCGGCCGCGTCGCACTCGAGAAGAACCTGCCGGCGTTCCTCGATCTGGACTTGCCCGGATCCAAGCTCGTCGTCGGCGAGGGACCACAGCTCGAGCGGCTGAAGCGCAAATACCCCGAAGTGCATTTCCTCGGCCGCATCGAGAACGGCGCGCTCGCACGGCTCTACGCTTCCGCCGACGTCTTCGTCTTTCCAAGCCGCACCGACACCTTTGGTCTGGTGCTCCTCGAAGCGCTCGCGTCGGGATTGGCCGTTGCCGCCTTTCCGGTTCCCGGACCGCTCGATGTCATCGGCGACAGCGGCGTCGGTGTGCTGAGCGAAGACCTGGGTTCGGCGGCCTTGGCGGCGCTCGACGTTCGGCGCGACGCCTGCCGCGCGTACGCGCTGAAATTCACCTGGGCGCATTGCGCACGGCAATTCGTCGAATTGCTCAGCGTCGGCCGATGACGGCCTTACGGACCGCAGCTGATCCGAGTGTATTGGCCGGTGCGTGGGTCGTTGTAGGCGAGGGCGGTGGCCATGACGGTGCAGACACTGTGCAGCGTATGCGCGGTGAAGGCTCGTGGTGCGGCCATGCCGCGCGTATGGAAGCGGACATGCATCAGCGTCACGTGATCGCCTGGAATCGACATGAACGGAATCGCCAATGCCACGAGCACCAGAAACGAGATCGCCAGATCACGTCCCGTCGACCATTTGACCTGCATGGCTCCTCCGCGCGTCGGCTCGGGGTTGCCGGGCCTTGCACCTAACCGCACAAATCCTAGGCTACGTCGCAGCAGGCCATCCCCCGCGTCGAGTTCAAAGCGGTAAAAAGACTGGGTTAACCGGCATTTAGGCCTGTGCCGTAACCGCGAAAGCCATAGCATTGGTGCGAGGCGGGACGCTAGGATGGCGCGCAGTCGCGCCGCGCTCGCCGGGTTTCCGTTTCCTGCCTAGAATGGCTGCGCCCGAAGCGCACGCGCCGCCATTCCGAGACGCCGCATGGATGAATTCTATCGCCTCAAGAGACTGCCGCCTTATGTCTTTGCCGAAGTCAACGCCCTGAAGGCGAAGGCGCGCGTCGACGGCCGCGACGTCATCGACCTCGGCATGGGCAATCCCGACGGACCGACGCCGCCGCACATCGTCCAGAAGCTGGTCGAATCGGTGCAGAATCCGCGCGCCCATGGCTATTCGGTATCGCGCGGCATCATGGGTCTGCGGCGCGCCCAGGCGAAGTATTACGCACGGCGCTTCAACGTCGAGCTCGATCCCGATCGCGAGATCATTGTCACGCTCGGCTCGAAGGAGGGCTTGGCGAACCTGGCGCAGGCGATCACCGCGCCGGGCGACATCGTGTTGGTGCCGAACCCGTGTTATCCGATCCACGCCTTCGGCTTCATCATGGCCGGCGCATCGGTGCGCAGCGTGCCGATCGGTCCCGGTGTCGATTTCTTGAAGGAGCTGAAGCAGGCGGTCGAGCAGAGTTCGCCAGCGCCGATCGCGCTGGTGCTGAACTTCCCCGCCAATCCGACGGCACAAGTCGTCGGTCTCGACTTCTACGGCGAGATCGTCGAGTTCTGCCGCTCGCGCGGCATCTACCTGCTGTCCGATCTCGCCTATGCCGAGATTTATTTTGATAGCAATCCGCCGCCGTCCGTGCTGCAGATTCCCGGCGCGCGCGACATCACGGTCGAGTTCACCTCGCTTAGCAAGACCTACAACATGGCGGGCTGGCGCATCGGTTTCGCCGTCGGCAACGCGCGGCTCATCGCGGCACTGTCGCGCATCAAGTCGTATCTCGATTACGGTGCTTTCACGCCCGTGCAGGTCGCGGCGACGGCCGCGCTCAACGGGCCACAGGACTGCATTAAGGACATCCGCGCGCGCTACAAGAAACGGCGCGATGTCCTCGTCGAAGGCCTGCGTCAGGCCGGCTGGCTGATCCCGGCACCGCCGGCGTCGATGTTCGCCTGGGCGCCGATTCCCGAGCGGTTTCGCGAGATCGGCACGCTCGCCTTCTCGAAGCTGCTGCTCGAAAAGGCCAACGTCGCGGTATCGCCCGGAGTCGGCTTCGGCGAGTACGGCGAGGGCTTTGTCCGGATCGCGCTGGTCGAAAACGAGCAGCGCCTCCGTCAGGCGACGCGCAACATCAAGCATTTCCTCTCTGGTCGGAACACCGCCGGCGGCCGTCCGCGCGGCGAAAAGGTGCTGGCCGCGCCGCCTCGGGATTAGACTCGGCGGGCGCGGCCGCATTCGCGGCGGCGGTTGACTCTGTCGCCGTTTGTCCCCTATTTTCCCGGCCTTCAAAAGTGCTTGGCAGTCCGGCCCGACCATGAAAATCAAGAACTCGCTCAAATCGCTCAAGGCGCGCGACAAGAATTGCCGCATCGTGCGCCGCAAGGGCCGCGTCTACGTCATCAACAAAGCCAATCCGCGTTACAAGGCCCGACAGGGCTGACAGCCGCTGGTGCCGCCGCTTGAGAAAACCGCGCTCCGGCGCGGTTTTTTGTTGTTGGCAGCGATGCCGACCACGCCCAACATGGGGGCCATCATGCGGATGCCTGAGCCCGAAGCCGCGGTGATTGCGCGACGAAGCGCGATCGCCGCCGACTTGCGCCGACTGTGTGCCGCGCCGGACGCGGTGATCGAGTCCGAGAACGAGCGCCGCGCCTATGAGAGCGATGGCCTCACCGCGTATCGCACTGTGCCGTTGCTGGTGGTGCTGCCGTCAACGACGGAAGAGGTGTCGCGGATTCTCGCTTACTGCCACAAGTCGGCGCTCAAGGTTGTGCCGCGTGGTGCCGGCACCTCGCTGTCCGGTGGTGCGCTGCCGCTGGCCGATGGCATCATCTTGGGTCTCGCTAAATTCAACCGCATTCTCGAGATCGACTATGACAATCGCTGTGCCGTGGTACAGCCAGGCGTTACCAATCTCGCCATCACCGATGCGGTGCAGCACGCGGGTTTCTATTACGCACCCGACCCCTCGAGCCAGATCGCCTGCTCGATCGGCGGCAATGTTGCCGAAAATTCGGGCGGCGTGCATTGCCTCAAGTACGGACTGACCACGAACAACGTGCTCGGCATCGAGATGGTGCTGATGGACGGCACGGTGCTGCGGCTCGGCGGTAAGCATCTCGATGGCGGCGGTTACGATCTCTTGGGCGTCATGGTCGGCTCCGAAGGGCTGCTCGGCATCGTCACCGAAGTGACGGTGCGGCTCCTGCGCAAACCGGCAAGTGCGCGCGCCGTGTTGATCGGGTTCCTCTCGAACGAAAGCGCCGGCGCTTGCGTCGCCGCGATCATCGGCTCTGGCATCATTCCCGGTGGCATGGAGATGATGGACAAGCCGGCGATCCATGCGGTCGAGGATTTCGTGCACGCCGGCTATCCTCTCGACATCCAAGCGCTGCTGATCGTCGAGCTCGACGGTCCGCCCGCTGAAGTCGATCATCTGATCGACAGGGTCGAGCAGATCGCCAAGCGATGCGGCGCAGTCAACTGTCGCGTCTCAGCCACCGAGGAGGAGCGGCAGGTGTTCTGGGCGGGCCGCAAGGCGGCGTTCCCGGCGGTCGGCCGCATCTCGCCCGACTATTATTGTGTCGATCCGACAATTCCGCGCGGCAAGTTGCCCGACGTGCTCAGACATATGGTGGCGCTTTCGGCCAAATACGGCTTACGGGTCGCTAATGTTTTCCATGCCGGTGATGGCAATCTCCATCCGTTGATTCTCTATGACGCCAATCAGCCGGGCGAGCTTGAGCGCACTGAGCAGTTTGGCGCCGACATCATGCGATATTGCGTCGAGGTCGGGGGCTGCCTCAGCGGCGAGCATGGCATCGGCGTCGAGAAGCGCGACCTCATGGGCGCGATGTTCAGCGAGGACGATCTCACACAACAGCAGCGGCTCAAATGCGCTTTCGATCCGCAAGGGCTGCTCAATCCGGGCAAGATGTTCCCGCAGCTCCATCGTTGCGCCGAGTTGGGCCGCCTGCACGTCCATCGCGGCCAGCTGCGGTTTCCCGATCTGCCGCGGTTCTGAGCTCGCGCTTGAGCCGTTTCCGTCCCACCGATGAGAAGCAGCTGGCCGACATCGTCGCGGCCGCCATAGCCGGCGAAGAGCCGCTTGAGGTGATCGCCGGCGGCAGTAAACAGGCGCTCGGCCGGCCGTTGCAGCTGCCGCACGCGCTGGACGTCGGCGCATTCGGCGGCATCCGCCAGTACGAACCAGAAGAGCTTGTCCTGACAGCCGGCGCCGCGACGCCGCTTGCCGGGATCGAACAGGCGCTCGCCACCAAACACCAAATGCTTGCCTTTGAGCCAGCCGACTGGCGGCCGCTGCTCGGTTCGGCCGCGGCCGGCCAGACTCTCGGCGGCGTGATCGCCTGCAACCTATCGGGACCGCGTCGTATCCGCCAGGGCGCCGCGCGCGATCATTTTCTCGGCGTGGCGGCGGTGAGCGGCCGTGGCGAGGCGTTCAAGGCGGGCGGCCGCGTGGTCAAGAACGTCACCGGCTACGACCTCTGCAAGCTGCTGGCGGGCTCCTACGGCACGCTGGCGGTGATGACCGAGATCACGGTCAAGGTGTTGCCGGCGCCGGAAGCGACGCGCACCGTCGTCCTTTCGGGCCTGGACGAAGCCCGCGCGGTCGCGGCCATGACCCACGCGCTCAACGCGCCACACGAGCTGTCGGGCGCGGCGCATCTGCCGAAACGCGGTGGCCGGCCGTGCACGCTCTTGCGCCTCGAGGGACCGGTACCGTCGGTCGAGGCGCGCGCGGCCGCGTTGCGCGACGAGCTGCGGCCGTTCGGTCCCGCGGATATTCTCGGCGACGATGAATCTGTGAAGCTGTGGCTCGCCGTGCGCGACGCGACGCCGCTCGTGGCCGGCGAGGGCGCGGTTTGGCGCGTCTCACTGGCGCCGACCGCTGCACCGGCGTTCCTCGCCGCCCTCCGCGACGCATTGGCGATCGATTATCTGCTCGACTGGGGTGGTGGTCTGGTTTGGCTGGCGATCGGCGGCGCGGATGACGGCGGCGCCGGCGCCATCCGCGCCGCTCTGGGCGGCAACGGCCACGCGACCCTGGTACGCGCGCCGCCTGCCGTGCGCGCGGCCGTTCCAGTGTTCGAGCCGCTAGCGCCAGCGGTCGCCGCGCTCACGGCGCGCGTCAAGGACAGCTTTGATCCGAAGCGCATCCTTAATCGCGGCCGGATGTATCCCGATCTCTGATTCCGATGCAGACGCATTTCTCGCTCGCTCAATTGACCGACCCGGACATCGCCGAGGCGAACAAGATCCTGCGCACCTGCGTTCATTGCGGCTTCTGCAATGCGACGTGCCCGACCTACGTGCTGCTCGGCGACGAGCTTGATGGACCGCGTGGCCGCATCTATCTCATTAAGGACATGCTCGAGAACGGGCGGCCGGCGACCCGACAGACGGCGCTTCATATCGACCGCTGCCTGTCGTGTCTCGCCTGCATGACGACGTGTCCGTCGGGTGTCCATTACATGCATCTGATCGACGAGGGCCGGCGTCATGTCGAGAAGACATATCGCCGGCCGCTCTTCGAGCGGGTGCTGCGCGACATTTTCGCTCTCATCATGCCGCGCATCGGTCACTTCCGCCGCCTCATGCAAGTCGGGCGCTTGGCCAAACCCATTCTGAGCGTGTTTCCGGGCCGCCTCGGCGCCATGGGCAAGCTCATGCCGGGCAGGCTGCCGGCGCCCGGCATGACCGAGTGGCCGCGCGTCTTTCCGGCCGCCGGTCCGCGCCGCAAACGCGTGGCGCTGCTGGCCGGCTGCGTCCAGCAGGTGCTCGATCCCGCCATCAACGACGCCACTGTGCGCCTGCTGACGCGGCATGGCTGTGAGGTGGTGGTGGCCGCCGGCGGCTGCTGCGGATCCCTGACGCATCACATGGGGCGCGACGCGCGCGATTATGCCCGGGCCAACATCGACGCCTGGATGCGCGAAATCGAAGGCACCGGACTCGACGCGATCGTGATCAATGCCTCCGGCTGCGGCACGACGGTCAAGGATTACGGCTTCATGCTGCGCGAGGATCCCGCCTATGCCGCCAAAGCGGTCAGAATCTCGGCGCTGACGAAGGACGTGAGCGAGTTCGTCGCAACACTAGCGCTGATGCCGCTTTCGGCCGGCGCGGCGGGCCGGCGCGTCGCCTATCACGCGGCCTGTTCGCTGCAACATGGCCAGCACGTGGTCGCCCAGCCGAAGGCGTTGCTGACGAAAGCCGGCTTCACCGTGCTCGATCCGCCGGAGGGACATCTCTGTTGCGGTTCGGCCGGCACTTATAACCTGCTCCAGCCGGCGATCGCGGATCGACTGCGTCGGCGCAAGGTGACGAACATCGAGAGCGTGAAGCCCGAGATTGTCGCCACCGGTAACATCGGCTGCATCACACAGATCGCCGCCGGCACGGCGCTGCCGGTGGTGCACACGGTCGAACTGCTCGATTGGGCGACCGGCGGGCCGAAACCGCCCGCCATGGTCTAGCGCTTCCAGAGCCGCGGCAGCGCGATCGAGACCGCCAGCGCCGCGGCGCCGATCACCACGGGTGCCACCCAATCGACGCGGCCGCTGGCGAGCCTGCCACCTGCCGCGGCCAAATCGACATAGGCGACCGTCATCGGCAACTGACCGAGCAGCGAGCCGAAGGCATAGGGTCCGAGGCCGATCCGAGTGAGGCCGAGCGCGTAATTCGACAGGCTGTGTGGAATGACTGGAATCAGGCGCAAGGCGGCCACCGCGCGCCAGCCGCCGGCCTCGGCTTTGATCAAAAGGGGACCGACGCGCGGCAGACTCTCAAGATCGAGCCAGCCGCTGTTGACGTAGCGCGCGACCAGAAAGCCGACGATCGCGCCGAGCATGGCGCCGAGCGCCGCCCAAAACAGCCCCCACCAGGCGCCAAACAGCAGCGCCGCGACGATGGCGAGCAGGGCGCGCGGAATGAACAGCAGACTGGCAACCACCTGCATCGCCAGAAAAATCAGCGGCGCCGCCGGATAGCCGGCGATCGCGTTGCGGATTGCCACTGGATCGAGCGAGGCGCGCTCGTACCACGCCGCCACCAACCCAATGGCGATCATCAGGAGCCAAAGCACGCGGCCCACGATGCGGACGCGGCGGAACGGCGGCGCCGTACTGGGAAGATCGTCCCGCATCATTCCTCGGATACGTCGGGATTGACGGCGCGCTGTTTCAGCCACAACACGCCGATCAGGTCGACGATGCCGACCCAGAGACGGTCGAAGATCTTGTAATTCGACATGCCGCCGGCGCGCGGCCGGTGGTTGACCGCAATCGACCGGACCTCGCCGCCCTGGCGCAGCGCCAGAGCCGGCAAGAAGCGGTGATTGTGATCGAAGAACGGCAGGTCGAGGTAAAGCGCGCGAGGAAATAGCTTCAGACCGCAGCCGGTATCGGGCGTGCCGTCGTCCAACAGGCGCGAGCGCACGCCGTTGGCGATGCGCGAGGCGAGGCGCTTGACGCCGCTGTCGCGCCGCTTTTGGCGCATGCCGGCGATCATCAGTGGCGCGTTCGGCGTCGCGCGCACGAGCTCCCACAGCCGTGGAATATCGGCCGGATCGTTCTGGCCGTCGCCGTCGAGTGTAGCGATCCACGGGCTCCGCGCCGCCTTGACGCCCGAACGGATCGCTGCGCTCTGGCCGGTTCGCCGCGCATGGCGCAACAGCCACAGCCGACTGAAATCTGTTTTCAAGCCGCGCACCGTCTCGGCGGTGCCGTCGGTGCTGCCGTCGTCGACGACGATGACCTCGTAATCGAGCCGACCGTCGAGCGCGGCGCGGATCTCCGCGACCAGAGGTCCGATATTCGCTGCTTCATTGCGGACGGGGATGACGATCGAAAGGTCCATGGATGGTTAACCGCGGGGCGGCGAGGGGATGTAGCACAGGTCACGGCGCTCCGACCATGGAAACAGGGATGTTTTAGGGCTTGGCTTCGTACCATGGTCATCATGGTCGCGTCCGCCGTCCTCGACGCCGTCACCGCTTCGACCCGCTTCGGGTATGTGGCGCGGGGCGACGAGCTGCGGACCATCGCCGCCGATCCGCGGCGCTGGGTTCTGCACCAGGTCGAGCGGCCCGAGACGCCGGCTTTTCCGGCCGATTTGCCGCCGTCCTCGCGCATGGTGGAAATGTTGCTCGAGATGCGGCGCGACAAGCAGCAGGTCGACCGCAAGGCCTACAACCAGCAGGTACGGGCGGGTTACCTGGCGGAGCTGGCGGCGCGCCAAAACGCTGCCGTCGCGAGTTCGACGCCGTTCGTCGAGCGGCTGGTGCATTTCTGGAGCAATCATTTCACGGTCTCGGCCTTTCGGCCGTTCGAGCGCGGCTTCGCCTTCGCCTTCGAGCGCGAGGCCATCCGGCCGCACGTTACCGGCCGCTTCGTCGACATGCTGCTCGCGGTGGGGCGTCATCCGGCGATGCTGCTCTATCTCGACAACGCGCTATCGATCGGTCCCGATTCCCTCGTCGGTCAGCGCCGCGACAAAGGTATCAATGAGAATTTCGGTCGTGAAATGCTCGAGCTGCACACGATCGGTGTCGATGGCGGCTATACCCAAGCCGACGTTGATGCGCTGGCCGATATCCTGACCGGCTGGTCGGTGGCACGCCTCAACGACGCTGAGCCGGGTACGTTCAAATTCTATCCGCAGATCCACGAGCCGGGTCGGAAACGCCTCCTTGGCAAGGTCTATACCGAAGCCGGCGAACAGGAAGGGATCGCAGCACTGCGTGACCTTGCGGCCCATCCCGCCACCGCGCATCACATTGCCTTCAAGCTGGCGCGCCATTTCATCGCCGACGAGCCGCCCACGGCCGAGGTCGACCGCATCGCGCGGGTGTTCCGCAGCACCGATGGCGATCTCGCGGCAGTGAGCCGGGCAGTCGTGGCTTCAGCGGCCGCGTGGTCCAGGCCTTTCAGCAAGGTGCGCACTCCGGACGATATGGTCATCGCGGCGTGCCGGGCGACCGGCTTCACGCCGCCGACACCCATGCTGGCATTCAGCCTGCGCACCTTGAATCAAATGCCGTTCTTTGCCCCGTCGCCTGCCGGCTGGCCCGACGACGCCGCACACTGGATTTCGCCGGAGGCGGTGCTGCACCGTGCTGAATGGTGTGAAGCGTTTTCCAATCGCGTTCCCAACCCGCCCGATCCGATCGAGCTTGCCAGCGCGACGCTCGGCGAGGCCCTGCCGGCGGATACGCTTCAGGCCATCCGGCGCGCGCCGTCGCGGCGGACCGGCATGGCGCTGCTTCTGGCCGCTCCCGAATTCCAGAGACGGTGAATTCCATGGTCTGCTGCACGTCCTCGCGCCGCCGGTTTTTCGGTCTCGTTGCCGGTGGTGCCGGCGTCTTTGCGCTCGCTGCCCTGCCCGGCGCCGTCTTCGCTGCGGTTCCAGGCGACCGTCGCTTCGTCGTTGTGCTGCTGCGCGGCGCGCTCGACGGCATGGCCGCAGTCGCGCCGGTCGGCGATCCGCTCTATCAGGAAAAGCGCGGCGCTCTCGCCCTCAAGTCGCCGGGCGACGGTGGCGGAACGATCGCGCTCGACCGCTTTTTCGCGCTGCATCCATCGCTGGCGGCGATCGAACCCTATTATCGGCGCGGCGAGCTGCTCTTCGTGCATGCGGCGGCCAACGGCTACCGCACACGGTCCCATTTCGACGCCCAGGACTTGATGGAGAGCGGCCTGACGGCGAAGGAAGGCGAGAGCGACGGCTGGCTTAATCGGGCGATCGTTCTGCTGCAGGGAGGCGACCGCGCCCGGCTCGGCCTTGCCGTCGGCGGCGCCGTGCCGCTCATCCTGCGCGGCAAGGCCGAGGTCGCCAGCTGGGAGCCACGCGGTATCGGCACGCTCGACAGCGACCTGATCGCGGCGCTCAAGCCGATTTACGCGCGCGACTCGCTGTTCGGCCCGGCACTGGCTGAAGGCATCAAGGCGCAGGTGTTCTCGAACGCGGTACTCGGCGACGAGGCCATGGGGAAGGGCATGGGCTTCGGGCCCAAGGCCTTCGCCGCCCTGGCCGACGCGGCCGGCAAGCTGATCGCCGCGCCCAACGGTCCGCGCATCGCGGCGCTCGACATGGGCGGCTGGGACACGCACGTCAACCAGGGTGCCGAGACGGGGCGCCTGGCGCAGAACCTCGAAGGCTTCGCCGCCGGTCTCGACGCCCTAGCGAAAGCGATGGGTCCTGCTTGGCGCAAGACGGCGGTCGTTGCCGTCACCGAGTTCGGTCGGACGGTCGCGGTCAACGGCAATAACGGCACCGACCACGGCACCGCCTCGGTCCTGTTCATCATGGGCGGCGCGGTCCGTGGCGGCCGTGTCGCCGGCGACTGGCCGGGCTTGGCGAAGCTTCAAGACGACCGCGACCTGCATATGACCACGGACTCGCGCGCGGTGATGAAGGCCGTGCTGCGCGACCATTTCGGCGTCGACCGCAAGGCGCTCGACACCCGGATCTTTCCGGCCACCGCCGGGCTCAGGCCGTTCGACGGATTGCTGCGCGCCTGACCGCCGGATGTAAGATGCGCCGATGTCGGCGCCGCGTCGCCTTACTGCCGTTCTGGTCTGCGGCCTGCTGGCCGGCTGCGCCCGTGACTATCATCCGGCGGTCGATCTGACCGGCGTCGACGCCGCCAAATCCACCGCGACTTGGCCGACTGCGCGGGGCGCGCCCAGGCAGCCTACCCCGGCGGCGCCATGGTCGTCGGCGCCGTGGCGGGCGCCACGGTCGGCGCCGGCATGGGATCGCTACTCGGCAGCGACTGGGCCGGCTTCGCTTCGAATGCTGGCCTGGCCGAAAGCTACGGCGCGATCGCCGGTAGTGTTGCCGGCACCGCCGCCGGCACGGTTGTCGGCACCCGCAATCAGCGCGCGGTGATCGACGACTGCCTCATCCGGGACGGCTACAAGTTGACCGCGTCGGGGACTTAGCTTTCGACCCAGGCGATGCGCAGCACGTTGGTGGCGCCCGGTGTGCCGAAGGGGACGCCGGCCGTGATCACGACGCGTTCGCCCTTCTCGGCGAATCCCTCGCCATGCGCCGTATGGGTCGCTTTCTGCACCATATCGGTGAAGTTGTTGACGTCGGCGGTATGCACGCAATGCAGGCCCCAGGCGAGCGCGAGCCGCCGCGCCGTCTGTAGGCTGGACGTCAGCGCGATGATCGGCACGTCGGGCCGCTCACGCGCGGCGCGCAGCGCGGTCGTGCCCGAGGTCGTGTAGGACATGATCGCGGCGGCGCCGATGGTATGCGCCACCAGCCCGGCCGCGGCGCTGATCGCATCGGATGGCGTGTGATCGCTTGCCGCCGTGGTGGCATGCAGCGACGGGAAATAGGCCGGGTCCGCCTGCACGCGCCGGATGATCCGATTCATCATCTTCACCGCCTCGACCGGGTATTCACCTGACGCGGTCTCGGCCGACAGCATCACGGCGTCGGCGCCCTCATAGACCGCCGTGGCGACGTCCGAGGCCTCGGCGCGGGTCGGCACGGGCAGCCGCATCATCGATTCGAGCATCTGGGTCGCGACCACGACGGGCTTTCCCGCCACGCGACAGGCGGCGATGATGCGCCGCTGAAGCGGCGGCACATCCTCCGGCGGCATCTCGACACCGAGATCGCCGCGCGCCACCATGACCGCTTCGCTCAGTTCGATGATCTCGTCGAGCTTGGTGATCGCCGCCGGCTTTTCCAGCTTGACCAGGACGCCGGCGCGGCCGCCGATGAGCTTGCGCGCCTCGGCGACGTCCTCGGGACGCTGCACGAAGGACAACGCGATCCAGTCGGCACCCATGTCGAGTGCGAAAGCGAGGTCGGAGCGATCCTTGGCCGTAAGCGGCGATAAGGGCAGGACGGCGTTGGGCACGTTGACGCCCTTGCGATCCGACAGGTTGCCGCCGGTGATCACGCGCGTCTGGGCGAAATCCTTGCCGCACGCCTCGACCCGTAAGCGGATATTGCCGTCGTCGAGCAGAAGGTCCGTATCGCGCGCCAGCGCCGCAAAAACCTCCGGATGCGGCAGGCTGGCGCGCTGTGTGTCGCCCGGCGTCTTGTCAAGGTCGAGCCGAAACGCCGCGCCCTCTTGAAGCCGAACGCGGCCCCCGGCGAAAGTGCCCACGCGCAGCTTCGGACCCTGCAGATCGGCCATCACCCCGATTGGACGGCCGGTCGTTCGTTCGAGCGCACGCACGGTCTCAAACCGTGCCTTGTGGTCGGCCTGAGCCCCATGGCTGAAGTTGAGGCGAAAGACGTCAACGCCCGCCTCGAACAGCGCCGCGATCTTGTCGGGCGACGCGGTCGCGGGTCCGAGCGTCGCGACAATCTTGGTGGCACGTCGGCGTCGCATCTTAATGTTCCTTCAAGACGAGAATAGCGCGAAAGTCGTTAACGTTGGTGCGGGTTGGACCGGTCACGATCAGATCGCCGAGTGCATCGAACGCGGCCCATGAATCGTCCGCTGCCAGCAGCGCCTTGAGATCGACACGGCGCCGGATCGCGCGCGCCAGGGTATCGGGGGTAATGATTGCGCCGGCGTTGTCCTCGGTGCCGTCGGTGCCGTCGGTGTCGCAAGCGAGACCGTAGATTCCGGGCGCGCCTTTGAGCGCCAACGCCAACGCCAGAGCGAAGACGCTGTTGCGTCCGCCGCGGCCGTCGTGCGTTACCGTGACCGTGGTCTCGCCGCCCGACAGCAACACCAGCGGCGGCCGCGGCACGACCGATCCGATCCGGAAATGGCCATGCGCCGCGGCCTGGGCAATGCCGGCGTGGACTATCGCGGTGTCACGCGCCTCGCCCTCGATCGCGTCACCGAGAATGACCGGCGTGACGCCGCGTTTGCGGGCCGCGTCGGCCGCTGCTTGCAACGCGGCTTGCGGTGTCGCGATCATCACGTAGCGCGCGCCGGCCAGGCGCCGGTCGCCGGGTTTCGGCGTCTCGTCGGTTGCGGCCTCGAGATGACGCGCGATCGGCGCAGGCGGCACGATCCCGTATTTCGCCAGGATCGCCCGTGCCTCGGCGAAGGTCGAGGGGTCGGCCACGGTCGGTCCCGAACCGATCACGGCGGGATCGTCGCCGGGCACGTCCGAGATCGCGAGGGTGACCACTTTCGCGGGCGCGGCGGCGGCGGCAAGGCGTCCGCCTTTGATCGCCGAAAGATGCTTGCGGACACAATTGAGCTCGGAGATCGAGGCGCCGCAGCGCAGCAGGTCCTGCGTCAGCGCCCGCTTGTCGGCAAGGGAAATTCCCGGCGCCGGCAGTGCCAATAGCGCTGAGGCACCGCCGGAGATCAGGCACAGCACGAGATCGTCGCGCGTCAGCCCCTTCACGCTGTCGAGAATGCGCTCAGCCGCGGCCAAGCCGGCGGCATCGGGCACTGGATGGCTCGCCTCGACGACCTCGATGCGCCTGCAGCGCATGCCGTAGCCATAGCGCGTGACCACGACGCCCGAAAGGTCGCCGCGCCAATGGTCTTCGACCGCCTTCGCCATTGCGGCCGCAGCCTTGCCCGCGCCGACGACGAGGGTGCGGCCCTTCGGCGCCTTCGGCAGATGCGACGGCAACACGCGCGCCGGAATGGAGGCGGCGAGGGCGGCGTCGAGCAGGAAGCGCAGGAAATCGCGCGGCTTTCGCGGGGCGGGCAAGTCTGCAACCTTTCGCCGGACAAGATAGGATGGCTTATGAGACCGCCTCAACCCCGGTCTCGCGTCTTGATGACGCACCGAAGCGGTCAAATGGTTTCATCGAACGTGATCAGTTTTGTGGCTCCAGACCCCGTCGAGATGCATGTCGCGGACGGGTCGCGCGTCATTCTGACCTGCGATCACGCGAGCAACCGCGTGCCGCGCGCGCTATCCCGGCTAGGCCTCGACGATGGAGTGCTGGCGCAGCACATCGGCTGGGATATCGGCGCCGCCGCGGTAACGCGGCACCTGGCGACACGCCTCGGTGCGTCGGCGGTGCTCGCCGGTTATTCGCGGCTGGTGATTGATTGCAATCGCGATCCCGACGATCCGTCGTCGATTCCGGCCGTCAGCGACGACGTGGCGATACCCGGCAATCGCGGCTTGGCGGACGATGAACGTCACGCCCGGCAGACCGCGATCTTCGAGCCCTATCACAGGGCGGTCGCCCGATTGATCGATGCGGCGATGGTGCGGCATATCGTGCCGGCGCTGATCTCGGTTCACAGCTTTACGCCTTCGCTCGGCGGCCAGGTACGGCCGTGGCATGTCGGAATCCTGTGGGACGGTGACGGTCGCATCCCGACGCCGCTCTTGGCGGCTTTGCGCGATGACGCGGCGCTGATGGTCGGAGACAACGAGCCCTATTCCGCACGCGAACCGGCCGGCTATACGGTGCGCCATCACGCGCTCGAGCACGGTCTGCCGCACGTCGCGATCGAGATCCGCCAGGACGAGATCGCGGACGCCGCCGGCGCGACGGCGTGGGCCGAACGGCTTGCCGCCGCGCTCGAACCGATTCTTGCAATGGATTCGCTCTATCGCCTCTGGCAAAAGTGACCGAGCGGCTCCACAATAAAACCTGATCCGAACGGAGATCCCGCATGGACGACAAGACCCGCACCGAGCTCGAGGCCGCGACCTTCCGTCGCCTAGTCGCGCATCTGCGCGAGCGCACCAACGTGCAGAACATCGACCTGATGAATCTGGCCGGATTCTGCCGCAATTGCCTGTCGCGCTGGTATCGCGAGGCGGCGGCGGAGAAGGGCGTCACGATTCCGGATCCGGAGGCGCGCCAGATCGTCTACGGCATGCCGTACGACGAATGGAAGGCGAAGCACCAGAAAGAGGCGTCGCCGGACCAGAAGACCAAGATGGCCGCCGCGCACAAGCACTGAACATCAGAGGTTGGGGGTTGCAAATGGCGAATGTCGGCGGCATCGCGGGCGACCGGCTGCGCTCGTTCATCGAGCGAATCGAGCGGCTTGAGGATGAGCGGCGGGCGCTCGGCGAGGACATCCGCGAGGTCTATTCCGAGGCCAAGGGCGCCGGTTTCGACGTGAAGGTCATGCGCCAGATCGTGCGCATCCGAAAACTCGACGAGAACGAGCGCGACGAGCAGGAAGCGCTGCTTGAGACTTACATGGCCGCACTCGACATGGGCGCCGCCGCCGCGAAAAAGCGGGCCGCCAGCTAGGCGCGTGGCGGCTTTCGGCGATCGCGCCGGCCGCTGGCAGGCGCCTGGGCGGCAGGAGTAAAATCCCCATATGACGGTCGTCGCACCGGTCCGCACGGGCAACGCCAGGCTTTTCGACGAGCTGCGCGCACGTTTCGGCGAGCGCTTCTCCACCGCCGCGGCGGTGCGCGAGCACCACGGCAAGGACGCGTCGTATCACGAGCTCGTGCCGCCCGATGCGGTGCTCTACGCCCGCACCACGGCCGAAGTTGCCGAGGCCGTGCGGCTGTGCGCGGCGGCCAAGGTACCGGTCATCGCCTTTGGCTCCGGCACCGGCCTCGAAGGCAATGTCGCGGCGACCTATGGCGGCCTTTGTATCGACTTGTCGCAGATGAATCGCATTCTGCGCGTTTCGGTCGACGATCTTGACTGCACCGTCGAGGCCGGCGTCACCCGCAAGCAGCTCAACCAGCATCTGCGCGATACCGGCTTGTTCTTTCCGATCGATCCCGGCGCCGATGCGTCGCTCGGCGGCATGGCGGCGACCCGCGCTTCCGGCACCAACGCCGTGCGCTATGGCACCATGCGCGAGAACGTGCTGTCGCTCACGGCGGTGCTCGCCGACGGCCGCGTCATCCGCACCGCGCATCGCGCGCGCAAATCGGCCGCCGGCTACGATCTGACGCGGCTCTTTGTCGGTTCCGAAGGCACGCTCGGCGTCATCACCGAAGTGAGCCTCCGGCTTTATCCGATTCCCGAGGCGATCCGCGCCGCGGTCTGCGCCTTTCCGACGATCGAAGCCGCGGTGGCCACCGTGGTCGCGACCATCCAGGCGGGCGTCCCGGTCGCGCGCATCGAACTCATCGACCGGGTCAGCATGGATGCGGTCAACCGTTATTCCAAGCTCGGTTATGCCGTAGCGCCGACGCTGTTCTTCGAGTTCCACGGCAGCGCCGCCGGCGTCGCCGAGCAGGTCGAGACCGTGGGGCCGCTGGCGGCGGAGAATGGCGGCGGCGAATTCCGCTGGGCGGAGTCGACCGAGGCACGCAACAAGCTGTGGCAAGCGCGACACGACGTCTACTTCGCGGCGCTCGCGCTACGACCAGGCGCTACCGTGTGGTGGACCGATGTTTGCGTGCCGATCTCGCGCCTGCCACAGTGTATCGCCGAAACCACGGCCGACATCGCCCAATCGGGGTTGCTGGCGCCGATCGTCGGCCACGTCGGCGACGGCAACTTCCACGTCGGCTTCGTCCTCGATCCCGGGCAGCCGGACGAATTCACGGCGGCCAAGGCCGTGAACGCGCGGATGGTCGCGCGCGCCCTGGCGTTGGACGGCACTTGCACCGGTGAGCACGGCATCGGCCAGGGCAAGATGGATTTCCTGATCGCCGAGCACGGCGAGGCGGTGTCGGTGATGCGCGCGGTGAAGCGCGCGCTCGATCCCGACAACATCATGAATCCGGGCAAGATCCTGCGCATGAACTGACGACAATGGCGACGGTAATCGAGGCCATGCAGGGCGACATCACGGCGCTCGATCTCGACGCCATCGTCAATGCGGCCAACTCGACGCTGCTCGGCGGCGGCGGCGTCGACGGCGCCATCCATCGCGCCGCCGGCCCCGGCCTGCTCGAAGACTGTGAAAAACTCCGCGGCTGTCCGACCGGCGAGGCGCGGATCACCCGCGGCCATCGCTTGAAGGCCCGTCATGTCATTCACGCCGTCGGTCCGGTCTGGCGCGGTGGCGCGCACGGTGAGGACGAGCTGCTCGCCGGCTGCTATCGCGCCAGCTTCGCGTTGGCCGCGCGGCACCGCGTCCGCTCCATCGCCTTCCCGGCGATCTCAACCGGTGTCTATCGCTTCCCGCGCGACCGTGCGTGTCGCATCGCCGTAATCGAGACGCGACGTTTCACGGCAGATTCGCTGGCGCTCGCGCACGTGGTGTTCTGCTGCTTCGACGGCGAGACGCTGGGCCTCTACCGCGCCGAACTCGAACGGTAACCCGCGTCTAGCGGCGATCCTCGTTGCGCTCGGCAACGATGCGCCCGACCTTGGCCGCGGCGTCGCCCTCGCGCGACAACGCGTCGACGATGCCGGGCACGTCCTCGGCCGGCCGGTTCTGGCTCATCTTCCATTTGCCTTCGATCCGCGCGATCGGCAGCTCGAAGCCGACGATCGCCTTGAGCATGGCGCGCGTGTACTCCGCCGGAGCGTCGCTGACGCGCCAGCGATTCGTGCGGTTTGCCTCGTGTGTGTCGGTGAGCCGCGTCACCAGCCGCAACAGACGATCGGCGTCGTCGTAGAATTTCACCGGGCCATAGGTATGGACGGCGACGTAGTTCCAGGTCGGCACGACCTTGCCCGTTTTGTGCTTGGTCGCGTATGAGGCGGGCGAGACATATGTGTTGGGACCGAGGAAGATCGCCAAGGCTGCGATGTCCGACGACGCTTCGCGCCAATGCGGATTGGCGCGCGCGACATGGCCGCTGAGCGTGCCGAACGGTGTCGGTTCGGGGTCGATCAGCATGGGCACGTGGCTCGCGGTCAGGCCGGTCGGGCCGAATGTGACCAGGGTGCCGAGCTTGATCCGGCGGATCGTCTCGTGCAGCACGCCGACATCGGTCTCGCTGAAATGGTCGGGCACGTACATCGCTAGCTCCGGGGCAAGACGCACGCTATCAGCCGATAGCCGGCCTAGTCATCGTCTTCGCGTTCGAGTTTTTTGCGGTCGAGCGCCCGCGCCGCTCTTTCGGCCTCGAGACGCTCGATCTCGCGCTCGGTCTTGGTGCGGCCGAAGGCGACACGATTCTCCGCCGCCTGTTTCTTTGCGGCCTCACGCCGTTTCGCTTTGCGGAAACGGTTGAGGTTGATCGGGTCAGCCATGGCCCAATTCGCCGTTACGGTAGCTTTCGAGCACCAGCAGGCGCAGCGCGCTCGACAAATTGCCGGCGCGCTTGGCGTCAACTTCGGCGACCAGCGCGTTAATCGAAAGGCCGCGCTTCTTCGCCAGAACGCGGAGCTCGCGCCAGAACGGCTCCTCCAACGTCAGGCTGGTCGCGTGGCCGGCGATGGTCACCGAGCGCTTGCGCAGTGGACCGGGCATCAGCGCGGTCCGATCATCGCCTGGGGATCGACCCAGCGGTCGAAGTCGCGGCCGCTGACGTGACCGAGGGCGATCGCCGCTTCGCGCAGCGTCGTGCCATCCTTGAGCGCCTTCTTGGCCACTTCGGCCGCCTTGTCGTAGCCGATATGCGGACTCAACGCGGTGACCAGCATGAGCGAGCGGTTGAGCAGCTCGGCGATTCGCCCGATGTCGGCTTCGATGCCCTCGACGCAATGCTCGGCGAAGCTCGCCGCCGCGTCGCCGATCAGCCGGATCGATTGCAGCAGGTTGTAGATGATCACCGGTTTGAAGACGTTGAGCTCGAAATGACCTTGGCTGCCGGCGATCGAGATCGCGACATGGTTGCCCATGACTTGGGCCGCGACCATTGTCACCGCCTCACACTGCGTCGGATTGACCTTGCCGGGCATGATCGACGAGCCGGGCTCGTTCTCGGGTAAGTGCAGCTCGCCTAGGCCGCAACGCGGTCCCGAGCCCATCAACCGGATGTCGTTGGCGATCTTCATCAGCGAGGCGGCGATCACGTTGAGCGCGCCCGATAGCTCGACCAGCGCGTCATGCGTTGCCAACGCCTCGAACTTGTCGGTCGCCGAGGTGAAGGGCAGGCTGGTGAGCGCCTTGAGCCGCCTGACGAAGGCGCCGGCGAAGGCTTTCGGGGCGTTAAGCCCGGTGCCGACCGCCGTGCCACCCTGCGCTACGGCATAGAGTCGCGACAGACAGCCTTTGACGCGCGCGATGCCCTGCTTCATCTGGTGCGCGTAAGCACCGAATTCCGCGCCGAGCGGCAGGGGCGTCGCGTCCTGAAGGTGCGTGCGGCCAATTTTCACAATCGACGCGAATGCCCGCGCCTTGGCGGCGAGCGCGTGCTCGAGCCGCCGGAGGCCGGGCATCAACCGGTCGCGAATCTCGAGCGCGGCGGCGATGTGCATCGCGGTCGGAAAGCTGTCGTTCGACGATTGGCTGAGATTGACCTGGTCGTTCGTATGGATTGGCGCCTTGGCGCCACGCTTGCCGCCGAGCGCCTCGTTGGCCAGCGCCGCGATCACCTCGTTGGCGTTCATGTTGGTCTGGGTGCCCGAGCCGGTCTGCCAGACCACCAGCGGAAACTCGTCGTCGTAACGACCGGCGGCAACCGCGGCGGCGGCGGCGGCGATGGCGCGACCGCGCCGCTTGTCGATGGCGCCGATCGCCATGTTCGCTTCGGCCGCGGCCTGCTTCTGAAGGCCGAAGGCGTGTATCAGCGCCAGCGGCATACGCTCGCCGCCGATCTTGAAGTTCTCGAGCGAGCGTTGCGTCTGCGCGCCCCAGAGCCGTGCCGCCGGCACCGCCACCGGCCCCATGCTGTCGCGCTCGGTCCGGGTCGGATTTCTAGCCATGGCCTGTCTCCTCGCCTGCGCTAGGGGATAGACAGGCGAGCAGGGGTGGTCAAGGCGCGGCCGGATCGTTCGGTCTACTCAGCGCGGCGGCGGGTGCCACTTGGCCAGTTCGGCGAATTGCGCGCGCTGTTGGGGGCTGAGCGTTGTCAGAAAGGACTCGACTGCGGCCGTCGCGTCCTTCTGGAACGCGACATGGTTGGTGTCGGCGCGGACAATCAAGCCAGCGATCGTCTGGTCGTTGGGCTGCGGCTTGGCGAGCTGATCCCAGATGCTGTCGAATATCGGCCGGTTCGCCTGAAACATGGCGCGCCGGCGTTCGCGCATGGTCGTGACCATCTGGTGAAGCGCGATCTGTTGGGCGCCGTTCAGGTTCATCTCGCGGCCGATATGCTCGAACCGCAGGATCGGCCCCGCTTGTCGCTCGAAAAAGGGGTGGAACCGCATGTGGCTCCAGACTGCCCCTCCAAGGAAAAAGACGTTCAGCGTGAGCGACAGCGCCAACGCGACGATCAGACCGCGGCTCCGGCGTGGAGCGCGGCCGTTCGGCTCGGCGGTGGTCATATCGCGGAATCCTCGGAGGTGAAGACGCCGCTGGACTGGTCGAAGAGGCCGCCGGTGACGGACGCGGCCGGACCGAAGAGGCTGGCGTAGCTTTCGGTTCCGAGCGTGAAGCCGATCAGGCCGGTCAGCACCAGGCTCGCGGCCACCGCGACCCGCGCCATGTGCACGCGCCAGCCGTAGGACGGCGCCGCTGGACGGCGGAACGGGATGATCCGCGCTCCCGCCGGATCAGGCTCAACCAAGGCTGCGGCGCGTTCGACGACTTCGTGCGGCGCCGGCAATTCATGGCCGCTGCGCGCCGCGACCACGTCGTCCAGCGCCTCGCGATGGCCGTGGAGCCACGTCTCGATGCGCTCGGCAGCAGCCTCGTCCAGCCGGCCTTCCGTGTAGGCGGCCAGCTCCAGCGCCGTCGGTGCCTCCTGGCTCGCGTCCGAGCGTTCGAGCGCGCGGAAACGCCCCCAGAGGGCGGCCTCCGCGGCCGATTTCATGTCCCCCGGTCGGGTCATGGTCATCTCCTGCTCAATTGTAGGCATGATTGCACCAATTCATCCCCGCCCGGAGCCCGATTTTGGCGGGTTTTCCGGGGAAAAATGCTCCCGCAGCTTCAGCATCGCCTTGTGGTGGGTGCTGCGAATCGTTTGCGGATCGACCTTGAGGACGGCCGCCACCTCGGCGACCTCCATGTCGCGGTCATAGAGCATCGTGAGCACCAGCTTCTGCCGCGGCGACAGCAGTCCATCCGGCAGCTTGATGCGCTCGGTCGGCTCGGCTGTCACCGCCAGGGCCGATTCCGGCACCGCTTCGTAAGGCGTGGTCTGCGGCTGGCGTCGGCGCATGACGTCGCGGGCGGTCGAACGCGCCACGATGGTGAGCCAGGTGGAAAGCCCGGCGCGTGTCGCGTCGTAGGTCTTGAGCAGGCGGTAGTCGTCCTTGCACAGCCGGACGAAGACCTCCTGCGCCAGGTCTTCGATCTCGCCGGTCTCGCGCGCCTGGCCGCGCACCGCCGACAGGATCAGGCCGGTATAGCGCCGCACGAAGGCGTCCCATTGGGCCTTGCTGCCGCGGATCAGTGCGGTGAGATCGATGCTATCGGCCACGCGCCGCCTTTCGATGGCGGGGTGCGGTCCGCTTCCGGCCGCGTGCCGCTTTTCGCACGGCGGCGGCATAGGCCTTGTCGGCCCAGGCGGCCAGCGTCTCGCCGTCGTCCAGCGCTTCGGCCGGCACCGCGTGATAGCCGAGTGCGACGCGCTTGCGGCCGCGCTGATAGCGGAATGGTGCCATGCCTGCGGCCTCGTAATCGCCGCGGTTCTCGTCGTCGGTCTTGAAGTGGACCGCGTCGCGAATGACGATGCCGAACATCAAGCCGTCGCGGAACAAGCCGGTGCCGCTGAACATGCGCCGCGCGTCGACCGCCGACCAGCCGCGCAGCAGGTCGAGCACATACGCGACGCTTTCGTCCGGTTCGGTTCTCGCAGTGCCGCGACGCGCCGCCATTTCATGTTCACGTCAGCTTAGCGAAGAAATCGTTGCCCTTGTCGTCGATGACGATGAAGGCCGGGAAGTCCTTCACATCGATACGCCACACCGCCTCCATGCCGAGCTCGGGATATTCGACGACCTCGACCTTCTTGATGCAGTCCTGCGCCAGCCGGGCCGCCGGGCCGCCGATCGAGCCGAGATAGAATCCCCCGTGCTTCTTGCACGCCTCGCGCACCTCGGCGCCGCGGTTGCCCTTGGCCAGTGTCACGAAGCTGCCGCCCGCGGCCATGAATTGGTCGACATAGGAATCCATCCGGCCGGCGGTGGTCGGGCCGAACGAGCCCGAGGCATAGCCCTTCGGCGTTTTGGCCGGGCCGGCATAGTAGATCGCATGGTCCTTCACGTATGGCGGCAGGCCCTCGCCGCGCTCGAGCCGTTCCCGGAGTCGCGCATGCGCCATGTCGCGCGCGACGATCAGCGATCCCGAAAGCGACAGCCGCGTCCTGATCGGATATTGCGATAGCGTCTTGCGGATCTGTGCCATCGGCTGGTTGAGGTCGATCCGCACCACGGCGCCGCCGAGCTTTTCCTCGTCGATGTCGGGCAGGTATTGCGCCGGATTGGTTTCGAGCTGCTCGAGGAACACGCCGTCGGCGGTGATCTTGCCGAGGATCTGGCGGTCGGCGGCGCACGACACGCCGATGCCGATGGGGAGGCTGGCGCCGTGCCGGGGCAGGCGGATCACCCGCACGTCGTGACAGAAATACTTGCCGCCGAACTGCGCGCCGATGCCCATGGCGCGCGTCAGGCCGAGCACCTCTTGCTCGAATCCGGTGTCGCGGAAGGCCTGGCCGAACTTGTTGCCCTCGGTCGGCAGCGTGTCGAGATAGCGGCAGCTCGCCAGCTTCACGGTCTTCAGGTTGAGCTCGGCGGAGGTGCCACCGATGACGATCGCCAGGTGATAGGGCGGGCAGGCGGCGGTGCCGAGCGTGCGAATCCTCTCGTCGAGGAACTTGAGCAGCGCCTTGGGATTGAGCGTCGCCGGTGTCGCCTGGTAGAGGAATGCCTTGTTGGCCGAGCCGCCGCCCTTGGCGATGAACAGAAATTTATAGGCGTCACCATCGGCGGCATAGATCTCGATCTGCGCCGGCAAATTGTCGCCGGTGTTGACCTCGTCGAACATGCCGAGCGGCGCCACCTGGCTGTAGCGCAGATTGGTCTCGGTATAGGTGCGCCGCACGCCGGCCGAGATCGCCGCCTCGTCACCGCCGCCGGTCCAGACGCGCTGGCCCTTCTTGCCCATGACGATGGCCGTGCCGGTGTCCTGGCACATCGGCAGCACCTTGCCGGCGGCGATGTTGGCGTTCTTCAGCATGTCGAAAGCAACGAACTTGTCGTTGGCCGAGGCCTCGGTGTCGTCGAGGATGGCGCGGAGCTGTCGGAGATGTCCGGGCCGCAGCAGGTGGGCGCAGTCGATGAACGCCTGTCGCGTCAGCTCGGTGAGGGCCGGTAGCGCGACGGTAATGACGCGCTGGCCGTCGAAGGCGGCGGTGCCGACATGATCGGCGGTGAGCTTGCGGTAGGGCGCATAGTCCTCGCCCAGCGGGAACATCTCGTGGAAAGCGGGATCCATGCGGCGCTCGCAGACCGGGAAAAACGCGCGGCAGATTCGGCCCAATCCGCGGCCGTGGTCAAGCCCGGCTACTTCTTCCGGAACTGGTCGAGGGTGACGACGTCGGCGCCCTTGTCGGCCGTCTTGTCGGACTTGGCCGCTTTGCCCGCCTTCTCGGATTTGCCGGCGCGCGGCTTGTCGGTGCCGCCCGGCGGCTCCTCGGCATCGGCCTGCTCGTTAGCGGCGGTGACCTGCTGGAACTGGAGCCCGAACTTCACCGCCGGATCGGCGAAGGACAGGATCGCCTCGAACGGAATCACCACCCGCTCCGGCCGGCCGGAGAAGCTCAGCGTCACGCCGAAGCGCTCCTCCTCGACGTCGAGGTCCCAGAACTGATGCTCGAGCACCACCGTCATGTCCTCGGGATGTTTGGCGCGCAGGCTCGCCGGCATCTCGACGCCGGCAAAGTCGGTCTTGAAGGTGATGTAGAAGTGATGCGCGCCGGGCAAACCGTTCGCCGCGGTGCGGGCCAGGGCCTCGCGCACGACGCCGCGGAGCGCGGCTTCGACCATCTTGTCGTAACGCAGAAGGTCCTTCATGCGCGCTCCCGCAAAATCAGTGGGGGGCTTCTGTTGCCCGGTGCCCCCCGGACCGCGCTTACTTAGAGACTAAGCAGCGAGTGCGACAGTGTTATCGTTCGCACTTAGGTTTTGGCCCGATAACGGCGGTACCATGCCGGGCGAAAGACGCATCTTTATCACGCGCGTCGATCCTAGTTCGCCCCCGTGACGGTGCGGAGACGATCGCTCCGCGAAACTGGTGGAGGCGCCGGGTACTGCCCCCGGGTCCGCAACGCTTATTTCATACGCTGTTTATCGCCATAGCCGGTTGCCCGGCACCCTCAATATAGGCGCTTTCATTGCGGCTCAAAAGGGGCGGCGAGTCGGCCTTTGCGCGCCTTTCCCGCGCGGCTAGAGTCGCCGCCCATGCCGCTCACGCCCGAACAGCAGGCCGAGATCGACCGGCAACGCGCCGAGACGCAGCCGACGCGCCGCGCGGTCGCGCCCGGCCTCGAAGAGATTCTTTACCAAGCCATACCCGTGCTCGATCACGGCTTCGTCCGCGTCATCGACTACATGGGCGACGACGCCGCGGTGGTTCAGGCGGCCCGCGTCTCCTATGGCAAGGGGACGAAGAAGGTGAACGAGGACCGCGGCCTCATTCACTACCTGATGCGCCACCGGCACACGACGCCGTTCGAGATGTGCGAGATCAAATATCACGTGAAGCTGCCGATCTTCGTCGCGCGGCAATGGATTCGCCATCGCACCGCGAACGTGAACGAATACTCGGCGCGCTATTCGATCCTCGACAACGAATTCTATGTGCCGGCGCCCGAGAATCTCGCGGTACAATCGTCGACCAACCGGCAGGGCAGGGGCGACATGCTGGCGCCGAACGAGGCTGCGCGCGTGCTCTACCTGTTAAAGCGCGACGCCGAGACCGCCTATCGCGGCTATGTCGAAATGCTGAACGAGGACGATGCTGGCAAGCCGATCGACCCGAAGCGCACCGGTCTCGCGCGCGAGCTCGCGCGCATGAACCTGTCGCTCAATTTCTATACCCAGTGGTACTGGAAGACCGATCTGCACAACCTGCTCAATTTTTTGAGCCTGCGCGCCGATGCCCACGCGCAATACGAGATCCGCGTCTATGCTGAGGCGATGATCGCCACGCTCGAGAAGTGGGTGCCGATCACCGCCGAGGCCTTCCGGCAGCATCGGCTGGGCGGCGCGCATCTTTCGGCCAGCGCGCTCGCGGTGGTGACGAAGCTGCTCGCCGGCGAAAAGGTGACGCAGGAATCGAGCGGCCTGTCGAAGCGCGAGTGGACCGAGCTGATGGAGCTTTTGGGGAAGGATAGCTAAGCCGATTTCAAACGCTTCTGGTAAAGCGCGCCAAACGATTCCCCCTCCCCTGAGGCCGTTAGGCTGAAAGGGTTTACTGCACCACGATCCGCGGCGTCTTCCGTTCCGCGCCGCTGAGCTTCTCCCAAATCCGCGTCGCGATCTGTTTGTAGACCTTGGCATGTGGGCTGTCGGGCTGGCTCGCCACGATCGGCCGGCCGCTGTCCGAAGTCTCGCGGATTACAACGTCTAAGGGTAGCTCACCCAAAAATTCGGTGCCGAGCTTTTCCGCCTCCTTGCGCGCGCCGCCGTGGCTGAAAATGTCCGTGCGCTCGCCGCATTTGGGACAGAGGAAATAGCTCATGTTCTCGATGAAGCCCAAGACCGGCACGTTGACCTTGCGGAACATGTTGAGGCCTTTTCGCGCGTCCAGTAGTGCGATGTCCTGCGGCGTCGAGACGATCACCGCGCCGGCGAGCGGCACCTGCTGTGCCATGGTGAGTTGCGCGTCGCCGGTTCCGGGGGGCATGTCGACCACCATCACGTCGAGCTCGCCCCAGTTGACGTCACGCAGCATCTGGCTGAGCGCGCTTTGCACCATCGGCCCGCGCCAGATCATCGGCGTGTCCTCGGCGACCAGGAATCCCATCGACATGCAGGCGAGGCCGAAGTTGCGCATCGGTTCGAGCGTCTTGCCGTCGCGCGTCGTCGGCTTGCCGGTGATGCCGAGCATGCGCGGCATCGACGGACCATAGATATCGGCGTCGAGCACGCCGACCTTGCGGCCGATGGCCGCCAGCGCCAGCGCCAGGTTCGCGGCCGTCGTCGACTTGCCGACGCCGCCTTTACCCGAAGCGACGGCGATGATGTGCTTGACGCCGGGCACGGCGGGCTTCTCGGCCTGCGGCGCACCGTGCGCGTGGCCGTGCGCCGGCTGAGCGGCGGGACGCGGCGGTGCTTCGGCGGTCAGCACCGCGCTGACCGACAGCACGCCCGGCAATGCTTCGACAGCCTTCTCGGCGGCACGGCGCAGCGGCTCGAGCTTCGGTCCGCGTGCGCGATCGACTTCGATGGCGAAGCCGACATGGCCTTCGCGGATCGACAGGCCGGTGATCATGCCGAGCGAGACGATATCCTGGCCGCGCTCGGGATCGTTCACCTGCTTCAACGCAGCCATCACGTCCGTTTCTAAAACGTCTGTCACAATGGCCCTCAATTCCTTGACAATAGCGGCCTCTCGGTCCGCTTATACCGGGGCAGCGGGGATATGGACAGCAGACGATGAGTTGGCAACCTCCGGGCGGTGGCGGCGGCGGGCCGTGGGGTGGCGGCGGTTCACCGTGGGGCCGTCCGGGCGGCGGCATGAAGCCGCCCGATTTCGAGAACTTGATGCGCCAGGCGCAGGAGCGCATCCGCAAGCTGCTGCCCGGCGGCACTGGCCGCGGCAAGGGCTTCATCCTCGTCATCGCGGCCGTGGTGGTGCTGTGGCTGGCGAGCGGCTTCTATGTCGTCGATCCCGACGAAGTCGGCGTGGTGCTGCGTTTCGGTGCCTATAACCGCACGGCGACGCCGGGACTCAACTACCATCTGCCCACGCCGATCGAGAAGGTCCTGATCCCCAAGGTCACGCGCGTCAACCGCATCGAGATCGGCTACCGCAGTGAAGGGCCGGTCCAGCAGGTGCCGGCGGAATCTCTGATGCTGACCGGCGACGAGAACATCGTCGACATCAACTTCACCGTCTTCTGGCTGATAAAGAACGCCAGGGACTACGTGTTCAACATCCGCAATCCCGACGGCACGGTGAAGGTCGCTGCCGAAAGCGCCATGCGCGAGATCATCGGCCACACGCCGATCGCCAGTGCGCTCGCCGAAGGCCGCGCCAAGATCGAGACCGGTACAGAGACCCTGCTGCAGCAGATTCTCGACAGCTATCACAGCGGCATCCAGATCACCCAGGTCCAACTCCAGAGGGTCGATCCGCCGGGACCGGTGATCGACGCCTTCCGCGACGTGCAGAGCGCCAAGATCGACCAGCAGCGCTACATCAACGAGGCGCAGACCTATGCCAACAACCTGGTGCCTGTGGCGCAGGGCGACGCCGCGCAGATCATCCAGCAGGCGCAAGCCTACAAGGCGAAGGCCGTGCTTCAGGCGCAAGGCGACGCGGCGCGCTTCCTTTCAGTCTACAATGCCTACAAGGCGGCGCCGGACGTGACCGCACGGCGACTTTACATCGAGACGCTCGAAGGCATCCTCGCCAACGCCAACAAGGTGATGATCGACAAGTCGGCTAGCGGCGCCGGCGTCATACCGTACCTGCCGCTGCCCAAGCTCGAGGCGCCGCATCCGTCGGCGCCGGCGAGCTCCGCCGCGACCTCGAGTAGCGGGAGCCAGCCATGAGCACGCGGCTTGGCGCGGTCGTCGCGGCCTTGGTCGTCATCGGACTGGCGCTGATTTACACTACCTTCTACACGGTCGATCAGACGCAGGAAGCGCTCGTCCTGCAGTTCGGCAACCCAGTCGGTCCGCCGGTCGAGATTCCGGGGCTGCACGTCAAGCTGCCCTATCAGGATGTGATCCTTTACGACCGTCGCATCCTCGATCTCGAACCGCCGCAAGAGGAGGTCATCGGCTCCGACCAGAAGCGGCTGGTCGTCGATACCTATGCGCGTTGGCAAATCGTCAACCCGCTGCAATTCTTCCAGACTGTCGGCACCGAGCAGGTTGCGGATGCACGGCTGAGCGCGCTGATCAGCGCCAGCCTGCGGCGCATCATCGGTACCGTCGAGCTGCAGGCGGTCGTGGCGCAGAAGCGCGCTGAGATCATGCAGCAGGTGCGCAACGAGGTCGCGACGCAAGCCAAGCCCTTCGGCATCGACGTCGTGGACGTGCGTATCCGCCGCGCCGACTTGCCCGAGGAGAACAGCCAGGCGGTCTATGCGCGCATGAAATCCGAGCGCCAACGCGAAGCCGCATCCTACCGGGCCGACGGCAAGCGTCAGGCGACGGCGATCCGCGCCGACGCCGACCGCCAGCGCATCCAAATCCTCGCCGACGCGCAGAAGCAGTCACAGATCCTGCGCGGTCAGGGGGATGCCGAGGCGATCAAGATCTATGCCGACGCCTACAATCAGGACAAACACTTTTTCGCCTTCTATCGCTCGCTGCAGGCGTACAAGGACGCGCTCGGCGGCTCGAACACCACCTTCGTCCTGTCACCGCAGAACGACTTCTTCAAATACCTCGAGGCCGGTCCCGAAGGCCTGAGCGGCGTGGGCAAGGCGGAACACGCACGCTGATTTTCGCATGATCGCCTTCGCCACGGCGCTCGCGCTGGCCGTCGTCATCGAGGGCGTCCTGCTGGCGCTGTTCACCCGGCCGATGCAGAAGCTGATGGCCGAGACCGCGCTGTTGCCGGGGCACGTCGTCCGCTGGGTGGGCGTAATCGCAACCGGCTTGGGCGTAGCAGCGATCTGGCTCATTCGTCGGTAAGTGCCGGGACGCCGCCAGGGCTGGCTTGGCGAATGGATTGTGCCTAAACTATCGGTTTAGCTTCCCCTCTCCGTTCGGAGTGTTTCGTGACTGCTGCCCATCGTCTCGTGTTTGCGAGCCGCGTGCTTGCCCTCATCCTGGCAGTCGCTGTGGCAACACCGGCGTTCGCGCGCCCGGCGCCCGACAGCTTCGCCGATCTGGCCGCGCGCCTGCTGCCTGCGGTCGTCAATATCTCGACGACGCAAACGCTGCCGAGCAAGGGCGACCAGGACGGCCGCGGTCCCGACATGCCGCAATTCCCACCGGGCTCGCCGTTCGAGGAGTTCTTCAAGGACTTTCTCAACAAGAACCGTCCCGGCGGTCAGCCGCAAGCATTGCCGCGCCACGCCACTTCGCTCGGCTCGGGCTTCATCATCGACCCATCGGGCCTCGTCGTGACCAACAATCACGTCATCGCCGATGCCGATCAGATCACCGTCACCTTGCAGGACGACACGAGCTTCAGGGCCGAGGTCGTCGGCAAGGACAGCAAGACCGACCTGGCGCTGCTGCGCATCAAGTCGTCGAAGCCGCTGCCGTTCGTGCGGTTCGGCGACAGCGACAAGGCGCGCGTCGGCGACTGGGTGCTGGCGATCGGCAATCCCTTTGGTCTGGGCGGCAGCGTCACGGCGGGCATCCTCTCGGCGCGCGCACGAGAGATCAATTCCGGGCCCTACGACGACTTCCTGCAGACCGATGCCGCGATCAACCGCGGCAACTCCGGCGGTCCGATGTTCGACATGGACGGCAACGTCATCGGCATCAACACCGCGATCTTCTCGCCGTCGGGCGGTTCGATCGGCATCGGCTTCGCCATTCCGTCGAACGAGGCGAAACCGGTCATCGAGCAGCTTCAGAAATACGGCCACGCGCGGCGCGGCTGGCTCGGCGTCAACATCCAGAGCGTGAGCGACGAGATCGCCGAGAGCCTCGGTCTCGACAAGCCGAAGGGCGCGCTGATCGCCAGCGTTCACGACGGCGGCCCGGCCCAGAAGGCCGGCGTTCAGGCCGGCGACGTCGTGCTGACCTTCGACGGCAATCCGATCGCCGATATGCGGCACCTGCCGCGCATCGTCGCCGAGACACCGATCGGCAAGGTCGTGAAGGTGACAGTATGGCGCAAGCGCAAGGAGCTGACGCTCGAGGTCAAGGTCGGCGAGCTCAAGGACAACGTCGAGCGGGCTACGGCGGCGACCAAGCAGCCGCCGGCGCCGATAGGAACTGCCGTGAAGTTGCTCGGCCTGTCGGTAGCCGACCTGACGCCGGAGCTGCGCGAGCGCTACCAGCTGGCCGAGGACAGCGCGGGCGTCGTCGTCACCGACGTCGCCAAAGACGGGCCAGCGGCAGAGAAGGGCATGCGCGCCGGTGACGTCATCACCGAGGTCGCCCAGGAAGAGGTCAAAACGCCGGCCGACGTCGTCAGGAAAATCGATGCTGCCACCAAGGCGGGCCGCAAGTCGGTGCTGTTGCTGGTCGATCGCCAGGGCGATCTACGGTTCTATGCGTTGAAACTCGGCGGCTGAACGGAATTTACCTCGAGAAACCGAAGGCTTGCTCGAGCGCATCGAGGATGTACTGCGTCGCCAACGCGGCGAGGAGCAAGCCCATCACGCGGCTGATGATGTGGACGCCGGTATCCCGCAGCAACCGGTGCGCCCAGCGCGCGCCTAGCAGGCAGCCCAGCGTCAACGCCAGAACGAGCACCACCAGGCCCGCGATTTGAAGCTGGTTTTGCAGGGAATACGTGTCGCTGTCGGTCAGCAGCAGCACCGTCATGATCGATTTCGGGCCCGCGAGATACGGGATCGCGAGCGGGTAGACTGCCGGATGGCGGCCGTGTGCGCTCTCGTGGTGCGCCGCTTCCTCCAGCACCATGCGCAGTGACATCAGCAGTAGGATCAAACCGGCAGCGATCTGGAATGCATGGAGCTCGATATTGAGGCCGGCGAGCACAACCTGACCGATCGCGACGAACGCCAGCAGCACGCCGCCAGCGATCAGGATCGCCTCGATCGCGATCCGGCGCTTTACCGGGGCGCCGAACTTGGCGGTGACGACGACGAATTCCGGCACCACTAGCGCCGGATTGACCGCCACCAGCAGCAACACAAAATCCTGCAGCAGCCTATGCGCCATCCGCTTCCCCCGCGCGGCTGCCGCCCGACCGCGGCGCCGGCGCCACGCACCACACTAGCCGACTATTTCGTCCCGGCGATAGCCCTGCGCATAAAGCGCCGCAGTCAAGTCGGCATGGTCAATGCGATGGCGTGCGCGGGGCGCAACGTTTGGATGTGAATGGAACGCGATGCCGAGGCCGGCTGCGCCGATCATCGGCAAATCGTTTGCGCCGTCGCCGATTGCGAGCGTGTCGGCCAGCGCGAGGCCGCGCGTGGCCGCTGTCTGCGTCAGCGTCTCGAGCTTGCTGTCGCGGGTGAGGATCGGTTCCGCCACGCCGGCGATTTTGCCGTCATCAATCAGCAACTGGTTGGCGAAGGCGCGGTCGAAGCCGAGCGCATGCGCCACCGGGTCGGCAAATACCGTGAAACCGCCGGAAATCAACACGGCGAACGCGCCGTGTCGGCGCATGGTCGCGACCATCGCCTGAGCACCATCCATGATACGGATCCGCTTCGCTGCATCGTCAAGAAGCCGGGCCGGGCGCTCGCGCAGCAGCCGAACGCGCTCCTTCAGCGCGGTGGCGAAGTCGAGTTCGTCGTTCATAGTGCGGCGCGTGATCTCGGCAACCGGCTTCTCGATACCTGCCAGCTTCGCAATCTCGACCAGCATCTCGTTGGCGATCACGGTCGATTCCATGTCGGACAGCAGCAACCGCTTCCGCCGGTTGGCCGTCGGCTGCGCCAGCGCATCAACGAGCGGCCCGTCGAAACCGAGCTTCAACTTCATTCGTACGGCGGCTTCCGCCTGGTCGGGATCGAGGTCATCGAACGGAAGGTCGACGGCGTGATTCGGCGCCAGCCAGTCGGCCGTCCCGAGTCGCGCACCCAACCGCTCAAGCGCGCGCGCGGCGACGTCCGCCCAGGATTGAACGTCTCCTCCGGGGTCGGCCGAGATCAGAGTCAGGACGCTGGCTGCCATGCGCGTCCTTATCGCTCGTTGGCGTCGACGAAGGCAAGACGGCGTGGAGCGTGTTAGAACCCCCGCCATGAGGTCGGCCGAACCGCCCCTCGTCGTTGTTGCCGGCCCGACGGCGAGCGGTAAGTCGCGCCTAGCGCTCGCGCTGGCTGGCGAATTCCGCGGTACGATCATCAACGCCGACAGCATGCAAATTTATCACGATCTGTGCGTGCTGACCGCGCGGCCATCGGCGCACGATATGGCGGTCGCGCCGCATCGGCTTTACGGCACGATCGACGCGGCGGAGAGCTGCTCCGCCGGACGCTGGCGCAATCTGGCGCTGGTCGAAATCGCCGTGGCGCGTGCGGCGGGGCGCGTGCCGATCCTAGTCGGCGGCACCGGCCTTTATCTCTTGGCCCTGCTTGACGGTATTGCGGAGATTCCGCCGGTGCCGGCGCCGATTGTCGCGGCGACGCGCGCGTTGCATGCCGAACTCGGCGGCGAAAAGTTCCGCGCAGCACTAGCCGCGCTTGATCCGATCACGGCGGCAAAACTGCCGGCGGCCGACACGCAACGCCTGATCCGCGCTTATGCCGTGGCGCGCACCACGGGAATTGCCCTGAGCGAATGGCAGAAGCAGCAGAAACCGCACAGCGGACCCGAGGCCAAAGCGGTCGTGCTGCTTCCGCCACGCGGGCCTCTTTATGCCGAGATCGATCGGCGACTCGAATGGATGTTCGAAAACGGCGCGATCGACGAAGTGCATGCGCTGCTCGCGCGGCGGCTGCCAATGCTGCCAGCGATGAAGGCCGTCGGGGTGCGCGAGATCGGTCGCTACCTCGCCGGTGAATGGTCGCGTGATGTCGCACTCGCTGCGGCGCAGCAAGCAACCCGCCGCTACGCCAAGCGCCAATATACTTGGCTCCGGCACCGGCTAGGAGCTGGCAAGAAACTGCGAAAGCAGGTCATTGAAACGCAATTTTCAGAAAGCTTGCTGCCCGAAATATTTTCATTTATTCGTCCGTTTCTGTTGACCGAGTCTAAGTAGGCCTCTAGGCTCAGCTTTTTCGCGGCAAAGCGGCCCATTCACGGCCCTTCCCCTGGATTCGCCGGGGTTCAGAGGGACGGAAGGGACGCGTGTTCTTTGTGCGGAGCGCAACGATGGCGGTGCAACCGGCGGTTCGTGAATTGAGCGGGGCGGAGATGGTGATCCGCGCCCTGGTCGATCAGAACGTCGATGTCGTCTTCGGCTATCCCGGCGGCGCCGTCCTGCCGATCTATGACGCGCTGTTCAAGCAGAACCAGCTACGCCACATCCTGGTGCGGCACGAACAGGGCGCCGTTCACGCCGCTGAAGGCTACGCGCGCTCGTCTGGCAAGGTCGGCGTCGTACTCGTCACCAGTGGGCCGGGTGCGACCAACGCCGTCACCGGCCTGACCGATGCACTGATGGATTCGGTGCCGATCGTCTGCCTGACCGGCCAGGTGCCGACCCACCTGATCGGCAACGACGCGTTCCAGGAAGCCGATACCACGGGAATCACCCGGCCTTGCACCAAGCACAACTATCTGGTGAAGGACGTGAACGACCTGGCGCGGACTCTGCACGAGGCGTTTCACGTCGCGCGCACCGGCCGCCCGGGTCCGGTGGTCGTCGACCTGCCGAAGGACGTGCTGTTCGCGACCGGTCTTTATGTCGCGCCTGACGCGACGCCACTGCGCAAATCCTATCGGCCGCAGACCAAGCCGGAGGCGACGCGCATTGCCGCTGCCGCGCAGCTGATCGCGGTGGCGAAGAAACCCTTGTTCTATGGCGGCGGCGGCCTGATCAATTCCGGACCGCGTGCCTGCACGCTCTTCACGGAATTGGCCCGCTTGACGGGTTTTCCGGTCACGCTGACGTTGATGGGTCTTGGCGCCTATCCCGCATCGGACAAGCAGTATCTAGGTCTCGTCGGCATGCACGGCACGTTCGAGTCCAATAACGCGATGCACGATTGTGACCTGATGATTAATATCGGCGCGCGCTTCGACGATCGGGTCACCGGCAAGATCGCTGCCTTCGCGCCACATTCGCGCAAGATTCATGTCGACATCGATCCGTCATCGATCAACAAGAACGTGCGCGTCGATCTGGCCATCGTCGGCGACTGCGCCGAGGTACTCACGGCGTTGATCGCCGAACTCAAGGCGCAAAAGTACAAGCCTGATGCCGCGCGTATCGCGCCGTGGTGGCGGCAGATCGAAACTTGGCGCAAGCGTGAGTCGCTCCGCTACGAGAAATCGGACACCATCATCAAACCGCAATATGCGATCGAGCGGCTTTACGCACTGACGCGCGACCGGGACGTCTTCATCACGACCGAGGTCGGTCAGCATCAGATGTGGGCCGCGCAGCTCTTCAAGTTCGAACAGCCGTTCCACTGGATGACTTCGGGCGGTCTCGGCACCATGGGCTACGGCCTGCCGGCGGCGATGGGCGTGCAACTGGCTCATTCCGATGCGCTCGTCATCGACATCGCCGGTGAAGCCTCGATCTTGATGAACATCCAGGAGATGTCGACCGTCTGTCAGTATCGGTTGCCAGTGAAGGTTTTCATTCTGAACAACCAGTACATGGGCATGGTGCGGCAGTGGCAGGAGTTGCTGCACGGCGGTCGCTATTCAGAGAGCTACACCGCGGCGTTGCCGGATTTCGTGAGGCTCGCCGAAGCTTTCGGGGCGGTCGGCCTGCGCGCCGAGAAGCCCGCCGACGTCGATCGCGTGATCAAGGAAATGATCGCCGTCGATCGGCCGGTGATTGTCGACGTTCAGGTCGATCCCAAGGAGAATTGTTTCCCCATGATCCCGTCGGGCGCGGCGCACAACGAGATGCTGCTCGGCCCGAGCGACAGGCAATCGTCCGGCCCGGTGTCGGAAGAGGGCATGGTCCTGGTCTGACGCCCATGGCCGCTCCGGAAGCCGTCGAAAAGCACACCATGGCCGTGCTCGTGGATAACGAGCCGGGCGTGCTGGCGCGCGTCATCGGCCTCTTCTCGGGTCGCGGATATAACATCGAAAGTCTCACCGTCGCCGAGACCGATCCCAATAACAGGCTTTCGCGCATCACCATCGTCACCTCGGGTACGCCGATGATCATCGAGCAGATCAAAGCACAGTTGAACCGTATCGTGCCGGTTCACGGCGTCCACGATCTGAGCGAGGAAGGCCCGTTCGTGGAGCGCGAGCTGGCACTGGTCAAAGTGACCGGCAGCGCCGAGAGCCGAGCGGAGACGCTGCGTCTCGCCGACATCTTCCATGCGCGCGTGGTCGACACCACACCCGAGAGTTACGTCTTCGAGATGACCGGTTCGACCGAGAAACTCGACGCCTTCATCAGCTTGATGGCGCCGCTCGGCGTGGTCGACATTTCACGCACCGGCGTCGCCGCGATCTCGCGCGGCGCCGGCAAGTTCTGATCCCACCGCTTTCGCCTTCGGAGGAGTTTTCCCATGCGTGTCTATTACGATCGCGACGCCGACGTGAATCTGATCAAGGGCAAGAAGGTCCTAGTTATCGGCTATGGCAGCCAGGGTCACGCTCACGCCATGAATCTGCGTGATAGTGGCGTGAAGGAAGTGCGCGTTGCGTTGCGGCCTGGCTCGGCGAGCGCGAAGAAGGCGGAAGCGGCGAAATTCCAGGTCGTGTCGCCCGCCGACGGCGCCAAATGGGCCGACGTTGTCATGGTGCTGACGCCCGACGAACTCCAGGCGAAGCTCTACAACGACGATCTCAAGCCGAACATGCGGCCTGATACGGCCCTCGCCTTCGCACACGGCTTCAACATTCATTTCAAGCTGATCGAGCCGCGGCCCGACATGGACGTGTTCATGATCGCGCCCAAGGGGCCTGGCCACACGGTGCGCGCGGAATACGTGCGCGGTGGCGGCGTTCCTTGCCTCGTGGCGGTAGCGCAGAATCCTTCGGCAAACGCTCTCGAACTCGCGCTCAGTTATGCGTCGGCGATTGGCGGCGGCCGTGCCGGCGTGATCGAGACCACCTTCAAAGAGGAGTGTGAGACCGATCTCTTCGGTGAACAATGCGTACTATGCGGCGGTCTCTCCGCGCTCATCATGGCTGGCTACGAGACGCTGGTCGAAGCGGGCTATGCGCCCGAGATGGCGTATTTCGAATGTCTGCACGAAGTTAAGCTGATCGTCGACCTGATGTACGAGGGTGGCATTGCCAATATGCGTTACTCGGTGTCGAACACCGCCGAGTACGGCGACTACACCCGTGGCCCGCGTGTCATCGATGCGCACGTGAAGGCGGAGATGAAGCGCGTGCTCGACGATATTCAGTCAGGCCGTTTCGCCAAAGAGTGGGTGCTTGAGAATGCGGCGGGCCAGGCAAGCTTCAAAGCGCTACGCCGGCGCGGCGCCGAGCACCCAGTCGAGCAGATCGGCGAGAAGCTGCGCGCCATGATGCCGTGGATTGCCGCGAGCCGGCTGGTCGACAAGAGCAAGAACTAGTGCCTCGGCGCGACCGTAGGCGCCACAGAAGGCTTGCGATTCTTCCGCAAGCCGGGCTAAACATAGTGCTGGCCTCGATTTTTCGCCTTACCAGCGAATCGGCTGGCGATTCTAGGCGGCGCCGGTCGAGGGAAAGCGGGCAAAAATGGCCGTGACGTTCTCAGCTACGGTTAACCGGGCGTTTCAACGCCGGTTTGGCCGCGTCTGCCGTCAGGCCGATCGGGCGCGGGGGAACGGCGGCACGCTGCGACTTAGCTGCCCCTGAGCGCGGGCGCGATTGAGCCCGCTCGCGTTCGAGGGGCATCGGCCACGGCTCACGTTATTTCCCCGAGACATGAGGAATCGCGCCATGGGCGCCACACAATCTCCGAAGACTATCCATCCCGTTACCCGGACGGACGCCAACCGCATCATCATTTTCGATACCACCATGCGCGACGGCGAACAGTCGCCCGGCGCGTCGATGAACCTCGAGGAGAAGATCAAGATCGCCTTGCTGCTTGAGGAGATGGGCGTCGACGTCATCGAGGGCGGCTTTCCGATCGCGTCCAACGGCGATTTCGAGGCGGTCCGCGAGATCGCCAAGGTGGTCAAGAACTCATCCGTCTGCGGCTTGGCGCGCGCGGCGCGCGCCGACATCGAGCGCGCCTGGGAAGCTTTGCAACATGCCGAGCGGCCGCGGATCCATACCTTCCTTTCGACTTCGCCGCTGCACATGAAATACAAGCTGCAGATGACACCTGAGCAGGTGCATCAGGCGGTCATCGACAGCGTGTCACATGCGCGCAATCTGTGTCCGGACGTCGAATGGTCGCCGGAAGATGGCACTCGGACCGAGCACGACTTCCTTTGCCGCACGGTCGAAAGCGCGATCAAGGCGGGCGCGAGCACGATCAACATCCCGGACACCGTCGGCTATACCGTGCCGGAGGAGTTCAGCGCGTTGATCCGCATGCTCAAGAATCACGTGCCCAACATCGACAAGGCGGTGATCTCGGTCCATTGCCACAATGACCTGGGCCTCGCGGTTGCCAATTCGCTGGCAGCGGTCGGGGCCGGCGCACGGCAGATCGAGTGCACGGTCAACGGTCTCGGCGAGCGTGCTGGCAACGCGGCGATAGAGGAGGTCGTCATGGCGCTCCGGACGCGTCACGACGTCATGCCCTATACCACAGGGATCAAGACCGAATACATCACGCGGGCGTCGCGCTTGGTCTCGGCGATCACTGGTTTCGTGGTTCAGCCGAACAAGGCCATCGTCGGCGCCAATGCGTTCGCGCATGAAAGCGGCATCCATCAGGATGGCATGCTCAAGCATGCCGGCACCTATGAGATCATGACGCCGGAATCGGTCGGCCTCGGCAAGTCGACCCTTGTCATGGGCAAGCATTCGGGCCGCCACGCCTTCAAGATGAAATTGAAGGAGCTTGGCTTCGAGCTGGGCGACAACGCCTTGAACGATGCCTTCCGGCGCTTCAAGGAAGTTGCCGACCGCAAGAAGGATGTCTACGACGAGGATATCGTCGCTCTGGTTGACGACGCGATTCAGCAAGGCGACGAGCGGATCAAGTTCGTTTCGCTCCAGGTGATTGCCGGCTCCAAAGGCCCGCAAACCGCGGAGATCGAGCTGCAACTTGACGGTGTTTCCAAGACGGCGAAGGTCACCGGCAATGGGCCGGTCGATGCAACTTTCAACGCCATCCATGTCGTGGTGCCACACACCGCGCGTCTGCTGCTGTATCAGGTGCATGCCGTGACCGAAGGCACGGACGCTCAGGCCGAGGTTACGGTGCGGCTCGAGGAGAACGGGAAGACTGTCGTCGGCCAAGGCGCCGATCCCGATACACTAGTCGCTTCGGCGCGCGCCTACATTCACGCGCTCAACAAGCTTCTCACCAAGCGGGCGAAGACCGCACCCGCCGCACTCAGAGCATAACGGCGTTCCAACAACCAACCTCGGAACCTATCGCAAATATGTTCGGCAATCTCCTCGGAATGCTGTCTGCCGATATGGCCATCGACCTCGGCACGGCGAACACGCTCGTCTACGTCAAAGGTCGCGGCATCGTGCTCAACGAGCCGTCGGTGGTGGCAATCGCCAGCGTCAAGGGCCGCAAGCAGGTCCTCGCGGTTGGCGACGAGGCCAAGATGATGCTCGGCCGAACGCCGGGAAACATCCAGGCGATCCGACCGCTACGCGACGGAGTGATCGCCGATTTCGAGGTCGCGGAAGAAATGATCAAGCATTTCATTCGCAAGGTGCACAATCGTCGAAGCTTTGTGAGCCCTCAGATCATCGTCTGCGTGCCCTCAGGCTCCACTGCGGTCGAGCGTCGCGCCATCCAGGAATCCGCGGAGAGCGCCGGCGCTCGTCGCGTGTTTCTCATCGAAGAACCGATGGCCGCGGCGATCGGCGCCGGGTTGCCGGTAACGGAACCGACGGGCTCGATGGTCGTTGACATCGGCGGCGGCACCACCGAGGTTGCCGTACTGTCGCTCGGCGGTATTGTCTACTCGCGCTCGGTCCGCGTCGGCGGCGACAAGATGGACGAAGCGATCATCGCCTACATCCGACGCAACCATAACTTGCTGGTCGGTGAATCGTCTGCCGAGCGCATCAAGAAGGAGATCGGCTCCGCCTGTATGCCCGAAGAGGGCGAGGGCCGCATCATGGAGATCAAGGGCCGCGATCTGATGAATGGCGTGCCCAAGGAGATCGTCATCTCCGAACGCCAAATCGCCGAGAGCCTCTCGGAACCGGTGGGTGCAATCGTCGAGGCGGTCAAGGTGGCGCTGGAGCACACCGCCCCCGAGTTGGCCGCGGACATTGTCGACAAGGGCATCGTACTTACCGGCGGTGGTGCGTTGCTCGGTAACCTCGACTATGTCCTGCGACACTCGACGGGTTTACCGGTTTCGATCGCCGACGACCCGCTGTCCTGCGTGGCCCTCGGTACCGGCCGGGCCCTCGAGGAGATGAAAACACTTCGAAACGTTTTGATAAGCATGTATTAGCCACGATTACTGCCCCGGTTTCATGACACAGAGCGTGTACTCAGCCTCGATTTCAGTGTAAAAAGTGCCGGTAAGAGCCGGAGTTCATGGGGGAAGGCGCCGGCGCGTGGCGGAAGCGATCGGGACCATGACCAGCGGTCGGCGCCAATGAGAGTCTCTGCTCCGGTTCGTGCGACAGTCCAACGGCTGACGCTGCCGTTTCTTATCTTCATGTCGGCGCTCTTGGCGGTTCTCGGCAAGGCCGATGTGCTGTTGTTCGACCGTGTGCGCGTGGTACTCGCCGATGTTCTGGCTCCAGTTCTCCAGGTTGCAGGTGAGCCCATTGCGTCAGTTTCGAGGGCGGTCGGCACTGTCGAGAACGTGATCACCGTCTATCATCAGAACCAGGAGCTCAAGCTGGAAAACCAGCGGCTGCTTCAATGGCAAGAGGTCGCGCGGCGCCTCCAATCCGAAAACGAGGAGCTGCGTAATCTAGTCAAATTCGCGCCGCAGGGGGCGGTATCATCGGTCGCCGCGCAAGTGATCGCAGATTCCGGCGGTGCCTTCCTGCACAACATCCTGGTCAATGTCGGGAGCCGGGAGGGCGTTGCACGGGGCCAGCCGGCGATGACCGGCGACGGATTGGTGGGTCGCGTCATCGAGGTCGGTGGTCGCACCGCGCGAATCCTGCTGCTGACTGACATCAATTCGCATATTCCTGTTGCCATCGAAGGCACGCATGACCATGCGATGCTCAACGGTGATAATTCCGATGAGCCGCGGCTGGTCTATGTCCAGCCCAAAACGCCGGTGAAGTCAGGTGACCGCATCGTAACCAGCGGCAGTGGCGGCATGTTTCCACCTGATCTGCCGGTCGGCGTCGTCGCGTCGGTCGGCGGCGTTATCCGCGTCGAGACTTACGCTGACTTGGCGCGGCTTGAGATGGTGCGGATCGTCAACTATGGCCTCGATGGCATCCTGCCCGATGGCTGGGTTCCGACGCCGCAAGCTGGGCGGCGGTCGCATGCGCGGGCCGCGTCGTCGCCGTAGCTCTCATGCCGTATTCGAGGAATCGCGATTACGTCGGCTTCGTTGCTCGCATGGTGCCCGGGACGACGACCTTCCTGTTCACGCTGCTGTCACTATTGCCGTTCCCGGTTCCGAGCTTTGGCTCGATTGCGCCGAGCTTCGCGTTGATGGCGGTTTTTCACTGGACGGTCTACCGGCCGGACCTGTTGCCACCCGGTGCGGTATTCGTTGCTGGCCTTTTGCTCGATCTGCTCAACGGCACGCCCTATGTTGGGCTGTCGGCATTGGCGCTTTTGCTGGTACGCACGGCTGTGCTTAACCAACGACGCATCTTCAGCCACCGGCCGTTTTCGGTGTTGTGGCTCGGATTCTTCGGGGCCACCGCTGGTGCATTCGCCCTCGAATGGGCCTTCGTCAGTTTGATGCAGGTGGAATTCCTGGCGCCACGGCCGTTCGTGTTCCAGACTCTCATCACGGCCGCCTGCTTCCCGATCGGCAGCTATGTCCTGGCGCTGGCGCATCGCGCCATGCCGGCTTTGAGTGCGTGACATGAAGCGCCGGAACGCCCGCGGCAAGATCATGACGCGCCGAGCGCTTGTGGTGGCAGGCGGCAAAGTGGCGCTGTTGGCCGCGCTGGCGGGGCGGCTCTACTACCTTCAGGTCGTTCAGGCACCGAAATTTGCGATGCTTGCGGACGAGAATCGGATCAACATCCGCTTGCTGGTGCCGCCGCGCGGTTTGATCGTCGATCGCTTCGGCGTGCCATTGGCCACCAACCGGCCAACCTACCAAGCGGTGATGATCCCTGAGCAGGCTGGCAACATCGCCGAGACGCTCGGCGCGGTAGCTCAACTCGTGCCGCTCACCGAAACCGATCGTCGCCGTGTCGTGCGCGATATGCACAATCGTCACAGCTATGTGCCGGTCGTTCTGCGCGAGGACATGAACTGGGACGAGATGTCGCGCATCGATGTCAACGCGGTCGATTTGCCGGGCGTATCGATCGATCAGGGCCTGATCCGGCATTACCCGTTCGGTGACGAGACCTCGCATGCCGTCGGATATGTCGGACCCGTCTCGGAGGAGGAACTTGACAGCGACGATCCGCTGGTCGAACTGCCGGATTTCCGCGTCGGCAAGAGCGGCGTCGAGAAGGAATACGATCTCGAACTTCGGGGTAGCGCTGGTACCAGCGAGATCGAGGTCAACGCATTCGGTCGTGTGGTGCGCGAGCTGGCGCGCGAAGATGGCATTCCCGGCGAGCAGATCGTCCTCGGGATCGACATGGCATTGCAGGACTTGGCGATGCACCGGTGCAATGCGCAGGGCTCCGCCTCTGCGGTTGTTCTCGATTCATGGACCGGAGAGGTGCTAGCGCTTGCTTCGGCGCCGGGTTTCGATCCGGGTGCCTTTGCCAGTGGCTTGAGTCCGGCCCAATGGAAGGCGCTGATCGACAGTCCCTACAACCCGCTGACCAACAAAGCGATTGCGGGTACCTATGCTCCCGGCTCGACCTTCAAGCCACTGGTCGCGACGGCCGCACTCGAGGCCGGTGTCATAACACCGGACACCGAGTTCTTTTGCTCGGGTGAACTCCACCTAGGCAACGCCGTGTTCCACTGCTGGAAGAAGGGCGGTCACGGTTTGATTTCGCTCGATCGCGCAATCCGTGAGTCGTGCGACGTCTTCTTCTACCATACGGCCGATCTGGTCGGGATCGATCGCATCGCGGCGATGGCAAACCGCTTTGGTCTCGGCCTGCCGACCGGAATCGACATCCCCGGCGAGAAGCCGGGGTTGATTCCGACACGGGCGTGGAAGAAAGCGACGACCGGCGTTGCTTGGCAACGCGGCGAGACCTTGAGCTGTGGCATCGGCCAGAGTTATGTCTCGGTCACGCCGCTGCAGCTTGCGATCTACGTTGCCCGCATTGCCACCGGACACACCGTGAAGCCGGTCCTGGCGCGCAGTGCCGGAATCATGATGCCGACGAGCCCGGTCGCCGAGAGCATCAGCCGCGCTTTCGCGCTGATTGGCGTCCACGAGAAGACGCTCGACGTCGTGCGGCAGGGCATGTATGGCGCGGTCAACGAATTGCACGGCACCGCTTACCGCGCCCGCATCACCGATCCGAGCATGGCCATGGCGGGCAAGACCGGCACGGCACAGGTCCATCACATCGCGCGCGAGGTCCGCGACCGTGGCGTCGTTACCGGCACAAAGATCCCCTGGAAGGAGCGCGATCATGCGCTGTTCATCGCCTTCGCACCGGTGAGCGCGCCGCGTTATGTCTGCGCGGTGGTGGTTGAGCACGGTGGCACGACCGGCGGCGAAGGCGGCGCAGTCGCAGCGCCGATCGCCCACGACCTCTTACTACGGGCGCAACAGCGCGATCCCGCTCGTCGCGTGCCGCCTGAACCGTTCGGCGCTGCCAAACTGGCCCAGGGCTGAGCGAGCCGATGCGCTGGCTTTACGATCCCGCCCGACCTCAGCAGACCGTCACCGTGAAGTTGCTGAGCGTGAACTGGCCGCTGGTCGCGCTGATTACGACCATCGCTGCGGTCGGTTTCGCGATGCTCTATTCCGCAGGCAACGGTAGCTGGCATCCCTGGGCGTCGCGCCAAACTGTTCGGTATGCCGTCGCGATGCTGATTATGCTCGCGGTTGCGGTCGTCGACATCCGGCTATGGATGCGCGTCGCGTACGGCTTCTATGCCGCGACAATGGTGTTGCTGATTGCCGTCGAGGTACGTGGCGCGATCGGCATGGGTGCGCAGCGCTGGATCGATCTCGGCGTGATCCAAATACAGCCGTCGGAGCTCATGAAGATCGCGCTCGTGATGGTGCTCGCGCGCTATTTCACCAACCTGCCACCGGAGGATATCGGCGATCCGTTGAAGTTGATCGTGCCGGCCGGTTTGATTCTGGTGCCGGCGGCGATGGTGTTGAGGCAGCCTGACCTCGGTACCGCTACGATGCTGGTGCTCTGCGGCGCCGCGATGTTCTTTCTGGCCGGCGTGCGTGTGTGGATGTTCGGGGTGATTATCGCGGCGGCGGGTGCGATCGTACCGTTCGCCTGGCATCACTTGCGCGATTATCAAAAGAATCGGATCCTGACTTTCCTCAATCCCGAGCGCGATCCGCTTGGCGCGGGCTACCACGCGCTACAGGCCAAGATCGCCGTCGGTTCGGGAGGGATCTTTGGCAAAGGCTACTTGTCCGGGACCCAGGCGCATCTGTCGTTCCTGCCGGAGCGGCAAACCGACTTTATCTTCACGATCATGGCCGAGGAATTCGGCCTCGTCGGCGGTCTGCTCCTGCTCGCGCTCTATGCGGTCGTCTTCGTTTACGGCTATGCCATTGCTTTCCGGTCGCGCAGCCATTTCGGCCGGCTTCTGGCTTTCGGCATCACCACCAACTTGTTCCTGTACGTCTTCATCAACGTCGCCATGGTGATCGGCTTGCTGCCTGTGGTCGGCGTGCCGCTGCCGCTGGTGTCCTATGGCGGCACCTCGATGCTGACGGTGATGTTCGGCTTCGGTCTGCTGATCAGCGTCTACGTTCACCGCGACGTACGCTTCGGACGTGGCGACGCCGAAGGCTGAACCGAGCCCGCTCGACAAGGCGGCAGCAGGTTGTTATATACGGCGCCTTCCCGCACGGGTGCATAGCTCAGTTGGTAGAGCAGCTGACTCTTAATCAGCGGGTCCCAGGTTCGAGTCCTGGTGCACCCACCATTTTTCCGCATCACGCGCTTGGCCTGAGTGCCGAAAGGGCGCCGAACTTGGTCGGCTAACGCCCCTTGAAGACCGACTTGCGCTTCTCAACGAAAGCGCGCCGTCCCTCGACGTAGTCCTCGTTGGCGTAGCAGCTGACAGTGATCTGTTTGCAGAGCGCGCGATCGATCTCGGATAGGGGCTTCACGAACTCGGCAGGCTCCTTGATTGGCGACTCTAGCGGCACGAAGACGCCGGCCGGTGATAATGCGGGGCGATGACGAATTTGCTCATCGTTTCCTCAATCCTTGGATGGTGCTCATCAGCTTGTGTCGGCCGCTCGCTGCTAATGTCAACATTGGTGGCGGCGCGCGCACGCTCAGCGTAATACATTGAGTCTGCATTGGGCAGACGCCGTTCGATCGTGAGGAATGCGGGGTTCGACATGAGCAAGCTTGGTATTGCCGTCGCCGCTGTCCTCGCGTTGGCTGCCGCGTCGGTGGCGATTTGGGCCTGGATTTCGCTGGGTGCCGTGCAGATGTCGGCCTCCGGCTACATCGCTCTCGTCCTCGGAGGTGTGGCGACGCTGGGCTTGGCCGGCGGCCTGATCGCCCTGCTGTTCTATTCGCACAACAAGGGCTTCGACGACGCGGCGGGTGGGCGCCGTATCGACGACGACAAGCCGCGCTAACTCCCGCAGCGGGTGCTGCGCGCCAGTTCAACGCCGCTCTGTCACCTAGATCTGGGTTGGGCTAAGAAAGCGCGGCGAGGTAGGGATGCGATACGACATATTTGGACGCGCGTGGTTGGTCTTGCTTGCCTTGGTGGCGAGTCAACCCGCTTGGGCGCTCGATCACGTCGTTTTCGGCACCGACTGGCGTGCCGAGGCCGAGCACGGCGGCTATTACGAAGCGATCGCTCAAGGCATCTATGCGCGGCACGGCATTGAGGTCGATTTGCGCCAGGGTGGACCGCAGATCAACCAGACGCAGCTTCTCGCGGCCGGCCGTCTCGACTTCGCGATTGTCTCGAACAGCTTTCTGCCGTTGAACGCGGTACAGCAAAAGATTCCCCTGGTAGCCGTGGGGGCACTCTTTCAGAAGGATCCGACGGTACTCATTGCGCACCGCGGTGCCGGTTACAAGGATCTGGCGAGCCTTAAGGGTAAGCCGATCATGATCGGCGGCGACACACGTGTGGGTTGGTGGTTGTTCCTGAAGGCGAAGTTCGGCTACACCGACGCGCAGATTCGGCCCTATACCTTCAACCTGGCGCCGTTCCTGACGAATTCGGAGGCGATCCAACAGGGATATCTTACCAGCGAGCCGTTTCTGATCAGGCAAGCCGGCGGCGACCCGCGGGTCTTCCTCCTCGCCGATGCCGGCTATGCGAGCTACGGCTCCCTCATAGAGACGTCGGCGAAACTGATCCACGACAACCCCGATCTGGTTAAGCGTTTCGTCGATGCTTCGATCGAAGGTTGGTACGCCTATCTCTATGGCGACCCGGCGCCGGCGAACGCTCTCATCAAGAGGGGCAATCCCGAGCAGACTCATGCGCTTCTCGCGTATGCGCGCGCCACCATGATCAGCCACGGCATCGTCGATAGCGGCGATTCCAAGAAGCTGGGTATCGGCGCCATGACCGATGCGCGCTGGCATGCCTTCTTCACCGTCATGTCGAAGCAAGGGCTCTATCCCGCTTCCCTGGATTATCGCCAGGCTTACACGCCGCGGTTCGTCGATCGCGGCGTTGGTCTCAAGGCGCAACGCTAGACGGATCCAACGTGGTTGAGACGATCGTCGCTGCCGTCGCCGTGGCGAAATCCTTTCCCAATGGCGTGATCGCGTTGTCGGGTGTCGATCTCGCTGTGGCGCGCGGTGAATTCGTTGGCGTGCTGGGCCCAAGCGGCTGCGGAAAGAGCACGCTGCTGCGCATCCTCGCCGGCTTGGCCGAACCGACTTCCGGCCGGATCGAGCGAGATGGCGATCTCGCCGGTCGTGTCGGCTTTGTCTTTCAGGAGCCGACATTGATGCCCTGGGCGACGGTATGGAACAACGTCTATCTGCCGCTCCGCCTGCGTGGCGTCGACAGAGCCGCAGCGGCGTCGCGTATCGGCGCAATGCTGGATTCTCTCGGTCTCAGCGAATTTGGTTTCGCCTATCCGCGGCAGCTTTCGGGTGGCATGCGGATGCGCGTCTCGATCGCGCGAGCGCTTGTTACCGAGCCCGATCTGCTGTTGCTGGACGAGCCGTTTGCTGCCCTGGACGAGATTACCCGCTTCAAGCTCAACGAGGAACTCCGTGCGCTTTGGCAGATGCACCGCTGCACGATCGTCTTCGTAACGCATAGCGTCTTCGAATCTGTGTTCCTGACCAACCGCATCGTGGTGATGACAAGACGGCCCGGGCGGATCGTCGCTGATTTGCCGGTCGAACTACCCGAGGCACGCAGCGCGTTCTTGCGGATGAGCCCGCCTTACGTCGAGGCCTGCCGCGCGGTATCGGCCAAGCTCGCCGAGGCCATGGCATGAATGGCCACCGGTTTGCGCGCATTCTCGGACCGGTCGTCGTGGCCGCGCTGATGATCGGCGGCTGGTATGCGATCATAGGATGGTTTGCAATCCCGCCCTACGTCCTGCCGACGCCCGGCGCGATCGTGCGAACACTATGGAATGATGGGCCGAGCCTGCTCGCCTCGCTTCTGGTGACGCTGCGGATCACGGTAGCCGCGCTGGCCGTGGCGGTGGCGCTGGGCGGCACGATCGCAGTGCTGTTCTCGCTGTCCAGGACCATCGAGATCAGCTTCTTCCCCTATGCCGTGATTCTCCAGGTGACGCCGGTGGTGTCGATCGCACCGCTGATCATCATCTGGTGCAACGACGTATTCCTGTCGCTGCTCGTCTGCGCCACGATCGTCGCCTTCTTCCCGATCCTGGCCAACACGACGCTGGGTCTGAACAGCGCCGACCGCAACTTGGTGGATCTGTTCCGCCTTTACGGTGCGGGAAGGATTGCGACGTTGCGCCTGCTTCGCCTTCCTTCGGCCCTGCCACTATTCCTCGCCGGTCTCAGGATCAGCGGAGGCCTCGCGCTGATCGGCGCGGTGGTGGCGGAGTTCGTTGCCGGCACCAGTGGCGCCGAGACCGGCCTAGCGTCGCGCATCCTTGAGGCGGGATACCGGCTCGAGATCGCGCGCATGTTTGCGGCGTTGCTGCTGCTGTCCCTGACCGGCATCGCGATTTTTGCGGTACTCTCCTGGCTGTCGCGTCGCCTCCTGCGCCATTGGCACGAAAGCGCACTCGAACCATCGGACTAAATCGGCACCAGAACCGCGACTAGCTCGGCAATGCAGGCTGGCCGTTGCACGCCTTCGATCTCGAAGTATGCCTCGGTCGTCACGCGCACACCCTTCGGCGTCGGGTCGATACTCAGCAGCTTGAGCGTCATACGCACGCGCGCGCCGCTCTTCACCGGCTCGGTGAAACGCACCCGGTTGAGGCCATAGTTGATCCGCAGCCGCACGCCGTCGACCTTGTAGATCTGATTCATCAGCCGCGGCGCAAGCGCGAGCGTGAGATAGCCATGCGCGACCGTAGTGCCGAAAGGCGACGTTCTTGCACGTTCGCGATCGACGTGGATCCATTGAAAGTCACCGGTCGCTTCGGCGAATTTATCGATGGCTTCTTGCGTCACCGTGACCCAGTCGCTGGTGCCGAGCGTTTCGCCCGCTGCTCTGGCAAGCATGTCGATTGATGCGAAATGACGCATATGTTCTCCCCCCGCGTGGCCAGCATCTCACTTGACGAGGCTGGCAAGGAAGAGGTAGGCAATGACCGTTGATTCGTGGCGATTTGACAGCCGACCGGCTTGCGGCCACGTAAAAAATCCCGCTAAAAGGTCGGAGGCTCGTCGGAGCCCTGACCCCTGCGGACAGGGCTTTTTTGTTGCCCCGGATTTTTTGCGCAGACGCGGCCGGCGATCGATGGAGATCAGCGATGCCTTTGACGCCTCCGCCGCCGCCCGCCTCGTGGCGCCCGCGCACCGTCGCCACGCGCGGCGGCTTGCAGCGCAGCCAGTTCCTCGAGACCGACGAGGCGCTCTTCATGACCTCGGGCTTCGTCTACCAGACGGCCGAGGAAGCCGAAGCCGCCTTCGCCGGCGACGGCCTGCGCTTCGTCTACAGTCGCTACGCCAACCCGACGGTTTCGATGTTCGAGGAGCGGCTGCGGCTGATCGAGGGCGCCGAGGCCTGCCGCGCGACGGCGAGCGGCATGGCCGCGGTGTTCGCGTCGCTCGCGTGCTTTCTCAAGGCCGGCGATCGCGTCGTCGCGTCGCGCGCGCTGTTCGGCTCGTGTCTCCAAATTCTCACGCAGGTCCTACCGCGCTTCGGCGTCACGACCGAGTTGGTCGACGGCCGCGATCTTGCCGCCTGGAAGCAGGCGCTCGCCAAGGGCGCGCGCGCGGTCTTCGTCGAGAGCCCGTCCAATCCGACGCTCGAGATCATCGACCTCGCTTCCGTGGCCGGTCTCGCGCACGCGCAGGGCGCGTTGCTGATCGTCGACAACGTCTTCGCCTCGCCGCTGTTGCAGAAGCCGCTCGCGCTCGGCGCCGACGTCGTGGTCTATTCGGCGACCAAGCACATCGACGGCCAGGGCCGCAGCCTCGGCGGCGCGGTGCTCGGGTCGAAGAAGTTTTTCGACGACCATCTGCTGCTGTTCCTCCGCCACACCGGTCCGGCGCTGTCGCCGTTCAACGCCTGGCTCCTGCTCAAGGGCCTCGAGACCATGGAGCTGCGCGTCCGGCGCCAATGCGAGGTCGCGCTGGCGATTGCGCAATTTCTGGAAAAGCATCCGAAAGTGCGTCGCGTGCTCTATCCCGGCCTCAAATCCCATCCGCAGCACGCGCTGGCGGCGAAGCAGATGAGCGGCTTCGGCACCGTCGTCTGCTTCGAGGCGGGAGCGACCAAGGCCGAGGCGTTCCGCGTCATGGACGCGCTCAAGATCATCGATATCTCGAATAATCTGGGTGACACCAAGAGCCTCACCACCCATCCGGCGACCACGACGCATCAGCGCGTGCCGCCGGCGGACCGTGCCGCGCTCGGCATTTCCGACGGCCTGATCCGCGTTTCGGCGGGGCTGGAGGATGAAGCCGATCTGATCGGCGATCTCGATCAGGCGCTGAAGCAGCTCTGACGCCGTCGCTCCGATCTAGAGCCAGCGCCACTGGCCGATGACGCGGCCCTGGATATAGGCCTCGGAGAGCGTGCGCTCGTAGGCGTCGTATTTCGTATTGTCGGAGGTGATGCGCACGCGCGGCGGTTCGCTGTGCGGCACCATCTGGCACCGCTTCACCACGAGCCCGAGCCCGTCCCACACCACGAATACGCCGGGTGGGCTGGGGTTGCGGTCGCCGGTGTCGACCAGCACGCGCTGGCCGGGCTGCAGGGTCGGCTCCATGCTGTCGCCCATCACCGTGATGATGCGCAGGTCGCTCGCCGGCGCGGTCGAATAGTGGCGCACCATGCCGCTCGGCAGGGCCCATTCGTCGATAATCTTCGCGCCCTCGCCGGTCAAGCCGTCGCCGGCCGCGGCGCGCACGTCGAGCTCGGGGATCCGCAGGATCCGGCCCGCCGTGTCGCCTTTGGCGCCGCCGCCGGCCACGGCCGGCCGCTCGCCCGTCGCGTCGACGCCGGCGCCGGCGAGGGCATAGAGCTCGGCCGCCTCGATGCCGGCCGGCGCGAAGATCGGCACCAGCTTGAGCACCAGTTCCAGCGGCAGCAGCGGCTTCTTGTAGCGGTCCTCGTAGTGCTGATACGAGCTGCCGTATTCCATGCCCAGCGCCTGCGCCACCTGGCGGATCGACAGGCCGGCGCGCTGGCGCAGCAGCTTCAATTTGCGCGAGGCGGCGGAGATCGCGGGCATCCGCAAAGTCTGTACGCTTCCGCCGGTCGCCGCTACACGCAATTTACGTTGACAGGTCACCGTATTTAGCGTACACGAACCCCGACGCGCGTTCGCCCGCCGCGAACGCCGCGTCTTTCCAAGGGAGACCGGTGCATGGCCGAGGGAATCGACCGCCATGGTTGCACGCCTGCAAGAGAGAACAAAACCGGTACGAACCTAACCGCTGCCGGCGTCGCTGTCACGATCGCGCCGCGGGCGCCGCGGGCCGGACGCTGCGGCTATGTGGTCGCGGCCGGTCGGGCGCCGTTCTGCGACCGGCCGGCGCTGCCGGGCGGCTCGTACTGCGCCCGGCACCGCGCGCGTTGCACGGTCGCGCCGGCGAGTCCCGGCTTCGCCGCACTGGCCGCGCTTCAGGCCCGCGTCGCGTCCGCGCCGCCGCCCGAGCTCGCTGGGTTGCGGGTGCCGGCGCCGCCGGAGCCGGTGGACGAAGACGACGACGAGCGCCTGGCCGGCCTCGACCTGCCGCCGGCCGCGATCTCCCGCGACGAATGAGGGAGCCGCCATGAGCCGCGCGAAATCCCGGCCGGGCCGCGTCGAGGCGCTGGCGCCCACGCCCCGGAGCGCTGGTCGAAGGGCGATCTCGCCCTGGTGCCGCGCGTCATCGCCGACGAGCACGGCCGGCCGGCGCGGCCTTATCGCGCCGAGGACACGCTCGCGCGCCTGCAGCGCCTCGGCACCATCTCGGCCGAGATGCGCCAAGCCGGCGACGATTTCCATGCGCTCTTCCGGCTGGCGCAGCTCGATCCGCTCGGAGCCCCCGATCTGCGCCGCGTGCCGCAAAGCGTGCGCGCGCTGCCGGTGTCGGCGCGGGCGGACGAGGCGCGCCGCCGCGTCTGGGCGGCGCTCAAGGCACTCGGCGGACCGGCGTCGCCGGCCGGCGCCTGCGTCTGGCATGTCGTCGGCTGTGGCTGGACGCTGAAGGAATGGGCGCGGCGCGCCGGCTGGAGCGGCCGGCCGGTCACGCCGGAAACCGCCTCCGGCATTCTCGTCGCCGCGCTCGGCGCGCTCCAGGCGTTCTATGGATTGTGAGCCGGCAACCGCCTGTCGGATTTCACGTAAGGGTCTTGTATGAAGGCGATCGAAGCGATTAAGATGCAATCGCAAGTAGCCATAGGCCAGTTTGCGTCGCGCCGCCGCGGTCGAGGGGAGTCCCGATCGCCAATGAGATGCGCAACGCCTTGCGGCCTGCAGGGGAGGCTGGGTGGCGACACCGAAGGAATTACGTGCCGAAGCGCGCGTCTATCGCGAGGCGGCGGCCGACGAATCGACGCCGACGCTAAAGCTTTATCTCGCCCGTCACGCGCTCGCCCTGGCGCAGCTCGCCGAGCGGCTCGTCCGCGCTCGGCCGCCGGCGGATCGGAGCCGGTTGGACGTGGACGAAACCTGACCGACGCGGGCGACCGATGGAGCGTTGGATCGCCCGCATGAACATCGCGCGCTACAAGCGCCAGCTCCAGGGTGCACTCGACGACGCGGAGCGCCGCGCCGTCGAAAAGCTGCTCGCCGAGGAAGAGGCGCGGCTCAAGGCGCTCGAGCGGTCCGAGCGCATCAAGTCCTAGACCGCGCGACGGCGCTCGCGCCGCGCCCCTCACCTGCCGACCGCTCTTCGCGGTCGGCCTCCCCGCAAGCGGGGAGAGGGTTGCTTTGAGTTGGCGAGCGTAGCGCGAGCCTTACTCAAAGCTGGGTGAGGGGTGTAGGTCGTCGCCGGCCGATTGGCAGTTTGCGCCGGCGAGGCTAGGGTGAGGACCGACGGCGTCCGCGTCGCATCGTGAAATCGTCGGCCGGCGCCGATCGGGGGGATTCGTCGCTATGCTGCCGCACGACCGGCTGGCCCATGCGCCGATCAGCCGACGGCCCGCGCTGAAGCTGCCGAATGGCGCCCGGCCGGCCAAGTAGCGCCATGCACATTCGCCCGGCCACCGCCGCCGATGACGACGCCGTCTGGCGCATCATCGGTCCGGTGATCGCCGCCGGCGAGACTTATGCGCTGCCGTGCGACTGGAGCCGCGCCGACGCGCTGGCTTTCTGGCGCGCCGCCGATCACGAAGTTTTCGTCGCCGAGGACGACGGCACAATCGTCGGCACCTACTACCTCCACGCCAACCACCGCGGCGGCGGCGCGCATGTCGCGAATTGCGGCTATGTCACCGCCGCCGAGGCGACCGGCCGCGGCGTGGCAATCGCCATGTGCGCCCATTCGCTCGAAATCGCCCGCGCGCGCGGCTTCCGCGCCATGCAGTTCAATCTCGTGGTGTCCACCAACGAGCGCGCGATCCGGCTGTGGGAGCGCTGCGGCTTCGCCGTCGTCGGCCGGCTGCCCGGCGCCTTCGCGCATCCGCGCTTGGGCTTCGTCGACGCGCTGGTGATGTACCGGACGCTCTAGGCGGCGGCCCGGCTCACGGATTGCGCCGGGACTGCCACGCCAGCACGAGCATGAAGGCGACGACGCCTGCGATCACGAGTCCGAGATAAGCGGTTTCACCGGTCGACATTCGTTTCCCCCTTCGACACGACGCAAGAAATTCTCGCGCGGTCGATCGGGATTCTACCGGCCCGCGCCGCGTCGAGGCGCAAACGCCTTTCACTTTCATGGTCCATGTTGTCGCGGGCTCAGCCGGCGCACGGGCTGTCGTACGGCGCGACCTCGGCGCCGGCGAAGCTTTGCGCTTGGCGAACGGCGCGGCTTCGTCAAAGCTGGGTGAGGGGGGCGCGGCCGGGCGGATGCCGCTTTTCGTCGGGCCCGGACCCGCGTTTCGAAACTTGCACCGGAGCCCTGTGTCCCGTGAATCTTGAAAGCGTCAAGCGCAATCCGACGGTCCGCTTCACGTGGTTGGTGCTGGTCCGTCTGTTCGACGACGAGGGGTTCGAGCTTTCGGGTCACCTCGCCTTCGTGGCGCTGCTGGCGCTGTTTCCGTTTCTGATTTTCCTCGGCGCGCTCGCCGGCGTGTTGGGCAATTTCGCGACCGGTCAGCGGTTCGTCGCCTTCATGCTCCAGTTCACGCCCGGCGACATTTCGGCGACGCTCAGTCCGGTGGTCACGCGAATCTTTTCGAGCCGGGATACCGGTATCCTCACCTTCAGCGCCCTGTTCATGCTGTGGGCGGCGTCGAACGGCATCGAGGCCATGCGCGTCGTGCTCAACCGGGCCTACCGGGTGGCCGAGACGCGCTCTTTTTGGTGGCGGCGGGCGCAGAGCGTCGTCTTCGTCGCCCTCGGCGCGTTGGCCATGATCCTGTTGTCGCTCGCGGTCGTGCTCGGTCCGCTGCTGTGGAGTCTCGTCACGCAGGTCGTGCCGGCGTCCGCGGCCGAGGCGGCCTTCTGGCAGGTCGCGCGCTACGGCATCGCCGGCACCGTCACCTTCGTGGTGCTGCTCGCGCTCCACCTCTGGCTGCCGAACACGCGCCACCGGATCCGCGATCTGCTGCCGGGCATCGTCGTCACCGTCGCGCTTTTGCTCGGCACTGCGAGCCTGTTTTCCGTCTATCTCACCACCGTGCCGAGCTACAGCGCGGTCTACGGCAGCCTCGGCGGCGTTGTCGTCGTGCTCGTCTATCTCTACGTGAACGCACTGACTTTCATTTTCGGCGGCGAACTCAATTCCGCCATCTGGCGCGCCCGCGCCGCGCATCGCCAATCCGTCGACTGACGCCGCGCTATCGCCCGCGTTCGATGCGCTGCTGGCCGGCCTCGGTGAGCGCGAGACCGCCCGCGCGGTCGACCGCATAGCCGAGCGCGATCAGCTTCTCCTCGTGCTGCCAGAGCACGCCGCGGCGCATGAATCCCACGGCGAGATCCGCGAGCGATTGGAACTCGGCCTCGGTCAGCGGCGGCGCCAAATCGACGTCCGACATGGCGCCAAGGGTATAGGCCCGGCGCCCGCGTGAATCCAAGGGGCGGCGGCCGTGATCTTTTGGAGCGTGCGGGCCGCGCGCAGATCGGCGTTGCCGGGCGGCGCGTCCGGCGTCATCGTTCCTTCCGGGAATGCGCCGGCGCGCCGGCGCGGGAGGTTGCCATGCCGAAAAAATCAGCGCGCCGGCCGCTCCGCCGGCAGACCCACCCATCGCCGCGGAAACCGGCCGTGCCGCCGGCCCACCGGGCCGCCGCGCCGCCGGCGAAGCCGCCGGTGCCGCCGCCGGCCGCGACCTGGTTCGGCATCAGCATCGACGGCAAGCGCGTGCCCTACACCCTGCCGAGCGTCGAAGACGCCGCGACCGTGGCCCAAGGCCTGCGCGAGCAGGGCCACAAGGTCGCGATCTACGACCAGCAGACCAATCGGATCGTCAAGCGGCTGTGAGCGCGCGGCCGGGCGCGTTTCCTTTTTCGCCCTCGCCCCCGTCAGGGGGAGAGGGTCGGGGTGAGGGGCTGCGGCCCACGTCGCCGTCGCCGGCCGCGGGTTGCTGCAGTCTCGACCGGAGATGGCTGAAGAAAGGCGCGGCGGTTATGGCTCGCCGGCCGTGTCCGGCCGGTGCGGCGGCGTACGTGCCTCGGCCGCTTTCTCCTCCAGCTCGGCCTTCTCGATTTCGTCCTCGATCTTGCGGATCTCGCCGAGGTAGTACCGCGCCACGGTCGACGGCGCGTCGGTCAGCAGCCGGCGATAGGCGTCGAGCTGGCGATGGAGGAGCTGCACGCGGTCGATCATGGCCGCTCCTTTCGACTCCATCTGGGCGCGCCGCGCCGGCCCATGTCAAGGGCATGCGCGACGCCGCGCTCAGCGATAGACCAGCACCGGAATCTTGGAATAGGTCAGCACCTTCTGCGTGTGGCTGCCGACCACCAGCGCCGCGGCGCCGCTGCGTCCGTGCGAGCCCATGACGATGAGGTCGCAGTGCTTCGCCTGCGCGGTTTCGATGATCGAGAGATAGGGCGGGCCTTTCTCGATGTTGATCGTCTCGCACGGCACGCCGGCCGCCTTCGCCGCCTCGGCCAGCCGGTCGAGAACGGCCGCCGCCTCCTGCCGCGCGGCGTGCACGATGCCGGGCTGCGCGCTGGCGGGAATGTTGGCGTCGAAGCCGTAGAGCGGCTCGGTGACCTTGACCACCGTCACCTTGCTGCCGAGGCTCTTGGCGAGCGCGATGCCCTGCTTTGCCGCGCCGGTCGCCAGCTCCGAGCCGTCGGTCGCGATCAAGATGTTCCGATACATTTCGTTCCTCTCCCGAATTGCCGGCCCGCACCATGCGGCAGCCGCGCCGTTTCGCCCTTGACCTAGATCAAGCCCGCTTCCGGCGCGGATGAGCTTCCTTTAACCGGGCGGCCGGTCGCGCACGGCCCGGCGGTGGTCGACGATCGTGGCGCTATTTTACGCCGTTCAAAATTTTATCGATCTGACTCGCGGGCATGTCGTGGAAATTTGCGTTGACCTTCGACTCCGGCGCAGCCGCAGCCGAACTCGCCCTGCCGCAGGCTTTGCTGCATCGATGGGTGTCGAGGTTGTAGATCGCGCTGCAACCGTCTTTGCAGGTGATGCTGCATCCATGTCCCGCGTCGCAGGTTTCGGCGACGGCAGGAATGGTTTGCCACGCCAACACCAGCAGCGATGCAGCGATGAGTCTGATCATAACCTACCTCCCCGGTTGAGCCTGCCGCGGCGGAACTATAGCACGCCTTGAGCCGTCTCCACGCCGGAACAGGAGGCTACCTCGTTACGTCCGCGCTTTCTCGTCGCGGACGAACACGAACAGCAGCATGTCGACGTGCTCGCCGTCGCGCGCCAGCGGAAACGCCACGCGGCGATAGGGAACGTGCTCGCGCCCGGTCGTCGCGACGATGCCGGCGCGGTATTCCGGCCGGCGCGTGCGGAGGATCTCGCCGTAGCCTCGCAGGATCGCCGCGACGTCGTTGGTGTCGAGCACCTCCTCGACGTATTTGCCGGTGCCGTCGCTGCCCTGGATGGCGACCACCTCGGTGCCGACCAGCCGAATACGATAGCGTGTCTCGGCGTCCGGCACCGCGATCACCTCGATCATCATGATCCAGGGCAGGAGCTCGACGATCTCCGTCGGTTCGACGTGCTGGCGTCCCGGCAGCTTCCCCGGCGGGCGCCTTGCGGGCAAGATAGTCGGCGAGCTGGCGGAAACGCGGGTGCGCGTCAGTAGACGAGTCGTTCATCTAATGAATACTACCAGATTACTCTGGCGATTTGGCAGCGGCGTAATCCGTCGGTGGCGCGATCGGCCGCCCGGAGTTGCGCGCATATCGCTTCCCGTCCGGCGCGGTTCTGCCCCAAAAAAGCCCAAGGCGGTTTCTAGCCTCGCTGCCCATGGAGTCGTCGCAAGCCGACTGGCTGCCGTTTGGCAAGCCGCCCGTCCAGTGGGATTGGCGCGCCGTCCGCCGTTGGATAAAGCGCTGGTGGAAGCGCCTGCGCCGAGCGTGGCGCGCGCTCGTCGCGCTGCCGCGCGCTCTGCGCATCGGGATCGTCGCCGCCGTGGTCCTCGCGGTCTTCGCGGCGGTCAATCTCGTCTATCATGTCGTGGAGAAGCCGACCGAGCTGTTCTTCGCGCTTGGCGCCGGCAAGACGCCGGCGGCTACCTGGCGGGAATACGGCGCGCTCTTTCGCGAATATTCGACCAAGGATATTCCGCCCGCACTGCTGGCGGCGCTGGCCGAGGTCGAAAGCGACGGCGATCCCGTCGCGCGCACCTACTGGCGCTGGCGCTTGGCGTGGAATCCCTTCGCCGTCTACGCGCCGGCCTCGACCTCGGTCGGCATGTACCAGATGACCGACGCCGCCTTCGCCGACGCACGGCATTACTGCATCCGCGATCACGCCGTCACCGACGACTGCTGGTTCACCTTCCTCTACACGCGCCTGCTGCCGCACGACGCCATCGAACTCGCTTCGGTGTTCCTCGATCGCAAGGTGGCGGAGATCCGCGCCGCCCGGCCCGCGCGCGCGGCCAGCCCGCGCCAGATCGAGGATCTCGCCGCCATCGTCCAGCTCTGCGGCATCGGGCCGGCGGAGAAATTCGCGCGCCGGCATTTCCGCCTGGCCCGCGGCGAGCGCTGCGGCGACGCGCTCGCGGCCGCCTATCTCGCGCGGGTCGATGCGATGAAGCGGGCGTTTCTGAGGCTGGCGGCCGACGATCGCCGTCGCTGAGCGCGCCGACGCTCGCGATGGACGGGTGCCGCGGCGCACGGTTCAACGATGCTGCCTGATCTGCATCAAGGCACCGCGACCGGCGTCGCCGGACCATGCGGATGTCGAGCGAGGCTGTGATGCTGCATTACAACGTGCGCTTCGTGAAATGCCTGCTCAGTCCGAATGGGCAGCCGTGCAAATGCGTCCAGGAGGTGATTGCCGTGGACGCCGACAGTCCGGGCGAGGCCATCCACGCGGCCCAGCGGACCTTCGAGCACGACCGTTGCATTGCGGACTGGCACATCTACGCGGACGCCATCGAGGTCACCGAGCTGGCGGAGGTTCGGGCGTAAAACCGCCTTACAACCGCGCGAACGCCACCAGCGGCGCGACGTTGTGACGGTTGGCCGCGCTTGGCCGCCGCCGCATATCTCGTGCGTCGACGCCATGAAGCGGAAGTTTCTGGAGCTGGCGGCGGAGCGCTGAACTCGCTTATCCGGCCGGCTCGACCAACGAATAGCTGGTGCTGCGCCCGCCGGCGGATTCCTTCGCGAGAATGCCCCGTTTGATCAATCCCTCGATGTCGCGTAACGCCGTGTCCGGCGAGCTTTTGGTGAGCTTCGCCCATTTCGACGTCGTAAGCTTGCCGTCGAACCCGTCGAGCAGCCGTTTCAGCATCGCGCGTTGCCGCTCGTTCAACGGTGTCGCGGCGTGGCGCTCCCAGAAGCGGGCCTTGTCGAGCGCGCCCGCCAGGAGCGTCTCGGCGTTATGCAAGGCGCGGCCGAAGCAGCCGATGAACCATTGCAGATGCGCGGTGAGATCGAGATCGCCTTTCTGCGTCTCCTCGAGGTGATCGTAATACGCGTCCCGTTCCCGCCAGATCTGCGCCGATATGCTGTAGAACCGTTGCGCGCTTCGTTCCGAGCGGGCGAGCGCCATGTCGGCGATGGCGCGGCCGATGCGGCCGTTCCCGTCTTCGAACGGGTGAATGGTCACGAACCAGAAATGGGCGATCCCGGCCTTGAGCACCGGGTCGAGTTTCGCGTCGGCGCGGTTGAACCAGTCGAGAAACGCCGCCATCTCGGGCTCGATCCGCGCGCCGCTCGGCGCTTCGAAATGGACGCGTTCGATGGGGCCCTTCTGCGAGACTACCTGCATCGGATCGGCCTCGGGCGGGCGCCAGGCGCCGACCGTGATCTTGCGCATGGAGCTGCGTCCGGTCGGAAACAGCGCGGCGTGCCAGCCGAAGAGCCGGTCCTTGGTGAGGGGCTCGCCGTAGTTCAGGGTCGCGTCGAGGATCATCTCGACGACGCCGTCGACGTGGCGTTCGCTCTGAACGCCGCGGCCGATATCGACCTTGAGGCGACGCGCGATCGACGATCGGACCTGCGCCGGGTCCAGTTTCTCGCCCTCGATCTCGCTCGATTTCACGACCTCCGCGGTCAGCGTCGCGAGCGAAGCTTCGGCGCGGAGCTGCGGATTGAGCGCCTCCATGCGGCCGACTAGGCGCCCCTGAAGATGGCGGACTTCGGCCAGCGCCTGGGCAAGCTCCGCCGCCCGCCACCGGAAATGGGGCCAGTCCTTCAGCTGATGGACGTACGTGGCCATTCTCCGCATCCTTTGCGGAGAATATGACAGCTATTCGCCGCACCGGCAAGCCTATTCTCCGCACTTCATGCGGATAATATCGCCGCCGATCGCCGCAGCAAAGCTGCGGCCAGACGCTGTTCCCATTTTGTTCTTGACGTCGCCGGGTGTGATATGCTATGAAAATCGCAGCCTCAGAATTGCGCCCGGCCGAATTTAGCGGATTTTCAAGGAACGCTTGAAAAGCTCAGCCGAACATCTACATTCCACCCATCCTGCCCTCGGCAGTACGTCTTCGGGTCCGATAATCGTCCGAAGGCCGAGCCCGGGGGCAAACTTTTTGCCACCCCTTATGAGCTCTATGGAGGAGCACTATGCCTACTGCTGTGTTCGTTGATGCCGGTTTTTTTCTCAAACGCTTCCCGGTCGTGTACGGCCGGCCGAATGCAAAAAATCCCGAGATTGTTGCGCGCAAGCTGCATGAGATGGCACTCGACCATCTCACCCAGCGCGGAAACGCAGAACGCCGGGATCTTTACCGCATTTTCGTTTACGACTGCCCACCGCTCCTCAAAAAGGCGGAATTGCCGATCTCGAAAGCGGCTATCGATTTCAGCACGACCGACACGGCGAAATTTCGACTTCAGTTTCACGAGGAGTTGAAGTGTCTGCGCAAAGTTGCCCTTCGTCTCGGGAGGTTGCAGGACGGTAGAGCATGGCGTTTGAACGCCAGCGCGTTGCAGGCTCTGTTAAAAGGTCAGCGCGGATTTGCGTCTCTGACTGACGCGGATTTCGTTTACGACATCCGACAAAAGGGTACCGACATGCGGATCGGTCTCGATATCGCGTCAGTTGCTTATAAAAAGCAGGCCGACCAGATGGTCCTGGTTTCCGGCGACGCTGATTTTGTGCCGGCCGCGAAACTCGCGCGGCGCGAGGGGGTCGATTTTATCCTCGACCCGATGTGGAATCCGATCTCTGCAGATCTGCACGAACATGTTGACGGGCTTCGCTCAACGTCGCCGAAACCGGTACCCTCGGTCAAGGTTTCACGAGTTCCCTAGGTTCAAGTCTAGGCGCCATCGGTAGCCTGACTGATTTGCATTAGCGTACCTCGCCCGGCGGTCGCCAGACCGGCCGGGTTTTTTGTTGCCCGCATGCCGGAGCCCCGCGCCGCACTTGGCGCGGCTTCGCCCTCCGAGCGCGCCCGCGGCCTAAGCCGCATCGCCGCGCGGGGCTTCGGCACCCGCATCCGCATTCCGGAGTCCGCATGAACCTGCGCCAACGCCGCTTCGTCGACGAATACCTGATCGATCTCGACGGCAAGCACGCCGCCATCCGCGTCGGCTATGCCGCGAGCGACGCCAAGAACCGCGCCTGCCGCTTTCTGAAAACCCCCGCAATCGCGAACGCCATCCGCGCCGCGATGGCGGAGCGCTCGCGCCGCACCGGCATCACGCCCGAGCGCGTGCTGGAGGAGCTGGCGCGCATTGCCTTCCTCGATTGGCGCCTGCTCGCCGAATGGGGACCGGACGACGTCGCCGTGACGGAATCGAGCACGCTCTCCGCCGACGCGGCGGCCGCCGTCGCCCGGGTCAGCACCGACGACGGTTGGGAAGACCGCGTCGCCGTCGCGACGCATGACAAGCGCCGCGCGCTCGACACGCTGTCCCGCATCCTCGGCCTGTCGGTCGGCGCGCCCAAGCCGGCGTCGCGCGCATGAACCAGCGCGAGCGCCGCTTCGTCGCCGAATATCTGATCGATGGCAACGCCAGCGCCGCGGCGACACGCGCCGGCTATGGCGGCCCGCATTATCCGCTCTATGCGCACCGGCTGGTGCGGCGTCACGATATCGCGGCCGCAATCGCCAAAGGCGAAGCCGCGCGCGCCGACAACCGCCGCGCCACCGCAGATCGGGTGCTGCTGGAGTTTTCCAAGATCGGCTTCGCCGACATGCGCGATTTCGTCGATTGGGGCCCGAACCATTTCGAGCTGCGGCGGCCAGCCTCGGATTGGCAGGGCGGCGCCGTGGCCCAGGTCGTGCCGCCGACCAACGGCAAGCCGGGCAGCATCCGCCTGCACGACAAGCACGCCGCGCTCGAGATCCTGGCGCGCCACACCGGCCTGCTCGGCACCGGCCGCGCCCACCGCGGTCCGACCGACTATCGCCAGGCCGGCCGCGACGCCCGCGCCATCCTGCTCGAACGCCTCGCGCGCCTGAAGAAGAACGGCGATGAGTCGCAGAGCAAGTGAATGTCTTGCCGGACGTGAACTCTCGATGGCCGATCACCCCCACCCTGACCCTCCCCCCTCGAGGGGGAGGGGACGGGAGGGGGGCGACGTCTGCGACGACGAAGCCGAAATCGAGCCGCAATCGTCGAACGGCAGCGAAGCGGCGCGGCTCGCGGATGCCCTGTCGCTGGCCGAGCACGCCGAGGCGGTCGATCGGCTCGACACCACGCGGCAGCAAGGTCTGCTCGATGAGTGGACATTCTGGGCCCGCTCGTCGCAGCTGCCGCCGCCAGGCGACTGGCGCGTCTGGCTGCTCCTGGCCGGCCGCGGCTTCGGCAAGACGCGCAGCGGCGCCGAATTCGTCCGCGCCCGCGTCGAAGCCGGCTTGGCGTCGCGGATCGCGCTGGTCGGCCCGACCGCCGCGGACGTGCGCGACGTGATGATCGAAGGCGAAAGCGGCCTGCTCGCCGTCGCGAGCGAAGACGACCGGCCGCTCTACGAAAGCTCGAAGCGCCGGCTCACCTGGCCCAACGGCGCCGTCGCGCTCGCCTTCTCGGCCGACGAGCCGGAACGCCTGCGCGGCCCGCAGCACGATTGTGCCTGGTGCGACGAGCTGGCGGCGTGGCGCTACGCCGCCGCCTGGGACAATCTGCTGCTGGGCCTGCGCCTCGGCGCCGATCCGCGCGTCGTCGTCACCACGACGCCCAAGCCGGTGAAGCTGGTGCGCGACCTGCTGGCCGCGCCCGGCACCGTCGTCACGCGCGGCTCGACCTTCGACAATGCCGCCAATCTCGCGCCGGCGTTCCTGGAATCGATCGTGCGGCGCTATCGCGGCACGCGAATCGGCCGCCAGGAGCTCGAAGCCGAACTGCTCGACGACGTGCCCGGCGCGTTGTGGTCGCGCGATCTGATCGAGGCCGCGCGCGTCGCGGCGGCGCCGGAATTGGCGCGCATCGTCGTCGCCATCGATCCGGCGGCGTCGTCCGGCGACGGCGCCGACGAGACCGGCATCGTCGTCGCCGGCCTGGCGCATGACGGCCAGATTTATGTACTCGACGATCTTTCCGGCCGGATGAGTCCGCGCGGCTGGGCGTTGAAGGCAGTCGCCGCCTACAACCGCTTCGCCGCCACCGCATCGTCGCCGAGATCAACAACGGCGGCGAGATGGTCGAAGCCACGCTGCGCTCGATTTCATCCGCCGCGCCGTTCCGCGCGCTGCGCGCCTCGCGCGGCAAGGCGATCCGCGCCGAGCCGGTCGCTTCCTTGTACGAGCAGGGCCGGGTGCATCACGTCGGATGTTTTCCTGTCCTCGAAGATCAACTCTGCGCCTTCACCGCCGATTTCGACCGCGCCGGCGCCTCGCCCGACCGGCTCGACGCGCTGGTCTGGGCGGTCACCGATCTGGTCGCCAATCGCGACGCCGCGATCCTCGACTACTACCGCCGGCTGCTTGAATCGCCCGCGCCCCTGAACGGGGAGAGGGAAGGGTGAGGGACTACTGCCCGATCTTGGGATCGAGCTGCCGCGCCTGCACGAGATCGGCGGTGCCGCCGGCGTCGTCGCCGGTCCGCTTTTTCGCCAGGCCGCGGACGTAATACGACATCACGTCCTGCGGATTGAGCTTGATCGCCCGGTCGCAGTCCGCGATCGCCAGCTCGTATTTGCCCTCAGAGAAATAGGCCAGGCCGCGGCCGCCATAGGCGTCGCCGTCGGTCGGGTCCATCTGGACCGCGTGGTCGTAATCGGCGGCGGCGAGATCGTAGCGACGCACCCGGCCGTAGAGGTCGCCGCGCAGCTTGAGCGCCGTTACGTTGCCGGGATCGGCCTCGATCGCGTGGGTCAAGTCGTCGATCGCGAGGTCGTTGCGGCCCTTGTTGGCATAGGCCGTGCTGCGGTCGGTGAGGGCGCGGGAAAGGTTTGCGCGGGATTCCTGGCCGGACTGGATGATCGCGTTGCAGGCTTTGATCGCCGCGTCGGGATCGACGATGCCGTTGGCGCATTGCCGCCAGGTCGCGTCGCTGTCCTGCGTCGGCGTCGGCTGCTGCGCCGGCGCCTGTGCCTGCGCGGCGCCGGCCAGAACCGTCGTGACCGATAATCCAACGGCGAACAGCTTCGCCCGCATGCGCGCCTCCTCCGGGGCCGTGCGGAAATTATAGAACTGGTCCCTGCCTCTTTTCTAACTCTCTCGCTGCACCCCTCACCCAGCTTTGGGTAAGGCTTGGCTCGCGCCTCGCCAACCCAAAGCAACCCTCTCCCCCTGACAGGGGGAGAGGGAAGGGTGAGGGGGTCACGCTCCGAATCTTTGAAACTCAAACGCGATCCGAAATGACCTCCACCCAACCGACCGCCACGCCGATCGCCGAAGGTCTGGTTGCCCGCGCAGCGCGCGCGCTCGGCTACGTTATGAGCGGCGACGCCAGCTGGTTCGGCCCCTCGGCGCCGATGAAGCCGCAGGCGCCGGCCGAGGTCGCCGGCCGCGCCTTCGACTTTCCGTCGGGATTCAATCTCGTCAGCCGGCCGCGCGCCTACGAGGGCACCAGCTTCGCGGAATTGCGCGCGCTGGCGGACTCCTACGATCTGATCCGGCTCATCATCGAAACCCGCAAGGACCAGATCGAGCGTCTCGCCTGGTCGATCCGCCCGCGCGACCGCGCCGCGAAGTCCGATCCGCGCGTCGCCGCGATCGCGGCGCTCTTCGCCTGTCCCGACGGCATCCATCCGTGGACGACCTGGCTGCGCCTGGTGCTGGAAGACCTGCTGGTGATCGACGCGCCGGCGCTCTATCTCCGCCGCACCCGCGACGGCCGGCTCTGCGCGCTCGAGCCCTTGGACGGCGCCACCATCAAGCGCGTCATCGACGATTGGGGCCGCACGCCGCAGCATCCCGATCCGGCCTATCAGCAGGTGCTCAAGGGCCTGCCGGCGGTCGACTACACCACCGACGAGCTTTTGTACCTGCCGCGCAATCCGCGCATTCACAAAGTGTACGGTTTCGGTCCGGTCGAGCAGGTGCAGATGACGGTCAACATCGCGCTGCGCCGGCAGATCTGGCAGCTGCAATATTATACGGAAGGCAATATTCCCGAGGCCCTGATCGGCGTGCCCGATTCCTGGACGCCGGATCAGATCCGCCAGTTCCAGGGCTACTGGGACAGTTTGCACGAAGGCAACACCGCCGCGCGCCGCCACGCCAAGTTCGTGCCCGGCGGCGTCGCCAAGACCTTCATTCCGACGCGCGAGCCGGCGCTCAAGGATCCGTTCGACGAATGGCTGGCGCGCATCGTCTGCTACGCCTTCTCGGTTTCGCCGCAGCCTTTCATCGCCCAGATCAACCGCGCCACCGCCGAGACCGCGCAGGACGCGGCGCTCGCCGAAGGCCTGCTGCCCTTGAAGGCCTGGGTGAAGCAGCTCTGCGATGTGGTGATCGCGCGCGAGTTCGAAGCAAGCGATCTCGAATTCGCCTGGAGCGACGATCAGCCGAGCGATCCCGCCAAGGTGGCATCCGTCGCGGTCGACTACGTCAAGGCCGGCATCAAGTCGGTCAACGAGGTGCGCGCCGAATTGGGCCTCGATGCGGTACCGGGCGGCGATCATCCGATTTCCCCCGCGCCGTCGAAGCAAGCGCTGGTTCGCTTCAATCCGAATCACTACGGCCCGGGCCCCAACGGCGGCCAGTTCGCGCCGGCGGGCGAAGGCTCGGACGCCGCCGCCGATCGCACGCAGCCGCATGCGCAAATCGCGCAGGAAATTCTCTTCGGCCGCGCGCCGTTCTTGCTCGACGAGCCGTCGCTGCGGATTCCGCCGCCGCTGCCGGACTATCCGACCGATCCGGCCAGGCCGCCGGCGCCGGGATTCGAATGGAAAGGCACCAACCCGGAGCCCGGCAGCCGCGAAGGCAGCTGGTACAATGACCAAACCAAACAGACGCTGCGTCCCGACCTGGATCACCCGACCGGGATAAAACCGCACTGGGATTACAGAGCGCCCGACGGAAATTGGTACCGCTGGTATTCGGACGGTCGTGTCGAGTTGAGGACAAGGTAAGCTCGCCCATGACTAGTTCATCCAAAACCATGGCGCTCGTCGAGCTGCCGCTGGGCCAACCGGGAATGGCCTATGTCAGCCGCTGCCTCGAGAACGAGACCAGTTTTTTGCAAGACGTGCGGCGGCTTTCGTTCCACGGCGGCAGCGTGTTCGGCGTCGTGCCCGAGGGCACCGACTTGAAGCGCGCCGTCGACTTTGAGCCCAGCCTCGACATCGGCATGAAGGGACCGAATGACTGGCTGACGAACCGCATGATTGCGCGCTGCCGCGCCAATCCGCAAAGCGTCATCGTCTTCGACGAGCCGTGGGGCGGGCGGCGCAACAGTCCCGAGGTTGCCCGGCGCACCGCGCCGAAGTTCTTTCATCGGAATTTCGTCTACCACTTCGTCGCGGCCGACCAGGCCAGCGCGCCGACGATCGACGCGGCGATGCGCGCCGGCGGCGGTTTCCTTTTCATCGCCGCGTTCGTCGACTATCCGTTTACCGCCGATCAGATCGACGCGGAGGGTGCGATCGACGATCGGCTGATGCAGACACTCGCCGCGAACGTGCGCGAAATCTACGTCTCGGCGTACGATCACGACAGCTACGTCGTCTGGCAGCGGTAGCGAACCGTTCAATCCGAGCCAACCCAGGGCGCCTTCGGGCGCCCTTTTCATTTGCGGAGAGAACCCATGCGAATTTTCGTGCCCCTCGAAAAATGCGACGAGGAAAAGCGCCTCGCCATCGGCTACGCCTCGACGCCGGCGCTCGACAGCCAGGGCGAGATCGTCAAGCGCGAGGCGGTCGAGGCCGCGCTGCCGGACTACATGCGCTTCGCCAACATCCGCGAGATGCACCTTCCGTCGGCGGTCGGCGTCGCCGCGGCTGCCGATGTCGACGCGCGCGGCCTCCACATCCAGGCCAAGGTGGTCGACGACGACGCCTGGGAGAAGGTGAAGCAGGGCGTCTACAAGGGCTTTTCCATCGGCGGCCGCGTCACGTCGCGCGATCCCGCCGACCATCGTGTGATCACGGGTATCGAGCTCACCGAGATCAGCCTGGTCGACCGTCCCGCCAATCCCGAAGCGGTGATCGACGTCTACAAGGCCGATCTCGCCAAGCAAGGCCGCCGCAACAGCGCCGCCGATCTCGAACGCATCCAGCGCGTTCACGACACGTCGGTCGAGCTCGGCGCCAGCTGCGCGCATTCGCCGGCCGGCGCCGACCAAGCCGACGCGGCCGATGCCGCGCCCGATGCCGACGATCCGGCTAAAACGGCGTGCAGCCTCGATCTCGCCAAGCACGCCAGCCTCGCCCCCGTCAGGGGGAGAGGGCTGCTTTGCGTTGGCGAGCTGCAATCGGCGAGCCTTACGCAAAGCTGGGTGAGGGGATCGCTCGAACGATGAATAAGGAGTCGGCATGACCACCATCACCCTCGGCAGCTGCGACTACGCCGTCCGGCCGCTGACGCTCGGCCAGCTGCGCGTCGTGCTGCCGGCCTTCGCCCGCGCCGCGAAACTCAACGCCGCCGACGGCATCGACGCCGCGATCGATATCCTGGCAGCGGCGCTGGCGCGCGATCATCGCGATTTGACGCGCGACGCGCTCTTGGAGCTCGAGATGCTGCCGGCCGAGCTGGCCGTCGCCGTCGCGCGCATCGCCGAACTCTCCGGCCTGGTGCCGAGGGCCGGTGCATCGGGGGAACCGCTGGCGGACCGGTGAACTGGCCCGATCTCTACGGCCTCGTCGCCACCGGCGCGGGCTACACCTGGCCCGAGATCGACGCCATGAGCCTGTCCGCCTTGCGCGAATTGCTCGATTACTGGTCGCGTCATCCGCCGGCGCATTTGATTCTGGCCAGCGTCCTCCGCGTCACGCCGAAGCCGAAGCCCGCGCGCGCCGGCTTCGCCGATCTCGTCGCGCTCGCGTCCGGCGGCGTGCTGTCGAGCGGCGGCGCAAACTTCTCGGCGTCGCGTTAGCAGTCGGAAGTGGCGGTTTCGCAGCCGCGACTCGCAAGTTTCAAACCGTCTCGAATTGTCGTCGATGACCTCTGGTGCGAAACCGAGTCGGTGGCGGATGATATTTTTGTGACGGCCCCGGCCCGCGTTGGAGGAAGTCTCCGATGGATATGCCTGTGTCGGTTGATCGCCTTCCCCCTGATGTGCATCCTGCCGACGGCAAGCCGGCCGCCGCGCTGGCGGACGATCTCGTCGTCGTCCGTCGCCGCCTGCGGCACCTGGCGCCGCTGGACATCAGGCCGCTGCCGATGATGCACGCGGTCGTCGGCGCATCGGCGGACGCGCCGCCGCCGGCGCAGCGCGAGCGCACCCAGGAGCTCGCGCTCCATCTGCTCGCCATTCACATGTGGCAGGCGGCGGCCCGGAGCGCGTTGAGCTGAATTCGCCGCCGGGCCGCAGCCGGCGGCGTCAGGCCTCGCGCGGCCAGCGCCGGTGGATCCACAGCCATTGCTCGGGCCGCGCCACGATCCATTCCTCGATCACCGCGGTGACGCGCATCAGCGTCGCCCGCACGTTGTCGGCAGTGTCGCGCGTATCGGTCAACTTGAGCGGCGGCAGCATGGTGAAGCGGAAGCGCGTGCCGTTGAGCCGCTCGATGCGCACCGGCACGATCGGACAACCGAAGCGCAGGGCGAGCCGCGCAATCGCCGGCGCGGTCATGGCGTCGTGGCCGAAGAACGGCACCGCGATGCCGTCGTTCATCTTCTGATCGACCAGCATGCCGATGTGACCGCCGCGGCGCAGATGGCGCAGCACGTCGCGGCCGCCGTCGGCGCCCTTGGCGACGGCGCGGCGCGCCTGCATCCGACGGCGCAGCACGCGGTCGGCCCAGGGATTGTTCGAGGCGCGAAACACCGACAGCAGCGACGGTCCGAGCAGGCGGTGGATGGTCGACGACCCGACTTCCCAGTTGGCGAAATGGCCGCCGAACAGGATGACCGGCCGGTCCGCGTCGCGGAGCGCGGCGAAAGCCTCGCCGTTGACGATCTCGACCCGCTCCGATCCCACCGCGCTGATCGTATCGAGATGCGGGAGTTCGGCGACCGAGCGGCCGAGATTGTCCCACATGCCGTGGAGGATCCGGCGGTTCTCGGCCTCGCTGTTGGCCGGCATGGCGCGGTGCAAATTCTTGAGGGCGCGCCGCGAGATGCCGAGCCGCGGACCGATTTTCCGTCCGAGCCAGCCGCCGAGCGCCGACGCCCGATCGACCGGCAGCGCGCCGAACGCCGACAGGACTGCGGACAGCGCGGCGGCCTCGGCCAGGTGCCGTGCCTGGCGCCGCGCGGCGCGTAGTTGCCCGATAGTCTGAATCGTTCCCCCGGTCCGCCGGAAGGCGGCTCCGGCGGCTCATAGCCTAGCACCGACCAATTGCCGTTTGCCGCAGGAATCGCACCATGGCTGACGACCGGATCACCGTCGGCGTCGCTGCCGATATCTCGAATTTTACCGATGGCATGGCCCAGGCCGGCGCCGCCGCCGACGAGACTTTCGGCCGCATCCGCGCCAGCAGCGCGCGGGCGGCGGGCGCCCGATTGAACGATTAGGTGTGTGACGCCGGCTATCGCCGGCGGAATTGCGGTCGCCGCGGGCCGGTGCCGGCCGCTGCGGCGCGCTCGTCCTTGTGGCGGAAGACGATGCGGCCCTTGGTGAGATCGTAGGGTGTCATCTCGACGGTAACGCGGTCGCCGGTGAGCACGCGGATGCGCGCCTTCTTCATGCGGCCGGCGGTGTAGGCAAGCGTTTCGTGGTCATTGTCGAGCTTCACGCGGAAGCGTGCGTCGGGCAGCACTTCGGTGACGACGCCGTCGAACTCGATCATGCCTTCCTTGGTCATACGCTTGCTCCGGACAAGAAGGGGGCGGCCGAAGCCGCCCCGCTCCGTCGTTAGACCGCCTTCAGATTGGCTGCCGAGCTCTTGCCGCGGCGCGGGTCAGTCTCGATGTCGAAGCTGACCTTCTGGCCCTCGTGCAGGTTGCCGATGCCTGAGCGTTCGACAGCCGAGATATGCACGAACACGTCCTTCGAGCCGTCTTCCGGCTGGATGAAGCCGAAGCCCTTCTGGGCGTTGAACCATTTAACCGTGCCGATCGTCATTGTGTCGTTCCATGTCGTAAGTGGTGCCGCCGGGCGGAATCGCGCGGCGGATCGGACTTCAGTGGGGGAGTCGGGATGCAGGTCCGGCGCTCTTGGAGCGAAGGCAGCGTGCCGAGGACCCACAACGAGTCGATTCCGCACAAATAGGCGCTTCCGGGGCGAATTGCAAGGTTGGTCTCCATGCCCCCTCACGCCGCCGAACGCGCGGCTTTGGTCCGCTGCCCCCGAACCTGGCTGCGCACGCCCTACCACCATCGCGGCCGCGTCAAGGGCGCGGGCGCCGATTGCGCCATGCTCTTGGCCAAGGTCTATGCCGAGGCCGACCTCGTGCCGGTCCTCGCCATTCCGCACTATCCACCCGACTGGCACCTGCATCGCGACGCCGAGCGCTATCTCGGCGTGCTGCTCGATCACGTGGTCGAAATCGCCGGACCGCCGACGCCGGTCGACATCGCACTGTGGCGCTTCGGCCGCTGTTTCTCGCACGGCGCGATCGTCGTCGACTGGCCGGTGGTGCTCCATGCCTAGTCTCGGTTGCGGCTGCGTGCCTCGCCACCGCCTGCGCCGATCCCGACACGACCGACACGCTCGCCGTGAATCTCTCGGAGTCGAATGGCGCGCTGCTCTCCGGCACGCAGCAGAACGCCGATCTGGGCCACACCTTATGTTACGTGGACGGCGAGCTGGTGGCTTACGAGACCGCCACGCTCACCGGACCGAACCGCTACAGCCTAGACCTATATATAAGGCGCGGCCTCCACGGCTCGACGATCGCCGCCCATGCCGCCGACGCCGGCTTCGTCCGCCTCGACGACGCGGTGTTTGCGCTCGCGTACGATAATCAAGGCAGATCGGCGCCACGATTCACCTTAAGCTGGTGTCGTTCAATCTTTACGGCGGCAGTCTCCAGCAGCTCGCCTCGGTCACGGATTACACTCACACCATCGCCGGTCCGCCGCCGCCCGCCAGCGTCACCGGGTTCTCGGCGCAGCGGACCGGTGGCGCCGTCGTCTTCAAGTGGAACGAAGTGCCCGCTTCGCCTTGAAGAGCTACGACATCCTCCACGGCCCGCAAGGCGGCTCGATTGCGTCCGCCGCGTTCCTAACCAAAAGCTGGTGCTGCGGCGGCGCGCTCGCGTACCAGTATCTTTTGGTGCCGCTCGCGGTCTGGGCGACGTCGTGGTCGGGCTACTTCTTTCCGCGTCCGCCCGCGCTCGACGACACGCTCTGGCAGCTCATGTTCGGCATGTTGGGGATGGGCGGTCTGCGGACTTACGAAAAGCTCAAAGGCGTCGCCGGCGTGCATTGACGGCCGCGCCGCGCAGCCCTGCCATGGCGGTTTTGCTGGTGACTCGGCGGCGTCGCCGCGATAGACCGTCTGCCCGAAGAGAGGGCAGAGCATGGCCATGTCGGCCACGCGCGCGGCCTTCGCGCCGCCGCAATTCAGCCATCGCGAGATTCTGGAGATCCTGTCGGGCGCGCTCATCGGGCTGCTCCTGGCCGCGCTCGACCAGACCATCGTCGTCACCGCGCTGCCGGCGATGGCCGATGACCTCAAGGGTCTCCAGCATCTGTCGTGGATCGTCACCGCGTATCTGCTGTCGTCCACCGCCTCGACGCCGATCTACGGCAAGCTCAGCGATCTCTACGGCCGCCGCCGCCTTATCATCATCGGCATCGGCGTCTTCGTCGCCGCCTCGGCGTTCTGCGCGCTGGCGCAGAGCATGGGCCAGCTCATCGCCGCTCGCACCCTCCAAGGCATCGGCGGCGGCGCGCTCATCAGCATGTCGCAGGCGATCATCGCCGACGTGATCTCGCCGCGCGAGCGCGGCCGCTACCAGGTCTATATGAGCGGCATCTGGGCGCTGGCCAGCGTCGGCGGCCCGGTGCTGGGCGGCGTCTTCGTCGAGTATCTCTCCTGGCGCTGGGTGTTCTGGATCAACCTGCCGATCGGCGCGCTCGGCCTGGTGTTGTGCTGGCGCGGGCTGAGGCGCCTGCCGGTGCACGGCGGCTATCCGCGCATCGACTATGCCGGCGCCGCCATCCTCGTGCCCGGCGTCGTCGCGCTGCTGCTGGTCGCGAGTTGGGGCGGCGTCGAGTTTCCCTGGCTGTCGTCGCCGGTCCTCGGCCTCGCCGCCGCCGGCCTCCTGCTGCTCCTGCTCTTCGCGGTGCAGGAGCTGCGCGCGCCCGAGCCGCTGCTGCCGCCGCGTCTCTTCAGCAATGCTCCCATCCTGATCGCCGATCTCATCGGCTTCGTCGTCTCGGCCGGCATGTTCGGCGCCGCCGTGCTGCTGCCCGTCTTCCTCCAGCTCGTCCTCGGCAAGGGCGCCGGCGACACCGGCCTGCTGATGATTCCGCTGATGGGCGGCACCGTGCTCGGCGCCTATCCCACCGGCCAATGGATGCGCCACACCGGCCACTACAAGAAGGCGCCGCTGCTGACGCTGTCCTTCTCGATCGTCGCCTTCGTCGCGCTCGCCTTCGTCGGCGAGACGACGCCGATCTGGCTGGTCGCGCTGGTCATCGCCGTGCTCGGCGTCGGCATCGGCGGCGCCATGCCGGCGACGCTGGTCGCGGCGCAGAACGCGGCCGAGACGCGCGACATCGGCGCCGCCACCGCCGGCATCGCCTTTTTCCGCTCGCTCGGCGGCTCGTTCGGCGCGGCGTTCCTGTGGGCGATCGTGCTCGCCGCCCTCGATGCGCGCCTGGCGCAGGCCGGCGCCGGCGGCATGGCCAACGCGCTGCTGAGCGGCGGCGTCGGCGCCGAAGCGGTGCCGCCCGTCGCCCGCGCGGTGCTGCCGGTGGCGCTGACCCACGGCTTCCATCTCGCCTTTATCGCCGGCGCCGTCATCATGGCGCTCGCGCTCGCTTTGACTCTCGGCTGGAAGGAAATTCCGCTGCGCGCCACCGTCGCGCCCGAGCCGACGGCGGAACTCTGACAGTTTCGTCTTCGCGCGGCCGCCGGGCGGCCGTGGCGATCAGGTGACCCCTCAGCTCTCGGCGGTCGCCAGGGCCGGTCGCGGCGTTGACGGCGTCCGCCCGGCGCCGACGCGCAGGCTGGTGAGCGCCGCGAACATGCACAGCGCGCCGACTCTGCTCTCAACAAAGCCCCACTTTTTCTGGTATGCCAATCCGGCCAAAGCCGTGCTATGTACGGCCCCGTTTCCGGGAGCGCTGAGCAGGGCGACCCGTCCCGGAGGCGGCCGCGCCGGCGCTTTCCCTTTGATGTGAGGGACTTGACGGCCTGCGGCGCAAGGTATTCAAGACGCCCTGTTGAACGCGAGGGGCTTCGCCCGATCGAGCCGCTGGGAGGCGATCGGGGCGGGCGAACATTCTTAACGAGGGCAGGAAACATGGATTCTCAGTCCACAGCGATGACCGACGGCTTCCACTTGGTGGTGGACGCGCTGAAGCTGAACGGCGTCGACACGATCTACACCGTCGCCGGCATCCCGATCACCGACCTGCTGCGGCTGGCGCATGCCGAGGGCATGCGGGTCTTCGGCTTCCGGCACGAGCAGAACGCCGGCAACGCCGCCGCGATCGCCGGCTTCCTCACCCAGAAGGCCGGCATCTGCATGACGGTCTCCGCGCCCGGTTTCCTCAACGGCCTCGTCGCCCTCGCCAACGCCACCACCAACTGCTTCCCGATGGTTCTGATCAGCGGCTCGAGCGAGCGGCACATCGTCGACCTCGAGCAGGGCGACTACGAAGAGATGGATCAGATGGCCGCGGCCAAGCCCTTCGCCAAGGCGTCCTACCGCGTCAACCGGATCGAGGATATCGGCGTCGGCATTGCGCGCGCGATTCACGCGGCGTGCTCCGGCCGTCCGGGCGGCGTCTATCTCGACCTGCCGGCCGCGGTGCTCGGCTCGGTGCTCGAGCTCGGCGCCGGCAAGAAATCGCTCATCAAGGTGGTCGAGACCTCGCCGGCCTCGATCCCGTCGGCTGAATCCGTCACCCGCGCGCTCAACCTGCTGTCCAAGGCCGAGAAGCCGCTCATCCTGCTCGGCAAGGGCGCGGCCTACGCCCAGGCCGACAAAGACATCCGCGCCTTTATCGAAAAGACCGGCATTCCCTATCTGCCGATGTCGATGGCCAAGGGCCTATTGCCCGACGACCATCCGCAATCGGCCGCCGCGGCGCGCTCCTTCGTCCTCAAGAACGCCGACGTCGTCATGCTGGTCGGCGCCCGCCTCAACTGGCTCCTGTCGCACGGTAAGCCGCCGACCTGGAATCCGGACACCCGCTTCATCCAGGTCGACATCGCGGCGCACGAGATCGACAGCAACCGCCCGATCGAGGCGCCGGTCGTCGCCGACATCAAGTCGACCATGGCGGCGTTCCTCGCCGCGATGAAGCCGGGCCAGGTCAAGGCCCCGGCGGCGTGGGTCAGCGCCGTCACCGAGCAGAAGCAGAAGAACGTCGAAAAGATGGCGGCGCGGCTCAACGCCGATCCGACGCCGATGAACTTCTCCAGCGCGCTCCGCGCCGTGCGCAACGCGCTCGCCAGCCGGCCCGATGTCTACGTCGTCAACGAGGGCGCCAACACCCTCGACTTCGGCCGCAACATCCTCGACATGAAGGAGCCGCGCCATCGCCTCGACAGCGGCACCTGGGGCGTGATGGGCATCGGCATGGGCTACGCCGTCGGCGCCGCCACAATGACCGGCAAACCGGTGGTCGCGATCGAAGGCGACAGCGCCTTCGGCTTCTGCGGCATGGAGATCGAGACCATCTGCCGCTACAAGCTGCCGGTCACCACCGTGATCTTCAACAACAACGGCATCTATCGCGGCGACAAGCCGGGCACGCCGCCGTCGCCGACCGGCCTCTTCAACAACGCGCGCTATGACAAGATGATCGAGGCCTTCGGCGGCGTCGGCGTTCACGTCGAGCGCTCGGCCGATTTGCAGAAGGCGGTGAGTGACGGCATCGCCTCCGGCAAGCCGACGCTGATCAACGCCATGATCGATCCGACCGCAGGCACCGAAAGCGGCCACATCACCAACCTCAATCCCAAGAGCACGCTGGCGAAGCAGCACTGATGCACGCGACCCGACCGGGTCGCGACGATTTCTGCCGAACCCTCTCTCCGACAACGGAGGGGGAGGAAAGAACCGCGCAGGAGTTGAACGATTTCGACAACGCCTCTCGCATTGTCGGTCGTGTTACTCAAAAGAGCGGCTTTGGGAGCGCACGTGGCGTTGTTAACCTACAGGTGCCGGTAACATAAAATCCACCGTTCGTTAAACTTGCGGCGCCGGTGTTCCGATCAATTCTCAGAATCCTAGCGCCGGCTCCGCAGTTAATAGTTATCTTGTCCTGTGTATTTTCAGTAATGCTCACGTTGGGGCAGCCTTCCGCACCGTAGTCAATAAACGAATCCCAAAAACGAACACTTCCTGTTGCTTCGTCAAGCATTATTCTCAGGTTTTCCGTTGGGCCATCCGTTCGAGGGAAAGGGCAATACAACCAAACTGGCGCCCCAAAAGCGGCAGACACTTCCAAAGCAGTGAATGCGATGGTCAGAGACACTCCGAAAAAAGCGGCGGTCTTTCGCGACATTTTATCCCCCTGGCTTAGACAAGAAACGCAAACCCACCTATGCGCTTCGTGAGGTCTTCTATTTCAAATGCATGCTCAAGAAAGCGAATGCATCGCGCTGCGATTGCGCGGTCACGTCTGCGCTATAGAGATAAATCACATTCTTCCCATCCACCGTATGCCTAAATCCATCCGTCTCCTGGGCGTCCCACTCGTGCGTCGCGTGATAGGTCACATATTCAACTGGTTCGCCCGCAGCCTTTAAGGCGGAGAGCAGTGGCACACAATCTGCGGCCGGTGCCTCGGTATCTTCATCTCCCATCTCAACCAGGATGGGTACCGTCACCTGACTAGGCACCCAGCTGACGTCGATGGGGTGATCGATTCCTGGATGCCTGATGTTGTTGACAGTACAGACGGGATAGGCCGAGACAATTGCCTTGAACAGTGTGCCGTATTGCAGGGCATATTTGTCGCCGGCGGCACCAAGGCCGACCATCGCACCCTGCGAAAAGCCGATTAGCCCGATGCGTCGAGGATTGACGAAGGGTTGCTTCTGAAGCCAGTGCGCGGCATCAAATGCATCCTTGAGCAAGCGCGGAAAGCTAACTCCGAACGGAAACGCGCAATTCAATCCGACGCGGCGCGGCGTCAGAGGATCGACGACCAATACCGCGTAGCCTTTTGCGAGCGCCTGCTTGGCCCACCGGAATGCGTGCATCGAATGGTTATGCCCAGCGCAGTCCGGCATGATTACCAGGGCCGGAAACGGGCCGCTTCCACTCGGCTTGAACATCGCCGTCTGCGGCGCTGCGTTGCTGATCGAACTGGTTTGTGATGGGAACTGAAGATCTGCCTCGAAGTTTTGCGCGGTAACGGCGGGATTGCCGGTTGTGCTGAACGGATCGATCGATACAGCCCCACTCGGTCCTGATTGCGCGAGAGTCGACGTCGTAAGTGCGAACAACACTCCGAGGCAAAGTGCAACATTGAGACCGTGTAGCACGAACGCCCTCCAAATCTTGCGAGTTTGGACGCAACGCACGAACCTCCCGGACGCAGCAACCGTGACGCCGTAAGATCTATAAATTCGGCGCTGGCATTTGCAATGAACCCCTTGTGCACTGTGAGTAGAAGAAATGGGGAGTGACCTGCGTGCCCAGGAATTTCGCTAGCTGACCCGTCATCCGATTTATGCGAATCCAATAACCACCATTTATACTGTACCCTCCACCGATCGGCTCCCATGCATACGCGTCGCGCGTGATGGCGACCGGCCACGTTAAGCTATTCGTAATTTGGGACGGCTCACTGACGCCAAACTGACCGAATATGGTTCTTGTATCGGTGTTGATCCAAAAAATTCCACCCGCGATCGGATCGCCGGTGCACACGAGGTTGACTACTGCTGCTCTCGCTATCGCTATTCCAAAAAACTGAACGGCGAGTATGCCGCAGGTCAGACTGAGTAAAATCCGACGCATGACAACCTCCTACGATGGATGCGCGTTAGTGCTGAAGTTGGCTCAGCAGGCGGCGCCATATAAGCAATCGGCATAGCCGCTCGCGCAATTCGGCGATTGCCTATAGCATCTGCAATCGCAATAGCTCAGATATGGTGCGTTGGCAGGACAGCACCTGATGCTGCCCCCGCATTGTACTCGACAATTACGAAAGCCCTGCGCGGACGCTGGCCGCATCGGTACGGCCGTTGCCAAGGCGACGGCAAGAAACGCCTTGGCAACCGTCGGTATAAACGCACGTCGAGCATTGTTGATGCCTTCTTTAGATGCGCCGCTTGAAAGAGATGCCTTGGTCACTCGTACGGCATAGACGAACAGATGCGCAGTCCAAAGCAGCGTCAGCGCAACGGCAATCGCTGCCCCGGCCGCTGAAATTACGGAACGACCTAACGCCACGTAACCGATAACAGCGCAGATCGATGCCAAAGATGCGGCGACGAACGCCTTGTGCATGCACCACGGACAAGTACCTAACTTCGATACCAACCGTGAAACGAATGGCTGTTTCATCGTTTACTCCATTTTGGATTTCAATTTCGTCCCATCATTGGGTCGGTCTTTATTGGTAGATCGCCGGGCCGAATGCCTTCGCCATGCAGTTTTCAAAAACCGCCCTCGTCTGCATTTGCATTCCAATGGATTTGTTCGAGCAGACTCCCTCCTGGTGCAGCCAAGAGGATTCGTCCACGTAAGATGGCCTCGACAGGCCGGCTTCCAACGACATCACGCTACCAGTGATAGACGCGCATGCGGACACGGCAATCACACCGACAAGCAGCGCCATGCTGCTGCAAGCGTCTCTCGTTATTTTCATTTCTATCCCCCTGCGAATGGGTTTGGACTTTCCTTCTGTTTGATCACTTTGCCGAGGAGATTTGAGACGGACATCTCAGTGGACTAATGACCTCCCTGATTGATCGGCCCCCCGTTGTCGCATTGGGGGCAGCCGTCTTTCGGACAGCCATAGCTGCACGGATCGACGCTCTGGGCTTGTGCCACCAGTGCGAACGCCGTCAACGACATCGTCAAACAGAAGACGCGGACGACGGTGAAAAAATGATTCCGGTTCATGCTCCTCTCCTGAGTTGTATGGATCTCCTACCCGCAGAAGTTACGGCCCGAATCAGAATTTCGTATTGGCCGGAGCCTGAGCAGAACACGTGCCGTAAGCGTAAAGCTGACCACTTCCAGTTATTACCCAAGTGGCCGCACCTGTTACTCGATTAATCGAGCTGGCACCGCCCATGTTGCCCCACTTCCAAGTGATCTCCGTTGGGGTAATGTTGGCGTGACACCATCCGTCTTGGCCAACGTAGTTGTAGTGGCAGTTGAGGAAACCATTGAAAGTTAGAATCCTCTGATTCGTAACGTCGACAGTTACAGCTCCTCCCTTGTCGGTGTTCGGGTGCGTAACTGTTTTATATGTGCAGTAAAGCTGAATCGTCGCCGCCTGCGCTTGCAGCGTAATCCCAATTACCAGCAGCCACGCCAGACCCAATCTCAGTCTAACGAACTTCATGAATGCGCTTCTCCAAGTCGTTCGCGGACCATGTGTGTTTCACACGAACCGAAACCCGATCGCCCAGACGAATAGTCCAACAAGAAAAACTACTGAACCTTACTGCTCCAAAATCGACCGTCGCCTCGGCATCACACGTGCACTGAACGCGACCGCGAGCCCGATCACCATGAGACCGATCCCCAGTATCCGGGCCATTGGCTTTGCCCTCTAACGGGATGGATACGTGACCGGCTATGCGCACGTTCAGCCTCGCACCTGCGACACCTGCCACAGAACGAACCGTCACAAATTCCAATATGCGTGAAAGACCGTAGGTATCGGGCCGAGCTAACTGCGCGTGCCTCTGTTCCCGCGCGAGCATTCGCCCACGTTGACTTCTGCTCTCGGATGCTGGCGAAGTATTGAATGAAATTGCTGTAAGGTGACTAAATAAATTTTAATGTTTTTGGAAAGCCGGGAAACTCTTCGGCCGCCCTGCGGACAGGGGATCGGTGGTCTCAGACTATCGACAGGAGCAAATCCGCTACTTCCGCCCGCCCGATCTGGCGGGCACGGAACTATTGAGCGCTAGCCGTTGCGCCTGTACTTGGCGCGTTATCGAAAAGACATATGCCGTGTGCGCAGTCAGTGCCGGTGGTGGGGATTATCACTACCGCGGTGGCCACTATATCAACGGCGCCAAAAAGCTAACCTTCATGGAACCGGGCGAACTACACTACACAACCGTTGTATACCAGCCAGCAGATTTCACAGTCTTATTTATTTCGCCGCAGGAAGTCGAAAAGTTTACCGCAGAACTCGGAGTACCGGGCACTCCGCATTTTGGCGCACAGCCGATAGATGATCCGGCGCTCTCTGACTCCATTTTCCGCCTGTATGGAGTGGTCCAGGCCAGTGAAACACCTTTGACTCAACAGTCCAAGTTTACCGCTTGCATACGTCTCATTCTTGGACATGCGGATCGAACAGTTCGTCCGATCAGACGCCCATTCGAGCATTGCGCTGTGGCGCGCATAAAATCCTATCTCGAAGAAAACTATTCAGCACCCGTGACGCTTGACGAACTATCGGCGGTCGCCGGTGGAATGAGTCGCTTTTGGCTAATACACGCCTTCACCCGAAACGTCGGAATGCCACCCCACGCCTATCAGCTACAGTGCCGCATTCATCGGGCACGAACGCTGCTGTTGAAGGGAATGCCGCTGGCCCAGGTCGCGACACACTGCGGGTTCTCTGATCAAAGTCACTTCACGCGTCATTTCAAGCGCATCCTCAACGTGACGCCGGGACAATATGCTCGTGATCGTTAGACCGCACTGGGCTCGGCGCAAACGCCCCTCACCCAGCTTTGGGTAAGGCTCGCGCCGCTCGCCAACCTAAAGCAACTCTCTCGCCCTTCCAGGGGGAGAAGGAAGCGCGGGGCATGAAGCGATCACGCGACTTCTGATTATTTGCTTCGCAAGACGGCCGCGCCTCTCCGGTCGAGCTTCGCACGTCAGGTGCTACGCGCCCGCGCGGCCTTTGCTACGCGCTAGTACATATGCTGGCCGCCGTTGATCGAGAGCGTCGAGCCGGTGATGAAGGTGGCTTCGTCGGCGACCAGGAAGAGCACGCCGCGCGCGATCTCGTCGGCGTGACCCAGGCGGCCGATCGGCACGCGCGCGATGATCTTCTTCAGCACGTCCTCGGGCACGGCGCGCACCATCTCGGTGTCGATGTAGCCGGGCGCGATGGCGTTGACCGTGATGCCCTTGGCGGCGCTTTCCTGCGCCAGCGCCTTGGTGAAGCCGTGGATGCCCGACTTGGCGGCGGCGTAGTTGACCTGGCCGTACTGGCCGGCCTGGCCGTTGATCGAGCCGATGTTGACGATGCGGCCGAAGCCGCGCGCGCGCATGCCCTCGATGACGAGACGGCACATGTTGAAGCATGAGGTCAGGTTACAGGCGATGACGGCCTGCCACTGCTCCGGCGTCATGCGATGGAGCACGGCGTCGCGCGTGATGCCGGCATTATTGACGAGAACATCGATGGGCCCGAGCTCGGCCTCGATCCGCTTGACGCCCGCCTCGCACGCCTTGAAGTCGGAGACGTCGAAGGCGAAGGCGCGGATGCCGGTCTCGGCGGTGAACTGCTTCGCCGGCTCGTGGCTGGTGGCGTAATTCGCGGCGACGACGTAGCCGGCGCCCTTGAGCGCCTCCGAGATGGCGCGGCCGATGCCGCGCGTTCCGCCGGTGACGACTGCGACCCTGGACATGCCCGATACTCCCCTCGTCCTCAGACCGTTTCCTGCGACGCCTTCTTATGGGCCCCCTCACCCTGCCCTCTCCCCCTAACGGGGGCGAGGGAAGAAAAAGGAAGCTCTCTCACCCGTCATGGCCGGGCCGGGCCCGGCTATCCACGTCTCGAAGGCGTGGATGCCCGGAACAAGTCCGGGCATGACGAAATCAATATCGATTCAATCGCGCTCGACGCACATGGCGATGCCCATGCCGCCGCCGATGCAGAGCGTGGCGAGGCCCTTCCGGGCGTTGCGCTTGCCCATCTCGTAGAGCAGCGTGACCAGGATGCGCGTGCCCGACGCGCCGATCGGATGGCCGAGCGCGCTACGCCGTATTCCAGTTCCGCCTCAGGCTCGTATGCCCCGACATACGATTGCTCCTCCCATCGATTGGCTTCCTTGCCGATATTGATGATGGATTGAACCTGCACGTGCCGGCGCCGTGTTGTGCTGGAGTCGCAATAGTCGGCATTCAGGAATTTTGATTCCGGGCGGAGATGGTATTGCGCTAGGACATCGGCATATGTCCGTAGCATGCTCGCTGGCACCGGCTTGCCGCTGTCGCGGTCGAAACACCGCGTCGCGGCCTTGGCTGCGTCGCGATCATAGGGCGCGATCACACACGGCGGCTCGCCATCGGCTGGCTCCAAGCCATTCGCCGCCCGCCACGCTTCCCAATCGGCAGTCGGATCCGCCTGGAGCATATCCATGAATCCGAATGGCCGGACCTGCTCGGCGTAGGGCTTGTCTCGGTTATAGCTCTCGAAGCCATCCAACAGGTGCGGCGTTGTCGCACTGTACTGCGTGACGGCCGGCCGATCGAAATTCGGCAGGATCGAGAAGTCCGGTTGATCTGGATGGCCCTCGAATACGGCGCGGAGGATGCAGCTCCAGACGCAGTATTGCCAAGGCTTGACGCCGATCTCATCGACCATCTCTTTGAGGGGCACAGCCGGCGGCGGAAAGCCGGGTGGGATGTCATCAAATGGCGCCAGCAAATGGCCCAGGCCATGGGCGGTGGCCTTGCGGATGATCGGCTGACCGTCGGCACCGATGTTGAACAGGACATAGCGCTTGGAAGAGATCGCGTAGCAGCAAAGCGGCTCCAGCTCCTTGGTGGTTTTGCCGTTGACGATGCGGAAATTCACGTCCTCCAGCTTGAAGAGCTGCACCGGCACAGCATACGGATTGAGCGTATCGAACCACGTCCGCACCGACTCAGCCCGGCGATAGAACTCGGGGTTGTCCATACCGGCGGGCTTGGCGATCGCCATGCTGTCGGTATCGCAGAAGGCCCAATCGAGCCCGGCGTCAAAGACCAGCCGTTCGGTGATTGCCAGCATCAGGCGGGCTGCACTGGTAATGAGCGTGCCCAAGAGCGGGTGAAAGAACTCGCCCGGCTGCTCCACTTTGTCCATATCGACCAGGAATTCCCGGCCGGTAGCGGGGTAACAGTGAACGGCGACCCGCTCGGCCAGTTCCTGCACGTCCTGCTGTACGAAGATTCCGTAGCCCACCGAATTGGCGACAAGCTTGAGCACCTTTTCGTCCTGCTCGTTGCTTTGTTTCCGCAGTTCGATGAGCCGCTTGAAGAAATCCTCCTTGAGCGGATCAACGCGAAATTCGGGGTTGCCGGCGATCGTGACCGGCCGCAAACCGTCCTGTGGCCCTTTGGGCTCGAACGCGATGGCCCTAATGATCTTAGGCGCGCTGCCCGTGATCAGCTTCGAGGCGATCACGTCTGGCAGCGCGTACCAAAAAGGCTGGTCAGAACTGAGGTGGTTGAGCCCGATAGTATAGTGATCCTTTCGTCCGTCTAAAGGCGACGGCTCGTAGCGGTATTTCGTGCGAACCGGCAGCACGTCGCCATCGGGCTCGATTTGCACGATGACGTGGAGCCGGCGCCAGGTCTCCGGCTTTTGCAGATCGGCCAGAGTGATGCGCTCCACAAACGCCCGCGTTTCGGCCGTAGCATCATGCCACGTCACGCCCTTTGCGATGACGAAGCGCCATAAGCCCATCAACGTCGAAACACTTGTGTAGTCAGAAGTGAAGTCGAAATAGAGGATCTGGTTGGATAACCGGCGCTGGTGCACCTCGGTCCGCCCGCCGAAATACCCGCCCATGATCTTGCCAAGCAATGCTGGTGGGAAATCCGGCTGCATCCCACGCCAGCCGCGCACGCCGATCTCGCGGAGATAACCCTTGCCGATGCTGGCTTCACTGAAAATGCGGTGTACGGGGGTTTGCGTCAGCCCGTGGACTGCTAACCGGCGGCACAACTCGACAAAACACTCCCACGTCACCTGCACGTCCTGGATCGCGTAGTCGAGATATTCAGGCTTCAGCTCCTTGCCGTGATCATCGCTGTCGAGCTTGCGATGTTCCGTTTCTAACTTCTCGGCAAGCGTGCGCAGGCTGAATGTTTGGCTGAGCAAGGCGTGGGCCAGCGTCGCGACGTCCACGAAAGCCGGCCGACGTCGCGGCGCCTCGACCTTACGCTTAACCTGTCCGCGCGGGAGGCGCTGGCCAGGGCCCGAGAATTCCATGAGGCAGGCGCGTGAGATGTGCTTGATGCGGACGCGCGGACCTTTCTTGTCTGGCCTGGTCTCAAGACTGAAGCCGGGGCGCATCTTGCCGCGCGTGTGCGAATGCCCTTCGGCAATGCGCGATAGGTCAAACGCGATGTGGAAGCCGATCGTAGTTGCCTGCCAGTGATAGCCGACACGGATGAATATGTTTTCGCGGAAGTCCCGTAGCGTTCTCAGCTTGATCCGCTTGTCGGTCGCGTATTGCTCAACCAGTCGAACCTCTGTTGGCGTCAAGGCGTCGGGATTGAAGAACAGCCCTCGCTCGCGGAGTTTTTCACCTTGCCGTAGCTGATAGGCCCCGACTCGCAATCGTTGGGCTGCATCGGTCGTGGTCTCGCAATCGAAGACCAAGAATGTTTGAGATGGTCCGCGTGCCGAGAATTCGAGCCGTGGTGCCCGCTTGCCTTCGCGCACACCATAGGCCCGAACCGCGATCGGCAGAACGTCGGTGATTGGTGGTGCTGAACGACTAGTCATGGCCGGACCGGCTTCACTTTCGGCTTCGGCGCGCTGGCCTGTTCGATGAGATAGGCTCCGTACTCCCACAACTTCTCGGCAAGCATGATCAGAAAATCAGCCAGCCCTTGAAGCAACTTGCCGATGCTTTCGATGTTCGTCGGTGGCTTGCCGAGCCTGGCCGATTGTGTGTGATCCTTTTGCATATGGCTCAGCTTGCGATGGCAGTTGCGGCAGACGCAGACCAAGGTCTTGCCATGGTCCTTGCCTTCAACGTGATGCAGCTCCATGCAGCGCCAATCGGTCTCGCCACAACAGACACAGATCGGATTGTCGGTGCCGAGCCGCTCAAACGCTTTCTGCCGGCGCGTCTCCTGCTGCATCTCGGCTTCGCTCATTGACGGGCTCGGTGTGGATGAACGTTGCGCCGCCTGCGCCGTCGCTTTGATTCGCTCCGCGCATCCATCGCAAAGCAGGAAGCGCCGGGGATGATCGCCGTTGCCGGTCAGACAGTGCCATTTGAGAGTCGTGTGACGTCCGCCGCATTGCGCGCATACCGCATTCGGCGGGATCGGGCGTTCAAACTGGCTTTCATTCGCAGTCATTTCACCACTCCATGGAAAAATGGTTTAGACGGGAAAGACATTTCCGGCTCATTTGTCAGGCGATGGATCGAGCGCCTCGCGCTGCATGCGATTGATCAACGCTTGTGCGAACCGCATCCGCGATTCCGCCACCGTCACGAGTAAATCGACTTCCGCAAGCAGTGCGTCGGTAACGACTTCGAGCTTATCCGGCGGGATCGACATCGGTCGTGGCTTGGTGCTATGCGTACGCTTCAACCGGCGGAAGCAATTTCTGCAAAGTACGGCAGTCACACCACCGATGTGATATCCCTTCAACTTCCTCAAGTTTGCCTCGCCATAGGCGACACATGCGCGGTGGAGAGCTTTCATTCTGCGACGCTTCGACATTGGGCATGCTCCGGTCTTTTAGGTGATGACCTGGTAGACTTCGGCGATTGGCTCGGGAACCGAGTTGACCCGGTACAGAGCGTTGACGCGCGTTTCGAGCGAGAATTCGCGACCCTGTACGTCCCTGATCGATTGCCCAGCAAATTCCTCCAGCGCCGACGGGTCATTCGTGCGCAGCAATCGGCGGACAGCATTTAGATAGCGGCCGTTCTTGCGCGCCATCCTGCGGCTTAGCACGGCGAGGTGCCGTTGGCCGTTGCTGAACGTGAGCATTAGGCGGCTGCGCCGCCGATGCCTTTTCAATCGAAGTGCCCGCCGCTTCACCGAGGCGCGCGTTTTCTTAAGGCGCTTCGCTTCTCGCCGAGTTACACGACGGCGTAATGGTCGGCGTGACTTCTTTCCTAGGTTTCGTGCGACTGTTGCGCGGAGCCGACGTTTCGGTCTCTTATGCGATCGACTGGTGCGCCCCGGTCGTGAGCGTTGGGGTCGCTTGTGTTTTGATCTGCTGGGCCGAAACCTTTTTCGACGCCGTGCCATTGCCCGTTCCCTCCGTCGAGAACGCGCAAACAGTGCAACCACGGACCGGGATAGTGAAACTAAAGCGCTGGCAGAGTCGTATACCGATTATGTTTAGGCAACTATGTGAAGGATCAGGTCCGCTTCGACCTAGCTCGCATTTCAGATTTGCGGGACAAGGATTTTTCCGCACGCATCGCCGTCACAACGTCTTTTTCCCGAACCCGCTCAAGCGGCTGTAAAAGTGCGCGGCAGAACTTAAAAGCGTCTGTTAATCCGGCGCCCTTGTGATAATCGATGGTGAACTTACGGCCTAATTGATGTGTCCAGAATTCCGAACATCCAAGGATGAAATGCCGCAGCGCCGTGTCAGGTTTCGGGCCCGGGCTGCGTTTCAACGATTTGATACGGCGAATCAGAGTGGCCCTCAAAAGCACGGCCAAACGGAGTAGCTCGCGGTAATGTGACTCCACACGTTTCTGATGCTCAGTTAATCCCGGGAAGTCGGTCTGCGTTTCCGGCTCGCGACGCCCGCGGGCGGTCATTAGGATTTCGGTCGCGATGTTATAGAAATGCGGATGGTCATAGCTTTTTTTGAGCCAATTCAGGAACGCCTCAGTGACCTTGAGAAAATCTTGATATGTTTTTCGGGCAGTCGCCGGCAATTCGTGCAAGTCGCCAAACCGACGCTCCAAGATGTAATTGTCAGCGATACGCCTCAGTTCGTACGCGAGTTTTGGATCAAGGGCTGTGAATTTGAATTCGGACCCTAATGCAGAGAGAAACTTATCGTTATAAGCCTTCTCCGCGATTTCCCAGGAGCTGTGACCATCGTCGTTGTCAATACGGGCTCTCATGAAGGTGTTCTCGGCCGACTCCAGTGCGAATAGGTCTATGACCTTGGAGGTGCTCACGCAATTCCGAACCGGTGGAGCCTATCAATTGTGTGAAGCGCAAAGCGCGTATTCGGCAGCAATTTCTTGGGATTATGGAACCCCGTAAATTGACCGGAAATATGAATTTTCCTATAATAATCAATGAAATAACGGGCCGGCAGTCGACGCAGCTGACCTTGAATTGGCATCATTCGGACCGTTCATTGCGGACACTCATGGTGGCCGAACTGGGGAATTTGATCCGGAATAAAGGGATGCAATTTTATGCTCCGTAGCTCAACCATCGAAGCCGCAATTGCCGGTCGCAATAATAGCCCGCAATCGAGATCATATTCAGGTCGGTCGAAATTAACTAAGTCGAATGGACAATCATCCGATCATTCCGTTCAATCAGATGATCAATCAGCCGTTCATTCCGATCATGATGATCGTTCATGGGCCGATCGATCGGATTTCTGGCTCCAGAAGATCACCCCGAAGTCCCGTCAATTCGTGAAACGGGCTGGAATTGCCGAACCGCTCATTTTGACCGGCCATGGCGTCAGCCTGCGGATCGATCACGGCAGTCTCTTGGTCCGGAATGGCTTTACCCATTACCCGCAGGATCGGGAGGAATGGCGGTTCTTTTCCGGCGATTGGCGCCTACCGTCGCGGATTGTCCTGCTCGACGTGGACGGCGGAATTTCATTTGACGCATTGGCATGGCTCGGCACTCGCCAGATTCCCATGGTGCAAATCAATTGGCGGGGTGAGGTGACCAATATCGTCTGCATGATCGGGACGGCCGTGAGTACCAAGCTGGCCGAGCGCCAGAGGGCGGCCCGCGCCGGCAGGCAATGCGTTCGCATTGCCCACGACCTGATTACTCAGAAGGTGGCCAATAGCATCGCGACATTGCGATCAGCATTCCCGAATTCGCCAGTTGCTAAATCGGCACTCAAAAAGCTCAACGCTGAATTGGCTGATCTTGGGCGCCGGGTTCCTCCGTCGGTCGGCCAATTAAGGGGTATCGAGGGCCGAGTGGGATACGCGTATTTCAATGCATGGCGGTCGCATTCACTCAATTGGTCAAACACGAAGCGCCATCCTTTCCCCGATGATTGGTATCGGATCGGACCCCGATCATCGAAAGCCGGCAAAATCTCCAATCCCAACCGCTTTGCTACACATCCTTTCAACGCGATGCTCAATTACGCCTATGGCGTGCTCGAAACCCAAGTGCGCCGCCAGATCGTGGCCTCGGGTCTGGACCCGGCATTCGGGTATCTCCATGGCAGCTACAGCGGCAAGCAAGCGCTGGTCTATGACCTGATGGAGCCATTACGGCCGGTCATTGATCGGCAGGTGTTGGAATTCGTGCAGCACCAGAGATTCGAACCGGCGGACTTCGTGCTTTTGGACGATGGCGTATGTCGGCTCAATCCGCAGCTGGCTCGAAATATCGTTCGAGCGATCGACGTTTCAGGCGACGCTCAGAAATGCCTCGGCCGGTTCGTTCGTTCGCTGAATTGATTGGAAACCTGGAATCAAGAAATGGGAGACTCTCACCCCGGAAGCCTCCCAGAGCCATCTGCCAGCTTCCAGATACCCCAACAGAATGATAGCGTTCACGGCATCTGGGAAATGTCGTCCCGATGGTTCGCATTTGGTCCAGAGCTGAGGCTACAGAAACAAAAAATTGAAGGGTGTTCCTGATGCATAAGACCATCTCCTTGTTCAACCACAAAGGCGGCGTAAGCAAGACGACCACAACATTTAATCTTGGTTGGATGCTTGCCGAAATGGGCCACAATGTTGTGATGATAGATGCAGATCCCCAATGTAACCTAACCGGCTTGGTGCTCGATTTTGATTCCGCGGAAGATCTTGATGAGTTTTACAAGAAACATCCGCACCAAAATATCTATGACGCTTTGACACCAGCTTTTGAAGCACAGCCGAGAACAATTGAATCGGTCGATTGCGTTCGAGTGAAATCCCGTAGTCGGTTATTTCTCTTACCGGGGCACGTGAACCTTTCTGAATATGAAGTTACGCTGGGTATCGCCCAGGAACTCTCAGGATCGATTCAGGCGTTGAGAAATTTACCGGGTGCATTCCACTTTCTAATTTCATTAATTGCGGTGGCTACAAAGGCAGATTTCGTCTTAATCGACATGAGCCCCAGTTTGGGTGCAATCAACGAAAATCTTCTTATGACCAGTGATTGTTTTCTGGTCCCGACTGCACCCGATTATTTTAGTCTGATGGCGATCAATTCACTTTCCAGAATTCTTCCGAAATGGATTGAATGGGCGAAGAAGGCCGCAACGTTAGAAACACTGAAGAGTGCAGCGTACCCGTTTCCGGAGCCACGATTGAAGTTCTTAGGAACGGTGATTCAGAAATATCGTCCGCGTAAGGGACAGGCCACCGAAGGATTTCAATCTTGGATTAACGCTGTAAATGAGATGGTTTCGAATACGCTGTTTCCGACTCTTCGTAAATCGGGTGTGACCTTTGATGATAAAATGTATGAGAGTGCCGGGGTGCGGGCCGACGCCTCTTACTGTCTCGCTCAAATTCCGGATTTCAATACTCTTATTGCGACGTCTCAAACTCATAAAACCCCCGTGTTTGCGTTGAAGGACCAAATGTTTGGCCACACGGGGACCGTCCTTCAGCAGGACCGTCAAAAGCGCGACGAGTTTCGGGCGATTTTCGCAGCGATGGCCGAACACGTAGCTTCTCTCGCGAAAAATGCATAGCGCTCTCGTTCAGTTTCAAGAGAACGTTAGGCGCATTAGAGAACTCGGTAACTTGGCGGAAGGTGTCGAAAATTTGACGACGCCAGTCATCGATGTTTCCGACATATTGCGTGCCCAATTAGTGTTTGCCGTAAGCGCGCTGGATCAGTTTGTTCATGAGTTGATTCGTCTCGGCATGATAGAAATTGCAAAAGGGAACAGGCCTAAAACGCGGCGCTATAATCGCTTCCCTATGGCAATTGTCACTATTGAGTCTGTGTTACAAGGCTTGCCGGCTGAGACGCTTATCAGCGATGCGGTCAGGATGAGGCATTCTTGGCTGAGTTTCCAAGACCCTAGCAGGATTGCCGAGGCCGTGAAGTTGATATCTTCCACGGTACTTTGGGACGCGGTTGGTCGGGAGCTCGGTATGACCGGTGAAAGTGTTCAAACGCGCCTAAAGCTGATTACCGATCGCAGAAATAAGATAGCGCACGAAGCTGACGTCGATCCTGCAAATCCTGGATTTCGATGGCCGATTACAAAGACGCTCGCAACTGAATCAGTCGAGTTTATCGAGCGCGTTGCAATCGCAATCGGTAAGACGCTGATCTAGTTGATCCAATAAGGAACGGTCAAGCAACACAGAATACAACTAGGACCACGCAAAAGCGCCTCTTGCAATCAAGTATTTACGGCTCTGCATCACGGAGGAGCTGGCATCTCTGAATCGCCTGGCAGAATCACCCGGAAGCCCAGCGACAACTGTTGCTCGCTAATAGTGTCGTTTACGTAGTCGCGTACCCATCGGATTTTATCCCGCGCTCGATCGTGAGGTGCATCGGAGTACCGAACTGGCATTGCCAGTCTAATCTCGTCATACATCTCCGCTACCGCATCGCCTGCAATGCCTTGCGCAGCACGGTCGCGTCTCTCTTGTTCGATAAATGGCCAACGATTACCGAGGATGTGCACGAATGGCCCATCGCCACGATCCCGAACAAATGCTGATTTATCTTCAGCTATGCCTGCGAATTGCAACCGAACGAGATCATGAAAAACCGGCAAGAGTGCAACACGGGGGGTGATGACGCTGCTTTTCTCTTCATGTGCGGCCTGGATCAAGGCTTCTCCGAAAATAATCTTTTCTGTATGCACCAACTTGCCGACCGTGATCGCCCCGCGGGGGAGATAGCCACCTGCCAACAGAACTCGTCCGATGAATGCAGCGTCCGCTAGCGCTCGATTGGCTGCTCCAGGCTGCGTAGCATACGAGAGCACGACACTATCAGAGAAGCATGTCATCCGCGCATCGTGCCGAACACCTTCACGTGCTCGTTTGCCATCGATGTTAGATTGTAAGTTGCGGAGCCTGCTGAGAACAGCCTCGATGCTATAGATTAATCCCGGTCTGGTGGACAAGCTCACCACGTCGCGCGTAAACGCGAGAATGTCGATAAAGGTTGTGAGGCGATTCGCATATGGACCGTTGAAAATTGTTAGCAGCGCTGGGTTCCTAACCTGTGCCAACGCCAATGTCCTGATTTGGGCCGCCTTCCTGCGATTCTTCACTGCGCGGCCCATCTTGGTATCTCCCAAATGGCTTTGTATGGACGAGTGTCAAATTCTGACGGACGCCCCCAAATTCGCCAGACTTCTATCATGAAGGCGCGTACTACATTTGCGCACCAATCCCCCACCTTTGGATGGCCAGCACGATATATCCAAAGTGAAGTTGTCATTGGTAAATCCACCAGCTTAAAGACCTCCATTGCAGCGACTGGGCAATCGCTGATCGAGCGCATCTCGGGCGAGTAGTGGTAAACGGAGTTGCGGAAGTTGACGAACTTGACCGCGTTGGCTTGCACGATGTGTGAGAACGCATCTTTGAGTCGTAGTGCGCTGAGCGCATCAACAATTTTTTTTGGCTCCGAGTGGCCTATCCTGAAGTTCGAACATCGTTTGTGCTTCGCTGACCTTCCCCCGCTTACGCGAACGAGAAGCGTCAAAAGCCAGGAGTTCGTTGAGCCAACTCTCAAGGGCGGCGTGGTAGAGACATATTGCCGGTACAATCATGAAGCTATGCGTTGCAGCCTGCGGGTGCCGCGCCGACTCCAGGCGTAGCTTTTCGGCACTCTGCCAAAACTCGGGCGACAAGAGGAGGAATCCTTCTTGCGGATTCCTTGTCCCCGATAACTGGCCATAATACCTTTTCCGCGCCGCCATACCTGCGCCCCCCAGCAATTATCGCCGGAAACTTCCTACTTGCTCGGCCATTAGTCGTAGATCGCTGCGCGTTATAATGGATATGGAAACCTAGGGCCAGTGCGCGCCCGAGCGCATTCGGTGTTCTAGTTGCTATCTAGCAGGTGCTGAATCGGAGATGCCGATGACCAACCGTGCCGTATCCAAGGACGATGTCAAAGCATTTGCAGACTTCTGCGTACGGATAAGATCGTTTTATCAGCACTTCCGCATATTGTTCGAATTCACCGACGACGATGAAAAGCGCTTACTGCATCAAACAGCCCCCATCTTCTTCGGTGACCTGAACCTCATCCTGATCGAACATCTGATATTGCAGATTTGCAAGGTCACCGACCCCGAAACTACCTTCGGCAATGAGAATCACACAATTGAGTTTTTTGTTAGTAATGCGGATTTTTCTGCCACGCCCGCCAAGCTCGACCGTCTGATCGATCTTTCCAAAATGATTCACGAGTTTCGGAACAAATTGAAGCTCGCGAGAGACAAGATAATCTCGCATTTGGATCGAAATACTATGCTAGACCGCAAGACCCTTGGTGCTGCTACCAAGAAAGAATGGGACGAGTTCTGGCTGAACCTCCAAGATTTTGTGTTCATCATGCACGATCATTTTTTGGCCGAGCCCCTAGCAATCAATGACGTCGCAATGTTGTCTGACGCCGACTCACTGATCAAAGCACTTCGACACGCTACCTATTTTGACAAATTGCTTCGGGACGCCGATCCAGCGGTGACGAAGAAATGTTTTGAAATAGCCTTCCGAGATTGAGCGCCCGATTAGGGGACGGCTCTTTACCCCTGAATCACAAGTCAGGGACCCTTTGATATTAATGTCGGCGTTGTCGAAACCGTTCACGTCAGACACGGTTGTATTATCCCCCTCTCCGACAACGGAGGGGGATAATATAGCCCTCGCGGACTTGAACGGTTTCGACAACGCCTGTCCAGGCGTTCTTGCGTTTTATCGAGGTGTTAAACTGGAGCTTCTGGGTCGAAACGATTACTTGCGCTCGCGCTAGCAAGTCCCATTTGCGAGCGGCGTCCCAAGCGGGAGGAGACGCCGGTTTTCGTAACGCGCTGAACTGACTCAGAAATCTGCCCTACCGTTGTCCAAACAGCACGTTGACCACCGTGGACAACATAGACCGCATACACTACGCAAGCAAACGTTCGACAAACGCCCGCGCATTGTTAAATGCCGGGTCACTTGGCCTGCTGCCGGTTCGGTTGACAGCCGCTTAAGCTAATCCCGCCTTCATCTCGAACTCCATAGGGCTCATATATCCGATTGTCGAATGCCGGCGTTTCGGATTGTAGAAGCGCTCGATGTAATCGAACACATCGGCCTTAGCCTCG